>PBEB01000051.1 GCA_002717505.1 Leptospiraceae bacterium
CAGGCTGAAGATGCGGCAGATATACCTGCCTATCGCCAGGGTGTTTTGCACAGATCCATGGGGCACAGGGAACTGGCTTTGAAGTATTTTAACCAGGCTCTCAGCCAGGATAGCCGTGATGCGGATATGGCCCGGCTGGCCCTTCTGGAAATGCGCATGGAAGAGAAGGGAGCCGATGCAAACTATCGAGAGCTATTGATTGGCGCATCCTTTGAATTTCAGCCGGTGCTGTACAGACGTGCTGGCTTTCTACTTCTGGATGCAGGAGCCAATCAGGAGGCTCTGGATCTACTTCTGGCCTATCCCGATCAGTTTCCGGACGATCCGGCGGCGCCGGGTTTACTCTACCAGGTAGGTAGGTACGCCCAGAATCATCGAAAAAGCTATGTGGCGGCCACACTGTTCTATGACCTGCTGGAGCGGTACCCTGAATCGGATCTTGCCGATGATACCTACATCCTTCTGGCCAGGCACTATTACCTTCCTGGACCGGACCGAAATCCCGATCGTTCCCGAGATATACTGATTCATTTTGCAGCGCAAACAGACATCGCTTTCCAGCAGTCCCCCCATGCCCCGGCAGTACGGGCCTATCTTGCCGGAAAACTGGATTTAAATGGCTTATTCTCCAGTCTGTATTTTCCCGCTCTGTGACTAAATTCAGTCCGGGAATCTCCTTGCCTCGGATTGTTTAGGTAGTATAGTGCTCTGTCAGGGCCGGACCATGGATTATTTTTCCCATGGATCCGTCGTATATAGGAGTCAGGACCGAAGAAATGAATTTTAGCCTTCATCTTGAGAACCAGGAACTGTCCAACCAGGAAAAGTCCCTCACTCATCTCCTGGTACGCGTGGAGACTCCTCCTGTGTCCGATTCTCCGGATCGTCGACCTCTGATTGTGGGGCTGGCCATGGATAAGTCCAAATCCATGTACGGCGATAAAATGCAGTCTGTGATCGAGTCCGCCAGTGCCCTTGTAAACTGGCTTACCCGGCACGATCAGCTCACCATCGTTGCTTACGACACGAACATCGAAGTGGTCCAGCCTTTGATTCCTCTCACAGACAAGTATTCAGTAACCAAGAAAATTGAGCAGATTCGAGTGGGAAGCTCCACAAACCTCAGTGGCGGCTGGCTGCAGGCACTGAGAACGGTGGAAGGAGCGCAGGCGGACAACGGCTACAAAAGGGTGATTCTGCTCACCGACGGAATGGCCAATACCGGAGTGGTTTCTCCCACCGAACTCAAAAAGATAGCAAGAGATCATTATAACCGCGGTATTTCCACGACAACCATTGGCTTTGGACGGGATTTCTCCGAAACCTTGCTCAAAGACATTGCCACAGCCGGCGGTGGAAACTTCTACTTTATTGAGGGTCCAGAGCAGGCTCATGAAGTCTTTTTCCGTGAATTTGGTGATATCGCAGCGCTCTTCGGCCAGGGACTGGAAATCCGTCTGCGATTGGCCCCTGGAATCAGCATCAAAGAGTTCCTCAGCGACGTGCCCCATGATTATCGAGATCGTCAAACCGGGGAGGGCTCCACCGGCTCTGATCAGGGACAAAAGAAAGATCTTATTCTGAGACCCGGAGATCTTCGTTCGGATGATCTAAGAAACATTGTAATGGTTCTGGAAGTGGATGGAGCAGAAGCCTCGGAAACCAGCGGACCGCTGATCGAAGCAGAGCTTTCATTTTATAACCTGCAAGAAGACTCTCGCATGGAAAAGCACGATGCCACACTTAAAGGCGCTTTTTCGCCCAGCCCATCCTCCGATCGAGACAACAACGTCCGACTGGAAAGCCTGCTGGCCGCCTCCAGTAAAGCGATGATGGAAGCCTCTCGCATCTCCGGGGAGCGAGACCTGGGGGCGGCCAGGGATGTAATCCGTCAGGCAATCCAACGATTGAGCAATAACCGTGATGTGGATCCAGATATCATTGATCGAATGATTGGCCGTCTTTCCGATATGGAGCGAAACCTGGAGGATAACCTGATTATTGCCAGAAAGCAATTGATGGCCGGGGCTTCCGACAACAAGGCATTTCGATCGGTATATAAAGCGGAGGCCGGAGTCCATAACAGAATCCTTGAGCATTCTCTAGAAGGCCAGCTGGATCTGTATAAATGTCCGGAAGTGAAGAATATGGTTCGCCGGCATCTGGAAAATGGCTATAGATTCATGATTTTTGATCTAACGGATTTAAGCTATGTGGATTCATCGGGCATTGGAACCATGATTCAGATTTCGAACTGGCTCAAAAACCGAGGAGGGCTGTTAATTCTTGTTAATGTACAGGGAAATGTAGAGAAGCTTTTTCAAATGAGTAAGCTGGATGAGTTTTTCGTATTCAAGGATACGGTAGCCTCAGCCCGATTATTCTTACAGGAGATTATCCAGGCGACCGAAGAGTCCAAAGGTTAATCCCGTGGTTTCACAAGGTGACGAATCTGATCCCTCAAAGCACTGGAGCCGGGCTCTGGCGTAGCGTTTCGGCTTTTCCTCGAGCTTCATGCTTGCTGGTGCTGGCCCTGTTTGCTACTCCTGCCCTGGCAGATACAGAACCCCAATGGCGTCCTCCAGGATACGGCCCCGGCCAGAATCTGACAAACATGGGCTTTGGAGTGAACACTGGCTTCAAGACCATCGAAGATGACTATTACATTACCGTTACACCGCAATTCGAGTTGCCGTTGCCTTATGATTTCAAGATCGGATTGCAGGTTCCTCTGGAAATTCTGGTCTACGACACCGAGCCCAAAACAGCCGAGAAAGTACCGGATATTCGCACAGGTACTTACGATTCGCTGGAAGACTATTCACAGCTGGTAACTTACATTCGCCGAGGAACCCATGGATTTTATGAACCAGGGGAGTGGAACTGGTCCTTTTTCTATGGCAGAATGTACGATGGCTACATCGGTCACCGCACAATCATCGATCGATATGTATCCACTTACGATCCCACGGTTCAGAGTCCCGGCCTTATGGCGGACATCAACAATGACTGGGGTGGTATCGAATACTTTCAGTCGAATGTTCTGCGAAAACAGGTGGAGGCGGGCCGAATTTATGTTAGGCCGGCGGGAATTGTTGCCTCGGTGTACAATGGATTCTTCGTTTCGCATAACAGCGGCGGTGGGTTCTCTCCAACAGAAATAGCTCTATCTATACGAGAAAATCGTAGTTCCTATTATTATGAGACTATTCCTGAGCCAGACAAAGGTGGAGCTCTTCGCCAGTATCGTTTGAATAGACTGAAAGACGATTTAAAGGATACAGAACTTGATTTTGAGGAATATCGAGACCCGGTTACCAATGAAGTCAAAGTCAGACCTGTGGAAAAGCCCACCGGGCCGGACGGACCGGGACCGGCGGGCCCCGGAGATCAAGGCTTACAGGACCCTACCGACAGTCCTTCTGGTAGCGATTCGGATGAATGGGATGCCGGTTTCTGGGGGCGCTGGGCCGTGGGCTATACAGTGGCGCGAGATATTGAAGCTCCATTAACCCTTGAATACGATGGTTCCAACAACCTGGTGGTAGATCCGGAAACCCTGCGACCACGATCGTTGGAAACCCAGGATCTTTACATTGTAGGTATGGACACCGAGCTAAAGCTGAGTCCCTATAGCTGGCTTGATCTAACACCTTATGTGGACATGAACAAAGTCAAGGATCTGGAAAACAGCGAAGGTATTCATGCCGGTATCCTGTTTCAGTTGAACTTCAGTCTGGTCAGGATCACTTTGAAGCCGGAATATCGCGAAGTAACCTCGAACTACCTACCGGCCTACTTTGATTCCTACTATGCCATTGAACGGACCATCTACATTCCTGAAACTGGTGATGCCAGCACTCAAACAACCACGAAGCTGGCCTACCTTCAGTCGCTGCCCACGGATGGAGAAAAACTAAAAGGATTCTTCATCCATGGCCTTGCGGACTTCTCGGGCTTCTTCATAGTGGAAATGAACTATGAAGATTACGATGGGCCTTCTAATTCAGAGATCTTTGTGGGCTTCTATGTCCCCGAAACCTTTGGTGGGTTGTTCTTGAATGGCTACTATTCCAAGAAGAATTTTGAAGGCTTCGGAAATGCTTTTGAACTTGATGATAACTCACTTCTGGCAGGGGAAGTGGGCATCGGTTTCATGGGCGGTCTGTATGTAAAAGGCGTATTCCAGCGGACCTGGGAATATGATAGCAATGAAGCCAAGTATCTTCCTGTGGACGAGACCTCGGTTCAGTTTGGCTTTTCCTCTTCGCTCTGATTCACGGCACCATCGGGCCGTTCTCTCCAGGGGAATGTATCTTTGAATGGTCGCGTCACCGCTCAGACGGTGGTTCCTTCAGTATCGAATGTATTTCTGACTATCGTCACCATTACTCAAGGCCTCTCTCCATACCGCTTTGCCGCTCCCGTTTGCTCCCGGTTTCCCGCCTGAAAACCCATGGATCCGTGCATGAATAGATCAATTCTACAAGGGGCAGAAAGCATTGTTAGATCATAGTTCCCGTGCCGGGAAAGTTCTGTGGAAAATTCTGAGCTCTGCCGATGGATTCCGTATGATGGAAATCAACGGACTGCACAGCCAATTATCCGGAATGGTCCAGCGCGGACAGCTCTCCGGAAGAAAAATCGCAGCGCTTATTGAGCTGAGAGAAACAGTGGAACGGTTCGCTCAATGTAGCTATGTTGAGCAGGATGAAATCCAGGCTCTTAAAGAGAAGTATGGGGCCGAGCCTGAAGTGGTTAGCTGGGGCGATTACTTTCAAACCGAAGTGGCCAGCCGTCATTTTGATCTGAGCGATGAAGAGTTCTTGAAAATCGTTGATACCATCCGGTTTGACCTTGTATCTTCCACGATGATCTTTCGAAACAAATCTTCCGAATTCTGCGAGCAAGTGCGAGAAGAGGCAATCATTGCTTCCGGCACAGATCGTGATCAATGGAATACTGAACATGAGCAGGCAGCTCACATGGGAATCCTGCTGCAGTATTTCGAACAACTGAAGCTCTCTAAATGTGAGATTTCGGATATCGATCAGCGATGGTTCGAATCCTTTCTCCAGCAGTCTGCGCAGAGCACAGGCTGAGATTTTTGACTCTCGCCTCCTCAGGGTTTTTCATGGAGAGGTGAGTTCGCGAGGTTGGGCAAAGGCGGATTGGTCCGCCAAAATAGAAAAATACAGGCTCAGCAGGATCTACACGTATGTTCAAAAATATTATTCTCTACGTTCCCGTCTGTATTCTTCTCGGCCTTTTCCCTTTGTTCGCGGAAGATCCGGCGGATGCGAACCTGGATCCTGCAGGAACAGAAAACCTGACCGATCCCGAATCGAATCCCGATGCCTCCGTTCCCACCAATCCCGCCGAGTTTCGTCAGTATCAGACCAATCGGGAAAAGCGAAATCGTTCCTTTGACAACCTGTACAACCAGGAGGCGGACCGTCGATTTCGCTTCATTCTGGAGCAGATATCCGAGGGGCAGAACGATTCCGCCAAACGAAGACTTGAGGAATTCCTGATCTTATATCCCAACCATCCGATGGCTGGCCGGGCGCGTAGAGAACTGGCCGCTCTTCAGGAAAAGAATGGAGATTATCGGGCTTCATTGTACAGATATCAGCAATCGGCCATCCTGGAAAGGCCAGATCAGGCAGAACCGCATTCCCTTCTGGAAATGGCACGAATTCAGATCAAGCAGGGGCAGTATAGCCGGGCCCGGCAGATCCTTCAGGACATCCAGAACCGCTATCCAGGAACGAAAGAAGCCCGGGAAGCCCGTTTGCTGGAGCGATCCTACCGCTTTATTGAGGCCCCGGAGCGCCCTACCACCGGAAAAACAGATTCTGGCGCTGACCAGAACCCGGATTCCGGAAAACCCCTGTTTCCCATGGAGAATGGCACAGAAACCGGCGAACAAACCGATCCGGGTGACACTGGAATTGACACAGCCGAAGGGAGCCCATCAACTGGACAAACAGCGCTGGATCGGATGGGCGAGGGCATAGAGAAGCCAGAATCTGGAACCTCTATGGACTCTGCAGAGCCTCTGGACGGGGAACCAAAAAAAACTCCCTGAAACTGGTTGATCTTACTGTCCTTTCCGATATTGATTCTGTATACCATGATCTTGCCGGAACAAGGAAGAGTGTAGAGAGCTATGGCCTTTCAAATGGTAAATTATAGAGCCGGCTCCTACATCATTATTGAGGGGAAGCGGGAAGTAGGACACTTCTATATCGTCCGGCAGGGAAAGGTCCGTACCTCCAAAGAGACACCTGTGGCCGGAGAAGAGGGCACTACTTTGCTGGGGCCTGGAGACTTCTTTGGTGTGGAAAGTGCCATGTCTGGCCATAGCAGAATTGAAACTGTGGTGGCTCAGACCGATGTTTCCCTGATCCAGGTGAACAATGACCAGTTTGGTCTTCTCATCCAGAAAAACGCCCCTGTAGCCATGAAGATCATTCGCTCCTTCTCCATGAAGTTGCGGGCCTTCGACAGTACTATTACTCGTCTTTCCTTCCGGACTGCCCTGGAAGAGGATCCCTCTCATCTATTCGAACTGGGAGAGTTCTATTTCAAAGAGGAGCGATTCAATCATGCAGCCTATGCTTTCCAGCGTTATCTGCAATGGAATCCCAAAGGCAAGAATGTAAGCCAGGCAAAGATGCGCCTTCAGTCCATGAACAAGCCGCTAAAGGCTCCTGCGTACATGGAAAAAAGCATCAATCGCACATTTAATCCAGATGATATGATCTTCTGCGAAAATGAGCCCGGGTTTGAGCTCTACATTATTCAGGGCGGTCGAATTAAGATTACCAAGATGGTGGAAGGTCAGGAAGTGATGCTGGCTGTGCTACAGACCGGTGACATTTTCGGGGAAATGGCCATCCTGGATAATAAGCCGCGAAGTGCATCCGCGATCTGCGCTGAAAAAGCCACCATGCTTGCCATCAACAAAGCGAACTTCGAAGCGATGGTGAAAGCTCAGCCTCAGCTGGCTACTCGTCTAATTACATTGCTCTCTGAACGTATCTGGATGGCCTACAGACAGCTGGCCAACCTGATGATTTCCGATCCTCAGGGCAGACTGTACGATACCCTGCTAACGCTGGCAGAAAAGAATCACATCAAGATTGCCCCTCGTTCCAATCATAACTTTGACATCGGCGGAAAAGACCTCCTCAAAATGGTGGGCTACGACCCGAACAAAGATGAACATCTCATTCTGGATATGCTCAAGAATCGCTGGCTCAAGCTGGATGGCGGAAAGATTATCTGCCAGGACCTTGTAGAGCTAGAGAAGCAAGTGGCATTCTTTCGTAAGAAAGCAGCCATGGAACGTAAGAAAGAGAAAGCTCAGGCGGTTTAGCTATCCGTTTCCACAGCGCGATGAAGGTAGGCTCTCTTGCCACCGGTTGTCCCTCCCTGTCCAAACGGCGGCAACGCTCCGCCCTCCTGGCTTCGCTTCCTGAGCCTACCTCCATCGCTTGAAGAAAGAAAGCCTCCGCTGAGTAGGCCCAGACGGTTTAGGATCGCTTCTCTCTTCTGCTGCCGCCTGGCCTCGTGTTCGTCGGGTCGGTTGCACTCGTCCGCTCTCGCCATCCATGGCTCCGCGGACACTCGAACATCCATGTTCATCGTCCATGTCCAAACGACCCGACTCTCGGACTTCCTGTCCTCGAGGAGAACACGAACCAGGCGGCAGCCTAACCGAAGGATCCACGGTAAACCGCTGGTAAGGTGGAAACCGCTGGTGTTGGTGGAAATCGCTGCGCGATTTCTTTTATTTGAAAGGGTTGGGTTCGTCTTAAGCTCATCTGAGCGTCATAGGTGGCCCGAGCGTTTCCAGGCAGGGTTCGCCTTATGGTCATCTAAGCGTCATAGGTGGCCCGAGCGTTTCCAGGCAGGGTTCGCCTTATGGTCATCTGAGCGTCATAGGTGGCCCGATCGTTTCCAGGTAGGGTTCAGCTTATGCTCATCTGAGCGTTGTAAGTGGACCCTGGCGTTGTCAGTGCGCTTCGTCTTATAGTCAGCTCAGCGTTGTAAGTGGACCCTGGCGTTGCCAGGCAGGTTCGTCTTAAGCTCATCTGAAGGTCATAGGTGGCCCGAGCGTTTCCAAGCAGGGTTCGCCTTATGGTCCTCTGAGCGCAATAAGTGGGCCCCGGCCAGCGCCAGCGAGGTTAGCCTTCTACTCTACTGGCGGAGTATGCGTCTCCGTACCAGGGCTGGATTGTTCGACCTAAAGCGTTCAAGTGCCTAGAGGTGAACCTTGCTCGGATAGGATGGTTCTTTTTATGGCGCGCGGCTATCCCGTCCGCCCTGGGAGACTGCCATCATCCTGGGCGATTTTCTGCTGACATAGAGGCTTATTTCTGGATTCTGGAGCCATGAGCGCAAAGCTGGACCCGGAACTGTTTCCAGAACCTGAACTGAAATTATTCGATGACTTTTCCCCTCTAGATCGAAAGACCTGGGAAGGGAAGATCCTGAAAGATCTGAAGAACCCGGAAGATCCGGAGAAAGCTCTTCAGAAGCTGACCTGGAAGACTGGCGATGGCTTTGTCCTGAATCCGTTCTATTTGCCGGATGAGCAACCGGCGGGTCTGGAGAAGCACATTCCCGGTGAATATCCCTATCTTCGCGGAATTCGCCCGGAAGGAAACGTCTGGCTCACCGAGCAGACCATCGATTTTTCCCTGCACCACAATGAGTCCGAGCTGGACTCCCTCCTGGAGGAGTTCTATGCTCATGAGCTGGGCAGCGTTCGATTGCTGGTGAACGATGCTTCTTATGCCGGCCATGCTGCAGAATTCTGTCAAAAGATCGATTTGAGTCGAATCTCTGTGAATCTGGATCTGGAGATTCACCTTAAGGATGCACAACCCCTGCTGAAATGGGCAGCGGACAAGGATAGCGGCAAAGTTCTCATCTCGGTAGATCCCCTGGCTCGGTACTTTCGCACCGGCGCTGTGGATTTCGCATCAATGGAAACCGAGCTGCGAGAGGATCTGGATGCGGCCGCCGAATTTCTCAAGAAGGGAAGTCGTTCTTTTCTGGCCGTCAGCGGCCATCTGTTTCGCTATGCTGGCGCGAATCAGCGAACTCAGCTAGCACTAACTTTGTCTGCCGGAGCGTTCTACCTGGCGGCCATGCTGGATCGTGGATTGAATCTGGCCGATGCTTTACGTTCGGTGCATGCCAGAAGCGCAGTTTCTTCCAGCTTCTTTCCGGAAGTGGCCCAGCTTAGAGCAGCACGATACCTCTGGTCTCAGATCGCTGCTGCCTATGCGGAGGAAATCGCAAAGGCCGGAAGCGAATCCGGAGACTGGAAAACCGCCGCCGCTCTGTATCAATCCACGGAAACATCTGTGTTTGAACTCACCGCTCTGGATCCTTATACGAACCTTCTTCGCTCTACCACGCAATCTATAAGCGCTGTTCTGGGCGGATCGCAGCGTCATACAGTACATCCATTTCATCTGATCACAGATCGGGAAGATGCCTTTTCTCGCCGGATGTCCCGTAACATTCAGAACCTGATTCGTCATGAAAGCTATCTCCAGCAGGTGGCCGATCCTGGAGGCGGATCCTATTACCTGGAAAAGCTCACCGATGAACTGGGATTCGCGGCTTTTGAAGACTTCCAGAACCTGGAAAAGCAAGGTGGATTTCTGGAGGGTCTTAAATCTGGATCGACTCAAAAGAAACTTTCGGAACAATTGGATGAAGCTTTGCAAGAGGTGACATCAAGAAAGTCCATCTATGTAGGTGTGAACCAGTATCCCTCCTTGCAGGAGAAGGTACAGGAAAAGCGGTTCAATCCCTATGATGGTCACTGGATGAATGGAGTGTCACTGCCATCCGACGATGGTACCGGCAAAGCTGTATCCCCCATGCGTTTTGGACGTGCCAGCGCTGGTTTTGAAGATCTGAGAATTCATTTTCAATCTATTGCGGCTAAAAAGGGGTTTCGACCGGAAATACTACTGATACCTGCAGGCAAGCTGGCCATGCAAAGAGCCAGAGCGGCCTTCTCCCAGAACTTTCTGGGATGCGCTGGATTCGCAGTAGAGGACCCCGGATCTTTAGGCGATATTACCTCCGCCACGAAGTTTCTGGAAGATCGATTGTCTAACAGCAAATCGGTAGTTGGTCTCTGTCTTTGTTCCAGCGATGAAGAGTACGATGACCTGGCCAGCTCTATTCTGCCCATCGCACAAAACAAAGGGCTTCCGGTTCTAATTGCAGGGAATCCGGAAAACAAAGATGCTCTCGCGGAAAAGGGGATCATCGAGTTTATTCACCTCAAGTCCAATGTATTTGGAACACTGGTGGAATTGCAGAAACGAATTCTGGGTTCCAGCGTGGGTTCTCATCTCAAAGAATCATAGGCAGCCATTCCAGAGGATATCATTATGAAACCAGATTTTAGCAAACTGAATTACTCTCCAATCTCCGGGGGTGGAAAAGCAGATCATCAACCTTCGGATCAAATCGCCATGAATACTCCGGAAGGAATTCCGGTTCAGTCCGCTTACGGAAGCGATGCATTGCAGGGACTGGAGCATCTGGGCTTTGGCGCTGGAGTGGCACCCTATTTGCGCGGACCCTACTCGACGATGTATGTCACTCGCCCCTGGACCATTCGCCAGTACGCTGGATTCTCTACGGCCGAGGAGTCCAATGCCTTCTATCGACGGAACCTGGCTGCCGGACAGAAAGGTTTGAGCGTTGCATTCGATCTTGCCACTCACAGGGGGTATGATTCGGACCATCCTCGAGTAGTTGGTGACGTTGGTAAGGCCGGTGTAGCCATCGATTCGATACTGGATATGGAGGTGCTCTTCAACCAGATCCCTCTGGAAAACGTTTCTGTATCTATGACAATGAATGGTGCTGTGATTCCGGTTCTGGCATTCTTCATCGTGGCCGGCGAAGAGCAGGGAGTTCCGCCGGAAAAGTTAACCGGGACGATTCAGAATGACATCCTTAAAGAATTCATGGTGCGAAATACCTATATCTATCCACCGTCGCCATCCATGAAGATTATTGCGGACATTTTCGCGTATACTTCGTCGAAAATGCCTAAATTTAACTCCATCAGTGTTTCCGGTTACCATATGCAAGAAGCTGGTGCCACGGCAGACATCGAACTTGCCTATACCCTGGCCGACGGATTGGAATATCTTCGCACCGGTATGGCAGCGGGCCTGAGTGTAGATGAATTTGCTCCCAGGATTTCCTTTTTCTGGGCCATTGGAATGAATCAGTTTATGGAAATCGCCAAGATGCGCGCCGGTAGATTGCTCTGGTCCAAGCTGGTAAAGCAGTTCGATCCCAGGAATGCCAAGTCCATGGCTCTGAGAACGCACTGCCAGACATCGGGCTGGAGTCTTACCGAGCAGGATCCTTACAACAATGTAGCCCGTACCTGTGTTGAGGCACTGTCCGCAGCTCTGGGACACACCCAATCGCTGCATACGAATGCCCTGGATGAGGCCATTGCTCTACCCACCGATTTCTCCGCGCGAATTGCTCGAAATACTCAGCTATTTCTGCAGGATGAAACCGACATCACTCGTGCAGTGGATCCCTGGGCCGGCAGCTATTATGTGGAGGCCCTTACCAATCTTCTGGCTCGCAGAGCATGGAAGTTGATCCAGGAAGTGGAAGATCTGGGCGGAATTTCCAAGGCCATTGAAACAGGTCTGCCCAAAATGAGAATTGAAGAAGCTGCGGCGCGAAAGCAGGCAAGAATTGATTCCGGCCGAGATGTCATTGTAGGCATCAATCGATTCAAAAGCAATGCGGAGGATCCGCTGGAAATTCTGGATATTGATAACACCGCTGTCCGCAAATCCCAGATCGAGCGATTGGAAAGACTGCGAAAGGAACGCAATCCAGAAGAATGCAGGCAGGCCCTGGAAGCCATTACTAAATGCGCTGAAACCGGGGAGGGCAATCTGCTGGATCTGGCCGTTCAGGCGGCTCGCAAAAGAGCCAGTCTGGGCGAGATTTCAGAAGCCATGGAAAAAGTATTTGGACGATACAAGGCAGTAATTCGTAGTATATCGGGAGTCTATTCCTCCGAGATCGAAAATAACGAAGACTTTAAAAGAGCTACTTCTCTCGCAGATGAATTCGCTGAAAAAGAAGGTAGAAGGCCTCGGATCCTTGTGGCGAAAATGGGTCAGGATGGACATGATCGTGGCGCCAAGGTAATATCCACCAGTTTCGCTGACCTTGGTTTTGACGTAGATATCGGTCCTTTATTTCAGACTCCAGAAGAAGTGGCTCGCCAGGCAGTGGAAAACGATGTACATATTCTGGGCGTATCGTCTCTCGCTGCCGGCCATAAAACTCTGGTACCCCAGGTGGTGGAAGAGCTCAAGAAGTTGGATCGCTCCGACATTCTGGTGGTTGTGGGCGGAGTTATTCCTCAGCAAGACTATGATTTTCTCTACGAATCCGGAGCTGCAGCCATCTTTGGTCCTGGAACCGTCATTCCACAGGCCGCTGCATCGATTCTGGAAATTCTGTTAGGAAAAAAACCGCAGGCACAGGCAGGCTAATGGCCCCGTTCAATCCACGGCTGCTTTCGGATGGCCTGAATCGTGGGCCCCGGCGAAAAAGCGCTGAGGAGTACATCAACGGAGTTCTTTCCGGCAATCGCGTCATACTCAGTCAGGCAATTACCTTGACTGAGAGTACCCGGCCGGAAGACCAGGAGCTTGCTTCGCAGGTGGTCCATGCCTGTCTGCCCCATGCAGGTAACTCTCTTCGCATAGGAATCACCGGAATTCCCGGAGTAGGCAAAAGTACATTCATAGAATCCTTTGGTCAGTTACTTCTGGAAAGAGGTCATAAGATTTCTGTTCTGGCCATTGATCCTTCATCGGAAAGAAGCAAAGGCTCCATTCTGGGAGACAAAACTCGCATGGAGGCGTTGACGAGAGAAGAAAATGCCTACATTCGCCCCAGTCCATCCGGCGGTTCTCCAGGCGGGGTTGCCCGAAAAACCAGAGAAAGCATAATATTGTGCGAAGCCGCAGGGTTTGATCGAATCCTTGTAGAAACGGTAGGAGTAGGTCAGGGAGAAACCATCGTTCATTCGATGGTAGATTTCTTTCTTCTGCTCATGCTTCCTGGAGCCGGAGATGAGCTTCAAGGCATGAAACGTGGAATCATGGAAATGGCAGACGGTATTGCCATCACAAAGTCAGATTCGGGCAACGATAAACGGGCCAAAATCGCCGCCGCCGATTACCGCCGAGCCCTGGAGTTGTTTCCGCCAGCGGATCATGGATGGAAGGCCGAAGTTATTCTTACCAGTGCAGTCACCGGTATGGGTCTTGACGAAGTTTACAGTCTGCTAGAGAACTTTCAGGAATCCATGAAAGAGAACGGATTTTTCGAAAAGCGAAGAAAAGGCCAGGCGGTTTACTGGATGAACGAGTATTTGAGTGAACTGGTCCGGAATCGAATCCTTGAGAATCGGGACTCTCGACAGTATCGCCAGGAAATCCAGGAAAGGGTGACCGGCGGTACACTCTCTCCGTTCGAGGCAGCTGCCATGCTTCTGGAACATGCTCTAAAGGACAGAAGTTAGACTCCTGTGTCGAATGCTCGGAAACAAATTACTCAAGCGTAGTAGCCCATTTTTTCACAGCTTGCTGCCATTGATTCCCGGCCCTTTTCTGCCTTCTGCAATTGATTGCCTCTCCATTTATCACTGGACAACGATTTCGGAATCGGTCAAACTTCGTTGTCCCGTTAGTGGCCGGATCCGCGGATTCCCGGTACCTATCTACGGGAAAGCAGAAGGAGGAATTCATGCGAAAATTCATCGCTCTGATATTGACCGTTTTTTTGACCGGGGCAGGTGCCCTTCAGGCTCAGTCTAAAGAGGTTACCATTTCATCCATTCCCTCGTCGGCGGAAGCGTTTATCCAGATGAGGGATAGCCTGGCCACTACTCCTGAAGGTGGTGCGGCCATGCTCATAGTTGCTTTGATGGGATTTTCGAAAAGCGAAACCCTGGGGATGCAGTTTTTGACTCTGGCTCTGGATCAGAGAAACGTTGGAACCGGCAGTGCTTATAAAGGATATGCGCCTTCCTCCAGCATCATGTATCATGTAAATCGTCTGAATCGACAGAATGTATGGTGGTACACTCCCTTTGCCTATGTTGCCGGAGCCACGGCTGACAATAACTACAAGGTATCAGCGCCGTATAAAGTAGTAACATCCAGGAATAAATACAGCGGCGAAGAATCCTCAGGCAAAGTTAAGGTATTCGTGAACGTACATGGATTCAGTCCCCGGCCGATTACCGTAGCCAGAAATGACAAAGGTATTTGGAAGGCCTACGAATGCTCATCAGTATTTGTTAATGTGCCGGCCCCGGCCAGTGCCAGTACGTCGGACCCACTTTAATCCATAGCCTGAATGGTTGCTGATCTCGTGAAATAAGGGATCAGCAACCCGGCGGATAACCTCATCAACGTTTAGATTCTGGTCTGGATATTCGCATCTCCCTGGGCCGAATGCCTACAGACTGCTGGTCCGTTTTCAAAATTCGACTCATGAAAGCCGGACCAGGTTTCAACTAGCTACCCAGAACCGGAATCGTCCCATCCCAATCCTTTAGCGTGCTGGCATTCTCCTGCAAACCTTTGATTCGTTCGATGTACAAAGGTAAAATCTGATCGGATGGGGCTTTCTGATGAAGCTCTGAAAACAGTTTCAATGCTGCTGCAAAGTCGCCGGTTCGGTACAGTTCCATCGCTTCGTTGTAGCGGACCTGAATGCGACTCTTTTCCAGAAGTTGTTCCGGCGGATCGGCGTCGAAGATTTCAAATATCCTGGTGCTCTGCTTCTTGCCTCGGAGATAAACCTCATCCACCTGTCTGGCATGAAAAATATCTTTACCCAGCTTTTCCATGGTTGAGCCAGAAACCAGAATGGGGCATTTGTAGTGAATGGTAAGGCTTTCCAGCCTGGAGCATGTATTCACAGTATCGCCGATAACGGTGGTATCGATGCGAGCCGGACTACCCACCGTTCCCAGAACAAGATCCCCGGAATTGATTCCGATACCAAATCCAGGCAAGAATCCCTGGTTTCCATCGCGCAGGGATTGGGCCGATCGGGCCAGTCTGGCCATTTCGATGGCTGCCGAGACAGCCCGCTGTGCCGAGTTCATTCCTCGTGTGGAACCTTCGCCGGAGCCACGGTTATCATCCGAAAAAAGGGAAAGAATTGCATCCCCTACATACTTATCTACAAATCCTCCCTGACGATAGATACAGGGCTCCATCTGTCGGAGATGATCGTTTAAGAGAGAGAACGTTTCCTGAGGGCCGCTTCCTTCGCTCAGAGTGGTGAAGGAACGAATGTCACAGAACAACACAGTCATTTCTCGAAGTACCGAATCGCCAACCTGAACATCCACCGCCGATTCGCGACCCAGGTGATTCAGAAATTGCGTGGGCACAAAACGATGGAAGGCATTTTTCTGTTCGGTTAATTCAACATTCAATCGCTCGGACTCGTTGTGTACCGTCAGGAATCGATTGGCCAGTATGAATATTAAACTCAATATGCAGAAAAGGAATCCGTAAGGTACCAGGTGAACCCCGGTATGGAAGAATTCGCTGTCCACAATGCCCCAGAATCCGGATGCGATGAGAACCAGGATGCTCATACCAAATAAGAGAGAATCCCTTCGCCTGGAAAGGATGACCTTGCCAATAAAGTAGATCGAGTACAGTAGAGCCGGAACTGCAGAATAGTGAAAGGCCTTGAGCATCAGCTCTGTGTAAGGAAAAGGTACAGCCATGGTCAGAAATGCGATGGTATAAAAGATCCATGCGAAGACCGTTAGGATCACCGGCGTCTTCCTTTCTGAAAAAAAGTAAGTGTGTACGAAGTAAAAGAAGAGCGGGATCTCCACCATCTGACTGAAGTACTTAATTCGATTGATCCAAGCCGTTTCGGTCATAGTCCGATGCAACTGCAATGTCCCAGTTACCGAGTCCAGGGCAAGAGCGAAACAGAAGAGTCCAAAAAACAGATTGTACCGGTCCTGGTTTCGACGGGAAAAGATCACCAGATGATAGAGCCCAAAGAACAGATACACCGTGCTGAGAACAATCCTCAAAGTATCTGTGTGAACGCGTTCCAGGTAGGAAAGGGGAGCTATCTCATAGCCACCTGCGAATATCAAACCATGATTTCCATTTAAATCAAAAGGCGTGGGATGCTGGTATCCGGCAAAGTGGATGGTCAGTATGTTTTCCCCGGCGCGCAAAGTTGCATTGTTGAGTGGCAAAGTCAAATGCCGGTATATCTTTCTGTATTTAAGCTCGGTGGGATTATTCAGGATTAGTTGGTTTTCCACCAGGTGGCCATTAACATATAACTCCCATGCCTCGCCAATCCAGGGAAAATGGATTCCCATTGGCTGGTTCAGCTGGTCCGGGTTAAGAGAGAATCGGGTCTGCATGGTACTGTGCACCAATTCATCGCCGGTGGGTATTTCCAGAATGCGATTCAAAAGAACCGGAAATGACTGAACCCTTTTGGCCTGCTGTTGAGCCTCGGCGGGCAATCCCCTGGTATACTCTTTCTGGAATCCAGACACTACTTCCCAGTTCAGGCTTTCCAGGGAGATGCTGTCCGGTCGCTGCTCCTGGAGGCAACCTCCAGTAAGCAAAATGGCCAGGATTACTGAGTGAAGATATATTACCGATTGAGCCGATATGCGCGACATTATAGTAAATCCGATGGATCGCATCCAGGAGATCAACTGTAAATTGAGTGAAAAATGACAGATCGTATTATTGCTTGACCCTGGCTGGAATTCAAGGGCTACAGAGGTATGTTCAGCTACCAGACAAGGATGATTGTAAGCATCAGTCTGCTGGCGGCCGGCATTTCTACCGTCTCCTCCTACATTTTTTATCAGACAATTCAGCGCCATGTTTGGAGCCAGACGGCTGCCCGTTTGAAGGACATTGGGCGTGCCGGACAGTTTTTGCTCACAGTGGAAGATCGCCGTGCCATTCGCGAGCTGGATCAATTGTCCGAAGGGATGAGTGAACCACGGCCGCCGTCCATGCTGAAATCCATTCGTCCCGGAGAGAATATACAGAGCCTTAGCGATGAAAATCGTCAGAGACTGGAAGCCCGGCCGGATTACAGGCGCCTGATTCAAATAATGCGTCAGATCAAGAATTCCACCAGGCATCGAATACCCGAGCCCGGAAGCGAAATAGCCCAGAGAATCGACCCCGGGGATCCTCCCCTTCTTCGCTATGCTTATATCCTGGTTCCGGTTCCTGAATCCAGAAACCGAACCATCCTGAAGTTCATTGTCGATGGAGATGATCAGAGGCTGGATACCAACTCTGACGGGATCATTGAAGCGGACGAGGAAGCCACGCAGATTGGTATGCTCTACAATGTGTCTGCGCAACCGCAGATGCTGAAGGCCTTTCAGGGAGAAGCCACAGCAAGTACAGAGTACTACCGAGACGAATGGGGAGTCTGGCTTTCAGCATACATTCCCATAAAAGACGAGGACGGGAACACTTTCGCAGTGATGGGGATAGACCTCTCTGCAGAGAGCGAGTTCAGTCTTATTAATCGTACTCAAAGAATCCTGGTAGCTGTTATCCTGGTTAGCATATTTGTGGCCGGACTTCTTGGTCTCATTATTTCCAGAGTCCTTTCGCGTCCTCTCCTGGAATTGACGCGGGCTGTAGAGAAAGTGCAGAAACGAGACTTCAGTGTGCGGCTAAAACTAAAGTCAGGAGATGAGTTTGGTCATCTGGCCGCTGCCTTCAATTCTATGGTAAGCGAAATCGAAAGCTATACCCTGCACATGGAAGATATCGTAATCCGCAAGACGGGTGAGCTGCGGACTACCCTGCAAAAAGTTAAAGACCTGAAGAACCAGCAGGACTCCGATTATTACCTGACAACCATGTTGGCGAATCCTTTGATCAAGAACGGTAACACAAGCGAAACGGTGCATACCGATTTTCTTATCGAGTACAAGAAGAAGTTCAAATATCAGAAACTGGATGCCGAGCTAGGGGGCGATCTTTGCGTCACCGGAAATCTGGATTTCGATGGAGAAAAGTATACATTCTTTTTTAACGGCGATACCAGCGGCGGCGCTCTCAAGGGTGCAGGCGGCTCATTGATCATGGGCGCTCTGGTAAATTCAATACTGGTGCGCGCCACCGGTCACAGTCTTACCGATCCATTGGGCTGGATCGTCTCCACTATGGAGGAACTTCATCGAGTGTTTAAGGAATTCAGGGGTGAGGTGCATGCTAGCTGCGTTCTGGGCTTGATCCATGAACGGTCGGGAACACTGCATTTCGTAAACGCCGGCCATCCGAAAACAGTGCTGTACAGAAAGGGAAAAGCAGAATTTATCCACGGAGTGGAAGACCAGAGAATTGGCCACGGTTCCTGGAAAGCGACACCAGAGAAATTTCAACTGGAGACCGGCGATGTGTTGATTGCAGGATCGGATGGCCGGGATTCCATCCTCCTGGGAAAGCAGAGAAACGATGAAATGCTTATTAATCGTAATCCGGATCAGTTTCTGACGGTTGTTGAGAGGGGCCGGGCAGATCTACACGGTATCCGTGAAGTATTATATTCCCTGGGGGAACCTACAGACGACGTCTCAATTATGCGCATCGCATTTCGGGAATCTGTACATCCTGCTGGTTCCGCTGGTCCTGGCGATAACCAGGTGGAGGAAGTGGAAAAGCTCGTTGAAATGGAGGAGTATGAAACTGCCCTTTCGCTTCTGGCGCGAATGGAAGATGAGAACTTCTTCAAGCATTATTATTCGGGTCTTTGCTACTCGCGTACTGGAAATCAGGCTAGGGCACTGGAGAGTCTACAGGAAGCTCGAAATCTGGTAGGGGAACGGGCCAGCGTTCTTTATCTGCTGGGACAGGTATATGCAGAGACCGGGCGTCGCTTCGCAGCCATCGAAGTCTTACAGAAAGCATCATTTCTGCAGCCCGAAGATGACCGAATTAAGGCTTTATTGGACCGGCTTCAGAACGAGTCCACGGACAGAAATAGCTAGTACTGGAAAGCGTTTGACCGCAGGTTGGTGTATCATTTCTCGTAGATTGTGAGACAACCGGACGCCAATAAGGAATCTAAGAGGCTGGCAGCGCTAGAAGCTGTAAGGCATGTGCAGGATGGCATGGCCGTTGGCCTCGGAACCGGTTCCACGGCCGCTCTGGTCATCGAAGAGCTGGGAAGACTGCAGAACACAGAATCGATGAACTGCGATTATTGTGTCACATCCTATCAATCCATGCAATTAGCCCTTCAGGCCGGTCTAAAGGTGTTTCCTGTAGAAACTTTCGATTCCCTGGATATCTCGATTGATGGCGCGGATGAAGTGGATCCCGCTCTGAATCTGATCAAAGGTGGCGGCGCCGCCCATACTCTGGAAAAAATCGTGCATACCCTTTCGACATCATTTATCTGCGTGGTGGATGGCTCCAAACTTGTTTCGCAACTGGGGGAGCGTACTCCAGTGCCTCTGGAAGTGTTACCCCAGGCGATTAACGTAGTCCGCCATGAATTAGATCGCCTTGGGGCTCGAGAGGTGAGTCTTCGCATGGCGCTACGGAAAGATGGACCGGTGATTACGGATCACGGAAACTTTGTGCTGGATGTGAAATTTGAATCCATTCACCCGGAAGGAATGGAAAAGGAGTTAAACTCAATTTCCGGTGTTGTCGAGAATGGCATATTCGCCCGATGCAGACCCGTTGAAGTAATCGTGGGTGAATCGTCAGGAGTGCGCACGCTGAAACCCTGATGTCTACTTCCTCCGGAAATAAGACATTGCCGGAAGTGGGAGGCCGAATTCCCGGTAACACTGTGCATGCAGTGTCCGTTAGCCTGCCTCGTGTGGCCGATGTCATAGGCTACGAAGAGAAGCGATCGGAGACCATGAGTCGCATCAAATCCGGCTACCCGCGCTTCGTTGCACATCCCTATGTCACGGAACTTGTAACCTATTTTCAGCCCTCTTTCTCAGAAAATCCATGCGTTGTTGTGTCCTCCAGACGTGCAGCCCAGGATCTTTTTGCCTGGGCGGAATATCACGTGGATTCGCTTATAGAAGAAGAGGGTATTGTGGCATTCCCGCTTCCTGAAGATGAAAGTCAGGCCTCTCATATCCTGAGCTACATTCAGCATACTGGATGCCTGGTAAGCTCTCGCAGAGCTGAGAAGTTTCTTCTGGATCGAAGTCGGCTTTCAACTGAGCAATCCGAGGAGCGCGTTTCTGCAGGTCAGGGGCAAAGCCTTGTCCAGAATGAGATGGCACGATTGAATGAGCTTTCGCCCCAGGATGTATTTCTCTCCGCCAGTGGAATGAACGGGATTTACGGAGCGTTTCGTACTATTCAGGAAATCCAGAAGTCTCGCGGTAGAGATCTCTGGATTCAACTTGGCTGGCTCTATGTAGACAATATATTGATCCTGGAGAAATTCTCCAGCGGCTCCGTTAAGGTTTATGATCTGCATAATCTGGATGAAATTCGTCGAGTCATTCGCGAATATGCCGGGCGTATCGCAGGTATCGTTACGGAAGTGCCTACGAATCCATTGCTCCAGACACCGGATCTGGCAGAACTCTACGGTCTATGTCAGGCCGAAGGATGTGCTCTGATTGCAGACATTTCCGTTGGTAGCTCCGTTTGTATAGATGCGATTCCGCATTGCGATATTGCTGTGGAGAGTCTCACAAAGTTTGCCAGCGGTTCCTGTGATGTGATGATGGGAGCTGTGATGATAAATCCAGAATCACCCTTTCATGGCGAGATTCTGTCTTCTCTGGATCGCTTCCTGGAGCTCCCTTACTTTGCCGATGCGGATCGCCTGGCTGCCAGAATTCCCGGTTACCGCGATCGAATGGTTCGCATTGGTGAAAACGTGCGTATTCTGGGGGACCGCTGGGACCAGCACCCTGCAGTCAGGAAATTGTACCGCGCGGATCAAGGCCCCTGGGCCGAGAATTACCACAAGATTGCACGAAAGAGTGAAGCCGGGATTCTGCCGGGCGGAATGATTACCATGGAAGTAGGCTCGGCGATGGAATCGGTTTACGATTCTTTGCAGATTCTAAAGGGCCCATCTTTCGGTACCGATTTCACCCTGGTTATGCTCTATATGTATCTGGCTCATTATGACCTGGTTTCGACTGAGGAAGGTCGAGCCACACTGGCCGAGCTCCAAATGGACCCTGGTCTTTTTCGAATTTCCATTGGCATGGAAGATCCGGACACTATCTATGATGCCTTTGAACGTGCTTTTCAGATGGGCAAATAAATCCTGATCCTTTCGCCACTCCCCCATGCGCGAGTATACTGTATTTCGCCGGTAGCGTCTGGCACATTCTCGATGCATCAGTACTGTTTCTTGCACCGGAAATTAAAGCGTTCGGCGAAACCAGAAAAGAGCTCCGGTTTTCTCGCAAGAACGGATCAAGAGAGAAAAAGCCCTGGAAGTCCAGGGCTCTATGGTTTGCGTCTATCGAGAAGGTAGTCTGGCATCAGGAGAAATCTTATCCCCCTTTTCGTAGAACCTCTGACTCTCTTTGATTGCCTCTTGAATCTCTGGGTCCGGCTCCATTGAACGAGTGCGAATCTGTACGCTCTCCAGGGCTTTCGGGCTTGGAGGGATATCCGAATCGAATTCGGGGCTATTCGGGATTAAGATGCTGGGAATTGGAATAACGGGCTTCTCCTCATACTTCTTTACGAGCTCGATGATTGCTGGAGCGTATTTGTAATCGTACTCATCATGCCATTTCTGGAGCATTGAAATATAGTCTTCCGGAGGTTTGGCGCCGCGAACCAGTACCATCTCTGCAATCTGGACGGTCTCCTCACTGGCGCCATCGATTTCACGGAAAATACCCCATCCGCTGTCCAGATCCAGGGCATTCTTTTCGATGAGTAATCGTGCTATGTCAAACTGGCTGTAGTTCATTGCCCAGCCAAACTCCGTAAGTCCGCCACCGCAACCCTGGAGCTGTTCGGAACTTCCGGTGGCTCCAGCTTGAATCAGAACTGTGGCCATTTCTTTTCGATAATTCACAATAGCATCACGTAATGGAGTAATTCCCACATAATCCTGCGGGGAGGGATTTGCGCCGGCATTTAGCAGTGCTTTGACAATCGAAAGATGATTGTTCCGGGCAGCGTAATGAAGGGGAGTCAACTTCGACATTCCTTCCTCCTCATTTACGTTCGCTCCGGATTGGATTAATGTCTGAACTCTTGCCAGATCGCCACTCTTTGCCGCAAAATGGAGAGACTGTTTGTACGCGTTAATGTCTTTGCCTTCCAAAAAAAGTGCGACTTCCACCTGTCCATCCAGCCTTGCATAGTCCGCCGCCGTACAATGCATGTCATAGTTACCGGAAATACACCAGTCGCTGGTTGTTTTCTTTGTGCGATCAGCACCTCGGCGAATCATATCTTTAACAAGTTCCATGTCGCCCAGGCTGGCCGAAAGCATCAATGGGGTGCGACCTGTGGTAGGATCCTGCCAGTTGATATTGGCTCCTCGGCGAACCATATCCAGCACTACCTTATGCATGGCATCCCCGGGCTCATCTACACTTCGCAGGGCCCACATCAGATTGGAGTAGTCCTTTCGATCATGCCTGTTGACATCCGCTCCTCGCTGAATGAGCCAGGCTGCGATTTCCGGGCTACCGCCATAACAGTAGGAAGCCAGAGTGAGCGCTGTGGCACCACTATCGGAGCTCAGCGGATCATTTACCCCCCATCCCTGGGCCACGTATTTTTGAACACGGGACAGATCAAAATCGCATATCGCCTCGCTCACCTGATCCCCTGTGGGGCGGGCCTCCAGAGATGCAGCGACGAAAAGGAACAGGAATCCGGCACTTAGGTATACTTTAAGCTGAGTCATGGTTATTGGGTCTCCACGGAGTCTAATTTTTAGACGGTCCGTGGACTCATGGGTTCAGTCACCAGCTATATTTCAATCCGAATTGTATGGATTGCGAGCTGGCTGTGGCACGAGCAAAGCGACTGGCCCCCAGGGAGGTCCATCCGAATGCCTGAAATTGTAACTCTGAGTTAAAGCTGATATTCCCGGGCCACTGGCTGAAGAAATCGCCCCCGGTAATGTCTATGTTAGCCCTGGAATATAGCAAGGCAACGAACAGGCCCACAGTCTGCCACCAGTAGGTTCCATTCAACTCTACTTCGTACCCTTTCTCCTCGTAATCCAACCGAGCGATGGTAGGATCGTAACCTGCGTTTGCTCCGGTGGCCAGCCGGCCTATGTCCATGTTCAGTCGGCCATGACGGAGGTGTCCTACCGCAGACAGTTCTAACTCAACCGGGCCGCGAAACAACGATGCGCTGAAGCCATATTGGAGCCCCTGATCTTTTCGCTGCATATCCAGGAATTCCCGAGCAACATACGATCCCTGTGTTGCACTGGTGGAAACGGCCCAGCCTGCATAGTAGGCCCGAGCATGGCCGGTTTCTTCTGCTCTTGCTATACCCACCTGCGGAGAGATGCGAAATTGCAAGGTGGGTGATAGAGGTGCATAGATCGGGTAGCCCATGCGTAAATAGGATCTATGAGACAAGTGGCCGTAGACCTCTTCGGTGCCATATCCTGATTTGCGAAAGAAGTTCTCCGGATTGACTCCATCGGCCCCGTTTTCCACGAGCTCACGATCCGAAGATGCGGAAAGTGTCTGGTGGCCTACGGAAACCTCAAAGCCAAACGGAATGGGGGAGCGAATCCCTGCAGAGAGTATGAGCCCCTGGGGCTGGCTCTTCTTACGAGGTATTACGAATCGGGTAATGAAAAACTCTCGCATGCGAAACTCATCCATGAAACTGACAAACGGTAATTCCTGCAACACGGGTCCGACTCGTAGCCAGATCTGCGGCTTTTCTGAGTGAATTCGGGCCAGGCCCCATTCTTCTGGTAGGTCTGGCTGAGCTGCGTTGATTGTAGGTTCTTCGTCTGAAGTCTTTTCCGAGTCATCGGAAGAGTCCAGAGATTCGGATTCCCTGTTCCCGGACTCTTCCTGCTGTCTTTGTTCCAGCATTTGGCGCTTCTGTTCCGGAGAAGCGTTTCTGTATTCATCCCCCACAAAGACCTGAACCATCTTGTTTTTCGGAACAACCAATGATCCGACGTCGGTTTCGAGGATGATGCTGGTGTCGGTTACGCCTGTAACAACACCATCCAGTTCCTGTCCATTCTTTAAAACCACTGTGTCTGCATCAAGAGCCGGGCAGGAGAAGATCAGGAGCAGAAGAAGAGTAAGTGAACTGGCAAAAGGTGCTTTAGAGAATTGCATAATGAATACATTTAAGATACAGGAGTAGAAGTTTCGATATAGAGCTTCCGGTCAAACGCGATTCAGATTTCAACTAATCCTCAGGACACAGGAATGAAATGAAAACGTAATTTTGCCGAAATGAGGAGTGCCCGGGCATGACATGCCCCTTCACTGCCAGGAGCGATAGATTGGAATCCAGGAAGTTCTGGGAACTTGAATGCGTCGAACAGAGGGACCGCTGGCAGGACAACATCGGGACACGGTCCTCCATTCTTAACCTGCCAATGTTAAGGTTAGTATTCGAGCAGCACAATAACTGAGGTTGACTTTTTTTTTACCCGTAGCATGAGCGGGGCTGGCTTTTTCGCAATCCCCGTTAGAAGAAATGCGGGGTCACCAACCGAGTATTCTGTAAACTTCGAATATTGCAGCCCGGATAGCCGCTCATGCATTACCCGCGATAGAAGGCAGTGTTTTCAGGCGCCAGTGGAGTCTTTCCCAGTATCGCATCCGAAGCCTTTTCAGCCATCATGACCACCGGAGCATAGATGTTTCCGTTCGTAATGGTGGGCATGATAGAAGCATCCACCACGCGCAAACCTTCCATTCCATGGACCTTCAGAGTCTCTGGATCCACTACAGCCATGGCATCGGTTCCCATCTTACAGGTTCCGGATGGATGTAGAGCTGTTTCCGCATCGTCGGCCACCCACTTTAAGATTTGTTCCGGAGTTTTAACCTCGGGCCCCGGAGATATTTCGCCGCCATTGAAGGGCTTCATTGCGGGCTGATTGAGAATGTCTCTGGCTCTCTCAATGGCTTCCACCCATTCTCGACGATCCTGTTCGGTGCTGAGATAGTTAAACAATACAGCCGGATGCTCCGCCGGATCCTTTGATTTGATGCGAACATGACCGCGTGCATCGGAAAACATGGGCCCTACGTGCACCTGGTATCCATGACCACCTTCTGGCGACGAGCCATCGTATCGAATAGCCAGCGGTAGAAAATGAAACATCAAATTCGGGTATTCTTCCCGAGGATTGCTCTTAATGAATCCGCCGGCTTCAAAGTGATTGGTTGCGGCGGGACCCTTACGGAAGAGCCATTGCAGCCCAATGAATGGCTTTCTCCAGAGTTTCAGGGCAGGATTCATGGAAACAGGTTTGTTGCACTTGTACTGAACATAGACTTCCAGGTGATCCATAAGGTTTTCGCCCACACCTTTTAGATCATGGACTACATCAATACCCAGACTCTTCAAATGTTCCGCATCGCCTACGCCGGACAGTTGCAGTAACTGAGGACTGTTAAAGGCACCGGCACAGACAATGACTTCGGCGCCACGAACCTGGTGCTTTTTCCCTTTCTGGAGGTACTCTACACCAACAGCTCTCTTCCCCTCAAAAATGATGCGGGAAGTTAATACACGGCTTCGGAGCTCAAGGTTCTTTCGGTGTTTCACTGGATGGTAATAAGCTCGGGCCGCGCTCCATCGTCTTCCTTGCTTGACGTTCCTGTCAAACAGCGCAAAGCCTTCTTGTTTGTAACCGTTTACATCGTCTGTGCGGGGATGCCCGGCCTGTTCGGCAGACTCCAGGAATGCTGAAAAAAGTGGATTGATGCCCGGTCCGCGCTCCAGCCACAGAGGACCCTCGATTCCGCGAAAAGGTCGGCTACGGCTCCGGACTCCTGTATTGTTCTTCGATTCAGCCAGAGGCTTTTCTGCCATGCAGCTTTCCATGCGCTTGAAGTAGGGCAGGCAATGGGCGTAATCCCATTTTTCCAGGCCAGGTAGTTCGGCCCATTTTTCATAGTCCATGGGATTCCCTCGCTGAAAGATCATCCCATTAATGCTACTGGAGCCTCCCAGGATTTTACCTCTGGCATGGTAAACCTTTCGCCCATCCATATAGGGCTCCGGTTCAGATTCGTACATCCAATCGTAGTGTTTACTTCCGATGGGAATGGTTAAAGCGGCAGGCATGTGAATAAAAAGATCCCAGATATAATCCGGTCGACCAGCCTCCAGCATGAGTACGCGATTGGCTGGATCCTTGCTCAATCGATTGGCAAGTACACAACCGGCCGATCCGCCTCCAACAATTATGTAATCATACTGTTTGCTCATACTTCTCTCCTCGTAGTTCCGGTCCCTGGTTTATTCGGCTGTTCGCATCGGTTGCCGCAATCCCACTTATTTATTCCTGGTCTTCGACGCCGGTTCGACAATTAAGGTCTGAATCATTTTCCGCCAACTTCTGTATCCAGGGGCGGAGCTCCGGCGAAAAAAATGCAGATCAAATGTGAGGCGACCAGGTCTCCTGTGAAGCTGACCCGGCTAAGCTGATAGTCGCTGCCGTCCATCGAGCCATTCAGTCCTGATAGCATGCCCATACGCTCCCATCACAGCCGATACGGGGAATCTACATCGCCATTTTCTACAAAGACTGTTTTGACCTGGGTATAATGCTTCAATGCTTCCAGGGAGTTTTCCCGGCCAATGCCTGACTGTTTGTAGCCACCAAAGGGAATCTCTATAGGCGTCAGATTGTAATTGTTCACCCAGATGATTCCTGCTTCTAAAGCTCTGCTTACTCTGTGACCTCGATGGATGTCTCTCGTAAAAAGTCCGGCAGCAAGACCAAAGGGAGTGGCATTCGCACGGCGAACCGCTTCCTCCTCGGTGCTGAAGCTCAGTACGCTCATAACCGGTCCGAAAATCTCTTCGCATACGATTTGCATATCATCGTTGCAGTCCGTAAAGACCGTAGGATTTACAAAATTTCCTGCGCTGAGCTCATCGTGGCTCCGTCCGAAATCCTTGCCGGCCACAGCCGAAGGATGCAGTTTCACCGTATCGGAGCCCAGAAATCTTTTGGCTCCTCCTTTCGTTCCAATATCGATGTATCCGCTGACCTTATTAAAATGATTTCTATCAATTAACGCTCCAATCTGTGTGGCCGGATCCATGGGATCGCCTATAATTAGCTTTTCTGTGCATCGTTTCAGTTCCTTCAGAAACTCCTGTTCTATGCTGGAATGAACGAATACTCGAGTTCCGTTGGAGCAAATTTCACCCTGGGTATAGAAGTTCGCCATCATGGCGGCCTGCACCGCATTGGGAATATCTGCATCTTCAAAGATCAGAAGGGGAGATTTGCCTCCGAGTTCAAGCGTGACGTGCTTCAAAGTGGCGGCGGCGCTGGCCATAATCTTCTTTCCCGTACCTACTTCGCCTGTAAGGGAAATCTTATGAATGTCTGGATGCGCTACCATGGCTTTTCCCAGCTCAGCATCGCCCAGTAGTACCTGGAACAAGCCATCTGGCAGCCCAGCCTCCTGGTAGATTTCTGCAAGCTTTAGAGCGGTGATCATAGTTAATTCGCTGGGCTTGAAGATCATCGCATTTCCGCCAGCAAGGGCTGGCGCCGATTTCCAGCATGCGATCTGGAAGGGATAGTTCCAGGCTCCTATGCCTCCCACCACGCCCAGTGGCTCAGGAATGGAGTAAGCGAAGTTGTTACCCAGAGGATAATAATCTCCTTTTACCAGAGCCGCCGCATGGGCGAAGTATTCTACTGCATCGGCTCCGGATACGATATCCACAGCCAGCGCTTCCTGGATGGGCTTCCCTGTATCCCATACTTCCAGAGCGGCAAGCTCGTCATTTTTTTCGCGTATCAATTCGGATGCTCTATGAAGCATACGGGCCCGTTCTGCCGGGAGAAGGTTGGCCCAGTGTTTCTGAGCAACCTGTGCATGCTGAATGGCCTCTTCCAGTTCTGCATCATCCGCTACCGCGGCCTCTCCGATCTTTTCGTTAGTGGCTGGATACTCAATGGGCAGGAATCGCTCCCCTTCCTTCTTCGCGTAGGTCCCGTTAATAAAGCTTTTGATTGTAATGAATTGCATTCTATGTGTCCTCGGCCGTTTTTCGCACTACCAGCGGTCTTGGCGGAGACCATGTATGAGTTAGCCGGGAAACTACCATAATGGTAATCATGCTCGAAAGCATAGCGGTTGTGCGAAAGGGAAAGTTTACTACGCCGTCTTCGCCAATCATAGGATAGGGTAGGAATGTAGGAATCCCGAGCACAGCTTCGCCGCCTCCAATTCGCAGAATAAGAGCAACAATAAAACCCACCAGACTGCCTATGGTATTGGTCTTTTTGTCAAACAGGGCCAGAATCAACTGAGGAAACAGGATGCAATAAACAAAGTCGCTACATAGAAACCAGAGTTCATAGACACTCTTTACCTGCAGGGCGATGAGTGTGGCCGCTATTCCCACAATCCAGATCAGCCGCTTTATGATTTTAGGAATTCCGGAATGATCCTTCTTTGCGAAGAAGGGACGATAGACATTCCAGGCGCCAAGGGAGGACGCAGAGAGAATAGAGGAATCAGCACTGCTCATTACTGCAGAAGCCAGAGCTCCCAGGCCAATAATTGCGATTAAAGCAGGAGCCAGATTCTGTAAAACGTAGGGTAGCACTACCGCTGATACTTCAGGTCCTTCCAGTCCCAGAGCGGTCCAGTCCGTGGTGGCTTCAATCATTCCGATGATCATTGCTGGCATCGCGGCTACAATGCAAAGTACTCCGGCTCCAATGGAAAGCCATCGGGCCACCTGACCGTTTTGACTGGAGAGTACTCTCTGGAAGTAAACGTGCCAGGGTATGCCACCAAAGATGAGAAGTAAGGCAGAGTCCCACCACAGAAAGTAGGAGTCTCCCCAGTTGGAGTCCTTCCAGCCATCCAACGGTGGAAACAGACTGGCCATGGGACCCATCTCCGCTTTATAATCTCCATAGATACTTCCCAGGCTGGCTCCATCGGGAATCAGGAATGGAATGGTGAGCCAGAGCCCTGCAATCAAGATGCCCAGTTGAAGAACATCGGTATTGGCAACGGCCCGCATTCCACCAATGGCAGTATAGGTAATGGCAATCAATGCGGATAGAATGATGGCAAGGTTAAAGTCGATGCCCAGAATGCTGCCAAAAGTAGTACCCAGGGCTGTAAGAACGGCGCCGGTCCAGAAGACTTCGCCCAGAAGAGCAGGGATGTATAGCAGAGCGGTCATGCGATCGCCGAATCGATCGGAGATGGGATCCAGTAACGTCGAGAAATTGTAGGAGCGCATCTTCTTTGCCAGAAAGATGCCACCGAACATCAAGCTCAGTGCGTAGCCCCAGGGGGCCTGGGCCCAGGCAAGTCCATACACTGCCACAGATTCTGCCGTTCCATTGATGAATCCTCCGCCTACCCAGGTAGCGGTCATTGTGAACAGGGCCAGTCCCAGCGGCAGGGACCGACCGGCCAGGATCATCTCCTCTACTTCTTTTTCATCAGACAGGTTTTCGCGCTTCTTTCCGCTACGAGAGCCTACGTAAAACATCGCGGAATAAAAAAGACACATCACTGCATAGCTGGGCCATTGAAATTCATCGCTTAGATTTTGAAGGAGTAATCCGATGAGCAGTAGCGCAGAAAAAACAAGGCTGGATGAAACCAGAGGATGATGCACCACATAGATATAGAAGCGATGGATGGGACTACCGGCCTGAATCATGAATACTCCTTTTGCACGAAAGAAATAGTTCCACAATAGTGGACTTTACTATCGGGCTCAACTCTTCGGGGATCAAAGATCCTGAATTGCACAATGCGTTTATGTATTGCCTTTCCGGTCTGCAAAAGTTCCGGAAGCCCCGCAGGGCTATTCTGGGCGAAAGGCCCGGTTGAAAATAAGCAGCTTATGATGCAGACAGACCAGGACGGCCACAATAAGGTCATTCCCTGTATTTTAGGGTCAAGGGATTTTATTTCCCGGGGATCAATCAACTTAACTTTAGCTTTCAGTTGACAGTTCCTATCTGCAATCCACTAAATCCGTTTCATGCGCCGGTTATTGCTTTCCTGGACATCCATAATAGTTTCCGTTCTAGCGGTTGTCATGCTATCGGCTTTCTGGATTCTGCGGGCCGAGGAGCGCGAGAATCAAGTAAGGATGAATACGATTTGCGGAGCGGATGAGCGCAAACAGGATGATGGCATTCCGGTGGCCAGAGTTTACTTTAATGAGCGTCAAGAAGCGCTCTGTACTGCATGGATCGCTCCGAACGGCTGGATGGTTACCGCTGGACATTGCACTTCAGGCTATTACCGATTCGATGAAGTTCAGTTTCAGGTGCCTTCTTCGAAATGCGATGGAACAATTCAAAACCCCGATGCCTCTTTTCGATTTGCCGTGGACCGCAGCTCAATTCAGCATCGAGTAGATTTGCCCACGACCCAGGATTGGGCGATTTTTCGCATCCATCCGGATTCTGAGATGCCGGATGAATTCAAGAATGGAGCTTTCTTTCGCATTAGCAACGTAAAGATTCCAAAAGATGCCAACAGAAATCTAAAGAATACCGGATTTGGAGTGGAGCTTCGTAGCTTTGAAGGCTGCAAGAACAGAAACCGTACAATGCAAACAAGCGAAGCGAAGGCTTACAACAGTCCGGGTTATCTGATCCATTTTGCAGATACTCACATGGGAAGCTCTGGTTCCCCCCTCTATCAGGATCGCCAGGGAGACCTGTTCGCATACGGAACCCACAGGGGAGGGGGCTGTCCCAACATTGCCACGTCCGTGCTGAATCCAGGCTTTTTGAAAGCGCTCTCTCAGGCCTGGGGTAAACCTACGGTTTTTGTGGACTGGAAGGGGTCTCTGAGCGGCGAAGCTACTGGCGGAATCGAAGCTCCATTCCGAGCTCTGCAGCCAGCCCTGGATCAGGTGAAACGAGACCAGGAAATTAGCATTGCCCCTGGCAGGTACAACGTGAAGGATCTGCGCATCCCCGACCGTCCGTTTCGCATTCGCGCCCCGTTTGGGTCTATTTCCATTCAACAAAATTCAGGAGAACATCAATGATATCTCGAACGATTCTACTGCTTCCCGCTCTGGCAATGGGGGCGCTGCTACACTGTAACGATGCGCCGGCGACTCAGGACTTCTCTGATGCGAAAATGACCGATGGCACTGTTCTGGAAGTAAGTCCCGACGGTCATGTAATGGTGGGCGCCAGGGCCAGTTTAGTTGTGGCATCTGATGGCTCCGTGCATATCAAGGGGCCCTTTTCCGTAGACGATGCTCTTGTGGTGCGAGACGGCAAGGTCTTCATCAAGAATCTACAGCAAGGTCAGGAAGCGGCCCGGCGAATTGAGGAACTGGAGAGTCGGATCGCCCGGATGGAGAGAAGGCTCATTGCTCTGGAGGAAGAAAAGGCCGCGGAGAATTATTCCGCATCGGCCAGGTAGACCTATAGATGCTACTGTGTTGCTGGAGATTTAAGCGAACCTTTCGATCCAGCGCTTTCTGCCTTTGGACCGCCTCATTGGTTTTGCCGTTTTCTGCTCCAATACTAAGTCATTGATTCTGCATTCACTGCCGGTTTTCGTTCGCGCCCCCGGCAGTTGAATTCGAAACGGGCAAGTGTGTCAGCATTTTCGCGCGGGCACTATCTGCATTTCGAGGGCATCTGCCTTCTATTTTGAGAAGGCAACCATCAATCCAGAAGCCTTGGCTGCTGTCTTTGGGCCATAGCCATAGGCGAAAGGCAGGTGTTCCGAACCCTGGCTGTATGCTCGTATCAAGTCCTGCTGGGGATAGACTCCCATTCCAGGCAATGGATAGCGATAGGTCCCGTAAAGAGTGATGTCCCATTGGTCCGGCTTAAAGCTGCGATACGGAATGCCAGAGTCGTCCTGGACTATTACTTCGGAATGTTCGAGGAGGTATCGCGCTCCTTCCTGATGGGCGGATCTGTGAAATAGATACACAGCTGCCTTCATCATTACAGCCACATTTCCCAGGCTGTGAATGTAACGGCCCCGAGCTGTGGAATCCGAGAATAATGCATTATCAATACGTGTGGAATGGTAGAATAGCTCCTTCTCTTCCCCCGTATTGCCATCCATAAAACCTATGCGATACCCGGGAAGGTAACAGGGATTTACAGACTCCGTAACCAGCTTGCCTTCTTCGTTGACGCATGTTTGATCCACAGTTTCGATTCTATGGCCCAACCGAACCAGAAATACAGACACTGTGGGGAGGGTACCAAAGAAACCGTACTTTTCCGGGTTCATGTACCAGTTCATCCAGCGCGAAAAGAAGTATCCGGTGAGGGCAATATTTCCCAGCATCTTTCGCACGGAATAGAGGCCTTCCTGCAACTGCGGATCCGTCATGCTGGACGGATCTGGCATTCGGCCCGGCTTTTCCATGGCAATCATTACGTAGCGTTTCGCATCCGGATAGATTAGTTTGAAATTTAGCAGATCTCCTCCGCTCAAAGGGTACAGAGCGGTATCAGTTTTTATACCATCCATTCGGGGAGACAATTCCGCCCTCCACCAGGCGGTCATGGGAGCCACCCGCTTGCGATCCACCGAGGTCCAGAAAGCGTTCATCTGGCGAACATGATCCTGGTAGTGAGGCAGTTTCAGGATTTTGGCGATGTCCGGCCTTTCCTGAAAGGCCCTGGACGTTGGTAAACCGGCCAGGAACAGCGCTCGCTCATGCCAGTCTGAATAGTCCTGGGTGGACGGACTTTGTTTTTCTACCTGGCTTGTATTCTGCTGACAACCCAGCAGGATGATGAAAAGGGAGAGGACGATTCGATTCATTTGGAATTCCTGATTCTGGTTTCGCAATTCGGAAGCACCGGTGGTTATTATCGGCTTCAGGAGAGCCCATTCTGCAGTTACAGAAGCAGATCCAGTTTTTTTGAGCATCAAGACAAGATCCTGACAGTCCGGCCAGTTTCTTTCCAACAATCTCCGCAGTTCCTCGTCTAATATTCTGGTAGTCCTTTCAGTCTTTCCTTCTCTAAAGGCGGCTGCGCGGAAAGGGACGGATTCCCGGAGAATCACATGCATTTATTCTATTTCACAATCACTCTGGAATGCTGGGCCAGAGCATCTCTTACGGATGAAGAAATTCAGTTATTGAATCAAGCCAACACAAGAAGCCATTATTCCGATTTGCTGGATTTAATGGTCTGAATCTCTGAATTTCGGTTATCGGTTGGAGTTCCTGGAATTCTGTTTCGGATTTTTACCGGCAATGCCAGAATTAACGCTGAATCGCAGCCAGAGCTTACGTATACCGAGACCCAGAAAAACTGTAATTGGGACTCCATGCATGGCAAGGTCCAGCCAATCCAGCGGCGTCTGCAGCCAGCCAAACCAGAGCAAAACGAGTTTCTGCCAGAGGTGGGGTTCCTCACCCAGAGGACTGATGGCCAGGATCCCGGCCAGGGCGCCCAGAATCCAGAAGGAGGCGCTGGACTCCGGTGGTTTATTTTCCTTTTCTGAATGATTCATGCCCTATCTCTTAACGGGGACTCCAGATACTGTTGCATGGCCTTGTTCAAAGTCAGCAACTCTTCTATATTATCTCGGTCCAGAATTCCCACAAGCTTTCGCCCTCGATACACCGGCGCAATAGGGGAATCGTTTTCCTGTAGGTGCCGGAGTGCATCGTCCAGAGTACTTTCCAACCTTAGATGAGGAAACCTGGTTTTCATAATCTTGCGAACAGAGACTTGATTCCCATGGGTTGCCAGCCCGTTAAAGATCTCCTTCTTGGTCAATACACCCACCACCTTCTCCTGCTCAATTACCAGAAACTCCTCTTCCTGTCCGGCAAGCAATAGTTCCACGGCCTGAATGATGCTTTGCTCCGGGCGAAGCGAAGAGTAATGCTTCATCAAGATATTGGAAACAGTGTAAGATCTGAGTGAGCTGCGTATCTGCTCCGAAGAGGACTCGGCGGATGCTCCCAGAAATACAAAGATACCGATGAACAAGAGTCCCAGGCTGTACATAAATCCCAGAATTACAAAAAGAATACCCAGGGCCTGTCCGATCTCTGCTGTGATCGTTGTAGCTCGTTCATGGCTCATGCGAAAGCCCAGCAATCCGCGAAGAACCCGACCGCCATCCATAGGAAATGCTGGAATCAAATTAAATGCTGCCAGCAGAGCATTGGCCCAGAGCAGATTTTCAATAAGCGAAAAGGGGCCTTCCACTAATGTGAGATTTTGTGGTATTTCGGGGATGTGGCCCATGATCACAAGAAGCAGAAATAGACCGATGGCGATTATGCCATTCATGGCCGGACCTGCCAGAGCGATGAGGAATTCAGCGGAGGGCTCTTCCGGTAACTTGCGAAAGCGAGCCATCCCTCCTATGGGTAGAAGCACAATATCCCTGGTGCGGACCTTGAATCGACGGGCCATCAGCGCATGCCCCAGTTCATGAAGGAGTACAGAGGCAAAAAGAAGAAATATAAAGGCCAGAATCTCGATCACATTCTGGACAGGTTTGCCCATCTGGCTGAGCAAAATCCAGCCAAGAAGAATCAGGAAAGTCCAGTGCAGGTATACGCGAATACCAAAAGGTCTGCCAACGAAAAGGGACCATTTCATGGTATAAATGTAAGAAGCCTGCCCTCTGCGTCTACAAAAGCAAAGAGTTTGTGACGATTCGGGGCCTGCGCTTTTCGTGCAATTCAGTGGCAATTAGAATGTGTAGTCTTTGACAGACCAACGCCGATCTTGATTGGATCGTATGGTTGAGACAGAGCTATATTCAGCCAGGTCTATTGAAAATGGACTCTGCTAATTTATAGAGGAGCGAACATGGAACCGGTATGGCAGACAGAATGGGAAGGAGGCAGGGGAAATGCCCTTCAGGCCTGCATCGCATCTATAATGGAACAGGAGCTTGCGGCGGTACCCAATTTTATTGAGGCGCCAGACTATCTGGACTCTTTGAATCAATTCCTGAGTCAGTATCGCATGGCATTTTTGAAAGTAACTCTGGAGTCGGGTCGCTTACCCTTTCCGGCGGATGGAATTCTCTGTGTTTTAGCGGGTCCCAGCCCCAGAGGATCACACAGGCATATTATCGTTGCGCGGACTTCAGGGGTAGAATTCCAGCCGTTGCATGATCCGCATCCTGCCGGGGGTAATCTGGCGGGCGATCCAGTTTGGGCTGGCTTTATTTTACCTCTGGATCCGCTGCATCGGGATCATCCAGAATCCCTTCAGATCCATCCGACTCCATAAAGTTTTCCGACGGATAGTCCGCAAAAATCGTGTAGGGAATCGTGTAAGGAAGCACCAGGGTGTCCGCCACCAGGCTAAAGGGAAAGTCCAGGATTCCCAGGTAGCGAAACATAGGTCCCGGTCCGTGCGGATGATCATAGGAGCTACCGATGATGACGACATTTGCGCGAGTGCCGGAGTAGATTTTATTCGTCTCGATTTCGTCGCCAACTGTAATCATGGTAAAGCAGGCCGGGGCTATCCCGAGAATTAGCAGAATTGCCGAGGCTCGCGCCAGAAAACGGTACTTGCTTTCCATAATCGACCTCCGGCACTCCATATCCTTCCATGCTTCAGAAAGCAGAATCCTGGGTAGGGCCGAGAAAAAGTCAAAGATTATAGCGGCTCTGCTCACAATATTCCTGGGCGGGGAAGCATTGGTTTTTGGCTGGTACTCGCTGGAGTCTTTATCTTTACAGAAATGTACCATGCAACAGGATTAGCTGATCCCGGGAAAATGGCATTCGGGAATAGAGACTGGCGTTGCTGCCATTCCAGGAAAAAGATTTGGGCGATCGGAAAGAAACATGAAACAACCATCCACGGACTGGAAAGAGATTATCGGAGAAGATGAAGAGGATCGATTTAAGAAGTATGCGAAGCAGTTCGGATTACTCCAGAAATTAAAATCCCGTGAGTTCGGACCTGGTCGATCGCTACACCGTAAACAGATTCTGGCATTGAATGCCGAACTCGAAATCCTGGGAGACATTCCCGAGCATGCTCGCCATGGCATCTTTGCCTTTCCGGGTCAGCACGAGGCCTGGATTCGGCTATCCAATGGAAGTATGAATATTCAACCCGATCGAACCGGAGATGTGCGCGGGCTTGCTATTAAAGTTAGAGGGATCGATGGAGCCGGGGCTCTGGGGGGCAACACCGATTGCCAGGATTTTCTTCTTATCAATCTGCCTGCATTCTCTTCTCCTAAAAGCGAGCAATTTGTTCAAATGGTCCAGGCGGCGGCTCAGGGAAATGCAGTACTATTTCGATTTATGATCAACACCTATGGATTCCTGGGCGGGCTAATGCGAATGAAGAAGCTGGGCTCGTCCGTTAATCGCAAGTTCACGGGATTTGCCACGGAAAAATTCTATTCCGCAGCACCTATTGCTTGCGGCCCTTATGCATGCAGAGTCCGCCTGCTGCCGGATCCCGGGCAAAAACGAGGATCGGCTACCCCGGCCGACCTTTCTGAAGATATGAAGGATCGCATCAAAGATGGGCCGGTGCGCATGGATCTTCAATTACAGTTCTTCACCGATGAAAAGCACACGCCGGTGGAAGATGCTTCGGTGGATTGGAAAGAAAAGCATTCGCCCTATATTACTGTGGGTCGCCTTACCATCCATCAGCAAAGCGAACAGGAACTGGAAAGCATCCAGGAAACCGTGGAAAAAGCTATATTTGATCCCTGGCAGGCACTGGAGGATCATCGCCCGCTGGGAGATGTAATGAGAGCCAGAAAGGTAGTTTATCTGGCCAGCCAGAAGGGAAGGGGCGCAAGATAAAGACTGCCATCGTCTGGAGCATCGTTACGGTCCTGCCCCTGGCATTTCTAGCACTCTTGATCTATCTTCATCTGAAGGCCTTTGGAATCCTTGTTCCCTCTTGTTCTCCTCCTGAATTTCGCAGAATTAAGGCGGAAATTCTGGAAATAGAGCGCATGCCGGGTTTTCGCAACTCTGGAGGCCTGGCCCATGTAAGTTATTCCGTGGATGATCATATCTATGAGAAAGTCATATCGTTTTCTGATGGTCAGTTCCTGGAACTTAAAACTTCTCGCTTTTCCGAGGTTTGTATTCAGAATGCGAACCCTGAATCAGTTCGATTGCCATCTAATTCTGATACACTGGAACAGATCAAGCTTCTGATTCTTGATGTTATTCTCGGAGGCGTTGCGATCTGGGTATTTCTCCGGGCGAAGCGGAAGAATTCTGTACCTCTATCTTAAAGGCAGCGCGATGCGAAACAGCGTCCCTTGATCCGAACTGGAAAGCTCAATTGTTCCCCCCAGGCGATTCAGGTTTTCTTTGACCAGGTAAAGTCCAAGGCCGGTACCCTGCTCATCCTGAAGTTTGCCAAACATCGAAAAGACAAGCTCCCTTTCGGATTCCGGAATTCCAGGCCCATTGTCCTGCACCGAAATCCCGAACTGATTCTCTGAGCTCCATGTTCGAATTTCGATTTTTGGTTTTCGCACCGGATGGGCATAACGCAGGGAATTGGATATCAAGTTTCCCAGTATCTCTTCCATCACCCCTGGTGGAAGCTCCGGCGTTTCGCTCTGCTCGAGAATCCACTGAATCTCTCCGCCGGACTCCATCAAAGGGTACTGAAATCTCTGGTTTATTCTCTGTTTCAAGGATTCGATGTTCAGAGGCTTGGTAACGGATTCTCCCGGGGCGGCCAGGGTGGCTCCAATGATTTCTTCTGCGAATTGTAGCAGGTCGGCCGTGATTGAAGTCATCATGGTTCGGGCTTCCTCGTTGGAAATGCCGGCCGTACTATCGGCGCTGAGCTCCAGAAGGCTTCTCAGATTGGCCAGAGGGTTACGAATGTCGTGGGCAATGCGATACGCAAAATCTCGAAGTTCCTGCTTTTGTCGCGCTTCTCGCTCTGCGATGCGTCGCCGCTCCGTAATATCTACAATGGAGCAGATAACAGAGAAGCGTTCATAGACATGGACAGGATGCAGTCCTACCTCTACAGGCACCTCGGAGCCATCCTTTCTGCGACCGCTGAGATCCCGTCCTTCGCCCATGGACCGCTGAGTAGGATTCTGCATATAGCCGGCTACCAGATCAGGGTGGCCGGCGCGATACCTTTCTGGCAAGAGGACTTCAATACTATGGCCAATAAGCTCTTCTCTTGAATAGCCGAAGATTCGCTCAATCTCCTTGTTTACCAGCAAGATGCTTCTGTTTTCATCCACCAGGAGCATTCCGCTGGGGGCCGCCTCGAACACCCTTTGTAGCTGCTTTTCTTCGGTAATGTCGCGAACGAAGCCGCGTACGCGAAGTGGGTTACCGGAATCATCTCTCTCAATACGGGACCGAGTTTCTATGATTCGTTCCTTGCCCTGTATGATGCATCTGTAGTTACTATTAAAGACATCGCTAGTATCGAGCGCTTCCCGGAATTGTCCTCGAATCAATTCACGGTCCTCGGGATGAATGAGAGGCAGGAACTCTTCAATGGTATATTCTTCTCTGGGGGGAAGCCGGAAGATCTCCTGGAAGTGGCGGGATGCCTTCCAGCGCTGGCGGGAAAGGTCCACCTCGTATGCGCCCATGCGCCCGGACTCCTCCATATCCTGGATCAATGTGCTATGTTCAAATCCTTGAAGCATATGGATCGCCTGTAACGTTATACATATGAAAGAGATGGCAATTAGTCAAGCTACAACAGTTTATAACTGACGATTTTACTGACGCCTCGATCGAGTTCAAAAAGATCCTTTTCAGCAATGCACCCCGGGTACATAATACTCCGGGGGAATTACCATGGCTGAGATTAGCTGGCAGGATATTGTCATCAAGCTTCTGGACAGGTCCGATCTGACCGCAGATGAACAGAATTATGTGCAGAAAAACCTGGAGACTTTGATTGAACACTTCTCGGAGAATGCTGATGATAAAGAATTCTGCGACTATCTGAAGAGCCTGCGAAAGTAGGCTGGTTCTGGGTCTATTCTCGGTGTAGCCGGATCACTGCAGGCCTTCGCACGTTGGAATCGGCATTATTGTATTCTGCCCGCCGGATTCCCTTATTTCACTTTCATGTTTAGTTCTGCCAGGAGCTGGTTCACAGGCGCGCTGGTATAATCCTTATGATGGTAGTCATCATGCACCACTTTCCCATCCCAGATAACAAGATCCAGGTCGATGATTCGGGGACCGGCCTTGATGGGGCCTTTTACGCGCCCTAGCTTCACTTCTGCTTCTTTCAAATACTTTTCCAGCTCTTCGCGGCTGTATCGAGTTCGGAGACAAATCGCTCCGTTCAAGAAATCGGGCTGATCCTTATATCCGTCCGGTTCTGTGCGAATGAAGTCGGATGCATAAACGAAAGGGAAATCTTGTTTCAGGAGCTTGATGGTTTTCTCAATGCTTTCCTCTGGATCAATGTTTGAGCCCACTGCAACGATGGCTGTAATCATCACTTAATCTCCCTGATACGATTCTGCATTGCGTCCTACAGATGTTTTTCCTTCGGCTCCATCTACCGTCAGGATTTGTCCAGAGACGAAATCATTGTCCAGCAGGTAATGCAATGCTTTTACAATGTTCTCTGTATCTCCTTTGCGTTTCAACGGGATGGCCTCAACCCTCCAGGAAAGATAGGATTCGCTCCGAACCGCAGCAGGCAGAATCACTCCGGGGGCAATTCCGTTTACTCGGATTGTGGGAGCAAATTCGAGAGCTGCCAGGACGGTAAATTCAGCCAGCGTTTTCTTTGAGAGCAAATAAGCAGCATAGTGATACTGATTAAATGATATCTTATTGTCCAGGATATTGATGATGTTGCCTGAACCTGCAAGATTACGAAAGGCCCTGGCCAGAAAAAACGGGGCTTTCAAATTCACCTGAATGTTGCGATCAAAGATTTCTTCAGTGGTCCCGGCAATGGTGCCGCCATCATACACGGAGGCGCTGTTTACGAGAACGCTTAAGCCTCCGAAGATTTCGGCCGCCCGCTGAATTAGACTCTCGCCGTTTAACCCGGATGCCAGGTTCATCTGAATCAACTCACAGGAGACTCCCAGGCCGCGAATCTCTTCCCTGGTTTTCTGCGCCTCGGATTCGCTGTTGTTATAATGAAGCACAATGTTGTAACCCTTTCTGGCCAGTCCAAGGGCAAGGGACCGGCCCAGGCGAATGGCACCGCCTGTGACCAGGGCTGCTCCAGGAGATCCCTGCTTCTCTTTTTCCATTGTGTAAACGGATGGCAAAACAGGATAGAAGTCAACGCAAAGGATGATTTCTTGATACCAGGCAAGCACCTGGCCCCTTTTCCGAGGGTTCAGACACTTAATTTGCGAATCCAGAAATAGAAGCCATCAGTAAGTCGCAGCCAGGGATCACTCTATTCCGGGAACTGTATTGATCCGTTCGGCCTCAATGGCATCGTCTGGGACTCCCCGCAGAGAAATTTCAGTTAGCGAGATCTCTCAGGACTGCGAAGAAACCAGGAACAGCTTTTTGCAATGACTGGTCCTTCGATTATATACTGTAATCCGGGGGTTGCTTTACAACCAGGCCCACTTTGAGTCTGGACCAGATTCGTTCGTGCAAGTAGTAGAGCGCCATCTTCGTAAAGACCTCGAAGAAACCAATGGAAGCCGCCATGGCGAAGCTTCCCGTTATGATGTAAGAAACCACCATGGTATCCAGTGTTCCGGTGATTCTCCAGGAGATAGTTTTCAGTATACTGCGATAGTGCTTCTCAACAACGGGAGAACCATCCAGGGTACCGATCTGTTTTTCTAACTTCCTTTTTTCCTGTACGGTGCTCATATGATTAAATCCCATTATTCCGATAGGAAAGCTTCAGGGAGCCGCTTACACCTACAAGCATTTTTCATCGCTTTATTGCTTGCCGACTTTCGTGGCCCGGGCTAAGTGAGGTGCCTGTGAAGAGTGCAGAGCTGGAAAAGACAGACCGGATTGCCCTGCTGTTTCGGGCGGCCCTGGAACAGGAAAAGGGCATCGTGCTGATTCTGGAAGGGACCGGTCTGGCCGGTCTTGTCCATACGGTGGATGAGCTTAGCTCTGCTCTCGATCCAAGGCATTTTCAGGTACATCATTTTCCGGGTTACGAAACCGCTCCCGAACGAAAGGATCCATTTCTGCATCATTACTGGATGCATCTGCCCAGGTATGGGGACCTGGCACTGTTCGATGGATCCTACTACCATGAATTTGTTCGACGTGTCTTGAAGGATAAGCTTTCGCGTGAGGAAAAGAAAGGCTGGGTGGATGACATAAATCGTTTTGAAGAGAGCATCCAGGCCAACGGATATCTGGTATTAAAGGTGCGTTTAAACCGGCACGTAAAGGATCTTGAAGAAGAATTAAAATCGGAGAAGAAACTTAAATCCAGAGCTTCGCTGATCCGCAAACGGGCTCGGTACCTCCTGAAGGAGTACAAGGATTACACGAAAGAACTGGGGCATTTAGTTCAGCTTACAAGTTCACCGCTTGCTCCGTGGTATACCCCACCGGAGGGAAAGGGAAAACAAGTTCGGGGACTGGTACTGGATTATATCATCGCTCGCATGGAAGAGTCCCTCAGTATTGATTCCCGTCAGGCTGTAGCATCCTACGATGAAGCGATGGAACTAATGCGAAAGCTCCACCGGGAAAAGAAACCCGATGAGCTGACAACTCCGGAAATTGCTCCGGTTGAGGACTAAATCTGCAGATTCAGGAATAGAGCATGACTGCAAGTATTGAAGCTAGACGTAAGCAGGACTTGAGACAACTGGATTTGACCAGTAGTCTCTCGCCGGATCGGTACAAGCGAGAGCTAAAGAAGCTTCAAGCTTCTCTGATAAAAGCCGCGTTAAAGATGTATCGCAAAAAGGCATCTGTTGTTCTCATATTTGAGGGGAAGGATGCAGCTGGAAAAGGTGGCGCTATCCGTCGTATGACATCTCCGATGCCACCGGTGCTTTATCGTGTAATACCTGTTGCAGCGCCTGAGCCTTTCGAAAAGAAGAGGCACTATTTATGGCGATTCTGGCGGCAAATGCCTCCTCCAGGGCGACTGGCGATCTTCGATCGTAGCTGGTATGGTAGGGTTTTAGTAGAGAGAGTGGAGGGATTTGCATCTGCAGTGGAGTGGTCCAGGGCCTATGAAGAGATCAATTCCATGGAGCTGAGTCTGCATCGCTCCGGAACCCACATTGCTAAATTCTGGCTTCAAATTGACCAGAAAGAGCAGGCATCCAGGTTTGAAGCTAGAGCCAACAGTCCGCTAAAGCAGTGGAAATTTACCGAAGAGGATGTTCGTAACCGCGAAAAATGGCCGGAATACGAGCAGGCAGTTCAGGACATGCTGGATCGCACAGACACGAATTATGCGCCCTGGCATCTGATAGAAGCGAACGATAAACGATTCGCCCGAATTAAAGTGCTCAGAACTGTGCTTTCGCTGCTGGAATCCCTTTAACCCGGAAGAATTGGCGAACGCACCTGGAAGCGTCCCGGATTCAGACCAGAGCGTCCGATTCTGGTTGGCTCACAGGCGCATTCGATCCGGGTTTTATTCTACTACCGTTACTTTGTTGATCAGATCTACTTCTTTCATATCCGGACATTCTGGATCGCCCATGCAGGAATCCGCCAGAACATTTCCCTTTTCATGAGTAAAGGTGACTTTCTTATTCAGAATAGGTGAATCGCAGATATCAAAATAGGCATACCAGGCTTCAACCTTACCACCGGGATAGGTGAGTTCTACGTAGCATCCAGAATCGCCTGCCTCCAGAGAGGTAACGGTCGGAAGCTCTTTGTCTTTCTTCTCATCCTTTTTCTCTTCTTTCTGAGGAGGATTCGCGAGTAGAAAGCCTCCGAAAACCCAGCCTTCTACTGAGTTATGCAGTACCCTGGTCCACTTTCCTGTTTTTCCCTGGATGGTAATTGAGGGACCTTTCTGTTCCAATACTTCCACCGGATCTCCCAGTTTAATTGATCCGAGCTTTTCGCCTGTAGTGGTCGGTTCGCTGCGAATGATCAATCCCGAGGGAGCTCCTCCATAAAGCGTTGCCTTTTCTTCCGGAGTGCATTCCAGCGTGAAAGAAATCAGCAAGGTCATGATGGCTAATGCTGCAATTCGATTCATGGCCGAAGAATTCATAGACCCATCCCCGGGCCAAGCAGAAACCGATTCACAGGTGCTCCCTTTTTTCGCCGCCAGCAGCAGTCCGTGAAACAGCTCCATGATTGGGTGAGAGACTGTCACAATTCCGATGCGGGTGCCGATGCACCGTTTTTGTATCCTTTTCGAACGCTCCGAACGACATTTGCTTCCGAAGCGGTAGTGGAAAAGCACTGACAGAACATGGCAGCGTGGTACAGTGTCCCCGCTGTATGGAAGTTCTCCACAAAAGAAATCAGTGGCAGAAGCTGCTGGCAAATCGCAGCGAGCCGCTTAATGTACCTGATCATTTCTCCGTTCCGGTGGAATGGGATCCCCGCTTCGTCTGGACTGTGCGAAAACCGCTTTCTGTGGAAGGTGTTTCAACATTCGAGAACGCTCCGGTGAAGATCACGTTTTATCCTCAGAAGGGCAGCCGTCCAATGTTCTATCTCGAGGATGGAAAGAGCAGGGGGCGGGCTCTCCGGCCCAGGAATCTGGTGCACGGAACGAACAACATTCAACTGGGCCCCATCAAGATCATCGAGCATCCCATTGCCCTGATGCATGCGCTAAACCTGGACATCGACATCGGCATTACACAGTCCAGTTTTCCTACGTTTGATGAATGCAATGGACCCTTTCTGGATGCCCTGGTTCATCATGTGCGAAAGACTCGTCGTCGGGCCAGTCATTTCACGGTGAATCGGCCGGTTGGCTTTCGCTTTGAAACCGGCTACTGCATAATTGAACCCGATGAGAATCGCCTCTGGATGGATCATGAAATCGATTATCCGGGCGTCCTGGGTCGACAGAGGATTCAGACTGAGATCAATCCTCAGTTCTTCTTTTTTCTGGCGCGGGCCAGAACGCCATCCTTTCGTTCCGTCCAGGAAACCGATGGTATTATTCAGGGCGCCAGGGCCGGTGCTCTACCTTTTCCCGTAAGCGAATCCAATGTCCTTTTTGCCGATGTAAACGGACTGAGAAATCCCAGGGAAATCTTCGATTGGAACGGTCATAATTACGAATTCATTCTACATGAGTTGATCGATGTAATGGCCTTTCTAAAAATCGTAGAGTCGGAAATCGGAGGACGATTTCGCGGAAGGCTCACAACCTGCCGTTACGGTCATGAGCAACAGATCGAAGTGGCTCAGGCGATGGTGGATAAAAGTTTCTTGAAGGAACCGGGCTACCGTTGGCTGGACTAGGGTGGCTTTTTAATCCAGCTCTTCCTTGATCCAGGCTGTGGTATAGAGACATTCTCGAAAAAAATCTGTCGGCTGATATTTTGCGTCGGCTTCCGGGGAAATCTTCCCGGCTAATTTGTAAGCGATGAGTGTGTGTTTATCTCGACTGGCCAGTTCCCAGAATCTACGGCCGGGCTCCAGGTATCCTATCTCTTTTTGAAACCTTGTGAAATGATCGAATAGGCGGATCCTTGCTTTCGTTTTGTGCTCCTTTCGCATTACAGGTACCAACGGACCGTCTCCGCTACCATCACTGAAAGTGCCTGATGAATCAAAAACAGCGAGCACCGGGTGGAAGGAACCTGTCTTTGGATCAAAATCTACAATAGCCAGGTCCGAGCCGGTGGGATTCCAGAAATACAGGCGAAAGCTCTTGCGGTTCCACGATGGCTGGTCAACAGCCAGAAGGTCTCCCTGAACGCTGAACTGAAACTCCGCATTTGAATTCCAGAGAGCAACGGTGCGGGTTACCGGACTGGTGCTATAAAGCGTCATAAAGAAATGCTTTTTGCCCAGTTTTAATCTCTGAAACTCTACAACGGTGAAATTCTGGTTCGCGCGATCTTTGAGCCAGGCCCGAGCCGAATCAATCTTTCGCGGAAAAAGCCGGACCGGGTTATTGGAACGCATCACCAGGAACGTTTTTCCTTCCCAGTAGGAGATAGCTTTATCGTCCAGTTGCTGAACTTCGCCGGTTTCAAATGTAAATTCGATGCCATCTGATTTCAGAGAATCCAGCAAACAGCAAAGAGAGTTGAAACTAACATGGTCTGGCAGCTCTTCGGAGCGAAGCATCTGCAAAGGGAGGGCCAGGGGCAATAGGAGCAATAAGGCAGTCCATGACCGGTGCAGCGAAAAAGCCATATTCGAGCAGGTCATTGCATCCCGGAGGATTGTCAATCGCTAAGGCGTATCCAGTATAGCGGCCGGCGGACCGGATACGATTCGAAGGTATAAGTAGGTGCATACCTTTGAAGTGAGGTTGTCTATTTCGCGGTCGACTTACAATCCACCTTAAGAATCTGACGACTACAGGGAAAGCTCTGGCATCTTCAGAGGTTCTGTTAGCTTGTGAACATCTCTTCCATCTCATCCATCTGCGTAGCACAGACTTGCAGGACTTCCAGTCCGCTGGCCGCAGGCAGGACCTTCCAAAATTTATTCAGGAAATGCTTGGTCAGAGGGACCGTATTTTGCATTTGATGAAATATGACTCTGACTCAGCTCAGATATGTACTGGCCGTTTCCCGGCATGGAAGTTTTGGCAAGGCAGCGGAGCATTCCCTGGTGGCCCAGCCTACCCTCAGTATTCAAATCCAGAAACTGGAGCAGGAGCTGGGAATCGAAATCTTTGATCGAAAAAAGAGTCCTATTCGCCTCACAGAGTCAGGCAAGAAAGTGGAAGCTCATGCCAGAAGAATTCTGGATGAAGCTGATGCTTTGCTGGATGAGTTTCAAGATGAAACCGGAGAGGTTCGAGGGCGAATTCGACTGGGAATCATTCCGACTATCTCTTCCTATTTACTGCCCCGGATCTTCAAGAAACTCAAGCAGAGGTACCCGGAAGCGGAGTTCTTTATTCATGAATTACCCACCAGTCAGATTCTGCATAAGATTCAAAACGAAGAACTGGACATCGGAGTTCTGGCCACCCCATTGAATGAGCGCATGATAGAGGAAGTGCCTCTCTACTATGAGCCTTTTGTAGTGTATTTTCCACCGGATTCTGATGTGCCAACGAAGCGAATCACCCTTGATGATCTCCAGGGCCGGGATATGCTACTTCTGGGCGAAGAGCATTGCTTCAGACATCAGTCCTTAAAACTTTGCGGGCAGGGCAATGCAGGAAAGATAGAATGTGGTAGCCTGGATACAATCAAAAAGATGGTGGACCAGGGACTGGGCGCTACGCTACTTCCGTTGCTTTCTGCGAATCTGAAGAGCGATCGCGTTGTCCGATTCCAGGAGCCGGAGCCTGTGCGCGAAATAGGCTTAATCCACGGGAAATCCTTCTACAAGAGTCGGCTGCTAAAAGCTCTCCAGGAAACCATTCTTTCGAACGTTCCTGAGGATTTGCATCAACAAAGGGATCGCCGATTGATTGGGGCTGAGGATGTGCTTGACTGATGCATGCATCCTCTAGATAACAATGGTCCCTTGAACGAACAGTTACAAGAATCAGTCATGAAAGAAAAATCAATCCATCGCAGGGTATCCCCGGACAAGTCTATGAAGAGAATGAACGTAAGGTCCAGGATAAGATCCGGATGCTTTTTGACGGCGGCGCTTATTGTTACCCTCACCCTGCAGGCCGGATGCATGGCTATTTCGATACTTCCAGGAGCTGAGCTTTCCATTCCGCCGCAATCTTCCGATGAGAAGGAACGTCTTCTTCAGCTAAACATCATCGCCGGAGAAAACGAATTCGGCGCCATAAATCTGGGTGGTTATAACGAGAGCCAGAGAGCAATGCTCAATGTAGGAGTATTCAATCGTTCCGTTTTTTCTGCTCTCAGTGCAGGACTGGCCAATCAGACCGTTCTTTCGGCCGTAAACGTAGGGATTGCCAATCAGACCGGCTATTCCGGTCTTCAGGTCGGGTTAATCTTTAATTCGGGCTGGTCTTTTGTCAACATTGCTCCGGTGAATGTCGGCGGCGGGCTTCAGATTGGGCTTGTAAACTGGGGCACATCGGCCATCCAGCTGGGTTTGATCAATTTCTGCGATGAATGGATTCTTCCCATTGTTGCCTATTGCGGGGTGCGCTAGCTGAGGTTAAATCCGGCTACGCCTGGCGTCGGCCGCAGTTGAGCGCGAGTCCAGATCTGACTGAGCAGGGCTTGAAGCCCGGTCCATTCTCTTCGCAATTTGGGCTCTGGGATTGGCGTATTCCGGCTCCGGTCCACAGGCCATCGGGACTGGAAATGGCGCTTCCACGCAGTAGCCGGACCTGAATCGGGCTTCTCTTTAGGCCAAACCGGATTTCTTTCATTGCAGGGCTGGAAACAGCCTCTGGCCTGCCATCCTCTGTAGATGGATGGGATCGTAATTCAGCCCCAGAACCTGGTGAATCCTCTCATAGATTTTGGCTATGGGGTTATTGAGACAATATATTTTGTAAATTCCGCCTCCTGGTGTATACTGTCTAAAGTTAGGAGGTAGCCAAATGGCAAAAATCAATCAAGCGATTCCACATTTTAAACTGGAAGCCTTTCATGAAGGCGAATTCAAAACCATCTCTTCTGAAGATGTAAAAGGTAAATGGTCCGTGTTCTTTTTTTACCCGGCCGACTTTACTTTCGTATGTCCTACAGAACTGGGCGACGTAGCCGATCACTACGATGATCTGAAAAGTGCTGGAGTGGAAGTGTATTCTGTATCTACAGACACCCACTTTGTTCACAAAGCATGGCACGAAGCATCCGACACCATCAAGAAGATTCAATTCCCTATGCTGGGAGACCCCAAAGGCGAGTTGACTCGAGGTTTCGGAGTAATGGATGAAGAAGTGGGACTGGCTTTCCGTGGAAGCTTTGTTGTAGATCCGGAAGGCATTGTTCGCGCCTATGAAGTGCACAGCGATGGAATCGGTCGATCTGCCGATGAGCTGGTTCGCAAAGTTAAGGCTGCTCAGTATGTAGCTGCCAATGACGGCGAAGTATGTCCGGCTAGCTGGCAACCCGGAAAAGAAACTCTTAAGCCAGGTCTGGACCTTGTAGGTAAGATCTAAGCATAACTTAGAGCATCTGAAACACAACGCCGCTGCCCGGGCGGCTTAAACCCGGGCCCGCAATCATTATTACAGGTAGATCGCACGCACAGTGCGCCTGCGAAATAAAGGGAGGTAGGAAGGAATGTTAGACAACCAGCTAATCGAGCAATTAAAGCAATATTTTGAAAGACTACAGAAGGATGTAGTTCTGTCCCTGGAATCCGGGGATCACGAAAAGCGCGAAGAACTGAAAGGTATGCTGGAAGGAGTTGCATCGGCATCGCAGCGGGTGACTTTTTCAGAAGATGCCCCTTCAGCCAGTCCATCGAGCTCTGGCAGTGCGAACGGATCTGGCTCGGGCAACGATGGACTCTCTTTCTCTGTGATTTCCGACGGAGAGCCAACAGGCATACGCTTTCGCGGAGTCCCCGGAGGTCATGAATTCAATTCTTTGATTCTTGCTATTTTACAGGCCGGTGGTGTGCCAGTGCGTCTGGACGAAGATGTAATCGACATGATGTCTGGTCTGAACGGTGAACTGCATTTTGAAACCGTGGTCTCGCTGGATTGTCATAACTGTCCGGATGTAGTTCAAACATTGAATTCATTGAGCCTGGTCAGCGGCGCCATCAGCCATGATATGGTAGATGGATCTGTATATCCCGAAGTAGTGGAAAAGTACAGGGTTCAGGGAGTGCCTGCGGTATTTCTGAACGGCGAGCCATTCAGTTCCGGTAAGGTAGATGCATCCACAATCATTTCTAGATTGATGGAAAGAGCAGCGAATCAGACTGCAACCACGGAAGCCTCCCACAATGATGGAGATAAGAACGTGGATTCGCAAGAGGTCGGTCCTATTGGCGCTTCCTCCGAGTCAGCCCGGCCATCCGAAATCTATGATGTGGCCATTATTGGGGGAGGCCCTGGAGGTGTCGCGGCTGCGATTTACAGTGCCCGAAAGGGTCTCAAGGTTACCGTAATCGCTGATCGTCTTGGTGGGCAGGTAAAAGACACTATGGACATTGAAAACCTGGTGGCCATCCCCAGCACCACCGGACCTAAATTGTCTGGAACTCTGGCCGAGCAATTGAAAGCCCATGGCGTGGTAGTGCGAGAGCATCTTCGCGTAGAGTCCATGAAGGATCAGGGCGATGTGAAATCCATGCGACTGAATACCGGCCGCGAAGTCCGATCAAGAACGGTGATTGTCGCCACCGGAGCCCGCTGGAGAGAAATGAATGTTCCGGGAGAAATGGAAAACGTAGGTCGCGGGGTAGCATTCTGTCCTCACTGCGATGGACCATTCTTCAAAGACAAAGATGTGGCGGTGATTGGCGGAGGAAACTCTGGAGTAGAGGCTGCCCTGGATCTTGCCGGCATTACAAAGAGCGTAACTGTCCTGGAGTTTGCCCCTGAGCTAAAGGCAGACCAGGTGCTTCAAAGCCGAATGGCGGACCGAGAGAATATCACTGTGGTGAAGTCTGCGATGACCACCGAAGTCCATGCAGATGAAAAGGGAGTTACCGGGCTACAGTATACAGATCGGGATTCCGGCGAAAGCAAGGAACTGAAAGTGGATGGAATCTTTGTTCAGATTGGTCTCTTGCCGAACAGCGGTTTCGTAGAGGGATTCCTGGAAAGAAATAAGATGGGCGAAATTCTTGTGGATGAAAAATGCCAGACGAATGTGCCAGGGGTATTTGCCTGCGGCGATGTGACCAATGTTCCCTACAAACAGATCGTTGTAGCCCTGGGTCATGGAGCCACGGCCTCGTTGAGTGCATTCGACTACCTCATACGACATGCTGCACCGGCTCCTGCGAAGGAAAAAGCCGGCGCTGCAGCCTGAATGATTCGCTCCGGACCCATGAGGGTCCGGAGCTTGCGGAGGATTACCCTGTTTCATCCTAATGCACTTCCGCTACCTGATCTGCCGGGATGCCAGGGATTAAGTTGATTTCAAGCGCAATCCAGATGCTTTCTTAGAATCCTTTGTCCGGCCCATCACCAGACCTGAAAGTGTCACCTATGTGCCCGGTTCATTCTGTTACCCATGTGACCGGTCGTACACAGAAGCGAATGTGCACCTTGCCGCTCTTCCCAGCGGCTGGCGCCCTCCGTTCCTGATAATCCCCAACCACAGAGTGATATCAGGCCAGGTGCGAATCGAAACTAAGCTTAGCAGCCCCGTTACCCAGGGCTATTCTCACCTTGCCGAGAGTACTGCGATTACCTGTTCCGCCACTTCTTTCGACGAAAACGGATTCTGACCGGTTACCAGCCTTCCATCGGTAACGGCATAGGATGTAAAGGGCAGGAATGCATTGGAATATTCCCCGCCTCTTTCCTTGAGTTTATCTTCCAGGAGATAAGGCACCAGATCTGTTTTTCCGATTAAAGTCTCTTCAAAGTTCGCAAAGCCAGTGACCTTACGGTCTTTCACAAGGTAGCTACCGTCCGAGAGCTTTACATTGATGAGTCCAGCCGGCCCATGGCAAACTGCACTTACAATACCGTTGTTTTCGTAGATTTCGGCGGCCAACCGGGCCAGGTCTTCGGATTGGGTGAAATCCCACATTGTGCCATGGCCTCCTGCGAAATAGATTACTCCATAGTCCGCAGCCTCTAAATTGGCGGGATCCATAGGTGCGTCCAGCCGAGATTTCAGATCCGGATTATTCCAGAACGTTGCATTCAGAGAATCGTCCATGTCATCGCTTCGAGGATCCATGATACCCGGTTTTCCCCCGGGGGATGCGATATCCATCTTTATACCATGGCGAGCCAGCACATGATAAAAATGGGTCACTTCGCTGAGCCAGTAACCTGTGGGTTCATCGCTGTCTCCATAGGTTGGCTGGGCAGAAATCACGATTAAGACCTTCTTATTTCCCAGGGCTTCTCGGGCTGGACTGTCTGCAATGGGCGGCTCTCCGATGACCTGATTGCTGCAGCCGATGGTTGCCCAGCCTGCGAACAAAGTCAATAGCACCATTTTCGTCCCGGGTTTTCGGTTCCTTTTTAGTCCGGAAGCTGCCCTACTGATTTCCCGTGTGGATCTGTCCCGTTTTTTGCATTTTGCATATTCTATCATTGTTTTGCTCCTCCTCTCAAGTGCGTTACTCAATCTACCTAAATCAATTCATATCTCCTGCAATAGGGAACCTTATGTATTCGCTGGATTCCCATTGAATCGCAACGCGAAAAGAGTCCATAGTCCGGCAGCCAGTTCTATAAAGGAAAAGACGCTTATTGATGCATGAGTCATAGAACATACCTGGATCCGATATTTGCAGGTCATGCTTTTCCAGCGTATGGCCTGCGGTCTGGGAACCTGTGTCAGAAACCGAGGACCATTCTACACCTTAGAGCTAACTCTAATGTCAAGGGCGGATTTGAAAAAAATCAGGAAAAATGGAAAAAGTCACTGACTATCCTCCATGGAAACGTTACTTCATCTGACAGGAGAAAGCGCATGCTAATTCTGGAACTATCTCAACGCACAGGCATCAGCAGGCATACTATTCGGTACTACGAGAAGTATGGTCTCATTCACGCAGAGCAACGAAGAGAAAACAGCTACAAAGAATACGGCGAGGCTGCTCTGTATTCTCTGATCTTTGTGGACCGGGTAAAGAAGCTTGGCTTTTCTCTTTTTGAGATACGGGATTTTTTGCATTTACTGGCACGATCTCGCAAAGAAGCTTCAGTCGTTATGGAAGCGAAGATGGCCACCAAGCTCGAAGAGCTGGATGCGAAGATCCAGGCAATGAAGAAAGTTCGAGGGGATGTCAACGCGCTACTGATGCATTGCAGAAGCAATCCGGAGAAGGGAAGTGAAGGGATTAAGGATCTGGTTCACTCAATGGAGAAAAAAGCGATGGTTGCGGGAATATCGGAAAACTCTTCCCGTCCGAAGAAAGTCAGGAAATCCAGCAAGACTGCTGGCCAGGGAAAGCACTCTGCGGTTTCTTCCACTGTAAATCAGAAAAATAGGAAGTCCAGAGTCTTGGCGAAGTAGAGGATTCAGAAACACGATTGCAGGAAAGCGGTCCGGAACCTGCCCGAATCTCTAAGCGCGTCTCTGGAGATTAAGCTTACGGCCCATCACCTCCGCTCTCGCAGAAATGAATGTTTACCTTACCCCGAATAGTGAGTAGATCGGCGGGGCTGGATCCAAAATGTTCTTTGAAGCTTCGACTCATATGAGCCTGATCGGCGAAGCCCGCTTCATGGGCCGCATCGGTCAAAGAAAGCCCATGTTGTAGAGCATTTACGGATTTTCGCAGACGCAACCATAGGATGTATTTTCGCAGCGGAATGCCCATTTGCTCCTTGAAAAGATGAGTGAATCGTCCCTCGGACAGTCCTGTATGCTGCGATACTTCTATGAGGGATGCCTTTAGATCTGGATCGTTCTGGATGAACTGACAGGCCGAAGCGATGCGATGATCCAGAGGTCGGATGTTGTCCGGAGCAGGAGCGCCGGGTAACTCTGCAAGAATGGAATTCATCATGAGAACCGCAGAGCTGCAATCGGGAGTGTCCTTGCTAAGCTGAGAATAGATGCCCGACGGGCCGGAATCCTTGGAAAGTGCTTTCGAATTGGAATGCGAGTCCAGAGATAAGGCATCCGCTCCTTTAAGACTTCCAGATTCAATGGACTGGCACAGAGAGCTTTCGCCATCGATCAACAATATGCACTGAGCCGGATGCTCGCCAGACACCGCATGCTTTGCATTCGGAGCCAGGACAGTGAGACGGGTATGCAATGTGCGGTCTTCCAGGCGAATCGATACGGGTTCCGGGCAGCATACGATTTGCAGAGCATGATGGGCATGCATTCCATTGTCCGTTAGCGGTCCAATAAACAGGGACCGATCGGGAAACAAAAATAGATATCTTGGATCAGCTTCTGCCATCTTTATATGCGGAATCATCCAACGCCGGGGTTTTGGTTCCATCACTTTTATGGATGTTCAAGGCCCGGGGCTCTGGATCTGATTTTCATTGGGGGCCCGGGGGCAACGTTGCTGGCTCGGCATTTTTTTAAAACATACTAACATAGCCAGATTCTTCAAGTTTCGAGACCCCGGTCAGATTAGTATAGATCTATGAATCTAACAACATGGAAAATGCCCAGAGGGCAGTCAGAGAAACTAAAGGAAGAGATGGCACTGGCCCTGGACTTCTATAAGAGAAAGGAATGGGACCGTGCCTTCTACAGGCTGGAGAGAGTTCATATTCTCAGTCAGCCCTATGTAATCGCTCATACCAGGTCTCACTGGTGGATGTTCAAAGTAGGATACCACCGCGGAGATGCAAAAGAAATGCTTGGACAGACCTTTCGCATTGTAGCTTCACTGGTGGTGTCTAGAATCTGGGTTCCTCTGGGAAACACAGGTGGCGCCAATGTCAGTCCTGTGCGTCCCATGCCGGTGCCGGAAGATCTGGAGCCGTATTTGCAATAAAATGAGCAAACATACAAAGAAGGGAAAACTGTTTAGATTGATGGGCCTGACTCTGGCTAGCCTCGGGCTTCTGGGATCTGGGGTTCTGGCTCATCATTATTTTCGCGTCTCCTCGGTTCAGGAGTCGTGGAAACCAGGGCATCCTCCTGTGGAGTTCACGGCTGATGTGCATACATTGGAGATTCTACCGCTGGTGAATTTCCATGCAATCCCAGAAAGTCCGTCCGCGGATGTCTCCTATGGTTTCGATGAGGAAACGTCGAATTATGGCTCTGGCGATGTACCGGACGCTTCATCCGGCGATAGCGGTAATGATACTCTTGAGGATAGGAGCAGTCTGAGAACCGAAGTAGGAGTTTCCTATTTAATTCGCACAGATCAGGGTACCATTCTCTTCGACCTGGGTCATAATCCGCAGAAAACGAATCCATCGGCTCTGGTGCATAATATGGAACAAACCGGCGTTCAATGGGAGGATCTGGATGCCATCTTTCTTTCGCATACTCATTTTGACCATGTAGGCGAACTGGACACCCCGGGAAGCCCGTTCTACAGCTATCTGGAAACTGCGAAACAGAGCATTCCTCTGTATACGCCGCAGCCTTTGAAGCTCGTTCCTCTGCGAAACTATCTGGAAGGCATGGATGCAGGCGAAGCGTCCCTGGTGATACAGGAAACACCCAGGGAGCAGGAGATTTTGCCTGGAATAGCCACCACCGGTGGAATACCGAGGCAATTATTCATCGGCTACATCGAGGAGCAGGCTCTGGTGATCAATGTTCGGGGCAAAGGACTGGTGCTCATCGTAGGTTGCGGTCATCAAACCCTGGAGCGGCTTCTAATTCATGTGCGAAAGACATTCTCCCAGCCCATCTATGGCATAGTGGGAGATTTGCATCTTCCTGTGCCCGATGGACGAATGAATCCCCTGGGAATCAACGGTCAGAGGATTTTCGCATCTGGCGAGGGGCCTTTGCATCCACTGAGCAAGGAGGATGCGCAATCCGACCTGGAAAGAATCAAAGACTTAGAACCAGGTCTGGTAGCTCTGGGAACCCATGATAGCTCGGACGATGTGGTGCGAATGTTTGCCGAGGAATTCGGGGAGAGATACCGGTTTGTGCGAGTGGGGGAGTGGATTTTGGTGGAGTAGTGGAGGAGCAAAGGAAAATCGCAAGAAGAAAGAGCAGGAGCCACAATAGCTCACATAATCAACGTCCTACCGCAAGTTCGCCTCATGATGAAAGAGCGGACAAGAGCGCGCAGCGACGGGCCGGTAATGATACCAGGGAATTCCCTTCTCATAGGTGAACGGTATGGCGCCCGAAAAAGTACTATTTACCGGATCCGAAATGATGGAACGAACGGCCCTAGTGACACACTGTGAAATAAGGATGCGGAGCATTTCTGCACTAAAAAGAAATATGGACCGGGAGAATCTCTTTGATAGGTTATGAATACAATTGAAGCAGGTGGAGATATGAAGACCTTGACCCTCCGAATAGATGATAGCACATATGAGATCCTGAAGAAGGCAGCGGAAGGACAGAGACGCACCATCTCAAATTTCATTGAATTTGCTGCCATGAGCTATGTTGCTTCGGATCTGATTGCGTCCGATGAGGAAATGGCGGAAACCCGGAAGGATCCGACGTTACTTCGAAATATTAGAACTGGGATCAAAGACGCACGAGAAGCAAATTACGAGATTGTCTCCTGATTTCTGTATGGCACCCCGACCATTTATCGCACACCTTGCTTCATTCGCATGATCAAATAAAGCGCAAAGCCCACGGCCACACCCGGAACAGCTCCCAGAAGAATGCATATCCAGCCATGCTTTACTCGGTCGCTATCATAAATGATCCAGGCGGCAAGAATAACCCAGCAAAGTATGACGTCGGTGGAGTAGCCGGATGCGAACGGATTGACGAAACCGCCGAGGATTGCGGACCAGGGATCAAACGGAGACAGAGCCGGGGGGATGACATAGAAAAAGAAGAAAATGGTGAAGGCCAGGGCGATGGTAAGCAGTACATATTGAAACAACTTCTCTTTCATTGGATTCTTCCTTATTCGCGATTTCTGAAACAGCTCTGCTTTGCTGGTGGCTCTTTTTGTAGGCCGCGCCGCATCTTGTCTTCGTTCTTTCGCCAGTCTGAGGAGCGTACAATAGAAAAGAAAGCAAATATCGGAAAAGGCATCCCGCAGCGATACAGGTCGTCCTGTGATCACCTGGCCTCGTAGATCGATGACATCAAAGAGTCCACCGTTCAGGCCCAGGTCTAAATCGCCGTCCAAAAAAATCCGAAACGACCCACGGCACCGCAACATTGAAGATTGATGAAACTTCTCCATTTTTTCAGTCCACCGGGAATTGGCCTTTCTTTAGCTGCCATTTCTGCTATTACTCTTTTTCCTGCGCAGGTTCCTTCAGAGCCTTTTGTGACAGATCAAAAGACTCCCGCGGAAATCATGCAGGATATGCGAACCGAGCTGAACATAGAGCCGCCCGGTACCAACGTTGCCGAACAAGCATCTGCCGCATCTAAAACTATTTTGAAGAGCGAAGCGATACTCAGGTTCGAAAATCATCAGATCCATGGAGTACTGGCCTTGCCAGCCAGGAAAATAGAGATCCTTTCACAAAATGGCCTCAAGAAAATAGCGATGAAATCCGTCCGAAGGATTCGATTTCTCCGGGAAGTGGTAAATGAGAAAAATTACCCGGATGCCCAGGAATCCGGATTTGATAGTCCCGTAAAATGCGAAATATCGCTGAAGGTCCGCGGCGAAGACCAACTTCCTTTCCGGGGTCTATGTGATGGAACAATCTGGAGAAAGCTCTATGTGCGATTGCCTGGCCAAAAATACAGAGGACTTCAGGATCATACTCTGGCGAAAACCGGTGAAAATCAGATAAGACTAACCGAGATAGAGTTTCATAATTCGAAAGCAGGCCAGCTTGGAGGACGATCGTGATTCTCCGAAGGAATACATCTGCGCTGCTGACTTTCGCTGTTGTTGGGATGATCCTGGCACCAGTAATACACTGTAATACGGTGAAAGAGGAAGAGCCTAAAAAACTTGAGCAGCATTCTGGATGGAGCGGAGAAGTATTTGAAACCCTTTCATCGTCCGATGTCAGTTTTTTTCAGGTTTTCGGCAGATCCTATGGCATCGACCGATTCGAACGATCAAAAAATGCTCAGGGTTCCCGTTCTTCGCAAGGAATGATGCCTTTGACGGATCTGAACTTCTGGCAGGCAAAGAACCTTTGCTCTCAATCCGACGGCAGACTTTGTACATATCGTGAATGGTCCTGGGCCTGCTCCATAGCCGTTTCGCAGAAGAACGATGACTGTCACTCAGAGGATGAGCTACACCCTGCGGGGATTTATTGTCCGCCGGACGGCGGAGCTCCAGCGGACATGCTGGGTAATGCCCGCGAATGGACTGTGGGACCATTCGGCAATGCTATGATCGTTGGCTCAGAGAAATGCGAGGATGGCCGCCGTTCCTCACCGTTCAAGAAGTCAGCTGAACTTGGAGTGCGTTGTTGCTACGGAGAATAATCACATTCGTAATTCTGGCATTTGCGAGTCTGTTGCTACCGAACTGCCATGGATGGCACTCTCAAGTATGGCAGGACGAAGATGAGCCCAATATCGAGATTCTCGGTCTGGGCCATGTTAAGACTCTGGGTCTCACTTCTCGCTTCATCGATGATTCCTCATTGCGGCGGAGCATTCTCTTCATGCTTCGGAAAAGAGGTTTGTCCGCACCGAGGCCCCTGGGAGATCTTCCGTCCGGCATTTCGCAGGGCTTTCTGGACTCCAGTCAACTCATGAGTTTGAATGCCACCTTTCCTGGTCGGTACTGGCTGCGCGGAGAGATGGACATTCGTCCGGAGGAGACCTTGATTCAGCGAAAGTATTCGCTGTCGCTTTCTCTGGAAATCGTGGATTTAGCCACCGGTAGGATTCAGGCTCAAGGTTCAGTTCATCGGACGGAGCTAGAAACCATTCGGCGATCCCACATTTTGGAAGGATTGAGAATCCTACTGGGTGGTCTGTTAGTCCGCGAAGAAGGGACGCTATCAGCCTTTGGCATCTAGCGATGCCTGCAAAATAGATTTCTTTTTCCATTTAAGAACTTCCTGGAAAGACCGGCGGGTCTCAGGTTTTTCTGGGATCTCAGATCCCATTCATTTCAGCACTAGAAAACAACCAGCGCTCCATTGCCCCTGAGGCCCAGTCTTCGCTCCATCGGCGACGCTCGTAAAACCAATTCATCTGGAGAGCGTTAAATGTCGTGGACTCGAAAATGCATCAGCCTCTGGCTCGTTATTAACTTTCTCACCATCTTTGTATTTCCGCCTTCACTGATTGCGCAGCCTTTTCGAGACTTCGAGGGTGAAGATAAAAAGGCTCTGGAAGGCTATCTAAACCGTGCCACAAATATGCAGGACCTGGATCAATGGCGAAGCTATGTTCAGGCAGGCCTCATATCGCTCAAGGCAGACTGGGAAGAGGATGCCGCCCAGGAAATCCAGGACCGTCAGGACCGAATTCGCGAGGAAGATCTGGATGAGGACCAGGAGGAAGCGGAGCTGAATGCTCTGGATACAGAATATGAAACCGCTCGTATAGACTGGGAAACGGAAGCTTCCCAGATTATTCTTGAGCGAGAGGCCGACTTTCGCGTAAAGCAGGAGAATATCGAAGGCCTTGAGATTTCCGAACAGGAATATCAGGATATTATCGCGACAGCCGAAGCCACTTTCGAAAACAACCCGGAACTGGATCTGGATGGCTGGGAGAGCCTGGTAGAAGGCTTGAATGCAAGTCTGGTGGACGCATTTGAAACAGACCTGGAAGCTCGCATCGCAGAGGCCCGAGATAATATCGGACCTCTGGATGACACCCAGATTGAGGCTTTAGATCAGGCGATCGCAGAAAAAGAAGCGGAGATTCGAAACGAATTTGAGATGCGAGAGCATTTCTATCTCCTGAAAGCTAAAAACCGCTACATTGCTTTAAAACGAGCGGATGAACTGAGCGCCAAAGTTCAAAATGAATCCGGATCCGCAGAAGAAATCGGAGATCAGGCGATCCAAGATGCAGAAACGCAGGTGGAGGAGCAGACCGCCGCCCTTCTGGAGCAGAGCGAACAAGCTCTGAACTCGGAAGAAGGAAGTCCAGATCCCCTGGAATACCAGAGGCAGGTTGAGGAAATCATCACCCAGGGACTTCAGGTATTTGAAGAGGCAGAAGAAGATCTGTATCAGGATCGTCTGGTCTGGATGGAAGCCACAAAGACCTCTCGTGCGGAAGCCGAAGAAATCTGGAAAGAAGAGCACGAGAAGCTGAAAAGTGCCAGAGATGCCTGGCTTCAGGCCGTGCAAACCAAGATCGAAGAAGGTCGTGCGAAATACGCCGAGAAATTCCAGGAATTTGAAGAAAACCGGGCTCAGGCCGAGGCCGACCTTCAGGATTACATAGATCAGGAGCGGGATCGCTGGAATGGCTCGTCTGAACAGCTAGCCAGCATGGTTCGGGGAGGGGGATCGGCCCTTCTGGAAGCGAAAGAAGCTCAGGCCTACTACCAGGAACTACTGGAGCTTCTAGGGGAATCCTCGACGAACAATGATCGGCTCAAGGATTTCTATACCGAAGAAGAGCAGGAGATGGCGGACTCCATTGCTCGGTTCGAATCCATCTTGCTTCGAGCTCAGGCGGATTTGCACGGAACTCTATATTCGGACGATTCATCTTCGGGGCTTCTGAATGACCAGAGGGAGTTTGGCGAGGGCCTAAGAGAGGAACTGGAAGAGTTCGACGAAGAAAGCTTTCGAGAGGAGCTCATAGCCTGGCTTTCGAACGAAGATAATCGAACCAACTACGCTCTGTATGTGCGAGATATTGAGAGCGATATTCGTTCCAATCGACTGTTTGTAGAGCGAGCTCAGGAACTACAGGGCAGCCAGGATTTCAATTACCAGGCCATGGATAGCATCGAAGAGATGCGAGAACTGGTGGCCGGTCTGGATAAGGAGTATCTGGAACACGGAATTGAGATTTCTAGAATCATCAATGACATTATTAAACAAAAGGGCGGAGCCGATGAGCTCTGGCCGGAGGATGTGGAAGAAGGATCCCAGCAGGATCTGGATGCGAAGGAATTACGTGAGCAAGCACTTGCAGATATCAAAGAGGCCATAGCTACCGAGTTCTTCAACAGGTCCACTAATGAAGATCTACGCCTTCGCGAACTGGTTCTTGGAAAACTGGAAGATGGACTGTATCGCCAGCACATTACGGGCAACGCCAATGATCCGTATCTGATGACGGACGCAGAATATGAATGGGAAGTGCTTCGCAGAGAGCGAGATCGCCAGGCTCAGAGACTGGAGCGAGCTCGTAGAGTTAAGCATTATGCAGATATCGCAGAGAAGCATGGAGCCGGTCTGGAGATGGCTGCGGTTACAGACTGGAGGGTGCAGGCCAGTAAGACGAAAACCGATCTACTTCAGCTGGCCTACGATGTAACCGCTGGAGAAGCCGGGGATCTGGCTCTTCAGCTTCAGGGAATGGATCCGGATGCAGATCCGGCGACCTACGAATCTCTCTTTGAACAGCTGATTCAGGAGCAAACGGACTTCGAACTATATGCTGCAAGAGGAGAAAATCTTCAGGCAAGCTCGGACTTTATATCCGGTGTGGCTGGCCTGGATGATGAAAGCGTTCCGGATGCAGATGATGTAAATGATATGCTTTCGGACCTGGGCGCTCTGCTGTCCGAATTCAGCGGTGAGGATGCATCTGCTCATCCGCTGATTCCGTTTCGCAATCGACTACAATCCTTTCGAGATGAAATTCTTTCGGGAAATGCCAGCGCATCCACTCTGGCCAACCGCTGGAAGGCTCTGCATGGAACAGCCCAGGCCCTGTCTCTGGAGATGGAAAAGCTGGCCGGGGAATTTAACTATTCGGAAGAGCGGGAACTCATTCGCACTGCCCTTTCTCAACCCAATCTAAAACAACGAAACGATGCCCTGGGAGATCTGAAAGACGATCTGGAATCCACTACCGAGACTCTGCGTCTGGCCGAAGAACGCTTAAATGAATCTCGCGAAGCTTACAAGCAGGCAAGGATTGATCTGGAGATCCAGAACTCAGGCGAAGCTCAGGAACTGATTCAGATTGAGCTTCGAAATGCAGCCAGCGCCCTGGGTGCTGTCATGACTCAAATGAAGAGTGTGGAGGATGCCTCAGATGTTCCTCTGCAAACTCAGGTAGAATCTGCGAAAGACGATTACTTCGATACCATTCGCGAGAAAAACGAAAGCGCCTACAATCGAGAGCAAACCAGACAGGCTCTGGGGCTGGTAGANGCTTTGAACAATNCCATGCAGGCCGNCGAAGCCCTGCGAACTTTGCAAGGCTCCCAGGACTATCCCCAGGAAGCCCCTTCGCCGGATAATGTACAGGCCCGGGCGGAGGCCATTCTGGAGATCAAGGATGATATTGCAAAAGCAGCAAGTCCTACNGTCTCCAGTGCACTGAGTTCGCTTCAGGGACGTCTGGATCTTCTGGAATATCTACAGGAAACCATCGACGACGAAGATGCCGAGGCCGAAGAGAAAGCCCATGCAGAGGATCAGAAGGAGCGAGCTCTGGCCGATCTGGAAAAAGACATTACGCGGCTTCAAGAAGTTTTAAAATCTACAGAAGAGTCTGTTCGGCTGGCGCTGCTCAAAAAGCTGGATCGGGAGCCGGACGAAAGCGAAGTTCCTACAAAGGATGAACTGAAGGATCGAAGCGAAGAGCTTCGAGATGACATGCTGGAATTTGCCGAACTCGTTTCCGGAGATTTAAAGCAGTTTCTAACGGACCATCGCGGTGAATCCTATAGTGCCTTGATTGCTGCGATCGATGGCGACATTGCCACAGNCGTGGCCGATGCGACGGCAGACGGTGAGGATCCGGATCAGGATGAAACGGTAGCTTCCCTTCGAATTATCAAAGACTGGATTATTGACCGGCGAGATATGATCGATGCGGCCAACGAAGCACCGGATTCGGATGACCCCACACCCACCGAAAAACGAAGGGATGCGCTGCTTGCACAACTGGATCGTGTAGAAGAGAGCTCCACCTACTGGCTTGAGTTTGAAAACAGTAAGCCAGAATCCAGCGGCGATGCCTGGGTGATAGAGTTTCGTAGCGAACGAGAAGGCCTACGTGATACGCTGGATTCCGTTTTGAGTGCCGGGGATGCCGGTGACGGATCCCTTAAAGATGCATTCTACAATCTATCTACGGAGGAGCGCCAGTTACTTCTGGGCTACAGCGGAATTCGCACTTCCAATGCAACATATCTTCGCAGAGATTTGAGTCAGATTCGAGACCTGATTCAGAGAGATCTGGATCAACTGGACACAGATTTTGAGACCATATTCGAACGAGAAGAAGCCAAAAATCTGGCCAGGCAGATTCAAAAAGCTCAAAAAGAGCTGGCGGAAGCTCATCCGGAATACGGGGAAACCCAGGCCAGAATCAATCTTCTTCGCACTCAGCTTCTGGAAATGCAGGAAGAAATCGATGGGGCTGCCGATGCCACAGAGCGAGCGAACCTCGAAGCGAAGTACGCTTCCGACATGGCCGTTCTGGAAGATCGCATAGANGAACTCCAGGATATNATCGATGCAGCGAAGCCNGATGTAGAATCCCGTCAGGCTGAGATTCGCNGGCTCAGTGCCTATCTCCAGGAACTNAANCAGGGTAAGGGCGCTAGCTCTCAGTTCATGAATGCTGTGAGCGGATTTTTCGAACAGCAGATGAAAGAGTTGAGTGAGGATCAGCAGCGAAGACAGATTCTGGACCAGGATCAAAATGANAATCNGGATCCCCTGCCTGTGATNGAAACCCTGGGACTGGCTCTGGGAGTGTTTGTTCCGGATATTCGNGGNGATGCTCGTAAAAGTGGCGATANCTATCTNATTTCNGANGATTTCNCNTCTCTGGGACTCACCGATGTTGAGTCCATCGATGACATTGCAGGTGTATTGAATGAAAGCCTTCCGGGACCTGTGCTGGAAGCCCTATCCGAGAACCTGCTGGATTATGCTTCGAATCCAGACAACAGCGGACGCCTGTCTGAAGAGATGCAGGCGGCCATTATGATGCTCCAGGGCCATCTCATCGAGGTGGCTGCGGCTCGTGAAATCATAGATATGCGAGACTCTTCTGTGGAGGAGATCAAAGATCGTGCGGATCGCATGAAGCGAAACTCCGCCCATCTTCAAGAAATGCTGCCTGCCTGGAAAGATCTGGAAGACCAGCTCATGCAGGCTCTTCAGAACGGAGCTTCTCCTTCTGCAATTCTGGCCATTCTGGACAGTCAGGAGAACTTTGAGCTTCTGAAAGAGGAAGCTCGTAGAAATGTAGATGGCGATGAGACCACCGATGTACCGGAAGCCATTCAGCAGAGGCTTTCTCTCTATGAAGATGCCCATGAGCTATTGAGAAATTATAAGACGGATCAGGTGCTGGCTTCTGCACTGTCCAGTTTCCAATCTCAGCTTCAGGCGGAATTGAATCCCAACAATGACTTTGAAGCCGAGAAAGATCCAGAGCACTACCTATCTTCATTTCAGATTCTGCACTTCGATGATGCCATTTCAATAGTAGAAGAACTGAGCAGTAATTCGCTGAATGCCTCCGGCCATGATTCGGAGCAGCCTGACGATCAGCCAGCCAGCAATGAAAGCGGTGAGAGAAAGACCCTGCGAAGCCTGCTTACAGCCGAGCTTCCGGAGCTTGCTTCTGGCTCTCTATCCAGAAGTATTATCATGGAGATTATGGTAAATGAGCCGGAACTTACCGGCGAGGATCTCAAGGCAGCTCTAATTCAAGAATTGAACGATGCGAAGTCCAGTCTGACTTCCTCTCTGGATGAAATGATGCAGGCGGCCCTTACCGCTCAGATGCTCTTTTCGTATCTCAAGGGCGAAGACGGAAAGAACGGAGCCTGGGATGGGGAACTGGCTTCGCTCACGGATACTCAGAAAGAGAAAGCCTTTATTATAGCTCTGCAAGATTTTAACTCCGAATCCAGCAAGGATGCCTTTAATCCAGAAAGCTATCCGGAGGAGTTTGTAAATCTGCTGGTGGTTCGCGGAAGTGAACTGGCTGAAAAGCGATACCAGGATTTTCTGGATGGTCAGGATCTACCGGGTAGTGTTTCCGAAGAAGAGCGACCGGGATTGAACCTCAGCGGAATCCCTGTATTCTTTCAAAAGCAGATTCTGGCCCGGGACTTTCATGTATTTCTGGATAATGCTTCTGCCCTGACTGACTTCGATGCATTTACCAGTCTTTCTGGAATCTCGAACAGCGAAATCCTGGGTGCCTATTTTGAATCCAGAAAGATGGAGCCCCGTCAAACGGCGTTGCTCAATGAGATTCTGGCCGTTCGCCAGTGGAATGATATCAAGGCCGAGGCAGCTGACATGGCACCTGCAGATGACGGCGGCTCTAATAAGGGGACGGACTTCGCAGAGACTTCGATCCAGATCGATGGCCGGATTCATGCTCATTTACTCGAGACAGACGAAAGCGAATACAGCGCAGATTTTCAGGACTACATCTTTGGCCTTCGACTGAAGGACTTCCTGGCTGATAAAACCGTCACGGGCTCCACCATAGCCGAACAGAAGGAATCATTCGTAGTTTTATTTCAGCAGTTTCTGGATGATCCGGCTTATTCCGTAAATGGAAAAAGCCTGCGAGAGAGAATCGCCTCTACAGATAAAATCGTCTATCTAGAAGACCTGGGTTTTGAGATTCAAAGACAGGAATTGGATCCGAGGTCGCGTCTTCCGGGAGCCCTGTATCAGAGATTTCTAGACGGGGAATTAAGCGAACCTGTGCCAGATGAATTCAATGTGCTGCCAGAAGAATTCGCAGACATACTGGCCAATCATTCGGATTATCTGGCCATGGCTGAGGCCCTCACAGATTCTTCGCAGGCGGATTCTGGAGGCGAAGAGAACTTTGTAGAGATCCTGGCTCTACTGGAAACGGGAGGACAGGGAACTCTCTATGATGACCCGGATCTTGCAGATCGCATTCTGGCCGATACCGGCTACGAAAACCTGAGCGAACCGGCCCTGAGCGTCGTTCGCTCCTACATCAATCAGGATAGTGCGTATCAGAGTGTGGGCGGAGCCGATGTACAGACAGCCATCGTAGAAACAGAAAGTGCTGCCATTACCGAAGATTTCTTTCCCTCAGAAGGCGATCTTCTGATTCACCAGGCTTTTCTGGAAGACCACGGGGGCGATCTGAGTGCTCTGAGCGGAGCTGTGTCTCAGGCTCTCGAAGCGAATCCAGACTTCAAAGATAGTCCCCTGTTTACATATTATCTGAATCAGCGAGGGGATCTGGTACGAAGCCTTCTGGACCGAGCCTCAGGCACAAACAGCGATTTCTATAACGGGCTGAGCGCGGATGAGAAAACTGACTTTGAGGAACTGAAGTCTTTACTCGAGGATCATGAGCTACTAACAGAAGAGCTACAGCTACGAAGCGATAAGGTAGCCACGTCCTTGAATCATTCGGCCATGCAGAACCTGGCTCAGTCCGGAACCATTCCGGCCATGAGTTCCATGGCTCTGGGATATTTCTCTCAGAGATTGAGCGAGGCAAACTTTGCACTACTCAAGGAGAATCGTCAGGCTCTGGGACGAGCACTGATCTTAGCCATCTTTGAAAGCGGTGATGAGCCGGCCCTTTCCGGAACGCTGCCTGCGATTTTTTCTAGCGCGGCCATAACCGATGGAATCCAGGAACTGATTTCTCAGATGGGGCCGCAGTTCAAGGCGGGGATACTGGATCAGGCATCTCTATGGAGAACCTATCTCGCCGATTATGCGATTGACGATGCGAAGCGCGACGAACTGGAGACTCTTGTAGAAGAAAGCCGGGAGCTACAGACTCGACTCCAGGTGGATCTGTTCTCAGGGAGTGCTGACGGGGTGGATCTCATGCAGGAGCGACTGGATGATTCCGGAGAAGGGTCCGCATTCATTCTGGAGCTGATGGGAGGCTATCTACAGAGCGGCAGTAAGGATCTGGAAAGCCTGGCCAGAGAGGCGGACCGGGATTTCAAGATTGCCACTCGCCTGGCCGAATTTGTCGATCTTCGGGGATCGCTTACAGATTCCAACGGCGAAGAGAACCTGACAGTAAATCGGTTTGTGAACTACAGAACCTATGTGGGGGCCGAACGTCAGTCTCAGTTGAATTCCTATAAGGATTATCTCAGAGGATACAATCCCGGTCTGTTTGTGGATCTCAAGGGTGATGACAGGCCCATTCTGGATGCCATTATGGCCAAGGTGGCCGCAGGCGAAACGGTATGGATTCCGAAAGATGGGCTGGGTCCGGCCGAGGTGCGTGCAGAATCTGACTGGGGTTCGGAAGCCCTGGAAGGATTGCCAGGGGAATTCTCGCTGATTGTTGGAGAACCCGAAGACAACACGGAATTTCAGCAGTTCGC
>PBEB01000052.1 GCA_002717505.1 Leptospiraceae bacterium
CCAGCGGGTTCCGTAGGAGTGGCTTCCGGGCTGTTGTCTGTTTCCCCTGTCCTTTGGTCGGAGGGGACTTCCGCCAGGCTTTCTATCATCGAATCATACTTCGCTTCCACCTTTTCCATTTCTGGATTCGTAGACGGAAAGTAACTCAGGGCCCAGATTACGATACTCAGTGCAAATATGACGGTGCCGGCCCGGACCACAAACTTCTTCGCTGCCTCGTATACTCGAATGGCGACGTTTTTCACCAATGGCATTCGATAAGGAGGCATTTCCAGCACAAAGGGGGAGGGAGGTGTCTTGAGCACACCCCGGTTCAGGATGAAGGAAATAGGAAGAGCAACAAAGAGTCCCAGGAAATGCATGCCAAATAGCATGGCACCGGCCCAGAGAGCGCCGTAATGGGGTTCAATGAAGGCCCCGATGAAGAGAACGTATACAGGTAATCGGGCGGAGCAGCTCATCAATGGAGCCACCAGAATTGTGGCCTTGCGAGCTCTTTCATCGCCGATTACCCGGGCTGACATTACGCCGGGTATGGCGCAGGCAAAGCTTGAGAGCAGAGGTATAAAGGAGCGACCATTGAGTCCGGTCCAGCCCAGAAGTCGATCCATCATGAATGCGGTTCGCGCCAGGTAGCCGGAGTCTTCCAGGATGGCTATGAAGGCAAAAAGAATCATGATCTGTGGCAGAAACACCAGCACTGATCCAACGCCTGCCAGGACGCCATCCACCAGCAATGATTGTAGAACGGGAGAACCTTCCAGTCCTGATCCTGCAAGCTCTCCTGCTGTGGAGAAAAGCCATTCGATTCCATCCATCAGGGGACCGGCCCAGGCGTAGATGGACTGAAAAACCAGAGCCATGATAACTAGAAAGGAGGCAAAGCCGGTAATGCGACCGGTTAAGAAGCGGTCCATACGATTGCGAAAGCTGGGCGCTGGCGTCGACACTCTCTGGATAGTGCTTTCGCTGACCTTTTTTGACCAAGCGTACCGACTTCTGGTTAACACCGCCGGACTGTGCAGATTGGATGATTTGAGCTTTTCCGTGGCTTCTTCGGCTAACTCCAGCACAGCTTCATTCGGCTCCCATTGGCGCTCATCGCCCGGGAAAAAGAGGAGCTGAATGGCTTCCTGTCGACTGAGTTTATGATGCGTTCGGGCTTCTGCCAGAAATTGATCCAGAACGGATTCCAGGGGAGCTTCATACTTTAGATGCTGATCTGGAAGAGGGGATTGGTTTACGAACTGATCCAGGCGCTTGCGAAATTGTCGCACCGAATCTCCATCGCCAGCGACCACCGGAACCACCGGGCATCCCAGTTCTCTTTCCAGAGCCTCGGCATCCAGTTTCTGGCCTGCCTTTTCCAGCAGGTCAGTCATGGTCAGCGCAACAAGCACTGGAACATTCAATTCGCGAATCTGACTGAAGAGGTAGAGGTTTCGCTGAAGATTGGTGGCGTCTGCAACAAAGACGATATGCCCAGGCCGGTCCATTCCCTCCAGACGATCCAGGAGCACTCTGGCCGATACCCTTTCATCCGGTGAAGCTGGCCTGAGGCTGTAGAGCCCCGGCAGGTCGATGACAGAAAAGCTGTGTTGATTGTATTCGGAAGCAGGAACGGTTCCGGTTTTCTTTTCCACCGTTACCCCGGGATAGTTTCCAGTCTTCTGGCGGGCTCCGCAGAGTACGTTAAATAAAGACGTTTTTCCTGTATTGGGATTTCCAACTAGAGCTATGCGAACGGTCTGGGTGGTTGTTTCTGCCATCTAAAGTCAATTCCTGGTTTAGCCGGTCTGCATTTCGATCCGGCGCGCCTGCTCCATTCGAATACACATCGAGGAGTCCATCACCTTAACTTCCAGGGGATCTCCCAGGGGAGCACGTTTCAATACTTCTACGGTTTCCCCGGGCACAAATCCCAGTTCTCCCAGGCGAAACAGAAATGGATCTGTGTCGTCCAGAAATCGAATAATCCCTGTCTGGCCGGGTTGAAGATCACCTAGAGTCATTGGAGCACCCGCAGGAGGAAGAGCACTTGGCGGCCGGTTTGCGCGCCAGTCGAAACAGATTGATGGCTCGAAGCGCCAGGTAGGTTCCCGCTGCAGAAACCACCAGAGTGATAATTGCCATTTCCCAGATTGTCATCGTTACCTCTTCGCTTTCCTGTTACTGAAAACCAGGAAGACTCTTCCCATCATAAAAGGGGCCCAGGGCCCGTTCGTCAAATTTTTTTGAGAATCAGTCTCATGGTGAAGGGATGAAAAAAGCCGCAGAATCCTGCGGCTTTGAGAAACGAAGAATCGTCCATTCCAATTAACGTTTGGAGAACTGCGTTCCTCTTCGGGCTTTGCGCAGACCGTATTTCTTTCGTTCCACCATTCTTGGATCACGGGTTAGCAGTCCTGCCTTCTTCAGTGGCTCCCGAACCTGGGGATTCTCAGTTTGCAGCGCTCGGGCAAGGGCCAGGCGAACCGCACCGGACTGGGAACTAATTCCACCGCCTCGAACATTGATCTGCAGATTTACAGCGCCTTCTTTACCAGCCAATTTCAGGCCTTCGGTGGCATGTTGCATCATTCGGGGGACTGTGAAATACTGCTCAATAGGCTTGCCGTTAACAGTGATCTTTCCCTCTCCGCTGCTCATCTGAAGACGGGCTACAGAGGTTTTTCTTCTTCCCAGGTATGTGGTTTGTGTGCTTGCCATAGTATTCTATCTAAAATAAATTCTCAGGTTCTGTGAGCTGGTGTCCAGCTTTCTGGTTTTTGGGATTGATGGGGATGTTCCGTTCCAGTATATACCTTGAGATTGCGAAACATCTTTCGACCCAGTGAGCCCTTGGGTAGCATACGACGAACAGCCAGTTCTAGTGCCGAAACGGGGTTCTTATCCAGTTTCTCTCGCAGAGTCATGGAAGTCAGACCGCCTGTGTATCCAGAGTGCTTATGATAAATCTTCTGGTCCAGCTTCTTGCCGGTAACTTTGATTTTCTCCGCATTGATAACAACTACGAAGTCTCCCATATCCTGATGGGTAGAAAAATCTACTCTGTGCTTTCCTCGGAGACGATAGGCAATTTGAGCGGACAATCGGCCCAGGTTCTGCCCATCGGCATCTACCAGGATCCACTTCTTGTCGATGTTCTTCTCCGCGGTGAGCGGGGTTCTCTGTGTAGGCAATAGATGGCTCATACTGATCTGGACAGGATTTAGTCGCGCTTCAGTCGGTCAATCTCCTTTTCCAGTTTTACCCGCGTTCGCTTCATGTTTTTCACATCCTGGAGCAGGGAACCCAGCTGTTGCTTCAAATCGCCCAGGTTGCTGCCGGTCTGCGGCGCTGGATCCGGGGCCTGCGCCGCAGCTTTCGAGGTGTCTGGAGATTTCCTGGCGCTCGGAGCTGATTTTTTTCCAGCGGCTGTTTTTTTGCTGGCCGCAGCCTTTTTCGAGTGGGCACTTCCTGACTTTTGCGGTGCGGATTCAGCTGATCCAACAGCGGGGACGGGCGCTCCCATCTGCAACCGGATGGCCAGTTTTTCGATCAGGTCTTCTTTCTGTTGTTGTAGTTCTCTGAGCCGGGCCACCAGGTTTTGAAGTTGCTTCAGCTTCTCGGTACCGGCCTGCAGACGGGCATCCAGCAGCTTCACTCGCTCGCCAGCACGCTTATGCTGCTTGCGCAGATCCTGGATCAATCGGGCCCTTTCCTTTCTGCGGTCCTGGAGTTCCTTCTGGAGTTTTCCGTTCTCATCCTCCAGTTGCTTCAGCTGGTCCAGAATTCTCTGAAAGTCCCCGGCCTGGGCCTGCTTTTTCTCACTTTTCTTTTCTGCCAACGGTTCTGCGCTCCGAATCTAGCGATTCCAACATTATGACACATTGCTCTGTGCAGGCAAGAAATTACCGTGACTTGTTTAATGCTCCAGGCAGAGGCCTGTGGACCATCGGGATCCAGAAGCAAGGGATAAATCAACTCCCCCGGAAGTTCGGAGCGCCGATGCGTTCCATTCTGGCCCCGGGAATCAGGAGCCCAGATACTTCCGCTTGGCCCTTACATGCTCCTGAAACGTTTTGGAGAAGTGATGGGAACCATCTGGCTTCAATACAAAGAAAAGGAAATCTCCTTTCTCGGGGTGGAAGGCCGCCTTTAGAGCTGAGAGTCCCGGATTGGAGATTGGGCCGGGGGGCATACCACTGTGTTCATATGTATTGTAAGGGCTCTTGATCTGAAGGTCCTTTTCGTAGAGCTTCTCTCTGGGTTCCGGCAACAAATACTGAATTGTGGCGCAGGACTCCAGTCTCATTCCTTTATCCAGACGGTTCAGAAAGACCCGGGACATATGCGGCAATTCATCCTTTTTTGCGGCTTCGCGCTCAATGATGGATGCAAGTATCAGCTTCTTATGGAGTTCTTTGGCTGAAAGGTTTTCCGGTACCTCGGCTTGCTCCAGTTGTGCAAAGAATCTTTGGATCATGGCCTCATGAATCTTTGCCAGCGGATAACCATGGCTAATGGTATAGGTTTCCGGAAACAGATACCCTTCTGTGGAATCCGCCGGTATCTTATACTTCTTGAGGATTTCCGGGTCCCGGGTTAGCTTCAGAAATTGCTCCTCATTCTCTGCGAAGCCGCGTTTGACCATCAGCTCTGCGATTTGACGATTATGCCAGCCTTCTGGAATGGTAAACTGTACCATTCTCACTCGACCTTCGGTGAGCACATCCGCCACATCGTGGGTGGACATTCCATCGTTGATTTCGTATGAGCCAGCTTTGAGTTCATCCTGCAAACCGGTGATACGCATGTACAGCTTGAAATAATCTGCCGAGCGAATGATGCCCGCCTCGCTCAAATCCCTGGCAACGCTATAGGCACCGGAGCCATGTTTGAGATCGTAAACGATCTTCTGGGAGCCATCTCCAGCCGGGCGAGATGGACTCAAAAATTGCATGTACAGGATCAGTCCCAATCCTACAAATAGCAGGGCACCTGCCCAGTATCGAATGTCCTTAACCTTCTTCATTGTTACTCTTTTCCAGGGCGGGGAAACTCCAGGGGCTTCCCGGCGGATTCCTTCTCTCCATAAGATAGTCGAACATTTGAGGGACGAGCAATGAATTTACGGTCCAATTCGTAGATTTTCGCAAATTTAAGGAAGGTGGAAAAGGCCGAGGCCACGGCGATGGCAAAGCCCGGGAATCCGTCCAGAAATCCCCTCTTAAATAAGTAGATTTCCCAGAACTTCCCCCAGGGCTTGTAAAGCACCGGTAACCAGCGAAATCGTCTGCCTTTTCGAAAACGAGTAAAGGCAACAATGGAGCTGAATTTATTTACCGTGTCCACCTGGTGCGACAGATCTTTGAAGCTGTAGTGAATAATGTCGCCTTTCAGGGTGCTACCCTTTCCCTGGATTTCAACGAAATCGTGGGGATTCTCTCCTGCCCATTGAGCCTTCCCCTTGCGGAAGAGTCGAAATCGTCTCTGAGGATACCATCCGGAATGGCGAATAAAGCGCCCCATATGAAAGGTGAGCCGGGCCAGTCTGAATCCGTTGTGTTCGCTCTCAGGATCCTGTTTGAATTTTATGAGGCTACTTTGCAGTTCCGGAGAGACTCTTTCATCTGCGTCCAGCGAAAGGATCCACTCATGACTGCATCTTTCTATGGCTGCATTCTTCTGTTCAATATGTCCGTCAAAATCTCTGGTTTCGAATCGGACACGGTCATAGGTCCGGGCGATGGCTTCGGTTTCATCCGTACTGTGCGAATCCAGGATCAGGATCTCATCGGCTACCGGAAGACAGGATTCGATGCAATCTCGAATGTTCTTTTCTTCATTATAGGTAATGATAGCAGCTGAGAGTTTTTTCATTTTGCTCTTCCGATTCTATCCCGGCTCTTCGCCTGCTCTCTGGATCCGCCCCCCGGGACGCGAAAATCCTGGAAGCCTATTGGTCTCTATATTTCGGGGCCCTTTTTTCCTGGATGGCATCCATGGCCTCTTTGAAATCTTCTGTTAAATAGTTCTCTGCCTGAGAACTGGCCTCGTATCTCAGAGTCTTTTCCAGGTCAGTGTCCCGATATAAGCCCTGCTTTAAGGCTCGGACGGCCCGAGGGGCAGCACTTGCGATTTCGCGAGCCACTTCGATGGTTCTGTCCAGTACTTCATCTTTGGAGTAGATCGCATGACACAGTCCGCGACGTAGAGCCTCTTCGCCGGAAATCTGCCTGCCTGTTAATAGGAGTTCTTGAGCCTGGTGAAGTCCGGCTACGCTTCGGGCCAGAAAACTGGATCCCATTCCCGGATGTATTCCGATCCTTACAAAATTGAACGCGTATTTCCCGTCCGGAACGAAATAGCGCAGATCGCAGGCCAGGGCCAGAGCCAGACTGGCTCCAATGGCATGGCCGTTTACGGCCGCCAGTACCGGGAACGGCATGTTCCTTACTTCCAGAAAGAGCCGGTAGAAGGATTCCATGAACTCTTCGTTATCCTTCTGTGATTTTTCCATAAACGAACGCAGGAGCCCCAGGTCGCCGCCACTGGAAAACAGTCCATTCTTTCCGGTAATAATCAGCGCCCGGGGAGGTGAGTCCTGGGAAGCCAGCTTATGCAGTTCTCGGTGGAAGCTGAGCCCCATTTCAAGAGTCATGGAGTTTTTGGATTCGGGATTATTTAAATACAGGATCCCGATCTGGTCGTTATCGATCTTTTCCAGAGATATAGATTCGCTCATAGTTTATTCGTCCGGCTGCATGTCCGGTGTTTCTTCCATAGTAGAGTGCATATGTTCTGTAGGATCTGGCTTCTTTCGCAGAATCATAAAAAGAGTACTGCCAAACAATGCCGTGACAAATCCTACCGAGAGGGTCATTACAATCCAGCCACCCAGTGTCATAGATCCTCCTTTTCCTGCTTACGCCATCTTCTCAAGGCTGCAGAGATCAAAATTATGAAGAACGTGGAAAGCACTACCAGAAAAGTAACCGTAAGCTGCATGGTTACATCGGAACCCATAGCTTCCAGCTTCTTGGGCAATTCCTGTTGAATCCATAGAATAAAGATAACAATCAGAAATGCTGGAGAAATGTATTTCCAGATAAAGCCCACCCAGCGGGGCAGCTTCAGATAAGAGCCTCGATTCGCCTCATCGATGGCTTTATCTGCACCAAAAAACCATCCGCCCACCACGACCTGAAGCATAGCGAGCAGGTAGATTGCGAACGTTCCTACCCAGAAATCCATATAGCCCAGACCTTTATTTCCCAGGCTGAAGTAGGCCACAAATCCAGTACCGATCAGTGTGATGAGGCCCAGAAAAGTTACAGAGGTTTTGCGTTCCAGGCCAAGCCCCTCTTCGAAGAAGGCAATGGCTGGCTGTAGCATGGAAAGAGAACTGGTAATGGCCGCTAGAAATAGAAGGAAAAACCAGAGGAAGCCGAAGAAATTTCCTACAGGCATGGCCTGAAATACCTGAGGCAGGGTTTCAAATCCCAGGGCAAATGTGGAGTCGCTGATTCCTGCAGGGCCCAGAAAGATGAAAGCGGCTGGTATTGTAATCAATCCACCTAGAGCAACTTCTGCGAAAATATTGCCTGATGCCGATGTGGTGCCAGAAAGAACAACATCTTCGTTTCTTCGCACATAGCTGGAGTATGTAATAATAACTCCGAAACCCACAGAAAGCGAAAAGAATACCTGTCCGGCAGCTTCCATCCACATCTCTGCGTTCAGCAGCGATTCCATAAATGTCTTATTTCTGGGTTCTGGATTCCACATGTAACCCAGCCCATCCAGAACGTTTCTCTCGGGAAAGTTAATTGGATCGGGAGTACCCAGAGAGAGCACTCGAATCAATACCAGAATGGCGCACACGAATAGTACGGGGATGGCCACTCTGGTCACGATTTCAATGCCCTTGGAAAGACCGCGATAGATAATACCTGTATTGAGGGCGAAGCAAATCAGAACAAAGAATAAGATGGGATGCGATCCTGTGAACAGGCTACCATCGGCTCCGGAGCCTGTGGCCGATGCGAAGAGATCCTTGAAAGGAGTTCCCCCGCTCAGAGCGTTGAATTCCGGAAGGCCGCCTACGAGATACAAATAAGCGTAGTAGAGGCAGAGCGCTTCAATAAAGACGTAATACATATAGATGCCCACAGGCACCAGCAATCCAAGAAAGCCAAAGTAGGGAGATCCTTTCCATTTCCAAAGCGCTCGAAAGATACCAGGACTGGAATGATAGCCTCTGTCCCCGCCATATCGCCCCATGGACCATTCCAGCCATGCGATGGGTAGCCCAAGAAGTAATAGGGCAATGAAGTAAGGAATCATAAAGGCTCCCCCTTCGTACTTGGCTGCCAGGCCTGGAAACCTCAGGAAGTTTCCCAGACCGATGGCGCTTCCCATTACGGCCAGGATGACTCCAATTCTAGATCCCCAACGTTCTTTGTTCTGCATATAATCCTTACCTTATTCTCTGTAGAGGTACGCTCGGCGCCTTACCTTCTGCAAGGTCGCCTCCCGTGGCTTCTCTGCGCGGCTTTGCCGCTGACGATCTTCCTGATCGTGCGGAATGTCCCATTCCGCGGTACGCTCGGCGCTTTACCTTCTGCAAGGTCGCCTCCCGTGACTTCTCTGCGCGGCTTNGCCGCTTACGATCNTCNTGATCGTGCNGAATGTCCCATTCCGCGGTACGCTCNGCGCCTTGATCTGTNGGGCTTCATAAAAAAGCCCCTGATCCTACTGCCGCCTTACAGTTGCTGCAGTAATGTAGGGCTTCATTAAGAAGCCCTTGAGCAAACTGCCGCCTTACAGTTGCCCCTCCCATAAGAACTCAGTGCAACTGCGCCGCCGGCTGGCGAGATTANAGAGCCGTCGCCTGCTCATTGGCCTGCGCGATAGAGACCCGGGATTAACCGGATGTCTCGGGGCTGAGGCCGATCTGCCACAATTGATAGCCATCGGCCGCCCAGGCTCCTGAGCTTTCTTCTATAGAAGAATCCTCATTTCTCTTGCTGGCGCCTTCGTAGTAGAGAACGGCAAGTGCAGCCCGGGCCCTGTCAAGGGTATTCCCATCTATCGAGGCCTGCCAATCGCCCATCTCCTTTTCCACAAAAGCGGTAGAGAAATCTCCGCTCTGAAAGGCCGGTCGATCCAGGATGGCCTTTAGATACTCCAGGTTGCTTTTGGGGCCAAATAGCACTACTTCGTCCAGGGCCTTTCTGAGATTGACTATGGCCTCGGTCCTGCGGCTTCCCTGGCCAATGATTTTGGCGATCATAGGGTCGTAAAACAGAGATACTTCGCTACCGGATTGCACTCCGGAGTCCACCCTTACATCCGCTGGAAATCTAAATCTGTGTACTTTGCCGGCGGACGGAATAAATCCCGCCGAAGGGTCTTCTGCATAGAGGCGGACTTCTATAGCATGTCCTTTCAGGGNGATTTCGGACTGGTCGGGTAAATGGGAAGGGTCCATGGCAACGAGAATCTGATCCCGGACCAGGTCTCGGCCGGTTACCATCTCTGTCACCGGATGTTCCACTTGAAGACGAGTGTTCATCTCCAGAAAATAAAAGGAGCGGGAGGTATCGGAGTATACGAATTCCACTGTGCCGGCCCCTCTGTAGTTCACAGCGCGTGCTGCTTTGAGAGCGGCTTCGGTGATTGAGGCCCGATCTGATTCGGTAAGAGCAGGAGAAGGGCTTTCTTCAATGATTTTCTGATGCCGTCGCTGAATGGAGCACTCACGCTCGAATAGATGGATGCAATTTCCCTTCCCATCCCCAAAAATCTGGATTTCGATATGCCTGGGCGTCTCTACAAACTTCTCCAGAAACACTCCATCGTCGGCAAAGGCNGAACCGGCCTCTCTCCTGGCGGACTCAATGCCCTCCAGAAGCTCCTTTTCTGACTGAATCAATCGCATTCCACGGCCGCCGCCTCCGGAACGGGCTTTTACCAGAAGAGGATATCCTATATCATTCGCAATTGTCCGAATAGAGTTCGGATCGTCAGGTAAATCATTGTTTCCAGGAACTACGGGCACTCCATGCGCTTCCATGATTCGCCTCGCCTCCACTTTGTTGCCCATGGAAGCGATGGTCTCAGGTGAAGGACCAATGAAGGTGATTCCGTTTTCTTCAATGGCTCTGGCAAAGGACTCATTCTCCGATAGAAAACCATATCCCGGATGTACCGCATCCGCCCCGGTACGTTTACAGGCTTCGATGATGGCAGGGACGTTTAGGTAGGATTGCGAAGGCTCGGAACCACCCAGATGAATGGATTCGTCCGCCAATTGAACGGCAGGACTATTGCGGTCTGCATCCGAGTATACAACGATGGAAGTAAGTCCCATCTTCCGAATGGTTTGAATGATTCTTACTGCAATTTCCCCTCGATTTGCTATAAGAATGCGTCGAATGGCTTTCATTGATCCCAGATGGACAAAAATGCCTGTAAAATCCAGCGTTTCTTGGGTTTTGCATCATTCAAATCTCCTTATTTGTGGTTCCGAATGGTGTTGTTTATATACCACAGATCCGCGCCGGTTCCTTTATCTACATGATCCTGACTCTTAGTTGCTGATTCATAGCCATACTTAGATTAAGTGAGTCTATAATCCGTTACAGGAGGCGAAACCGTTGCTTTTTGAAGAGATAAAGTAGAACGTCGGGGAGTACTTACACTATCTTACTCACAGCAGTCGCATACCTTGCGCATCGTTTTGTATTGATTTGGACGTTTTGAAGCTATCTATAAGCGCGCGAAGGCGATATCGCGTGCGAATTTCGCCTTCGCAGACCCAAAAAGGGCCTTTTTTGCAATTTTTTTTCCAATGAAAGGCGATGAATTGCAAATTTGATTGACTTCGCTTCGTTTTAACGTCTATGTTTCGAGAAAATTAAAAGAGAGGTTAGCCCGATATGAGACATTGGTCAGACCTGAGCGAAAAAGAACAAAGAGAAATCGAGAAGCAGTATGCGCAAGGCAAAGAGCCAGGCGATATTGCTCCCGCTTACGGCCTAAAGCCAAAGCAGATTTCTGACCAGGCTTATCGAAAGAAGTGGACCCGTCCTGGCATGGCTCGNAAGAAAGCCACTGTTAAGAACGCGGTAAAAAAGAAAAAGAAANCCGCTTCCAAGAANAAAGCTGGAAAAAAGAAGGCAGCCAAGAAGAAGAAGACTTCTAAGAAAAAGGCAGCGAAAAAGAAGACATCAAAGAAAAAGGCAGCTAAAAAGCGCCGTTAAGTCTTCAATAGAAAGGGGGAACCAGTGGTTCCCCCTTCTTTTATCCGTATTTATCCATTCTGAGCTTGAAAACCAGGCGATTTTAACCGTCCGGCCCACCGGATCGACGTAAAGGAAGTCTCTGAAAAGGTCGATTCTTACTATACCATGATCCGTAACCTCATACTGGTCCTTGCGCTCCTGCTGGCAGGCACCTACTGTCAGACCACAGAGACCCCCGCCACTGATAACGTCACAAAGCAGCCCGTAGAAAAAGGACGAGCCTACCTGGGTATCATGTATCAGGAAGATGCCATGGGTGTGCGGATTGTTCAGGTTTTTCCTGGTAGCCCCGCAGAAAAAGCCGGACTGGAAATAGGGGATCTCATTGTCACGGCCAATGGTTTCCCTGTGTTGGGCACCTATACCCTCAATAAGCGTATCCTGTCTTTAAGTCCCGGGGATGAGGTAAGCGTAGAAGTGATGAAGCGAAACGGAAAGCGAGAGTTGAAGAAAGCGACTCTCGCTCCTCTACCGGAGCGATACAAAGAACAGTACAATCAGAATACCGGATATCCTCATTGAGACAGCATTATACCCATCCTGTGGATCAATTGAGCCTGGAGGATTGTCAGGCTTTGATCGATCTGGCAATCCTTGAGGATGCGCCGAATGGAGATCCCACCACCGAAGCGATTTTCGCGGAAGAAAAGCAAGCCCGGGCCAGTCTTATTCCCAGAGAACCGGGGGTGTTCTGTGGCAATACCATTGCGCAGCATTTACTGAATCGATACAGAAGGTTAACCGACTACTCTGTGGAACTGCAGAGTTACCTGGCGGACGGAGAAACCTTTGAAAAGGGCCAGGAACTGATGAGTCTTTCTGGCTCTCTCAGAGGCATATTGCGTCTGGAGCGCCCATTTCTGAACTTCCTGCAATACCTCTCTGGAATTTCTACCACCGTGCGAAGAGCAGTGGACGCAGCGGGGGATGGAATTGAAATTCTGGATACCCGAAAGACTTTGCCAGGTTATCGAAAACTTGCGAAGTATGCAGTGTATTGTGGAGGTGGGACCAACCACCGAATTCACCTGTCGGATATGGCGATGATCAAAGACAACCATGTGGAAGCGGCCGGATCCATTGAAGCTGCTGCGCAAAGCATTCGGCAGAAATTCCCGCAGCTTCCTGTGGAAATAGAAATCGATCGGCTGGATCAACTTGATGAAGCTCTGAAACAATCGCCAGATGTAATTCTTCTTGATAATATGAATGGGGAGCAGATTCGCAAAGCCGCTGAGCGAATTCGTACACAATCAGATAAGACCCGCATAGAGGTATCCGGCGGCTGGACGCCGGAGATGCTGGCCGAAATCAAAGATGCAGGCCCTCTGGGCGTTAGTATGGGATACATCACTCATACTACGCGATTCCTGGACCTTAGCCTGGAGATTCAATAGTTCAGGCTAAAGGGGGAAGGTCATGAATGAAAAACAGCTCTACAATGAAGGCCTGAAACAGGAAAGATCAGGCAAGCTGGATGCAGCTGTTAAGCTGTATATCAAATCCATTCAGATAAACCCTTCGTTTCGCCCGGCCTTGATGAATCTGGGAGCTATTTATGGGAAGCTCCGTCGTCCCTCACAGTCCATTCAATACTATGAAGCGGCCCTGAAGCTCCAGGCCGATGAGGCCGTACATTTCAACCTGGGCAGCGAGTACTATCAGAGTAAAAAGTATGAAGTGGCGGCTGCACATCTTATCGCATGCTTGAAGATTAATCCGAGATTTCTCAGGGCCCATATTCTACTGGCTTACGTCTACGAAGCCCGGACGCTTCCGGAAAAGGCCGAGGTCTATTTTCGAAATGCACTTAAAATCAAGGCTGAAAGCCGCATTGCGGTGCTTGGACTTCTTTTAAACCTTTCGCAGCGGCAGAAATACTCAGAAGCCCTGGCTGTCTGCAACGGATTTTTGCAAAAGGTGCCAGAAGACGAAACCATACAGGGTCTTCGCGCCGGCCTTTTGATGGAAACTGGCGACTATCAGGCATCTGCAGAGGAATTACAACGTCTGAGCCGAGAATCCAGCGGCTACCGAAGTTTTGGAGATCACATAGGCAAGGCCAGAGAATCCAGCGAAGAGGAAACCAGAGCGTTCTTTGATGGAGTTCGTGATCGTATTCAGGATCGATCACGCAGTCTTAGATCCAGAATTGAAGAGCGAAAGCGAGCCCGAGAAGCCGGTAAAAAGCTGGATACTGCGGAACTGAAGGATGATGCTCGGGATATGATGGATCTTAGTCTGATGTATTTGTTCTCCGGAGAATCGGAAAAAGCGATGCAATTTCTGGTTCAGGCCAGGAAGTTAAAGGATCGCTCCGGGTAGAATCGTAACATGGTAACATCTCTGATTGCGTTCATAGATCGCATAGAGAATCCCTTCTTTTTGTAGTTGCAGCAAAGTCTCTGCCAGAGCGGCCCGGAATTGGCGTCGCAATGAAGCGCCCAGGAGAAAGCCTGAACGAAGTCTCATTTCATCCATGGACTCTTCCAGAGGACCCTGGAAGTCTTCTTCTGAATCAGACCTCAGATTTACATAGAAACTGTCGTAGAAAAGATCGAAGCTCAGGCCGTAGCTATGCGATGAAACAAAGGATGCGTTCGCATTCCTTTTTCTCAGATTCTTCTGATAGTGCACGGGCCGCAATGCCGAGGAAATAGCGAACTTCACCACCACCGGCTTGAACTGATCCTTGCTATCCAGGTTTCGGTGCAGTACTTTTTGAAATCGTTCCGCTAGAATGAGCAGTCCCTTCTGTGCAGCCGGATGTAGGTATCTGTGCTCTTTCTTGACATTGTAGAAATAATAGGGAGTGGACTGATCCTGCTCCAGAGAGACAAGGGTGCCCTGCTGGCTCATTTCCTGGATCTCATCTTCACTGCCTACGGGTTCCAAACCGGCCTGTTCTACCACACGAAGGTGTTCTTTGAGCAGGTACTTTCGCAGATCCGACTCCTTGTTCGCATCGCTCCAGTCTTCATAGATAGGCAGGTTTTCTATATAGAAGCGCTCTGTACTGTAGACCTCATGGCGAAAGTCTTCCAGTTGATTTGCGATGTCCGCTTCCTGCCTATCAAGGGACTGAAAATGATAGAGAGTGCCTCCACAGATCAGCAGGAGAAATACGGCACCGGTAGCGAGCAGGGACTTCATAGTCCCAGAGCATGGAGTCAGCCTCTGCGATCCAGTAGAAATCGAACGATGTAGGTGGTTGCATTTAGCTCAGAAACCGGGTCATCGGTTCCTCCGGGCCAGACATGTCCGGTGCGGGGTAACTCCAGATACTGCACAGAATGGGTCTCGCAGCGAAAATTCTGGGACTTTCTTTGCAGCTCTGGCGGGAGGTCCGGCCTCCTGGAAGGACCCGAATGGCACTGGCTCATCCATTGCAGCAAGGTCTGGCTCACTGAAGTGGATCTCTCGGTGGTAGAATAGGGCAAATCCCTGATAGTCCTGTTTGGGGGAATTACCGGGTCTTGCCTTCCCGTGATATAGAGTAAATCCTGACGCTTCCATTCCATGGGCTGCATCCAGGATACTCCTGCAACCACAGCCACCCGACTAAACAGATCTGGCATTTCCCGGGCAAGACGAAAAGTCATGGAACCTCCGTTGGAAAAGCCTGTGATGTGGATCTCAGTTTCATCCACCGGTAATTTTCGTTTGAGATGATCAACCAGCGCTCGAATGAATTGAGTATCGTTCTCCGGATGTTCCCCTGCGTACCCGCGGCCCGTTCCGTCAGACCAGACCCTGGGGTTTTCCGGTCCTGCTTTCTGAGTAGGATTTAAGGGCATGGCATCTGGATATACTGCGATGAATCCTCTTTGCTGAGCGGCTTTGCTCATGCCGGACTGAATGGCCACGGAATGACCATCGCTTCCGGAGCCATGCAAGACGATAATTACCGGTAGCTTACGGCTCTGAAAGCCACTGGGGATGTAAAGCCTGGCTGTGCGTCGCATGTCATCGATCTTTATCGAAAACTCCTGTGCCTCTCCCGGAAGTTCCGGGTGCACCGATGGAGCAGCGCGACAGGCGGAAAGGAATAAAGAAAAGGCTACCATGGCTAGAAACAACCTCTGCAATCTCACGACCCCTGGAGCTCGAATCATTCCTGATTCTGATTTCTTGCCAGATACCGTGGGATCAGGCTTGACCGAAAGGCCTTTGACGATGAACTCTTTGCGATAAGTATTCATAACCTTGCACCATTATTAGACGCTCCCATCCATTCTGGTTTCGGCAAAAACATGGCAGATTACAGGAAATGTAAGCGCGGTTCCAAAAAAGTAAGCAGAAAAAAATGAACCCGGGAGCTTTCCGGCTTAAATTTGTCCGGATCCAGGGTCCGGGTTATAGGCTTAAGTTACTATAGAATTCGTCCAGTATTGTCTGTAGAGTATCCGGCATCTCCTGGTGGGGATTGTGACCGCTATCCAGTTCTATGGATTTGAGATTACTGAAATGAGAGAGAATTTCAGTGATCTGATCTTCGGGCGGTTTCAGCGGGCTGTGCTTTCCATAGAGAAACAGGATCGGGCACTGGATTCGTTTCCAGAGTTCGCGACTTAGATCTGGAGGAAAGGGTATGGGAAGCATTCGGTTTCTCAGGGATGGATCATGCTTCCAGCGAAACTTACCATCTTCCTCGTTTGTCCATAGCCTTGCCAGAATCTGCCTGTTCTGCTCTGGAATCCTGGGGTGAGCTCTGGCCAGTAGCTCTTCGGCGGCCTTCAAAGATGGCATTGGGTTGTCCCTGGGAGTCCTTTCTTTGCGTAGCTTCTGAACCCATTCGCTCATGCGATCTGCTTCCCTGTCCGAAGGCCATCGACCAGAGAACCCTTCCAGTAGTACCAATGAGCGAACCTCATCGGGAACCAGACCGGCATGGCGAGCGGCCAGGGCAGCGCCCATACTATGGGCCATTAAATGGTATCCCCCTGGCGCCAGGGCAGCAGTGAATTGAATGAAATCTGCCAGCAGCATGGCCGACGAATAGAACCAGCCTTCTGGCATATTGGGAGAATCTCCATGGCCTCTCCAGTCCGGGGCAATCAGGTTGAATCGCTGCGAAAGATACTCTTCCTGGAAATAAAAACCTCGGCCTGTATCCTGAAAGCCGCTTAGAAGAAGGATCGTTTCCTCCCGACCATTGTCCCTGTGGAAATAACGGAATCGGCCTTTGAAATCCTTACTCTCTAAATGTCGGATCTGCACGGTTGGCTCCTAGTAGGGGATGGGAAAATCTCTGCGAATAATCTCTATCTCTTTTAGCAGATCGCCTGAAAGCGACATCTCAAAGGCTTCCAGATCCGAATTCAGTTGATCCATGGTAGTGGCACCGATGATCACCGAAGTCATGAAGGACTGCTGATGAGCAAAAGCAAGGGCCATATGGCTGAGCGATATTCCATGTTCCTTTGCCAGTTTGTTGTAAGCTTCTACGGCAGCATGAGCCTGGGCCGTATTTCTCTGATTGTGCCGCGCGGATTGAATCTTCCATCGGCTACCTTCGGGAATCTTTCCGTTACGATATTTACCGGTAAGGAGCCCTGTGGCCAGCGGGGAGTATGCAAGCAGAGAGATGTTTTCGTAAGTGGCGATTTCCGTCAGGTCCGGCTCGAATAAGCGATAGAGCAGACTATACTCATTCTGAATACTTACCATGCGGGGTAGCTTGAACTTTTCGGATAATTCTAGATACTTCATTGTGCCCCAGGCACTTTCATTGGAAAGTCCTGCATGGCGGATCTTTCCTGCTCTGATTAGTTCGCCCAGAGTCTCCAGCACTTCATGTAGATTATCTGTGAATTTGGACACATCCCTGTTTTTCGGCGCGAATCTCCAGTACTGTCCAAAATGATAAAAGGGACGATTGGGCCAGTGAAGCTGATATAAATCCAGGTAATTGGTCTGGAGGCGCTTTAAAGAATCATCAATAGCGGCCAGGATGTTCTTACGATCTATAATTGCATTTCCATCTCGGACCCATCGTAATCCTCTGCCTGCCACTTTGCTGGCCAGTATGATCTTTTCGCGCATCCCGGGCCGGGAGGCCAGCCAATTACCAATCATGGTTTCTGTAGTTCCGTAAGATTCAGGAGAGGGAGGCACTGCATACATTTCGGCGGTGTCGATGAAATTGATTCCTGCCTCTATTGCCCGGTCCAGTTGTTCATGAGCTTCTTTTTCGTTATTCTGGTTTCCGAAGGTCATGGTGCCCAGACAGGCGATGGTTACCTCCAGATCGGTGGTGCCCAGCTTTCTCTTTTCCATTGCCCCAGATGTTGACAGGGGCCTATCTACTCAAGTGAAAAGTGTGAGATTCCATGATAGAAGCGGATGGATTCAGCGCAGTGTAGCAAATACATGGGTCCAGTGGTTGGTAACCGAATAATGCCCGATTCCATGTTCCCTCAGTTTACAATTCTCGATATTCTGACGGTGTCCGCTACTGTTGAGCCAGCTTCCTATAACTTCGCTGGCAGTGCGCTGACCGAATGCAATGTTCTCTGCAGCCCATGAGTATCGAATTCCTGCTCCCTTCATACGATCAAAGGGGGACTGACCGTCCGGGTTTGTGTGCGAAAAGAAATCGCGAGCAGCCATATCTTTTGAATGATCAAGGGCAATTTTCTGCAACCTGGCATTGAGCTTGAGGGGAGGGCACCCTACTTTCTTGCGATGTTCGTTGATCAGTTGAACGAACCTTTTCTCGGATGAACTGAGCGAAACCTCATCTGCATCCTCTGGTTCGCTTACGTCGATTGGCTGTTGCTGGCCGGGTCCGTTTTCAGGGTCTATCTGCACTCTGCGTTCCTGAATACCGGGCACGTTGCAATGGAAGAGAAATACTAAGACAAAGGATCCGGCGAAGAGGCGCATATTGCTATAGACGAGGCAAACCGTCTGTTCGGCTTGTCTTTATTTGAGCAATTCCAGGAGTCTTCCCACAGGAATGTGTTCTTCCAGCGGATGCCGTAGACTTCGATCCACATAGATTTCGTAACGGTTTCGGCGCCCCTGTTTGATGCGCCGCAATACCCCCGCTTCCTCAAGATCCAGGACAATTCCCTGTACAGCTCGTTCTGTGATATTCACCAGCTGGGCTACATCCCGTAATCTCATATCTGGATCTCGAAACAGGCAAAGCAAAACATGGGAGTGATTGCTCAGGAAGGTCCACTCATGCCCCTGGGTTTGCGGACTTTTGAATGTATTCTTCTGTCTCATTTCCATCATGCCCTCTCCAAAAACCAAGTGCTCTTTAGCACTCGGAGATACTTTACAGCCATTGCATCATCGGAAATACTTAAGCAACCTGACTTCATTGCCTTTTTCATTGTACTCCACAAGGTCAAATGCATTGCGAGTAATCATGATTCCTCGGCCGTGCAATGGAAGCTCTTCGCTTTCCGAGATACTCAGTTTCTTTCCCAGAGTCGCATGATCGAAGCCAGATCCCTGATCCTGGATTCTATAGATTACGCCGCTGGAATCCAGATTGTAATCCACCGTTACTGTACGCTCGCGATATCTTGGGTCGCTCTGCCTGAGAGCGATGAATTCGCTGTAGTTACCGGTAGATAACTCCTCACTTTTTTCCTCAAACGTAATCGCCAGGTTTCCATGCTCGATTGCATTGATCAGGATTTCCCTTAATCCGATGCGAACCATCGCAGTGTCTGAAACATCTATGTACCTGGGTAGATTTCGCACCAATCTCTGGGAAAGCTCCTCCACTGCAATAAGTTCATTGCCCAGATTGAAAGTAAGTTGCTCTTTCTGCAAAAATTGGAGCAGGTAGTCCTCTTTCAGAGGAACCAGGCGACCGAGAATTTCCCAGTCATCGTCTCCCTGCATTTTTTGCAGAGTGAGTTGAAACTGTACAGGTTGCGTATCGTTTTTGCTTCGGACCGGAATCTTCATCTGAAGACTGTCCTTTTCTTTCTGGAAAACCTCGAATCGCTCGTGAAAGAACTCCAGAGTCCGGAACTGGTCTGCAGGATCGCCATGAATAAGCGATGCGATATGCTTTCCTTCCAGCTCCTCCGGTCCAATGCCCAGCTCCAGACGAGAGGCCCTACTAGCCAGAAGGATTAATCCTTCGGAATTAAGGGATAGGATGACATCCCTGGAGCCATCGATCAAGTGTCGATATCTTCTTTCTGAAGTTCGTAGTCTGGAGTTTGTGCGATTCAAAGTTGCCAGATTATGCCGGAGCTTGCGGTTCAAGTTTTCAACTAGATCGTTGAGAAAGAAAAGCCGGTTCGCAATCCGAAGAGCGGAGCCGCCAACGAATATGAGAAAAACGTAACCAATGGTTCCCTGATTTCCCCGGCCCTGGGATGCGTTGACTATGTCGAAGATTCCTGCCAGGGCAACCACCACGGTGCCCAGAAGAAGATTGCCAGGCACTGTGTTAAGAATAGCTTTTTTGATTGAGTCCATTCCAGGATATCTCAGTCGAAACAGACGCACGTATCTCCAGAATCTGTAGGGAATGGCGATCATGAAATAGATCAGAAATAGTATGGCCAGAACTCTCCAGAATGTGATAAGATCTTGAATGAAGTTTTCTGAGGGCCAGAGCAATGCCAGAATCAAAATGATGTGGCTGCCCCAGAGGGTTTTCATCAGCCAGGAGTGGATGCCTCCCTGGGCAGATTGAATAAAGGATCCCAGAGATGGCATCAACAGAAACACACTGAAGAGTTCTATTCTCAGAGTTAGATAGTACTGGGGCAGGATTTCATATATGATCGGGGACTTGGCAAAAAGCCAGAGTGCCATGAAGATTGCGAAAAGACCAAAATATACGTTGTACCGGTCTCTCTTCTTCTGCAAAAAGAAGAGCATATGGAAGAAACCCAGCGCGAAGTAGATGCTAACCAGCGAGAGACTGATGGCATCGGACCTATCATCTACAATGGCCTGGTACTCCACCACGCGATAGGGGCCGCCGTAGTACAGACCGGTTTCCAGATTCACCGGATCTCCGCGAAAGTGAAACAGAAGACAGTTCTTTCCGGGCAGAAAGTAGCGCACGTCCAGGGGATATACAAGACTTCTGCGGCTTCTGGATTCAGCGGCTTCCAGATTGCTGAAGACATTTCTGCCGTTTAGAAAGATCGCCCACTTTTCGCCAATATGGGCAAGCTGTAGGGCAGGCGATGTGAGGGCATCCAGCTCAGAGTCGCTTAGATTGAAACAAAGCTGCATGGAAAAATCGCGCATGGGAAGATCCTGAAATTGCACGGGAGCACGCACAGGCATGCCGGGGAAATTCAGGCTACTCATTCGAATGGGGCGCTGATTGTTGACGGCCGGAGGAATGGTTACCCAGTTGTAAGAATCGACATTGTCAGAGTTTACGAGTCCTACCGTGGCTCGAGCTTCGAAGTCGTTCAGGTTGACTTCGGTGTAGTTGCGTTCCTGATTGCACCGAGGCAACAGCAAAAGCGCAAAAAGCAATACAAGGATCGTCCGTGAGCTGGTGTATTCGGTTCGCATTTGCCTGTTGCCGGTAAGGTCCTGACATCCTTTTCAGACTATTTTACCAGAAGAATCACTGCCATACATCCCAGACCTTCGGACCGGCCAAGGAAACCCATTTTTTCTGTAGTGGTTGCTTTGATTCCTGTGCTTTCTTCCGCAATTGCAAGCAACGAGGCTACTTTTTTTTTAATCTCCGCTCTGTAGGGTGCCAGTTTTGGCCGCTCGCCCATCACCGTAAGATCTACATTTTGCACCCGGTAATTTCGGTTCTGCATTTCTCTCAGGGCCGTTTGCAGCAGCAAGGAGGAGTCCGCATTGTTGAACGCTGGATCTGTGTCCGGAAAGAATTCGCCCAGATCCCCCAGTGCCAGAGCCCCCAGAATGGCATCGGTAATTGCATGGAGCACAACATCCGCATCGCTATGGCCTTTGAGAGCCAGCGGGCCCGGAATCTCTACGCCTCCGAGCAGTAGAGGCCGGTCTGAGTCTTCGATCAATCGGTGAAAATCAATTCCCTGGCCAATGCGCAAATCCATGAAGCCGGTTTTCCCGGACAGGGAAGCCGTGTCGATAAACTACAGACAGCGCCATTTGTAGGTCTGGTCTCGAGCTGTTAGTCCCAAGAAGCCAGCCCGTCAGGAGCGCCGGAAGCGAAAGCCCTGCGCGCTCCAGGGCCCGAGATTAGTTGGAAGGAATTCGATTCAACGTGCTTTCCAGCTCATCCATAAACTGGCCGAACTGCTGCCAGTCTCCTCGTCCAGCTGCCGATTTCGCCTGTCGCAGAGCTTCCTTGGCCTGACGGACCAGCTGTTTGGGATCTACGGCTGCGGAGGGAGCATTTTCGGCTCCGGGCTCGCTGGTCCCGGTGCGATTCCTGGCCACCGCTTCGATGGCCTCTTGCAAGGTGTTTCGCATGGCGATGCTGGTACCGCTGGCCACAATCACTCGTTTAAGCTCGGGAAATGGACTTTCGTTCGACTGCAGGTACAATGGCTCCACGTACACCAGTTCATTCTCGATGGGTAATACCAGAAGGTTGCCCCGGATCACCGAGGAGCCCTGTTGGTCCCAGAGAGAAATCTGAGGTGAAATCTCTGCATCCTGGTCGATGCGTGCTTCGATTTGCATGGGCCCATAAATCTGACGGGATCGAGGAAAATCGAATACCAGGATCTCGCCCAGTCCTCGATCTATGTCGCAGCGAACTCCCATCCAGGAAACCAGGTTCTGCTTATTTTTGGGAATAAAGGGAAGCATGATCACCGTTTCCGGTTCTTTTTCGCCAGGTAGCTTCACAATGGCATAGTACGGTTCTACCAGTTGTTTGTTTGAGTCATAAAGCTCCTGGGATATTTCCCACCGGTCTTCCCGGTTGTAGAAGACCTGGGGATCCTCCATATGATAATCCGTATAGATCGAGGCCTGGATCATGAATATCGCTTCTGGATAGCGCAGATGGGGCTTTAGAAATTCCGGGAATTCCTCCATGGGCTGGATCAATTCAGGAAGAAACTTTTTATAAGCCGCCAGCACTGGATCCTGATCATCCAGAGCAAACATCCTGACTTTGCCGCTGTAGGCATCGATGACCACTTTCACGGAATTGCGAATATAGTTGATCCCGCCAAATCGACGAAGGTTCAATCGACTGGAAAGCGAAGCCAGAAACTCGGGATTGATGCGAGCGCTGTAAGGAAATCTCCGGGATACAGTGTAGGCATCCACAATCCAGTACAGTTTACCATCCTTTCCAATCACTGGATACGCATCTTCGTCAAACTCCAGAAAAGGAGCCAGCCTTCGCACAGCTTCATGAATGTTTCTGCGAATCAAAAGACGACTATCGTCTTTGATGTATTCGGACATCAAAAGCTTATAGGTGTCAAAGGGCCAGGAGATGAGCAGTCTATGAAGACCGGATCCCAGTGCTATGCCACCGTTGCCGGCATAACGAGTCTCTTTAAACTCCTGTCCGGCAGGGTAGTCGATCTCGTTCATACCCGTATTTACAACTACGTAGTTCTCCTGGATTTCTCCAAAATAGATTCGCGGCTCCTTGAACTGAGGAAGTCCTTCCTGCTTGATTTCCGGTGGGAAGTTCTTAATCCATAATTCCGGCAAACCGTCTTCCGTAACTCGATTGGTGGGACTCATCACTACGCCATAGCCATGAGTGTACTGCAGCTTCATCGGAATCCAGTTTTTCTGTACATGAGAGGAAAGCTCAGATGCGTTCAGTTCCCGGGCACTCAACATTACCTGACGCAGCTGTCCGTTGATTCGATAACGATCTACATCTACATCGGCGAATTCATAATAAGGGCGAATCTCCTGCAATTGGCGAAACGTGGATTTCAGCGGACGGTAGTCCCAGAGGCGAATGTTCGAAATCAGCTCCTGGTTTCTTTGCACCGTCTGAGGATCGATCCCCTGGCCCGGTTCAAAATTACTTCGTTTTACCTGATCCAGTCCATAACCTTTTCTGGTATAGGCTATGCTATGCTCGATGTACTCCTCTTCCATGGCGAACTCGTTAGGATTTACTTGAAGAGACTGGATCATGAATGGAACCAGCCGAATACCCAGAAGATAAAGAACGAATACCGAGGCCACAGCGATGGCAGCCGTCTTGTAGGATTTACGAAACAGAGCGAATAGAGTTACCAGAGCGGCCAGCGCTGAAACGAATGCAAGAACCCGGTAACCGTAAAGAGTGAAATTAGCATCGGTATATGCGGCCCCGGCCACTGTGCTGGATGTTCCCGAAGTAATCAATTCATAGCTATCCAGCCAGAAATCCACCGCAAGGACAGATAGAAATAGCGTACCCAGAATGGATCCAAGGACCGTGATGCGAAAAATCAGAGCATCTTTATAATGTAACTTTCCCGAGATTCCGGCAGCCTGTACAGGAAGATAGAACATGGCAGCGCTATAGATGGCCAGAGCTATGATAAGAATCTGGAAGTAGTGAATGATGCCCTTGTAAAAGGGAAGATCAAACATGTAAAAGCTAACGTCAACTCCAAGTACCGGGTCAGAGACTCCGGAATCCGTTCCATAAAAGAAGAGGGGAATGGAGTCGGAAAGAGTGACAGCGGAAGGTCCGTGGAAAAGAAAGGCGGCCCCAAAGGGAATGGCTGCAAAAAGATAGTTCCATCCTTTCGTAAACATTCCTTCCGAAAAGAGTAATCGCAAGCTCTTGGTATTGAACTTGTAGACCGGAAAATAAAACAAAAGAGCCAGAACAAAGCCACACAGAAATGGAAGCAGGTTTAACCAGAGATAGGTGAAATACAGGCTACCCAGTTCCTGAGACTTGAACCACTGCAGATCCAGATACTGGTTGCTGATGGTACTGAACGATAGAATGATCAGCAATCCGGCTCCCAGAGCGATAGGCAGTGTAAACTTCTTTAATTTTTCCATGTGAATTTTCCCGAACCGAAAAGCTTTCCTTTTCGGAGTCCGGTGCAATCTCATGGATTAGCCGGGCGAGTGCAATATCTTTATTTTCTTCACAAATCGGTTCATTCAGACCCTTAAGGAGCCTGGAATGTTCTTCTCGGATCGTACGAGCCGGAAGACTTCCCCTGACCCCTGCCTGGGTCTTCTTGAAATAGGAAGAAAATCTTCGCGGGTTATCCGATAGCGATCATTCTTTCCACGGATTTTCTGGCCTTTTCAATGATTTCTTCGCTCAGATGGATTTCGAACTGCTCTTTCAAAAGCGCATCGCGGACCTTGGAAAGAGTGATCTTCTTCATATGCGGACAGGTATGGCATGTGGAAATGAAATGGCGATCCGGAAATTTATGCCTTAGATTGTCGCCCATGGAACATTCAGTGAGCAACATGATATTCTGCTCTTTGCTGTTTCGAATGAAATCCTCCATCTGCGAAGTAGAGCCTGCAAAGTCCGATGCTTCCGTCACATCTGTATCGCATTCAGGATGACTGATTACAACCAGGTCAGGAAACTGACGCCGCATATCCCGCACATCATCGCCGGAATAGAGTTCATGAACCATGCATTTGCCATTCTCCCAGGCAATCAATCGCTTGCTGGTTTGCTTTTGCATGTTTTTGGCAAGGTAGGCGTCCGGGAGGAAGATGATCGTATCGTCGGGAAGGCTTTCGATTACCTTCAGAGCATTAGCGCTGGTGCAACAGATGTCTGTTTCTGCCTTTACTTCTGCAGAACAATTGACGTAGGTCACTACAGGCACGCCCGGGAATTGCTTCTTCAATTCCTGGACGTCTTTTCGTGTGATGCTTTCTGCCAGGGAACAACCGGCTTCCAGGTCTGCGATTAAGACCTTTCTTGTTGGATTCAGTACTTTGGCCGTTTCTGCCATAAAATGTACGCCGTTAAACAGAATGATCTCTGCCTCGGTTTCAGCGGATAGCCTGGCCAGTCCTAGCGAATCCCCGACGTAATCGCTCACTCCATGATATACGTCTGGCGTCATATAATTATGCCCGAGAATTACGGCATTCTTCTCTTTCTTTAACTCATTGATTTCATGGATCAGGGGTATGGCCTGGTCCAGATCATGAGGCATCATGGTGGCAGAAAGGGTTTGTCGCAGTTCATCGTCGGTGGGCACAGGGAGACGGTTCATACTACCAGAATAATCAGTATTGAGGTAGAAATCAATGGGAAACGGTAATTTGCTGTTGCATTTGCATACCAATTCGGCGGGATCGTTCTATGGCTCGTGAAATACCCTTGATGGTGCCAGATATTGGCGATGCAGAAAAAATAGAGATTGTTTCCTGGAACGTAGAGCAGGGAGATAAGGTGACAGAAAACCAGGAACTGTGCGAGCTGGTTACTGACAAAGCGGCTTTTCCCCTGGAGTGCCCGGACAACGGTACCCTGAAAGAGATTAAGAGAAAAGCTGGAGAGTCCGTAAAGATTGGCGATACACTGGCCATTCTCGAGATTCAGTAACTTCGAACGCCATGCCCGGAAGCGATACCAGACCCATCGCAGTTCTCTTTTTAGGCGATAGTTTTACCGAAGGCTTTGGCCTCATGCCCGAGCAGTCTTTTCCTGCGCGAATCCAGCAAAAGCTGGAAGAAATCAACTCCTCCGTGAAAGTAATGAACGGCGGAATTAGCGGAGATACGGTAATGGATGCGTATTATCGCCTGTCCCCACTTCTCAGGGCCCATCCCGATGTGGAAGTACTTGTGGTATTTCTGGGGGCCAACGATCTGTTCAACGGAATTAGTCCAGAGTTCAGTGAGGGGCATTTCATAAAAATCATTGATCATGCGCGCCAGGCCAATCCTGATATTCGCATAATGATTTCTGTGTTGCCCGTTATTCCCGGTCTGGAATCGAATGGCCGAGAGTTTGAGAAGATTTTTCCTCGATTGGAACAGGAATACGGAGTGGAGCTACTGCCATTCTTTCTGGAAGGAGTTATGCTTGAACCAGAACTCTGTTTGCCGGACGGAGTACATCCCAATGCCCAGGGTATGAGTCTGGTGGCTGGTACCGTCTGGCAAAGCGTTTTTATAGATCGTCTGCTTTAGTCGCAGGGACAGGCCAGCTCAACCTGGAGACAAAGCTTCCATCGACGGTAGAACCCAAGAAGATACCTGGCACTGTCTGGAGATCTGTTTTTCTAGATCGTCTTCCTTCGCAGCAGGACCGTCCAGAGCCAGGGACAACCTTGCATTCAATTGTAGAATGAGGAATGATGGCTGGCATTGTATGGAAATGCGCCTTCGAAATCGTTTTCGTTCGCATCCGGTTCGCTCAGCAGAATTCAGGCCAATGCTGCATTGCTTTTTGAAGATCGTTACTGGCGAACAGGTTTTTGACTGGGCGATGGACTGCCTTTTATAGATTTCTAGTCCGGGAGCTCCAGCATTACCATCGTTCCGTTATCTCTCGCTCCAGAAACATAATATTCCTTTCTTACAGCTTCGCAGCATCGTACCAGATCAGGTTTCTGCACCAGTTCCAGGAGCTTTTCCTGGGGCATAGCCTCCCAGATACCATCGCTCAATAGGGCCAATCTCATGCCGGGCTTTCTTTCCAGCGTATGTAATTCCAGCTCCGGAATGGATTCCGAAGCCTCAATGCATCGAAGGATTCGGTTTTTCATAGGATGCATGCGAACCTGTTCCAGAGTTAGCTCGCCCCGCTGGTAGTTTTGAAAGACAAGTGTATGGTCTGCACTGATGAGCTTACTTCCATCGGGTTTGATTAGATAGGCTCGGCAGTCGCCGCAATGAACCAGAAAAAGCTTCTCTGGAGTACAATAGAGGGCAGTCAGAGTAGAAGCCATACCCGGTTTGCCTCTTTCTCGGGACCTCTGTAAAAGGGAGCTCGCCAGGTAGGCAGCCAGCTCGTTAAGATCGCTCTTTTCGCGGAAGGGTTGTTCTGAGGAAATAAGGCTTCGAAGCAGGGTATTGCTGGCAATGTGTCCGTCCGGATGACCGCCCAGACCATCGGCCACCGCGACCCAGGGGCTTTCGCCCTGGCGGGCCAGTATATCTCCGGTGGAATTACTCTGAACTACGGTATCCTGTAAAAGCGCTGCATCTTCGTTTCGGGTTCGAACCATACCAGGTTCAGAGAAACCGGCTAACTTCACAGACAAAGATTACGCAGGCCCTTCAGTTTGTCAATCGGTTGGAATTGCACAGGTGCATATGCAATGGTTTCAGGCGATATGCGGTAAGTTTGCGCATTTTTATCTGGGTTCCAGAATCAGTCGATAGATGGCTGCCTTTATAGCGTCGTCCCGGCTTACAGAGGAACGTCTGTACTGTCCTTCGATGTAGCCCTCAATTTGATCATCGTAATGTGGACTGAGGAATTGTCCGCTGATTCCCCCGGGAAGGGCTGTGACGGATGCATCCGGATTGCCTACATTAAAGATCATTCTTTGCGATGCTCCATGAACTACATTGAAGTTCAACTCAGACCAGGGAAGGATTTTGAATCCCGAAGGGGCAACCGTGGTCCAGCTTCCGTCCACCGGGTAAGGGCCCCGATTAAAAAAGAAACCCAGCAATGCAGACTTTCGCCCAAACGGATGGTTGTATTCCAGACCATGAATCTGGCCCCAGGATGTGGACAGGGAACCGTTCCTCTCCAGCATGGCCTGCACTCCTTTACGAAAGGAATTTCTAATAAAGATATTGCGATCCACTTGCTCTCCTTCTATTCGATAGTAAGGGTGAAAAGCTTGTCTTAGAATCTCCTGTAGACTGTTAAAAAGGGTGTACCGGTTGCTGGTGTAATAAGGAAAAAGTTCCTCTCCGATGACAGGTTGAAATAGATCATAAACCAGCGATAGAATCAGATAGTGGTAAATAACGGCACCGGTGGATTCGCGGCGGTTTTGAAGGTCCCAGTCCAGAAGGAGATTACGAGCTTCCTCCATGGTCCGGTCCGCATCTCTGTCTTCCGTGGTTTCCAGAGGTTGTCCCAGAGCTCTTCGCACATAGGGCATCAGGTTGCGGGCCTGGAAGTTGAAGGTATCCATCTGTAATCTCTGGTGATCCTTGAGATCCAGGCCATCGGTGGAGCCCAGCATTTGCTGAATTCTCTGGTAACGATCCGGAGATGCGCAATAGTTAGAGATAGTATAGGGGTATTGCTTGCTATGCTGATTGTTGGCTGTTGCAATCCATCCCTCTGCAGGGTTTCGGAGCGATGGCTGAGCTCTGGTAGGAACGTAGCCTGACCATTCCTGACTTCCATCCCATCCTCTTAGTAGTTCCAGCCCGCTGAACCCTCGGCGGATGGGAATGCCTGCGGCTGCTCGGTACGCAATATTTCCTTCTGAGTCTGCAAAAACCCAGTTCTGCGCAGGCATTTTGAAGTGCTCAATGGCCTTCTCCAGATCATCCACGGTTCGAGCCCGATTCGCCAAATAAAGACCCAGGGCTGCATCGGTATGATCATAGAGAGTCCAGCGAATGGATACAGGATGGCCGTCCAGTCGACTTCTGGCATTGGGCTGCCCCGGTGCATCCGAAGCCAGCAACGGATGAAGGTCTGTTATGATGGGGCCATGGGGTGTAATTCGAATAGTATGTTTTACTGGATCTTCACCCTTGACCTCGAAGGTAGTCTCTATACTCTGGATTTCAACGTATCTATTTCTGTACATTACCTGATTCGCATCATCAGGGTTCAATTTCTCTCGATAGAAATCGATATCATCCAGCATAACGTTTGTGAATCCGCGAGCTGTATTTTCATTCCCGCCTACGATGACGAATGGAACGCCTGGCAAAAGCACTCCTGTAACGTTCAGGCCGGGACTGATCAGGTGGGCCTGATACCAGATTCCGGGAATTCCATGGCCCAGATGCATATCATTGGCAAGAACGGCTGTGCCGGTGGAAGATTTGTCCGGCGATACCACCCAGTTATTGGATGCTCCCGCTCCTGGATTCCCAAGTAGTTCTTCATACACTGTATGTGCGAAAAGCGCTTCTTTGAGCGCTATGCGAGACTCATCAATAGAAATACCATTAGATTCATTGCTTTCGAAATCGCCAGGGGGTTGGTTCCCATGGGAAGGATCCTGACCATTGTTGCGATTTAGTTCCATGGCGGATTTGTTCGCGGGCCCTCCAGGAATTCCTTCCAACCGGGAAAGGCGACTGGAATTCTTCATCCCGGTGAGGATATCAGGACTTCCATCGGGATAAGCGGTGAACAATGTCCTGGCCTGCTGCGGTCCCAATTCCTGCTCCAGAATAAAGTGCAAGATCTCCTGCGAAAAAGCCGGGCTCAAATCCCAGGACATGATATAAAGAGCGGATACAGAGTCCTCGGGCTTCCATGGTTCCGGGGAGTAACCAAGTAGCAAGAACTCTACCGGATAGGGTTCTTCTTCCATGGCCAGATTGATGCCCCGTGAAAATGCTCGCAGGGCATTCTGCACTTCTTCAGGCATCTCTTGAAATATTTTCTCAGGTGGTACCGGTGCAGTAATCGTGCGAAATAGAATATCAGTCTTGAGTAACTCAGGTCCCAGGATTTCGGATAGTCGGCCGGTGGCGGCCCTTCGAAGTAAATCCATTTGAAACAATCGGTCCTGAGTCATGGCATAGCCCAGACCGACGTAGGCATCTTCTTCGCTGTCGGCAATAATGTGAGGCATTCCCGCAGAATCGCGATAGATTTGAACACTGGCTTTTACCTGAGTGGTGCGAACTGTACCGTTGTAGGAAGGGAGGCGAAAGACCAGTACTGCGTATAGCGAAAGCAGGAATAGAATAATCACTCCCAGGCTGATATAGATGGCCGGAATGATTTTCTCTCGAAACATTGCTCAGTTTCTCTGGCGATGATATTCTGTAAACACTTCGTTTCCGATTTTCTCGCATCTTTCTAACTTCCAGTTTCGTTGGGTAAAGTCAGGTATACAGGTGTCGGCATCGACAATTCCTGGAAGATGTGAGTCGCCCAGAACAAAAGGCACAATAGTGAGGTATAGGCAGTCTACAAGATCAGCAAAAAAGAAACCAGAGTTCAGCCCCGGACCGCCTTCCAGAAGCACAGTAGAAAAACCGCGTTCATAGAGATCATCCAGAACGGCTGCCGGCGATGGATCATCCAGCGCCGCAATTTCGCAGGCTTGAGACAGTTGCGAAGCCTCATCGCTGTCGGTAAGAGCTGGAGGAACATAGATGATGGGATCATGCTGAAAGAATCGCAGTCCAGGCACCGGAAGCCTGGAGCGACATATCATTATGGGTCGCGGGCCGGGACTTCCATCCTTGAGCGCAAAGACCGGATTATCCTTTTCTACGGAGTTTCTGCCTACAATCAAAGCCTGTGCTCGCGAACGATACAGGTCCATAGTTTGCCGATCCACCGGTGATGTGAGCCCATGCCAGGTGCCATCCGGAAGCATTACCTTGCCATCAAGAGTCATGGCCATATTCACGGATAGATGCGGTTTTGCCATACACCCAGGATCAACTTCGCAGGTTCCGGAGCACAATCTTTTTCTACTTTGCATTTCACGCTGGCCGTGAATAATGCGTTATGGCCAATCCATCGCAGGTAAAAACACCCCAGGAAATGCTGGATCAATGGAAGAAGTTTCGCTCTCAGGTTACTGAATACTTGAAGAGCATTCCGGAATCCGAATACGCCGCTCAACCCCAGGCAGGAGGCTGGTCTCCTTCTCAGATTGCCGAGCATCTATACCTGACTCAGTGGAGTATGGCGCGAGCTGTTCCGGCTATCCTGGGTGGAAAGATAGGACTGCCTGCAGAAGACTGTCAGAAACTGGATTACGATACCTATGAAAGCGATATCCTGAAAACAGGCAATGCGGAGGCTCCGGATGTAGTAGTTCCCAAAGAAAGCTGGGATCTGTCTACTTCCCTGGAGCAACTGGACAAGGCGATGGAAAAGACAGAAAAAGTCATTTCCGGAAAGAGCAAAGAAGATCTGGAAAAACGCGGCATTCCGCATGCAATATTCGGCGGGGTCAATCTCATGGACTGGATGTGGATTCAGGCCTATCATGAAATTCGCCATTTAAACGCTTTGAAGCGTAAGCTCGGGGATAGCTAAAAAAGGGCCCGCAGCCCCGGGGTAAGAAAGCGAAAGCGCGGCAATAGGTGAAGCAACCGGGCACCATACTCGGGTCCGGTTCCTGAATTTGAAATTAGACAAGAAGGGTTTGGAATCGTTGACGGCCTTACGAAAGGGCGTCAACAGGATTGATTAGTTAACGCCTTCGATTTCTCTAGCCTGCTTGAGGATTTCCAGCATTTCTGTGTGCAGAATTCCGTTGGAAGCTACGAGATCTTGCTGCTTTATATGAAAGATCTCTCCAGAGAATCCGGAAAGACGTCCCCCGGCTTCTTTGATGATGACCGCCGCAGCACAGGCATCCCAGGGATCTACACCTCTTTCCCACATCGCATCGAATCGGCCTTCGGCCACATAGCATAGATCCAGAATTACAGAACCGGTCCTTCGCAATCCAGTGCCGCTGGATACGAAAGCGGATATGTCGGAAATCAAACGAGTGATGATCTCTTTTCTTTCATAGGGCAGGCCAGTGGCTACCAGGGAGCGATCCATTTGAGCGATGCGAGAAACGGAGATCGGATGGTCGTTTTTAAACGCGCCGCTTCCAGAAATTGCCCAGTACATTTCGCCCAGGGAAGGCACATAGACGGCTCCGGCCACCGGTGTTTCACGAAAGGAAAGCCCCACAGACATACAGAAGAAGGGAAGTCCATGGATGAAGTTTCTGGTACCGTCCACGGCATCTATCCACCAGGTAAAATCCAGATGCTCGCCGTCCGGATCCTCCATCTCTGCATGATAGGTATCCTCCGGAAACACTTCCTTCAGCGAAGCAAGTAGGGGTCCTTCAATCTCCTGATCCGCCCGATTCATTAGAGTAAGGTCGGATTTGGAGTTGGATGAGTTTTCAATATTCAGTTGAGGCTGTATCTGAAGAAGTTTCTGTCCCAGGGAGGGCAATAGCTCCCTGGCCAATTCCAGCCGTTTCTGGATCTCCTCAAAGGGGAACTCCGCAATCTGACTTCCATGCATGCTGTCAGCGGACCGAATCCAGCGCAGGAAATCAAGTCGGGTTTTTGCTTTACAACTGCCAGACGGCAGGACCTTTACCTTCATGCTTGGTGAAGGAATCTGGAAATGGGGCGCAGATATTGTTGCCGAAATTCAAACCTGGGGGTTGCCCATCATTCCCTTTGAACTGGTGACATACCTGGGCAATGAAACCTTTTACTTTATTCTGGTACCCATCTTTTTCTGGTTCGTGCAGCCAGCAATAGGCATTCGTCTACTGGGCATCCTTCTATTCTCTTCCTATTCGAACTCATTTTTTAAGCTCGTGCTCACCGAGCCCAGACCTTACTGGGTAAGTTCTGAGATCAAAGGATACGTATTCGAAAGCAGCTATGGTATTCCGTCCGGTCATTCGCAGAATGCGGTTACCATCTGGGGATATCTGGCCTATGCCTTTCGCAAGCGGGGGGCCATGGTCTTCGTTCCGGCCATTGTTCTAATCTCTTTAATCTGTTTCTCCAGACTGGTTCTGGGTGTTCATTTTCCCCAGGACATTATCGGAGGACTGCTACTGGGCGCTGTCTGTCTTTACGTTTACATTCGAACCACGGATTCAGTGCTGGGCTGGTTTGAATCCCTCCCTTTCGCACGAAAAATCATCTATCCACTGGTCATTTCCATGGTCTTGATAGCCCTGGCTTTTGGTCTCAATCAATTCATCGATCATAAAGATCCGGAAAACTGGCAAACCATGGCAACTATGGCTGTGGGCCTGGAGTCAGCAGATCTGGCAAAGCTCAAGGATGCCTTTGATCCCAGGAGCATGGATATCTTCATTTCAATATCTGCAACGCTTGCCGGATTGGGAGTGGCCCTGGCTCTCTCTTATCGGAAGAATTATTTTCATCTGGATAGACGACCGCTGGCTATTCTGGGCGCCTTTCTGGTAGGCTTTCTGGGTATTGGCATCTTCCGAGTGGTACCCAAGCTACTGGTGGATGGCCTGTTCGATGAGGTGCATCCCCTGCTGGAAGGAATCGTGCGATACGTTCGCTACTTCTTGATTATTGTCTGGGCTGCTTACTGGGCTCCCCAGGTGTTCAAGGCATTTGGCTGGGCCAGGTCTCTGGAAAAGAATGAAATGTCCGGATTCTTGAAGGCCAACTGATCCGGCAATTCTGTGCTCAATTTCATGGGCCCTGCAAGACAATAGGAACGAAACGGAGACCAGGAATGGCAAAACGAATAGCTATTTGTGGAGCATTGTTGCTTTCGATTCTACTGTTCTCTCAGTGTAGATTGCCCATTCCTATCAGTGATCCTCCGGAGGGAAAAGAGGCCGAACCTGTCGCAGTGGAGGCGAACAAAGATTCGAATTCGGATAACGAATCGGGCACCTATCCTCGGCTGGTAGTGAATTCCTCGGATGAGTCCCATCGACCTATGTACGAACCTGGTGAATCCAGGACCATTACTCTGGAAAATGGTACCACGGTGATTGCCCGGACTGGCTCCGACTACCTGGAATTAACGTGCAAGCTACCGCAGGGCGGGCAGAAGAGCTTTCGCCAGAAAGATGGTCCAGAGATGAATCATTCTGTTTTTCCCATGGGGCCCTACGTTCTTATCGTCTCTGGAGTGAATGCCGGGCCTTCGGGTGCAGGAGTGCTTCTGGATCCGCATAATGGAAACAGGCATGAATTGAAGGTCACCTTTGATTACGGGGATTCGCCGGAACTTTACCAAATGAGTCTTTATGCGATGAGCCTCATAGAATACAGTCCAGGTATTTTTCTGGTAGCAGGGACGGGAAATCAGGCCATGCTAAAGGTAAATGTGAACACCAACCCTCCGAAGAGCACAGAGCTCAAATTTCCGGAAATACCAGTGGATGCTGAATTTCGTTCATCCATAGAAAACGGTAAGATCTACTATCGCTACAGGGAAATCTACGGAGCCTGGAAGGTTTGGCCTCTTCCCGAAATGTCAGACTAATGTCCCGTTTCCTGTATATCGTCTGTAGAGATGCTTAGAGAAGCTCCTTCGCATACTCCGGGACAATCCCGACCGTTCGGAAAGTAAGGTTCATACTGGACGGAGTAGGTTCCGAGCTTTCGCTTCTCCAGAAACACTGTGACACTCTTGAAGCGACCGGTGATCTGGACGCTACAGGGCCCGCCTGAATGCATCACCGTTTGCGTTTCCTCATCTTCGATGGTCTTTTCGACTTCAGCGGTGCAATTCCTTTCAAATCTCTGAACATCGGCCAGAACTGTAATATTATAGATCCCTGGTTTCAGATCCGGAAAGGTGATGGACAGGCCGGTGTCTCCGCAGCCGATCTGGGTGCAAAGCTGATCCGGCTTCTGACAGAGGAGAGCCATCAAGGCAAGGGCCAAAATTGGAGTTGAGAAAAGAATGGCTTTCATGATTTCATTGGAAGGCGCTCAAACAGATGCCCTGGCGTGCTGAACTCAGTTCAGATAATCTCCTTTGAGCTCCTCGCCAGGGGAGCAAAAACAGGGCCCGAAGGCCCGTATCTTCGGATTGCTCTGGTTGGACGGATCGGGATGAATCCGGGTTCACAGATTTGGTTTTGCTTGAAATAGGGCATCTGGAAGTTGTTCTAATTTGAAAGATGCCACAAGAATTAATCATCCTGTTGCTCACGATTTGCTTCTTACTGCTGGTTGCGGCTCTGTTTTTTCTTGCATCCTGGATGCGAAGCAAGCTGCAGCCTTCCGCAAAGCTGGAAGGCAGTCTTCTGGAACTGAGGAAATGGATCCCGGATCTGCAACCCATGCAAATCGGATCGGATTATTATGGGATGGGTACCTTTCAGGGGCACAGAATCGGTTTTCGTCGCTGGACAGGTAAGGCTCTGGCCATTCGAGTAAAGATCCGAGAAACGGAAATGGATCCCTTTTATCTTCTGGCACTGTCAGGTGGTTCGCCCCCGGAAGAAGGTTTCCATAATATGAGGCCCGGTCTTTATCTAGGCTCTTTATCTGGTGTATCCTTTGATGAACAGAAGGAGAAATATAACCGACTTCTACCTGCAACGCTGGCCTCGATTCAGACTCTGGCCCAGAATGTATCTTCTCTTACCGTGGGACCAGACTGGGAAGTGAATCGCATCGGTCGAGACGCAGCGCTACGACTGTTGGGACAGGACGGCGTAGCGCTGACACAGCTGGAATTAAGGACGGTGATTTCGGACAACTACTCCGGCGAGGCTTTGCTGAGCCACATCAAGAAGATGTGCCATATCGTAGAACGATTGGAAAGGGAGTTACCTCGAGAGTAATGACACGGCAGCGTCGGGCTCTGGGTTCCGCCGAAGCCAATGGTTTCCTCATGGCCCCTGGATTCTACGATCGAGCCCAGGGGAATTTGAGCTGAAGGGTGTCTATGGCGGCTAATGACGAACTGAAATCCATTCCAATCGTTCTACAATCCGGAGTCTAGCTTTCCCATCCACGAATGGCACGAAGAGCACAGGCTTCAGCCGCCACCCGGCTACCCAGGAGCTTCCAGATGGGTAACATATCCAGAGCTGTGGCTGCACCGCCGGTTACTGAGTCTGCTGCATTCATGATTCCAGGCAGGGATCCCTGAACTCGCTCCATGAATGGGTCCAGATACCCTTTTACCTGCACAAGGGTTCGATCCATGGTATCTCCGAATGTTTGCAGAATTTGCCGAACTTCAGAGATGGAACCCTGGCCTGCAAACTCGGCAAACTTTTTCTCGGCGGTATCTCCCTGTTTATCCAGTAGCTGTCCGATCCAGTTACCTGCACCTTCCAGTAAATTGTCCGTAAACGGTAGAGCGATTTCTGCACCGGCAAAGTACACCGCCAGTTCCTGGCCAGCTCTGGTTTCAAAGAATCTCTGCACCTTTTCGGGAATGGAGCCAGGAAATAGATCACCAATTAAATAGGCGATGGTCATAGCTTTGATGCCAGCGTCGGCTGCTTGCTGGGGATCCGCTTCAAATGTGCGAATGCCTTCTTTCTTTTTTATGTGATCGTAGGCATTTTTAAGGCCCGTAAACACACCCAGGCCTCCATCCGCAATGTCCACCGCTGAAGCCACTTTGACGGCTCGCACCATATCGTCGCCTTTGGCATACTCTTTGGCTCTGGCGATGGTTGCGGCATCGGCGGAAGCATCCAGCCGCTTCACGGCTCCTTCTACGCTAAAATAGTAATCAAAGTCCGGCGAAAAGGGAAATGTATTACAGATCAGTCGACAAACCTTTACGCTCAGATCATCCTCTTTAAACTGTACCAGCGTATCATCGATCTTATTGTCTGAGACCTTGTATTTAGATTGAATCTCTGCTCGTAGCAAATCGCCTTTTTGAGCGCTGGCTTCGCCCCGTGCTTCCAGGATCAGAAGATACTCTTTTCTGGAAATTAGAGCATGAATGATGGGAATGATCCAGGCCGCAGCCACGAGCCCTAGAATCGGCCAGGTCAAATGGTCAGGTCGCTCGGCGCCTTCATCCTGCCCCGGATATGGTTGCTCACTTAGATAGAAGAAACCTGCAACGAAAGCTAAATACACCGCTCCGGCCAGAAACCATTTAATCTTTCTCGATCTGAGCGATTGATACAGAAAGGCCAGCCAGCCAGTGAGGCCCAGTGGCACCAGGGTAAGTAATATATGCCAGGATTGTAATAGTTCCCAGCCCAGACCTTTCTTCGTAATTGCCATTGTTCCCTCCCGGAGTGCTGAAACTTTACAGGCCCAGGCCTGGCGGGAAAGCAAAAAATGGAATTAAAACAGGCCCATCTGATTGCTGTCCGGCTGCAGCTCTGAGTCTGATTCCGCAGCTCTTGTGGATGCCGGCTTCCTGGATTTTTCAGTTTTGCCGGGTTTTCGATTCGTGGTTTCCGATGTCCTGGCTTTTTGGTGAGAGTGCACTTCTTCATTTCGAGTTTGTTTGCGAACTTGAAGACTGTGGTTTTCCAGTTCTGCCAGAATGCTTTCTGCCCGAGTCAATAAGGCGGATGGCAATCCAGCCAGGCGAGCTACATGAATTCCATAGCTTCGATCCGCATTACCCGGGATCACTTTTCGCAGGAATACAACTTTGCCATCATGTTCTTCCACCTGCACTGTAAGGTTAAAGATACCAGGGCGATCCGAAAGATCGGTGAGTTCATGATAATGCGTTGCGAACAGACATCTGGGACGTTCGCTCTTGCTGGTAAGAAATTCGGCCACGCTTCTGGCAATGGCCAAACCGTCGTAGGTAGATGTGCCGCGACCAATTTCATCCATTATGATCAATGAATTGGCTGTATGCTGATTCAGGATGGAAGCGGTTTCCAGCATCTCTACAAAGAACGTGGACTCTCCGCGACTGAGATCATCGCCGGCTCCAATCCTGGTGAAGATTCGATCAGCACAACTTAATCTGGCCTGTTCGGCCGGAACATAGGCCCCCATCTGGAACAGAATTTGAATCAATGCCACCTGACGAATGTAGGTAGATTTACCGGCCATGTTGGGCCCTGTGATCAAGGCAAAGCTCTGACCATCCTGATCCAGGTAGGTATCGTTAGGAATGAACTGATCCCCGGAAGGGAGAAACTTTTCTACAACAGGATGACGACCACCCCGGATCTCCAGGCTTCCGTCGCTGGAGATTTCCGGTCTGCACCATTGCCGGTTTCTTGCAATACTGGCCAGGCTCTGACAGACATCCAGTTCCGCGATTTGCAGCATCAGTTCACGAATACTTGAGGATTGGTCCAGAATGCGAGAAGTCAGGTCCTCGAGATATCGCTGCTCTATAGATGCAATAATTTCGTCTGAGGAAAGGATCTTGCGCTCCAGGTCTTTCAACGGCGCGAAGGTAAACCGTTCTGCGTTGACCAGGGTCTGTTTTCGCTCATAGTCCGATGGAGCTTGCTCTGCCTGGCTTTTCGAAATCTCTATAAAGTAGCCAGACACCCGGTTGTATTTGATCTTAAGGTTGATACCGGTGCGTTCTTTCTCCGCGGATTCAAGCTCCAGAATCCAGCGAGCTCCATCGGTTCGGGCAATCCTTGCTTCATCCAGTTCCGCATCCACTCCATCCTTAAGCAGGGGCCCGTTACCAAAGAGGGCTGGCAACTCTTCCTGCAGATTTGTATCCAGCCAGTGACAGAGTTCGTTCAGTTCCTCGGGGACCTCCACCGATGCCCTGGATGCCAGGGGCTTTAATGCCTCTAGCTCCAGTCTCTCCTGTATAGTACGGGCCGCCTGTACACTTTGGATGATGTTGCGAAAATCCCTGGGAGCTACCTTGCCGCTTTCCATCCTGCTCAGAATGCGTTCCAGATCGCTCATTCTGTCCAACTGCTCGGAGAAGTAGTTGAGATGATCCGGCTGGTTTCGCAGAACCTCCAGTGCTTCTTGCGATTGTTGAATATCGCCTGGTGCGCGAAAGGGGGAGAGCAATCTTTTTCGCAGGGCTCTTTTACCAGGGGCGCTTCTGGTGGCGTCCATCACTCCCAGTAGCGTTGCGCTGGAATTGCGGTTTTCCACCAGCTCAAGATTGCGGATGGTTTTTTCATCCAGAACCAGCGAATGTGTGGCCGGAGCTCTGAGCACCGGGGCCTTGAGATGAGGAGGGCGGTCCGGAAAGGCTTCCGATACATAATGCAGGATGAGTGAAACTGCACCCGCAGCTACAGAGTCTCGCTGGAATCCCAGACCCTCCACTCTGGCCTGGTAACGATGTTCGATTTGACGAATGCCTTCGGAAACCGAGGATTTATAGCTTTCCAGTGGGCGAATCCTGGACCGGATTTCTTCGGGCATATCGTCCAGCTGGTTTCGCTGATCGCTGGCCAGGAGAATCTCTCCTGGTTGATAACGTGCGATAAAATCTCTGGGCCCCATTCCATCCAGAGTGCCCCGGGCCATGGTTTCGTAGCAGAAAAAATCACCTGTGGAGATATCGGCCAGGGCCAGGCCGCATTTCTCCCCGGTAAAAGTGAGGGCCATCAAGTAATTCGCATGGCTACCTGTAAGCAATCCTTCTTCCAGAAGGGTGCCAGGAGACAGGATGCGTACTACCCGTCTCTGCATCAATTTCGGATTTTCGGGATCCTGTTTCTGCTCTGCGATGGCTACTCGAAGACCGGAATTCACCAGACGAGCAAGATAGGTATCCACACTGTGATAAGGAACGCCTGCCATAGGAACATCTCCCTGGCGGCGAGTTAAAGCGATGTCCATGATGGGAGCGGCAGTCTTCGCATCATCCAGGAACATCTCATAGAAGTCCCCCATGCGAAAAAAAAGAATACAATCCGGATATCTGGACTTTATATCCAGATACTGCCGCATAACCGGCGTATCCAGGGGGTCGTTATTGCGGGCCACTACAGGTCCAGATTGGCTACCAGCTTGGCATTCTCTTCAATGAATTTTCTACGAGGCTCAACCTCATCGCCCATCAGGATGCGAAAGGTATTCTCGATTCTTTCAGACTGCATTCGCTCGATGTCGATAGGATCCACTTGCAACATAACTCGCTTTTCGGGATCCATGGTGGTTTCCCAGAGCTGTTCCGGGTTCATTTCTCCCAGACCTTTGTATCTTTGGATTATGGTCTTGTCGGAGTTGAATTTCTTAACCAGCTTGTCTTTCCCTTCTTCTGTATAGGCGTAGTCGAACTGTTTTCCGTTCTTAACCAGATACAGAGGAGGTTGAGCAATGTACAGATAGCCATGGTCTACGATGGGCCGTAGCTTTTTGTAAAAGAAAGTAAGGATCAAGGTTCGAATATGAGCCCCGTCCACATCGGCATCGGTCATGATGATGATCTTATGGTACCTCAGTTTGTCCAGATCTATGGACTCATTTCCGAAACCAATTCCGATGGCAGTGATCAGCGTTTTGATCTCTTCGTTTTCCAGGATCTTATCATCCCTTACTCGAAAAACATTCAGAATCTTACCTTTTAGAGGAAGGATGGCCTGAAAGTTACGGTTCCTTCCCTGCTTCGCGGAGCCTCCGGCGGAGTCACCCTCCACAATGAACAGTTCGCAGATCGCAGGATCCTTCTCAGAGCAGTCCGCCAGCTTTCCGGGTAGGCCACCGCCTTCCAGAACACCCTTTCGCTTGGTAACCATTTCCCGGGCTTTTCGGGCTGCTTCCCGGGCTCGACTGGATAGAATACATTTTTCCAGAATCGGTTTAACCTCGGCCGGGTTCTCCTCAAAGAACAGGGTCAAATGCTCGGATACCAGCTGCTGCATCAGGCCCTTTACTTCGGCATTCACCAGCTTTTCTTTGGTCTGAGAGTTGAACTGAGGATCAGGTAGCTTTACACTGATAACAGCAATCAGCCCTTCTCGAACATCCTCTCCACTCAAGCTGCCGCCGCCGATTTTCTTTTTCAGCGCTTCATCTTTCTTGAGATACTCATTGAGAGTCCGTGTCAGGGCCGTGCGAAAGCCTTCCAGGTGTGTACCACCAAGATTGTTATTAATACCGTTGGTAAAGGTAAAGATAGATTCGCTCTGACTGTCGCAGTAAGCCAGTGCGATTTCCGCTCTTACATGCTCATTTCTACCTTCGAAGTAGATGCTCTTCTTATGGATCTTCTGCTTTTTCTCGGCCAGTTTCTCAATCAGTTCCTGGATACCACCCTGAAACAGGAACTCTTCTTTCTTTACCTGCTTTGTGCGATGGTCCTCCAGATAAACCTTNAGGCCNTTGTTNAAGAATGCGATTTCTTCNAAGTGCTGNCGNAGNGTATTGTATTTGNATTCNGTNGTNGTNAANATNGTNGGATCNGCNTTNAACCNTACNGTNGTTCCATGNAGCTTNGTNTTNCCGATTTTTTTCATCGGNCCTTCNGGAANNCCCTGCTTNTAGCGCTGCTGNNAGATNGNTCCGTCNCGATGCACTTCTGCTTCCAGCCATTCNGAAAGCGCATTNACCACNGANACACCNACNCCGTGNAGNCCNCCNGTGATTTCATAGGCATCATCGCCGAACTTTCCTCCGGCATGCAGCACGGTCATCACCACTTCCAGAGTAGGCACCTTCTTGGTGGGATGAATATCCACAGGAATACCGCGACCATCATCGATTACTTCAATGACATCATCCTTCAGAATTTTCACGGTAAAGTGGGTGGCATAGTCGGCCATGAATTCATCCACACAGTTGTCTACCACCTCATAGACCATCTTGTGCAGTCCAGTGTGGTCCTGGGTTCCGATGTACATACCCGGACGTTTTCTAACGGCCTGCAGACCTTCCAGAACCTGGATTTTGGAGCCGCTGTACTCTCCGAGCTGCTTCTTTGCTGCCGGTGTTTTTTCGGGGGATGCCTTTTTCATAGTCGTAGACATAATTTTGGAAATCCGCGCAAAAGTCATCCATTATCCAGGGCACAATTTGCAGGGACTCAGGGCCGGAGCACGGGGGAACCACTCGGTAGCAGAGGGAGGGCTCGTCTCTCTACGAAAGGGCACAGAATCTGCTTCAGAAGGAATCCTGAGCGATGGCAGGGATTGGAGAGGGTGGGCAGAGCCGCCAGAATATGCATGCAACCGGAACTGTCGGATGCCGAGTCATTCTTCCAGCGGTACTTTATCGTTACTGCAGCCCCTCGTAGAGAGGCCACCTGGGAAAAAATTTGGATTACTGCTTGGGATCCTGACTCTCGATCTGAGCAGCTTTCTTCCTCTGCTTTTCCACCTGCTCGGCATAGTCCACAGTATAGGGGGTCCACGGAATAGCATTGAGCCTGGCCTCAGGGATGACCTTGCCGGTTCCTTCGCAGGTCCCGTAGCTTCCATCCTCAATCTTTTCCAGAGCACGATCGATGAGCTTGATTTTTTCGAAATCCATATCGGACAATCGGTTCATCAGCTCATTGTTGATAACAACATCAGCGATATCTACCAGATCGCCTTGCTCGCTGTACATGATATTCTCGTTCTCAAGCTCGATCTCATGCAGGATCTCGGCCTTGGACTTGAGCAACATCTCTTTGTACTTTGCCAGCTTCTTTTTATCCATATATGTATTCCTTACCTGTCCGCCCCAGTATAGGGAACCATCCTCAATTCGAACAGTCCCGGTCTGAAGTATTACTCCCGTGCACTTCTATGGACGGGAAAAACCCGTCATAAACGATGAATCAGGCTAAACGTAAAGTTTTTTCTGTAAAAAAGATCTCCGGGAGGCATTTCCTGCTACTGGCCGCCAGAACTCATTCCGGCACACATAGCAATAGAAATCCAACGTAGGAGAAGCGATGACAGGACCCGGGGCCGAGCCTTCATTGCGAAAAAAAATAGCCAATTCTTACTCCATGTCAGAAAAAAAATTGACAATTGGTGCGGCGCATCAGANTATTGTGCAACGCACTAAATCGGGAGGGGAAAATGAACAATCAACAACTACAAGATCTAGTCAATGCCGGTATCGGACTCTACAAGGCAGGGGAAGAAAACCTGCAGGGCTTTCTGTCTACGCTTCAGAAATCCTTTGAAGACCTGAAAAGCAAAGGAGCTCAAGATAGCTCCGAAACGGCTGCCAAACTGCGGGATAGCCTGGATCAAACAATCAAGGGCGTAAAAGATGTATCTGAAAAAGCGGAAGGAAATCTGAAGGTCGTTCTGGAAGAGGCGAAAAAGAACTACTCTCAAGTATTCGATCAGATCAAGACCTTCGTGGGCGAAGAACGCATTGCGGATCTAAATACCCGAATCAATGAGCTCTCTACTTTGATTCAAGAAAGAGCCGGAACCATCGTTAATCAGGGAGCCGGAGAGGCCAAGACCAAAGCTTCTTCGAAACCAGCTGCATCCAGCACGTCTGCTTGATTCACCGGATTTTTCCTTTGCGGATTGGCTCGCCTTTCAGGCGGGCCTTTCTTTTGCCAATCCAATCCAATCCAATCCAATCCAATCCGTAACGCAAACTTGATTCCACTCGGCCAGTTTCTATCTCCGGCCAGAGATGATTTTTCCGGGAAAGAAGATTGTTTGCACAAGCAAAGACTGAGGCCAAAAAAAGCGCCGTAACTTCTAAATTCCTGGCGCACTCCTTCTGTGAAGGGGCCGAGGTGGCTTTGTTTGCGGGACGAAGCATCAATCCTTTGTCTTTTTGTCGCTGACTTTAGTATTCATTGTTTCTGCCATGAGAATTGGTACCCTGGCAATGGAACCTATCTCATTGAGTATTGAGAGATGAGTTGCTTCGGGTACGGATCTAAAAGTGGATTCTGTTCTAACCTCCGATTGCAGAAGAGGCATATACTTTCGTANGAGATGGGGGTCAATGAGCTCATCNTCTTCGCCGGCTACGATATGCACAGGGCGTCTCAGGGCAGCGAACTGCTTTCGCGGTGCTTCGGGAGTTAGCGCATGCGCCATTTCTGGAGTGATTGAACGAAGAAGCAACGGTTCATTCTGTCTGACTTCTGGGGGGTATTGAAAGGTCACCGCGGCGCAATGATTACAGAGCCTCTTACCGGATATTGCATGCAGGATGAATACCCATGTATGCGCTTCTGCGAAACCTGGTCCCCTGTCCTTTCGAGCTGTGTCGGATTTATAGCCCAGTTCCGGTGCAAGGAAGAGAAAAGAATGCGGCATCTTCGCCTGGGAACTGCTAGCATAGTTCAATAGAAGGCCGGCACCGGAAGAATGACCGGATAGAATCAAGGGCAAATCCGAATAATTCTGTTGCAGCAATGCAATAAATTGGTTGAGATCGCTGTAGATCCTGCCTCGATGCGAGACATAGCCTCGTTCCCCATCGGATCGACCGTGACCCCGAAGATCCAATAGGAATATGGCCAGCCTTTCTCTGTCACTGAGTTCAGTAGCCAGGTTTAGATAACCCGCAGCAGAATGGGCCCCACCACCGTGTATGAAGACCATCATAGCCCTGGGGGATGGTGGCACAAAAGCATAGTAGGCCAGGTTTGCTCCATCGTCGGCTGTCATGTACTCTGGAGATATGGCATTCGCTGGTTCTACTGAATCAAAGGAGAAAGGGGATTGATTGGACGGATCTGGTGCGCATTGGAACAGAAGACAGGCGCAGAGGACTCCCAGATTAAACCTCAACGGCGGAAAAGCCATAGCTCTGGATATAATGTTCCTTTCGAGAATCAATTACAAAAGACTCCCGGGCAAGCNACTGGAGGCTGCTAGGCCGCTGTATCTTTTCGGAGAGCCGGCAGAACTACCACCGCCTCTTCGAAGGCCAGGACGCCTACGAATACAGCTTCCAGCAACAGATGTCCCAGGCCAGTCCAGTTCGATGTCGAAGAAAGATAAAAGATCTGCGTCAGGCAGTGGCCGGTCCAGGCGCTATTGGCGATAACCAGGAATACAACAAAGGGGAGCAGTCCTCTGGTTGTTTTGCGATAGACCAGGCTCAGGATACCCGAGTAGCAGCCGTAGGCCGCATTCGTCAGAGCGATGAACAGGGTAAATTCAGTACTCCAGTTGTGCAACCCGGCAATAAATGGGTACAGAATCAAAGATGCAATACCTACTGATAGGCCTGCCAGGGAATCGAAGGCAACTAATCGTCTTGCTTTCATGGTTTGGTCTCCTTTTGGGACGATCGCCTTCAATTCTTTTTGGTGGCGCGGAGACTCACTAACTCCCATCCCGGGACATTTAGTCTGATAAAGGGGAAAGATGCAAGCATTACTGCGAGAACCAGGAAGTATGCAATCTCCAGGACTTGCAAAGCGGTATTTCCCGAAATAGCGAAAGTTACATACAAGTATAGACCGACCTCTGCGGAGCCCGGTTGCAGATTAAATGAGCTCCATATTGTGAGGGCATAAATCCCGGAAATACCAAAGGTGAATGCAAGAGTAATTAATCGCAACCGCACCGTTGGAGTAGGTCTCCTGCCCAGGAACGTTAGCAGGGCAACTGCAAATATTAAATCTGCCGTCCGAGAAGCGGGCCCAAATCCAAGAATGATTTGCCCGGATTGTAACGCCGCAATGGCTTCGTATACCCCCGCTACAATGTAACAAAGTAAGGCCAGCCAAAGGGCGAGACTTCTTGAGCGGTAGGCAAATCCCACAACCCAGAGATAGAGCAGGAACCAGGGTAGCGAAGACAGAGCGGTAAGGAGCCATCCGGCCGAGTGATTCCATTGCCAGTGATTCAGGATAAGGGAGATGCCCTCCCAGACCATGCATCCCAGAGCCCAGACGGAAGAGATCTGCGCAATAGGATCCTCTCTTTGCAGGGGAAGGTTGGTAGTACTATAACGATGGTCCAGATCGGACTCCCTACACTGGCCAGGAGGCAGAATCAACTATTGATGAGCGTCGGAGAATTTGAAGTTAAATCCCGTCCCTGGTTGAGCGATATGAGGCTTAGCGTTCGTTGAAACCCTTTCCAGCAAATATAGCAGCCTTTGACCTGGCGATCCGGTTCTCCCGGGTCTTGCTTTGCCTAGCATCTGAGAAATGAATCAAATAGCTCCGTTGCCGTCCAGGGGTCAGCGCTTCAAAGGCTTTTTTGAATTCTGAGTCTCCGCGAAATGCGGTCATTAGCTCCTCCGGCCACGGCGGTTGCGCGGAAGGACTTGATTTCTTCCCAGAAGGTTCTAGCTTTATGGCATCATTGATCAGTTGTTTGATTTTCTTGCTTTCCTTGCGAATGTATGTAACATCCAAAATCTCTATTCGCATGGCTGATTGAGTATTCTTGCCCTGAGATTTTAGCAGGCCTGAAGGATCCTTCAACTGAGCGCCCTCAAAGAACATTAGAGATAGATGGGGCCGGAAAGGTTGCATAATGACGATGTTCTTTCCATCGGAGCAATAGCAGGGTTTGCCCCATTTCCATTCCTCTTGCAGTCCCGAGGCCAGAAGCAGTTCTCGGAGTTCTATCATTTCCTCCTTCCACTGTTTGGCTCGTTTCAGGAATCCATCCACTTCTTTGTTTCTCGGGGACATGCGCGGAGCTTCTGCAAGCCACAAATTGCGGCAAGAAAAAACATTTGCTCCTTCTAGATTGGGTGCGCCCGGCGCAAGAGCCCCAATCCAGAGCTCCCTGATTCCTGCCTCAATGCGCCCCACGCTGAAGTCCGCATGGACTCTACCTGCTTTTCTGGATTCCACTGGCCGTTTCACTCTCGGGGCTGCGGCAATATTCTTGAGAAAGGATTGACTTAATTAAGAAAGTGCTTAAATAAAGGTCGATGAATGCATTTTCAGCTCTGTCCGATGGAACCCGGCGGGAGATCGTCCGATTGGTGGCTATGGAAGGGGGCCTTGGGGCTTCCGAGATCAGTCAGAATTTTCAGATGAGTTCACCGGCCATTTCCCAGCACTTAAAGGTGCTTCGAGAGGCGCGAATCCTTCGAATGGAAAAGGCTGCTCAGAGGCGGATCTACACCCTGGATGTAGCTGGTATGGACGAAATCGAAACATGGATCCTGGAGACTCGGAATCTCTGGAAGAAGCGAATGGACCGGCTGGATGCACATTTACAGAGAAAGAAAAAGGAGAGAAAAGATGGAAAGATTTAAAGTAGAGGCAACCATTTCCGGAAGCAAGGTCATATATGAACGATACTTCGATGTCATACCTGAGCTAGTGTTTAAGGCCTGGGCTTCGCCGGAGGAATTGAGCCAATGGTGGGGCCCGGACGGCTTTTCGCTGACAACGGTGAGCATGGAGTTTCGGGACGGTGGCCTATGGGACTTCGTAATGCACGGCCCGGACGGAACTGATTATAAAAACCGGGTTAAATTCCTCGAAATCCTGGAGCCCAGCCGGATCGTCTATCAGCACATGGGCGATGGTGAAGAGAATGAAGATGTTGAATTTGCCACCACCGTCACATTTGAGAGGGAGGGCCCAGGGACTCGATTAACCATGGAGCAAGAATTCGGCACGGAAGATGAATTACGCAGAGTCAATGACAAATACGGCGCAATTGAGGGTGGAAAACAACACATTGAAAACCTGAGTCGCCATTTGAAATCCAGGATGGCTGCCGGCTAGTCTCGGCTTCCCGGCAGGCAGGGGAGGGCCCTAATAATAGGGGTCCTCTGCTACGAAAATGGAGAACAGTTGCCCATTCCTCATTTCGAAGGTGCAGGCCGATGACTGATAGTAGAGAAGATCCGCATGCTCACCTTTTTGAACTCTAAGGTCTCGGCCGATGGCATCTTCGATGTCCTTTTCTTCATCACCAAGCGAAAGTCCGGGCATTAGTGTCATTGTAGAGCCTGCATAAGACGAAACCTGGATCGATGATAGAATGTCTGCAAATTCAGGCCCCCCGTCGCGCAGGTAAACCACTGTGTCCGCTTCCTCTTCGATGAGATAAATGTAAACCCTTTGTTTTCTCTCATTCTCAAGCGTTTTCACTGGTGGGCCGTATCGTTCTTCTGCAAGGGAAAGCGCTTCTGCAAAATCAGACTTTATGGTGAAACCCAGGAGCTCCTCTGTGAAACAGGAATACCTGGGTAATTGATTCACTTGAAAATCGATGCGATTCATAAAAAGGATCCGATTTTTCCTATCATAGCAGCAGCCAAGATAGGTGAACATGGCCGTGAATTTTTCACCGCTATTGAGAATCGCATCAATCCGTTGGACCAGTGCTTTGTTGGCAGGAATCCATAGCTCCCGTCTCAGTTCATCCTTAATCAAGACTTCATGATCAAAAGCTCCTGTTTGTCCTTTCAGAGTATTGACGTTTTCCAGCAGCTTCATAGTTTCCTTTTTGGAATCCGTCAGTGGACGATGTTCTCCCTGATACTCCACCACGGCACTGAAGCGTAGGAGCCGCAGATCCATACTGATGTCCGAATCCCCCGGCTCCGGGAGAGGTACATTCTGTCTGAAATTCTTGAATGTTGTAAGAGGGTATGCAATCTCTTCCTCGGCGATCAGGCCCATGGAGCCGATAGCGAGGCAAATGATAAAAAATATAGTCCGTCTTGATTCTTTCATAACGATGTTTCTGTGAGGTCAGTGTTGTTCCTTTGTAGGTGATAGCTCACGGTGTCGACGCCACCAGGTCGGATCTTTTACTAGACGTTGGGATGCCACAGTCCCGACCGAAGGAAACCAACTCATCCTTCAACCCGTAAAAATCCCGGAAGACTTCAGGATCCATTCTCTGGTGCAGATTTGGCCTCATTCCTACCCTTAGATGTCCGCCTTCTGGACGTCCAGTCTTTGCCTTCGGCTCTGAACTGCCTGACACCGTAACATTAGTTCAGAGGTGTGCATTCAGGGTGAGTGTTGGTCAGGGCCCAATCCGTCCTGGATATCCAAACGCTGGCGACCTCTCCAGGTATTGCCCATCCTTCCTTCTTTCCCGGGGAAATGAATCTACTTTTCATTCTCGTAGAAAGACTTCTGATATGACTGCGCGATGATCTGAACCCGGGATCTTCATCGTTCTTGAACGGAGTAACAGACCTGGCTGCCCGGGGCTACCCAGTGGGGAAAGAATAATGTAGTCGATTCGAGTAAATGGAGGAATCCAGTCCTGGTCCATGGGCCAGGTTGCATTTGAGGAATCACTACACCGGCCGCTATCTAAAAGGCCATTGCCCAGGATTTCTTGATAAAAAGGATTCTCATCGGACAAGTTCAAATCGCCAATTATAATGGTTGGCTTATTGCTCTCTCGGCTCCAGCGAAATAACTGTCTCAGCTGGGCATCTCTCTGCTGTTGATCGTAGCGAGTTAGAAGACAGAATAGCCCTCGGCAGTCTCCGCGATAAAACGGAACACTGAGATGAACTGTGAGAAAGCGAAAGCTCTGCTCTCCCGCCTGGATCTCTGTATCCAGAACCAGGCGAGAGTCGAAATTGCTGAAGCCCGGACCGGGATCCTTTATCCCGGTAGATTGAATTGGAAACCGAGTTAAGAGCGCTTGAGTCCAGTATCCTTCCGGGGATTCTCTGTATGCCCAATAGGGATAGTGCTCCTCCAGCTGAATTTTTTCGGTTCTCCAGAACTTTGGCGTTACCTCTTGAAGTGCTAGCAGGTCAAGATCCAGGATCGCAGAGATTTTGAGCAGGTCACGGCCGGAATCCAGGGCGCTGCCGGCCAGATTGAGAGTCATCAATCGCATCAAAGGCGCGTCAGTCCGGGGTTTGTCCAGACAGTAATCCGGGGATCTGTAAAGATTCCAGGGTAATGCCAGAATGGACAGGAGAAGTATGACAGACCAACGAGACAGCGGGAAGCGGCAGACCAGAAATAGCCCCGGAATAATTCCAGGAAGAAGGATCAGGCTTCGGATGTTGGAAAGAAAAAGAAGCCATTGCCAGTTCGGTGCGAAGAGCAGCAAAAAGGCTATGGTTCCCGCGATTCCAAGATATGTCTTTGTGGCGATGCGAATCAATACTGGAATCATGCGATAAGTAGATTCATACGAACAGCCCAAATTAATGTTCAGATATACCGAACTCTGACCGCGTTTCTGAGGTTTTCCTGCAAAGGATGTATGTCATTCCGCTCAGATTTTTTTCAGAAACCAAAGTGAATCCTGCCTGGAGACATTGCTTAATCTCTTCCGTGCGCAATCTGAGTTTCGAATAGGAGCTCACCTTCATTTGCCATCCATCAGTGTCCCTGATATAGAGCAGGTCCGTGACATCTACATGGGCAGGCTGAAATTCGACGAAGGTAGTGGCAATCAGTGAATCATCAGAGTAAAACGGAATGAATCGCTGTGGACCTGTGAGGTCCTGGGATTGATCTCGAAAGGATATAAGAAAAAGCCCTTCATTATGAAGACTTTTTTGCACTGAATCGAACAGAAGTTGAATCTCAGTCATGGAGTTCAGATGAGCGATGGTATCTGTCATGCAGACTACCAGGTCCAGGGGTTCCGTGCAATGCTTCTGAAATTGTAGCATATCTTCCAGATGCAGGCTAATACTGAAACCTTTCGCATTCTGCCTGAGCTCATCTACTAACGTCTCGTCCAGATCTATAGCAACTACTGAATAGCCCATATCGGCCAGTGGAACCGAATAAAATCCACTTCCAGCTCCCAGATCTGCCGCATTACCTGGTCCATTGCGCACATCGGGATTCAATCCGAACTCTATAAGTATTTCCCTGGCACGGCGATAATTCTGCTCTCGACCGCCATAGACCCTCGTGTAATAGGGCGCCAGAAGGTCTGTATAGTGTTTTTCGAAGGTATACATTCAAGAGATTTTTAAGGCCTTTCGCCGCATAAAGTTCCGGGCGGGCGAGGCAAAGTTATTCAGAGCCACGGTGAATTCAATCANCCAATNAATCGTCGCCAACAACCTTGAATTTCGAACCAAGCCTGAACGCAGGTAACTCTTTTCTCTCTGGTTTCGCATNTGCACTGAAGCAGGCTTCACTTCTTCCCGAGTAACAGATCAGCGAATTAATGAACAATGGCAACGCCTCGCTCCTCCAGGGCTGCGATGGCTGTTGCATTCACCGGACATCCCACCAGGTTGACTAATTTCAATTTATTTAATGACAGCAGAGACGAGACATCGGAGATTTCATTAAAGGACAGATCTAATTCCTCCAGTACTACCAGACTTGCCAGGTCTTGAATCGTTTCTATTGCATTACTGCCCAGCAACAAAGTGCGCAGTCCAATTAGTGGCCGAAGCATTGCGATATCATCGATCAAGTTGTTTTCGAGATTGAGCTCAGTAACGTTCGTACAGAGTTCCAAACCTGAAAGGTCCTGTATGCCATATCCTGAAAGATCCAGGCTTTCCAGATTGCGAAGGATCCACTGTAATGACGGTTCCTCTGCAAGTCCGGGTTCTTCGATCACCAGGGCTTCAATGAATGTCTTCGCTGAATGCGGACTCTGGATTGGATCTGTTTCTTCGACTGCTTCCTCACTTTCTGATTCGACTATATCATCGAAGTCAGAATAGACATCATACATCCATTCAGAGCTATCGAAGTCGAAATCCGCTCCAGGAGAGATTCCATCGTGTACTTTCGAACTCCGGGCGAACTCTACCTTAAATAGGCTCTTCATCGCAGCTAGCTCTTCAAGATTGCCCGCCTCCGCTGAAGAATCGATTCTGATGGCGTAGCTTGCGCTGCGATCCGGATGGANCGATTTAATTAGAGACAGGAAGGCTTTTGCAGGTGCATCGTCAAAGGAGCCATGAATGGCTGGAAAATACACGGACCGGTACGCCTCCTGGATAGAATGAAAGCTCTTGCTTCGGTAAAGCTCAATCAATTGAACTGAAATGTCCTTCAGATGATCTGGCTTATTGAGTTCGGTAAGCTCTTCCTTCAGGTGAGCAATCTTGGATTGAATTGTTTTCTGCGTCATGTGGAACCGGGTAGCGCACCAAAGAATACGATCACCTTTGTGATCTGTTTACCATTAGTTTCGAAATACTCTGTGTTTTCAAAGTCTTGCCCGCTTTTCAGGTAACATCGATACCTGGCAAAACCTTCATTACCCTGCGTAATCAAGCTGAGTATGGAAAAGGAATCTATTTTATTGCTATGGGACCAGCATCGCTTAAAGAATTCCGGTCGATCGATCCTGTCATCATATGGACTTGTAAATGTGAAGTCCTGAGCGACGATGCTTTCGATGGATTCGCGATCATCATTCTGCCAGGCCTTGAAGGATTCACGGATTAGCTTTTCAGTGTCGTTCATTGTTGGAACTTTAGATCGGAATTTCGGCAGACTCGATTTATCAGTTCAGAAGGGGGCGTAATCAGAATCAGATCGATTCAAATTCCTGCTGCGCCCCGCGATCTGGGCAAGTGCGGTCCTGTTCGACCTAGTTTTCCATCACAAGTCGCAAAGTCGACTTGGAGGCGGAAGAGAAAAATGTACCCTGGTGCAGAGTGGTGCTCCTTCCATCTTGAGCTACCACAATGACATCGAAATTCAAACGTGAATCCCCTGATTCGTAGAGCCATGCAGATTGCTGCCGTGTCAGCGGGTCCGTAGTGAAAGTATGCTCGCCACGGGGAATGGTTTCCTGAATGTCCAGATAGACTACAGGATTGGATGGGTTCGTAACATTTATTACGGTGAACCTACTTGCATTTTCCAGAAAGAGTCCGCCGAAAGCCATATGCGCCTTACCATCCATCACCTGAAGGCCTGCCATCCGGAGGTGAAACAGATTGGATCTTGCCGGCGATGTACTGTATCGCGAACACGATGCAGCGGCAAGGGCTACGAAGAGGGCAGCAAATACGAGCTTTCTGGTTGGACTTTTCATTTAATTCTTCCTCCGGGGGGTAATTTAAAGACTTTGGATAGATTCTGACTTAGAACTTGTCAATCAGATACTATAAAATGCTATCACGTAACGCGGAACGAAATCAGGCTAAGTTGGGTCTCTAGAAAAGCCCGGACCAGAGGATGCTACATGAATCCACCCAGGGCGACTCCAGGGTCAGCCAGGTCTGTTCTCAGTACACTTTGGTGCCAGACCGGAAAAAGGGAGCAGAAATCAGTAGCTGAAGCATTCATCGGTCTGCGGTTTCAGTCGGATCAGCAACCAGACACTTTACCGGATCCTCAAAGTCTTCGGAAAATTGCAGAACCTGCTTCCCTGGAATTGGATCGGGATCTCGCCCCTGAATGGAGCTTGTAAATATATCTGAGTCCCTTCGCCGTAACGTTACCTTGACCGGGAAAATGGCCTGCATTTTTCCATAGCGTTCCATAAACTTTTTCTTACACTCGTGTCCACAGCTTGTGTAGGCAGTATTGGACAGGTCTGAAAGTGTATGAAAACAATTCCCGAAGCAGCCGTTGTATTCTGGATTTGAGTATCGAAAAACTACTTGCAACCGGTCTTGATCCAGTATGGAGTATGTCCCCTGGTGTTCAATCATGGGTGCAGGATAAAGCCTTAAAAAAACCTGAGCTTTGCCATCCGGACGAAGAATTATGTGGGGGCAGTCATCGAGATGGCCCAGGGTATTGCAGCCGGCATCTGTGGGACTTCGCTTCGCAATGAATACCCGATCAGAATCCATTCCCTGGCCCTGCANTGTATCGCAAGGNTTCTTCTTTCCNCAATGAGAACCAGGGAGAANTAGAACGATCGCGATTAGAACCAGAAAAGTGCGGTTGTCTGANCCCTCTATTCTCTGGTCTTTTCTTNGCTCGAGGTCCAAAAGCATTCCTGTTTAATGGTTTTTTCCTTTTGTACGCACATTCTATGCACGGAGAAAAGTATGAAATCTGACTTCCTAGACCCCGATGCCATAAATCATGCCGACGCTTTCGATTCCCGGGAAAACTTGACGCTTCGCAGCTTTTTACTATCGGACTTTGATTCTTTTAGAGGTATTCTATCCGGAGTCTTTTGCTGTTCGATGCACGGCGATAAGGGCCCAGATTCCGAATGGAATACCCAGAATGATTCCTGGTGATACGCCTGGTATCAAAGACCAAATAGCNGACTGCTTCAGATAGCCGGGCTGATCTTTCATGATGAATACGATGAGACCCATGGTATGGAGCAGGTGAAAAAGCGTTAGAAGCAATTCTGTAGTTAGAAAGAGCCGTTGTCCCTGCTTGTGCTGCTTCGCGGCCATCTGGGCTCCGATGGCGCAGCTTTCAATTGATCCTGCTCCGTTTCGCGCATCCTCTCTGCAGCTTTGCAGGAATTCAGACTGATCAAAAGAGTCTTCATTTGAGAAAAACTGTTTGTGCACTGTGTTAATAGATACCGTTGTGAGGAGGATCAATCCCAGTATTGAGATAATTAAAAGTATCCAGGCCGGTGTTTTCATTTTCCATCTCCTTGTTTATCATAATGGCTACCAATCTCGGGCAGCGCTAAGAGCAGAGTCGAAGATAGAAAGGCTTTAGACGAACGCCGTAGTTTAGCTGGTGTTTCCCGGTGGGAAGTCTCCCGGACCGTCAATTATTTCTGGTTGAGAAGGAAGATTGCGCAGTTTCCTCCATAAGGATCGAATCCAGATTCCCTTATCTTTTTTCCTTTCGGATGACAAGCTTTAGACCGGACCACGTTTCATCTATCGCACATACCTTTACGTCTACAAGATCGATCCCGGGACCGAATTCCCGTATCCTATCCTCCGTAATATCAGTCGGAACGCCGGAAGCTTTCTTGGGCCACGACGCCCAGATCATTCCATCAGCGGCGATGTAGTTTCTGGCTGTTTCGATGAGTCTGAATAGCTCGGTTTGCTTCTTGGAAAAAATATGAACGAAATTAAGCCCCTTTTTCCAGGTCTTCGACAATTGAAAGCTTTCCGGTAGGTTCTCTACTAACCGGGCATATTCGATAGGTGGATTTCTCACCAGGCCCATGTATCCATCTTTGATGCCAAGTTTCTTGACCAGAGGAGTTCCAGAGTATCCTGCCATAGCGTAATCAAGTTCTAATTCACTTTTCGTTCTGTAAAAGGAAAAATAAAGGAGGTTACGATCTGGTTCTTAAGCTCCGCATGCCTTGTATGAAAACAGGTTAGCTGATGATTGTACCTTTCGATTCATTCTTCGGCGATCGTCCTCCTAATTTGCAAATTCGGCCGCAAGGTGACAATGTCCAGACCCTGCTCATTTGCCTATTCTTCGACTATGCTTATAATGGAAATGTCATCATCTTTCAATTTGTCTCAAAAAAAACTTCTGTATCTGCCCGCGGCATAGGTAGTCTACTGTCCAGATGTTGTACGCGTAAGGAACCAAAGAGCGTTAGTGTCCTGCATACTGCCCAATTCTGAGAGCATAGCGGCGCGGAAAATAAGTTGGATGCCGAATGCACACATGATGATGGCCAGGACATACATAGTATAGCGGTACCCATTGCTGGAAAGGTATGATCTGAAGTGCAGGGAAAGGAGTGCCACAAACATCTTTGAAAGGACCAGGAANCCCACCGAAAACGTCACAAATGCGGCGCTCTGCAAGAAGGTGCCGGCCAGAAGATAGGCTCCTCCAACTGAAAACCAGAACAGATAAGGGCCAGGGTTCAAAAAATTTAGTCGCACTGCGGCCCAGAAATCGCCACTGGTTTCAAGGTCTGTAAACCCGTTCTTACTCGAAGTTAGTATTCGATATCCGAGATATAAAGCGTAAAGACCTCCGCATAGAGAAATCCCGGCGATGACAGAGGTTGCCTGCTGAAAGTAACTCAAAAGCAAGAAGGCCGCGGCAATAATCGGCACATCCGTAACAAAGGGAGCAAGACTGGCTCGCATACCAGCTCCAAAACCGCCGGAAAGGGNTTGCTGAATAACAAATACACCCAGGGGGCCCGGCTTCAAACCTGCCACAAGGCCGAAACTTATGGCAGGCAAGATGAAGTGGAATATGTCGGACATAGTGTAGTGATCCTGGGCTGCGAATGTTCGGAGGAACCTCAACCTTGTCGCATTTTTGATGCTTCAATAATCCTATCTCCATGCGTGAAAATAAAAAATAAAAGAGGGAGCAGGACTGGCAGAGTCTACTGCAGCAACTCGAAGGCTATAGGCGATGATTAATTCCGGTAGAAGGGAAGTGTTCCCTTGAAAGCCCCGATCAACGAATGGACTATGCTGGGAGCTAAACGGGAAANCAGATCCAGAATTCTGATTTGCCACCCGATTCTAATTCTAAATTTTCCTTTCAGTATTTGCGGCACTATCTTTGCCGCCACGGTCGTTGTTGGTATTCCGTGCTTTTTCAGGAATGCTATCTCAGCCATCCTCTCATCTGGGCCAATATGAACTCCGTCTGCAACAATGTCGGTTGGCATGGCAGGGGGAATAGCTATGGAAATGGCGATATTACTTCCCTGATACTCGGTCTTGAGTGTATTCGCAAATGCATTCAAGGCACCCTTGGAGGCCGAATAGGACGATTTCCCGGGGAAACCCAGAAGGGCAAAATCGCTGCTAATGAACACTATCCTCGCCTGTTTTGCCAGTTTAAGCTGTGGTAATAGAGCATGTGTCATTTGAACTGCGCTAAAGAAGTTTACCTGCATTACCGCATCAAACTCTTTCACCGATAAGCGTTCAAATGGAACGCTGCTGGAAATTCCTGCGTTGAGGATCAATATAGAAGCTTCCGGATGCGCATTTGCGATCCTCTGTGCAGTCCTCTGAATACTCTGCCTGTTCGCAAGATCCAGGGGATGCAGGGAAAGCTTACTTCCATTGCTCCTGAAATGCTGCCTTTCGAAGTCATCAGGAAAATCTCTGTCGATCAGTACAAGGCCGAAACCTCGGCGGTCGAGTTCCTGGGCCATTGCAAGTCCCAGGCCTCGGGCGCCCCCTGTTATGATTGCAGACGATTCCATTTGTCTAATTTGTGCCGACGTTCGGAATCGCTTTGATGCCGCGGGCGAAGATCCGTTCTGATTCCAGAGGATTAATTTTAGACTCCTCCTCGGAAAGCGGAGGGTAAAGGTCCGTTATCCTATTAGCACAGGGACGATAGGATGTCCATCCGGCGCAATCCAATGGATACGTGTCTCGCACGGCAACACCCACGTTCGCACTAGGCAGTGTCTCCGTTCGCTCCCATTTACCTTGAGGATTGTGCAGCTCTTCGAATGACTGGACTAGCGGGTCAAATGGTCCGTTAGGATTTCGCATAATTGCGGCCCTATGCTTGATTTGGCGTAGTAATCTCCGGCCCTATTTCTTTTCCAGGTGTTTACTTTGAGTTATGCTGTTTCTCTTCCCTGAGTTCTATCTGGCCATGATTGCAGCCGTTCAACCCATTATCCCGGANCGCTCTGTGGCAACCCGGTGAATTGCTCGAGTTGAAATCAGGGCGATTTGATGGGTCAACTTTAGCAGCATTCCACCGAATACCTTTTGAGCATAATGGGGCGATAAGGATGGAAGCGAACGGAAGTGAGCCCGCAGCCATAGGGATGCTGTTGGGTGATGCAACAAGACTGTTCCATGCTACAATATCGGGCAACCGCCCAGGACGGTCTTCTCCGTATTGGCTCCGTCAAATGTGAAAATGTCATTATAATAGACAAGGTACAGCGCGTAGTGTGTTCCCATATGGATTACCGGGTTTTCGATAATGTCTCTGGAGCCATCTTCATAGTTCATGATGATGGATTCGAAACCTAT
>PBEB01000053.1 GCA_002717505.1 Leptospiraceae bacterium
GTTACGCGCCTTTTTATGGGAACCCATTACAAGAACACCAGACAATGGGAGCATTCGAAAAAGGAACTGGAAGAGCTGGATCAAAACCTGGAAACACTGACCCATAAGCTGAAGCAGTATCGAGACAAGATTCAGCGATATCGCGGCAACCCTCCAGTAGCATTGCAGGCGGAGATTCGCCAGTCTTTCCGGGAGTACAAAGAGGAATTGGCCAAACAAAAACGCGCCACTGGCATCTTCAACTATCTATCCAAGCACAGAACAAACCCGGATCCGCTCCAGGTCACCGTGCGAAACATGATTCATCCCGGGTCGGAAGTACGGTATCATGGACATACAGAAAAATTCACCGCAGAATCTTCATCCACTGTCCTCGATTTTTTTCCTGGTGAGCAGAAGCCGACCATCCGAGCGTACAAGCCGGGCTAATACCTGGGTAAAAAAAGGTGGACTGATCCAGAGTTCATTGCAAAGTTTCGTCATCGGTGTTGCCAACGAAAGACGGCAATCAGACCAATGGTAATTTAACACTCCAACACAGCATCCGCTGAATTCAATCACATCGGGCCCTTGAGGCTCAGCACTTTGCGTAGATTCGCAAACCGAGGTTAATTTTTTCTCTGGCATGGCCGGAGCAATACAGGAGTGTACTTTGAAAGAGATCGTATATCATGTTGCCATCACTCTGGATGGCTTTATCGCACATTCGGACGGATCCATCGATGGTTTTCCCATGGAAGGTCCGCATTTACCAGATTACATGGAGGCCTTGCAACAATACGCTGTTGCCATAATGGGCCGAAAAACCTATGAATTCGGTTACAACTATGGCCTGGAGCCCGGGGCAAATCCCTACCCTAACATGAAAACCTATGTGTTTTCTCAGCAGCTTTCTCTGCAGCCAGAAAGCAGCGAGAAACCTCCGGAGATTCAAACGGTGCGAAAGGAATTCGCATCGGCCGTTCGTGAAATAAAGGCAGCTGCTTCAGGATCCATCTATCTTTGCGGAGGCGGCCAATTCGCAGGACTGCTTCTTCAGGAAGGACTGGTGGATCGGCTGATCTTGAAGTTGTGCCCGGTAAGCTTTGGCGAAGGGATTTCGCTCTGGGGCAGCCAGAACAGTGTTTTGTCCAACTGGCAACTGGTTTCTCAGAAAGCCTATAGCAATGGTGTTTTGCTTCTGGAATACAGTCGCAGTTAATGACTCTGTGCGGACTCCGGTTTCACTTTCCGGAGTTCGCTCAGTGATTGCTATCGCTTGATGCCGAGCTGGTATTCTACGGTTTGCATGCGGCCATTTTCCATTTCCCGCCATGTTCCATGTTTCTTGTTTTGAACGAAGTTCCCTTCTCCGATTACCTGTCCGCCAGGGCCATAGAGTTTCCACGGACCGTTTTTAAAGATTGCCGAGGTATGGATACGATCCTCTTTCTGTTCGTATTTGATGAGCCCCATGGAAAGCGGACCTTCGGCAGCTTTTCGACCATTTTCGTAGAGAACTGCATATTTGGGCGAAAAGTCATTTCCTGCGAAGCGAAACTGAAATACAATATTGCCCGATTTATCCCAGAAAGTCCACATTCCCTGCCGAGTATGGTCCCGAGGGCCCATAGCCATCTTATCGCCGGTTTCATAGTATTCGGTCCAGGTTCCATTTCTTTTTCCGGTGGTTGGATTGTAAGATCCTTCCGTAAAGAGCTTCCCGTTTTCGTGATAAATCTTCCAGGTACCAATGCGCTTTTCGCACTTCGTTTTGTCCCCATCAGGCGGATCCTGTAGACAGGTCAGATCCGCTCGGTAATCTCCTCTGGCCATGGGTTCTCCGGAGGGATGATAGAAGGCAGCCGGACCATCCTTCAGTCCTTTTCTATATTCCCCTTCAAATCCCTTGTAGATTTCGCCGTCCTGGGACTTCATGCATTCTGTCCACTGGCCCTGCTTTTCATCCTCCACATAGCGGCCGGAAGAAATACAATCGCTGTTGGCGGCCAGTCGCTCTTCCCAGGTCCCGGTTTTCTTTCCATTGCTGTTCTGACCGCGAGCTCGCCAATCCCTGGTTCCCGGGAAGTAAAAGGTATCCTGCCCATTCTGCAGGCCATTCTGATACGAAACTTCTCGAATCATCTGGCCTTCCTGGCTGTAGAAAGTCCACATCCCCTCTCTCTTTCCGGCCCTGTATTCCCCTTCTCCCAGCTTTCCGCCGGCCGAGTAATATTGAACCCAGTTGCCTTCTTCCTGTAGCTGAAGCATTCGTTTCTCATCGAAGCCCTCAGCATCGGAGCAACTCACTCCAGATGGCAGGGCCACAGGACCTTTTTGAACAATGTCCCCCGTATCTTTCTTGTAATGTACACGGATTGCCTGAGATCCTTCACAGAATATATCTGCGATTTTCCCGGGCTGGTTTTCATCGACGGAAGCGGTTTTACAGTAGGCCAGGATGGAGGCCATGGTAAGGATTGCCAGGATTACGGCGGTTTTCTGGAAAAATTGCATAAGGAAAGAGGAGCAAAGAGTGCAGAGAATGGCAAGACTTTTCGCTGGAGCGGCATACCTTACTACAGCTATATTACTCATCGATTGTTCGGCTCCAGGTCCTGTTCTTCCTGAAGTCTCCGGCTCTCCTTCCCAACCGGCCATATATGAGATGGAGGTTTTGAATCATCGGTTCAAAGAGAATATCGCCGCTTTCTTCCAGGTGGATGGAACAGGGCGCACCGAACTCTGGCAGATTTCGATGAACGATGCCGGCAAGATTCGGATGTTCCAGTTCATAGGAAAAAGCCACCAGGAGGGAGACACGGTCTTTCGTTCTGAGAAATGCTTTCTCTATGCCAAAGATACTCCGGAAGCGGACCTGGTAGCCCTGGAGGTTTTTACCTGCGATCACCTTTCCTTCCGGCTGTACCCCGGTGATTGCTCTGGATGCAAAGTAACGGGCCCGCCTCCGTACGAGGATGAACTCTCCGAGGCTTCCCGGTTCCTGACAGACCGATATCTAACGCCAGTGCCGGCAGACAGGTACATTGGCAAAAAAATGGATGCATTTAGCGACCATACTCAGGTATGGTACTGGGGCTTACAGCGAGGGTCCATGCCTGCTGCGGGAACGAAGATTTCCCAGGGCAAAGTACGGACAGTACTGGATGGCTTTGTCCAGGTGGAACCAGGCAATGGCCCCGAGCGCATTAGCATCCCTCTGCCAGAACCGGAAGGCGGCCTTTTTTAGCAGAGCCTGGCTGCGGGAAATCCCGGAGCGAGTGCAGTCTCCTATGAAAATGCATTGCTCGACAGAGAAAACCAGGGGGATATTTCTTTATTTTTGATATTCTACACTTATTACGATCTGGAAATCAGCTATGCCTACAGTAGAAGACTATATTGAACAAATTCGAGACCTGGCTATTATTCCGCCTGTGCTGGTATCGGTACTGAGCCTGCCAGATGATACAGATCTTTCGTTCGGAAAGCTGGAGAACATGGTTCAATCCGACCAGGTGCTTGTAGCAAGAATGCTGAAGCTTGCCAACTCTCCTTTTTACAGCCGAGGTAATCGCGTTACGGGAATTCGTCAGGTAATCACCCGACTGGGCTTTCGAACCGTTCGATCCATGGTGGCCATCGCCCTTGCAGACTCGATTTTCATGCATGGAAATTATCGAAAATTCAAGGATGAGGTCTGGACCCATTCCATCGCCACCGGAGTGCTGGCTCATTATCTGGCGCACGAATACAAAATGAAAGAATATGAGGATTTCGCGCTGGTGGCCGGCCTCTTGCTGGATCTGGGGAAAGTAGTGCTGAACTCCCTGGACAGAAAAAAATACATTGAAGTACTGACTGAATTCCTGGAAGAAGGACAGACGAAGCCAATTGAGGAAATCGAAGAAAAGCATTTCGGTGTTCGCTCAGAGATTATCGCAGTGGAAGCAGCGAAGCTCTGGCAATTGCCGCCCTCGGTAATCGAAATCCTGGAAGAAAGGCCTCAAAAGATAGAAGAACAAAAGGATTTGTCCAAATTATTAAACCTGGCAGATTTGCTGGTTCGTAAACTGGGTTTTGGTAAACACCAGGCTCATCATGAGAGCGAACTGGAACAGTATGCCGAGTTCTACGGCATTAAACTGAGCGAAGAGTATCTTGAAGGCAAGAAAAAGCAGATCGAAGGGGATGGTCTTTACCAGTTCTGCTTGAGCCTATAGTCTTTGCTTTCCTGCCGCGAATTGGAACAATCCGAAAAATAACGGATACAAAATCCGCGAACAGGGAAGAGATATGCAAGAACTGGATGCGATTCAGTTAAACTTCAGTAAAGATAGCCTTTTTCTACTCAATATTATCCTGGGGCTGGTCATGTTTGGCGTGGCCCTGGATCTTACGGTGCATGACTTTCGACGCCTGATCCGGGCGCCGCTGGCTCCCATCATTGGTCTGGTAAGCCAGTTCCTGGTTCTGCCAGCCCTTTCCTTTGGACTCATTCAGATTCTGGACTTGCGGCCATCGCTGGCCCTGGGCGTGCTTCTGGTGGCAGCCTGCCCCGGAGGCAATATTTCCAACTTCATTGCGCACCTTGCTAAAGGCTCTACTGCGCTTTCGGTGAGTATGACCGCCCTTTCTACGGCCATTGCCATATTCATGACTCCGTTTAATATTACGTTCTGGGCCAGACTTGATCCGGGAACCAGCAAACTACTCACAGAGCTGAGTGTGGATCCGCTGGAATTGTTTGGCACAGTGGTCATGCTTCTGGGAATCCCGCTGGTTCTGGGAATGTGGATTCATCATAAGTATCCTGCAACAGCCCACAAGCTTCGTAAACCATTCAGAATTTTTTCCCTGATCTTCTTTGGCGGATTCGTTCTGGCCGCCCTGGGAGCAAACTGGGATCACTTCATGAAATACATCGGCGCTGTATTTGGGCTGGTGCTGGTGCACAACGCTCTGGCCATAACCATGGGCTATACAGCCAGCTTTCTGGCCCGGCTGGAAGAACAGGACCGCAGAGCCGTAAGTATCGAAGTGGGAATTCAGAACTCCGGCCTGGGACTTACTCTGATCTTTACCTTCTTCAATGGCAACGGCGGCATGGCTCTGGTGGCTGCCTGGTGGGGTATCTGGCATATTGTTGCAGGAATGACTCTGGCTATGTTCTGGGCCAGGTTTCCACCCAAAGGCCAGAGTGTTAATTGATGGGCCAGGAGCAGATCATTGCAGCCCTGATTGTCGTGGCCTTGATTGGTCCCGGCATTACCATCGCAGGCATCACCGGCTTTGGAGGAATGGTCATTACACTGGCCGCCGGCAGTTTGCTTTATTCCCTGGATGAGATATCCGCCGCAGCCTTGCTTGCGAATCTGGTAGTTAGCGCCTATGTTCTGGGCAGCGATCTTCATCATGTAAACAGGCCTGTAATATTTCGCCTGATTGTACCATTCATGGTGCCGGGGGTACTTGCAGGGATATTTCTTCGCGAGATGCTAATTCCTCTGCCTGCCATGCTGGGGATCTTCCTGCTCCTGATTGTGCCATACCGATTCTATCGCGAACGCATGGATCTTTCATCCGGGATAGAAAAAGAAGCGGACAATCGAAGCATGCATGAGCGAGGACATCATGCGGCTCGAAGTATAGCCGGCCGACTCTGGACAGCCTCCGCCGGCTTTGTGCAAGGATGGATGAATACCGGAGGCCCACTCCTGGTTTATGGTCTGGCCCGAGCCGGCCTTTCCCCGCGATCTTTTCGCGCCACTTTGATGGCGATCTGGACTGTGATCAATACAGGCATCATGATCAGTCATGTAATTTCCGGGGAGTTTGGCAGGCCGCAGCTATACCAGATGGCTTTTGTAATTCCCACGTTGCCTCTATTTTATGGCATCGGAAACTATTTGCATCATCGCATCCCCACGCGGCAGTTCAATTCCGTAATTTACGGCCTTCTAACTCTCATGGGACTTTTTCTGGTGATTCGCTCAATCACCTGATGCAAAAGAATGCGTTCGACGATTGAGATTTGTACCGATGACTCCACCATGCAAGCGCCTGAAAGCGGGATTCTGATTGCTTTGTTAAAAGCGTGAACCAGTGCCCCGGATTTCGCAAAGCACGAATCCACTTTTCTCGTATTCAGAGGCTCGAATTCGCCCAACCACCGCCGCCCTGAAAAAAGCAGCTTAGAGAGGCGGCTTTGCGAGCACCGCATAAACGAGGGACTACCCGGAAGTGCCATTGCCTTTCGTATAGAACTCAGATTAAGTAGCTATTGGAATGAGCTAGCTAAATTGCACGGACCAGACCTTGTGCAGTCCATGCTTACCTTTTAGCTGCACGGGTTCCAATTCCTTGAAGTCAAACTTGCCGCGAACCTCATCGGAAAGTCCATCTACAAGATCGGTATTGACCAGCACCTGACCGGGTTTCGCAATACTTTCCAGCCTGGAGGCCACGTTCACTGTATCTCCGATGGCAGTATAGGATAGCTTCTGAAATGATCCGATGTTTCCAAGGGTGACCTTGCCAGATGCAACTCCCACGCCCATCCGGGGCGAAATACCATAGGATTGTTGCCAGTTCTGGCTCCATAGATCGAAAATGCTCTGCATTTCCACAGCAGCCTGGACTGCATTGTCTCGATGCTCATGGGAAAAAACCGGGGCTCCAAAAAGACACATGATGGCATCGCCAATGTATTTATCGATTAGGCCCTCATACCCCAGAAGCACCTCGGTCATGGAAGTGAAATACTCGTTTAGAAAGCTAATTACCTTCTCTGGATCCAGCTCTTCTGCCATGGTGGTGTAACCCCGGATATCGGCAAAGAGCACCGAAACCTCTTGCTCGGTACCCTTTTGCTCCAGGGCAATATCGCCTTTCATGATTCCCTGGACAATGGCCGGATCCACATACATACCAAAGACCGACTGAATCTTCTTTTTTTCCTCTTCCAGTTTGTTCCGGGATTCGTATTCCTTTTCCAGCTCCTTTCGCATCTCCGAAACCAGGTCATTCAAATCTTTGATTTCGGATTGGGACGAGCCATGGGCGGACTGAAATCGATGAAGGGCATCATCAATTTGTCTGTACAGTAGCTTGGTGCGAAATTGCATTCGAAACAGGTTGCGCAATCTGTACTGTAGCAAGTAAGCATTGGTCTTCTTTTTGGGGAAAAACTCGGCCACCCCGGCCCGGAATGCATACACCCCGAACATATCTTCTTGCAGATCGGAGTAGACCACCACAGGACTGTCCGCGGCCCCGGGTTCATCCATAAGCCTGTCGATAAATACTGTGGGATCCCCCTGGCCCGGAAGGACCACCTCGGTAAAAAGGATATCAATTCGATCCGAGTTTAGTTCATCAATCGCTTCTTCTACACTGTCAGTCCATCGAACCGTTACATAGTCTCCAAACCAGTAGGTCAGAAATCCAGAAAGAGTTTCAAATGCATTTGGATCCGGATCCAGGTGGAGCACCCGAACGCCTTCTTCAATGGATGAATCAATGGAAGACACAGTGCAATCCGCATTCAATTCCGACGGTATTCAACCCCTTTTTTCACTTGCCTGGAGGCTTGAATAAGTCTTCCTGCGGTATGATTCAAAATTTCGATCAGGTTCTGGATAAGATTCATGACTACCCGGTACAGCGTATTGCTGTAGCCAATGGCGTGGACCCGGCTACACTGCATGCCGTATGCGAAGCCCGAGATAAGTCCATAGCAGAATCCGCCCTGTTTGGCGATGAGTCTACCATTCGTGAAAACGCAGAAAAGCAGGGCCTGGATCTAAAGGGCATCGATATTGTGGATCATAAGGAGCCCATCCATGCTGCTAACGCGGCCGTCAAATCTGTAAGCGAAGGCAAATGCAGCATCTATATGAAAGGCTATATTCATAGCGATGACTTTCTGAGAACTGTGATATCCAGAGATGCCGGCCTTAGAACGGAAAACATCCTGAATCATGTATTTATCCTGGAAGCCAAACACCTGGGTCGGTTGCTCTTCATTACAGATGGAGCGATGAACATCAAGCCGGACCTGGAAGAAAAGGCGCGCATCATCGCCAATACCGTAGCTCTGGCACAGACCTTTGACATTGCAAAACCGAAAGTAGCCGTATTGAGCGCGGTGGAAGTCATCGCACCCAAAATCGAATCTACCCTGGAAGCCGCAGCACTTGCCAAGATGGGGGATCGTAACCAGTTCCATGGAGGTCTGGTGGATGGGCCCTTTGCCCTGGATAATGCAATTAGCGAAGAGGCCGCTGCTTATAAGAAGATAGGTGGCGAAGTGGCCGGCAAAGCAGACATTCTTTTGGTTCCAGACATCGTTACCGGCAATGCCCTGGCCAAGAGTTTCGCACATATTACAGGGGGCACCTCGGCTGGCCTGATCTATGGAGCATCGGCCCCGGTGGTGCTTCCCAGTCGTTCTGACCCAGAACGATGCAAGCTGATGGGGATCGCATGTGCTGTGTACGTGGCCGGAGCCCAGGCGCAGAAGCGCGTAAAAATCGGAAAGGTTCACTTCTAACCAAGTTGAAACGCTGGAGGGGACTCTGTGGTAACGGCCGCCGCTTTTTTTGCCGGTCCCATTTAAATCCCGGTTACCCACCAGGCCAGCTGCAATTCATCGCAATCCATCCGTTGGCGAGCAACAGGAGCGAACAGTTTACTCCGGGCATCATGAATACCCCTGCTTAATTCCTTGAAGACATGAGAAACGATTATGAAAAATGAAATCCTGGTCTGCAATTCTGGTTCCTCTTCCTTGAAGCTGGATGTATTTCGCTCCGGCGAGGCATTGAATTATGTAGCCAGCGCATCGGTAGATCGAATCGGTCAAAGCGATGGACCAAAAAGTGAGCTCAAAGTCGAAATCCAGGATGGCAAGGCCCATAAAGAAGAGGATTCTTTCCCGGATCATCGTAGCGCCCTGCTTCGCATTTCAGAAATTTTGCAACAGGAAAGCGTCTTTCTAGAAGCGCATCGCATGGCTGTAGGACATCGAGTAGTCCATGGTGGACCTGAAATTACAGCACCGGTCATTATCAATCATAAAGTCGAAAAGACCATCGATGAGTGCAGCATCTATGCTCCTCTTCATAACCCGGCCAATCTAAATGGAATCAAGGTAGCCCGGGAACTCTTTGACTGCCCCCAGGTGGCAGTCTTCGACACAGCCTTCCATGCACAGATGCCTGCGCCAGCCCGGACCTATGCCATTCCTCGTCAGCTTGCGCGAAAGCACGGAATTCAAAGATACGGATTTCATGGGACTTCCCATGGATATGTGGCCGAAATCGCTGCGCGAAATCTGAACCGCGCCCTGCAAGATCTGAACTTAATTACTCTTCATCTGGGCAATGGGGCCAGTGCCTGCGCCATCCACAATGGAATTAGCATCGATACAAGCATGGGATTTACTCCCCTGGAAGGCCTGATCATGGGAACTAGATCCGGGGATCTGGACCCGGCCATTGTGGCCTATCTTCAAGAGAAAGAGAAATTGATCTTTCAGGAAGTGGATACCTTGCTCAATCGTCAGTCCGGACTTCTGGGCCTGGGAGGAGCTTCGGATATGCGGGATCTGCTGGAGAAGGAAAGCAGTGGCGACCAGGATGCTGCTCTTGCCATCGATGCATTCTGTTATAGGATTCGAAAATACATTGGAGCCTATTTCGCATCCATTGGAGATCCCGTAGATGCCATCGTTTTCACCGCCGGCATCGGCGAAAACTCTCCGGCCATTCGCCAGCGAGTCATGGAAAACCTATTTTCCGATCGCATCTACTTTGACAGGGAAGCGAATGAAAAGCCACTGGAAAGCAGAGAAGGAAATCTGCTAACCCTGGATCATAGCCCGGTAGCGGTGTATGCGATACCCACAGATGAAGAATGGATGATAGCCCGATTGACCCGCGATTTGCTGGTTTGATCAAAAGAACTTTTGCGAATCTCCATGGCCCCTTTTTCCCCTGGAGGGCAGGACCATGCTTTCGTGCAAAATCCAGGCTGTAGCAAGAATAGATTCATGGAACCTACCACTCGGCCCCAAGAACCCGTGGAATGTATATCCAGACGGCTAAAGTAGCTCAGTCGAGAAGAATTTCAATGGCAGGCAGAGATCTGCAATGGAGCCCGCGGCAACAGAAGCATTCAGGAACTCCCTTTCGAGAAGACAGTCCGAAAAATGGCGATTTTCCGATTCCTGATTGCGCCGGGCGATCCGGAACGCAGGCCTCCGAGTTTCCCTCGGGCATTTTCGGTAATGAGAATTCTCTCATCTCTTTCTGGCCACTACTGAGCGGAAAACTGGATGGTTCGGTAGAAACGAAGAACACCATCCTGGGCCAGTTTTTCCAATTTTTCCTTCTGGCTGAGGCCTGCATGGCCCGGATTTTTCATTACCTGGGTAAATGCCCATCCCGCAGCAGATCCTGAACGAAGTCATCCAGGAGACTGGTATGCATAGCCTGGCGGACTTCATCATCCGAATTTCCCAGCCAGTAAGGCAAAAAAAGGATCCAGTTTGCGCTATGAAATCGCCGCTCATAGCTATACATTGCCTTTCTCTGACCGTCCACAAAATAGGCGATTCTGAAATAATAAGTGGAATGAAAATACGTAGGCACAATCGCAGCCGAGAACGATGACAGAGTGGCCGCTGCGATGCTCCAGGCAGGACGATCCTCTTCAAAATCGATTGCGAAATGATGCCCCTGAAGCCGCGGGCCCAATCCGGAGAACTCCGCACTGGAAAAGCCATGCTTGTTCTGAAGCTTCTGAAGAGCAGGAGTGAGCAATTCGCTGAATCTTTTCATTTGATGCTCTCGAGTAAAAGAAACTACGTTGGCCTCTGCCCTGCCGCGAGCTCCATAAGACACAGTGAGATTTATTCCAGAACGAACCGATGCTGCATCGAGCTCCGCGGGGCTTTCTCGCTCCAGCGTGCTGCTCCAGGCTATGCAGCCTGTACCACAGAGAAGAAGGAGCACTGCACATGACAGTGCCAGGATACTACCAGGACGCAATTCGTCTGCCTTCCAGTTCATATCTCCCCCTCTTGCCTTAAATCAATGAGAATGTATTCCAATGCCAGGGCATCCAGGCGGCCGGGCGCGCTCTGCATTCTGGGCAACCCGACCCCCAGCCAGAGCATCACATGAAGATCCTTTTTCAGCTCATAATGTTTGATGAGCTGACCGTCCCGATAGAAATCCGCTTCATACCTGTACGGTATTTTGACGTACATGGGAAGCCCGGTTCCACTCAAAGCATGAATCACAACCGCCGCACCAATAACAAATCCGCCTTCTTCATGGCGAACAAGGTCAATGAGAAATCGAGATTCCAGGGCCTGAAGAGAGCGCCTCTACGTTTCGAATTATAATCTGACCCTCGGAGTTTTCATCGCCGAGGCTCCGGAGACGTGCTCGGGGCCCAATCGAAAGTGGCCGATTTAATTGATCCTGGTTCTACTACTGAAGGGCAAATACGTACGCAAAGCCTAATTGCTCAATCAATCCGGGATAGCTGAGGGTGCGGAATTTAGATTTCTTATCTTGAAGGGAACCATGCTACGCGAATCAATCGCAGGTAGAAGTCATGACTCGGTTTGTTCCATCCTGGGAAACGGCCACAAACTGCCCATTCCCATAGGTCACCGTTTGCCATTGATTCGCTGCCGGTGCGGTACGAGAAACCCAGTTGATCCCATCTGTACTTGTCATGATTCGATTGGTGCCGTCGCTGGAAACCGCAACAAATAGACCATCTCCATAAGTCACGGAGGCCCACTGGTTGGCTTCCGGGATGGTCCGGCCGGTCCAGGTAACGCCATCCGGAGAAGTCATAAGCCGAGTAGCCCCCGAAATTGCCACCGCAACAAAGAGTCCATTCCCGTAGGTAACCGAGCGCCAGGTACTGGTTCCGGCTGCAGCCCGTGGAAACCAACTGGTGCCATCGGTGGAGGACATCACTCGATTCGTTCCATTATAGGAAACTGCTACAAACGTACCATTCCCGAAAGTAACCGCCCCCCACTGGTTAGCTTCCGCAGCCGCATGTGGATTCCAGTTCACCCCGTCCGTAGAGGTCATTACCTGATTCGTGCCGTTGTTGGCCACACCAACGTAGATTCCATCCCCATAAGTTATCCCGTACCATAGATTGGCTTCTGGTGCGGCCCGCGGAGTCCAGGTGATTCCATCGGCAGAAGTCATGATTCGATTGGTGCCGGTACTGGACAGAGCCACAAATAGGCCGTTGCCAAACGCAATGGCGTTCCATCCGTTGGCCTCCGCTGCAGACCGGGGCGTCCAGGAAGTGCCGTCAGCGGAGGTCATGACCCGGTTTGTTCCATCTAGCGAAACCGCCGCAAAAGTATTGTTTCCATGGGTCGCAGCATACCATGTATTCGCCTCCGATGCGGAATGCGATGTCCAGACAATGCCATCATCAGAACAGTCAATCGGATTTAGAAGACCGGACGCTATCAATGTCGTGGTAGAACAGGTCAAATCTTCCTGCCGGCAATCCAGAGCTGGCCCATGACACCGACCCAATGGAAGCAGCAGAATGAAACTCAAGATCAAGCGAATCATGCTACGCGACGTATTTCGGGAGCGAGCAGCCATCCAGCACCTCCGAGCGTTCATGCGATGGATCCATTTTAAATCAGACGTAAGAATCCGTCAAATCTTGCTGCGGTTTCACGAAAAAGAACTCACAAAAAGTTAATCTGTGGAGGATTTCCGTTGGCGGATACAAGCGAGATCTTTCAGAATAATCGAATCGCAGCCCCATGTCTTTCCTCATTCAGCCTCATCGCAAACAGAGGTCGTGACTGGATTGGTTCCTCCGAGTCCCATGTCGAGCCATGCAGCTGAATGCTGGCGCTGGTATAGCGGATTCCAATACTGGCTCCATGAAGAAGAGTCTCATCCTGGCTTCCGGTTCCCCGAGAAGAAAGCAACTCCTGCAGGGTCTTGGATTAAGTTTCGAAGTGCGGCCGGTGGATGCTGATGAAAGCTTAAATCCTGCTGAGACAGAACATCCAGCAGCTTATATCGCAGAGCGAAAGGCCCGGCTGGCCCATGAACTCTATGCAGGAAGCTGGATACTGGCATGCGATACAGTGGTAGAGACCCTCAACAATGAGGGCCCTCTTTATCTTGGAAAAGCGAAAGACCGGGAGGAGGCTGCCTCCATGCTAAAGACCCTTTCCGGCATCGAGCATACAGTACGCACAGGTCATTGCCTGGTTTCCCCGGATGGGAAATATTACTCCGCGCTGCCTGCCACAAAAGTCCGCTTTCGTTCGCTGAATGCACGTCTTCTGGACTGGTACCTGAATACCGAAGAATGGACGGACAAAGCCGGCGCCTACGGAATCCAGGGAAAAGGAGCCCTGCTAATCCAGTCCTTGGACGGGGATTATTTCAATGTTGTAGGGCTTTCTCTTCTGGCCGTGGATGAATTGTTTCAAAAGGCTGGTGTAGACATCCTGGAATTCGCGACTTGACGAGTGCGAATGGAAGCGACTGGAGGCTCACGACCGCCGAGCTAAATCGATTCGGAGAAAACCAGATCCTATTACTCGCCGGCTCTGTTCGCAAACTCAGGCATTCTGCATTACACCGCAAACCTGGCTCCTCATCCCGGCGATAACGGACCCCGGAGAGCCAGGATCGAAACTAGTTTCCGTTGCTTCGAATTAGATCAAAAAATTCCTGACGAGTTCTTGGATCTTCGCGAAAAGAGCCCAGAAGAGTAGAGCTGGTCATAATGGAATGTTGCTTTTCCACGCCACGGCAGGTCATACACATATGTCGAGCTTCAATGACCACGCCAACCCCGGCCGGTCTTAATTCAGTGTCTATAGCGGTTGCGATTTGATGGCAGAGCTCTTCCTGAATCTGAAGTCTACGAGCAAAGACTTCCATTACCCGAGCCAATTTGCTAATTCCCAGCACCTTACCTTTAGGGATATAACCAATATGGCACTTTCCTGTAAACGGAAGCATATGATGTTCGCACATAGAATAGAGCTCAATATTGGAAAGCACAACCATCTCTTCGGTGCTGGAAGTGAAGGTCTTACCCAGAATTTCCTTATGGTCTTTCCTGTAACCGCTGTAGATATGTTCAAAGGAGCGAACCACTCGATCCGGAGTTTCCAGTAATCCTTCTCGCTCAGGATCATCGCCTATGTATCGCAACAGCGTACGAACGGCATCCAGAGCTTCCTCTCGGCTAACTTCTTTTTTCAATCGATGACTCCTGAAAATAATAGGACAAGTCACAAGAACATGAGATCCAGAGCCCCGGGCCAGAGTTTTTTTCTATCGCTCGGCCCTTGCTTTGCCACAAAATTAACAAACCCGCACATCCCAGAAGAGCCAGGTGCAGGAATGGGGCTACAAACCGAGCCATCCACCCGAGGCAGCTCCCTTCCGGGAGTATCTAAAACAACCCATTGGCCCGGACTATCCTACCACAACTTCATAGTTACGCAGGCCTCGAGGCTGCGCGCTATAGAATGGCTGGCCCGGAGAATAAGGCATCGAATCCTGACTCAATGAATGAAATTCGTGATGTAATTATTGAAAACTTTGATACTGGAGCAGCAGGCTCCATCCTCATATCAGCGGGGAAAACTCGTGTTCTGTGCACCGCTTCCCTGTCTACGGATCTACCTGGCTGGCTGGCCTCCAAAGAGCCTCCATCCGGCTGGATCAGCTCCGAGTACAATATGCTTCCGGGCTCCACATCCCCGCGAAAAAGAAGAGGTACCGATGGTCGGAGCACCGAGATCCAGAGACTGATTGGTCGTTCGCTTCGAGCGATGGTGGAACTAACGTCCATACCCGGCTTAAGCATTATTTGCGATTGCGAGGTATTACAGGCGGATGGCGGAACCAGAACAGCTTCCATAACCGGAGCTTCCGTAAGCTTGATGATGGCTCTGGGAGCAGCCCTGGACGATGGCCGATTGGCCGCACCGCCCACAGATCGATTGCCGGTAGAGCTTGTTACAGCCATCAGCGCCGGTGTGGTGGATGGACAATGCGTTGTAGACCTGGATTATGAAAAAGACAGCCGAGCCGATGTGGATTTAAACGCCGTGCAAAATCAAAAGAAAGAATGGATCGAACTTCAAGGCACCGGCGAACGAGCTGGCTTCACAAAAGCCCAGCTGGACGAAATCCTGGATCTTTGCGACACCGCCATCGCCAATATACGAAATCGACAACTGGAATTCCTGAAGGGAAATCTATCGCCGAACGCTGCGAGCATCCTAATAGGAAGCTGAAGATTTGAATATTTTGCTTTTCCATGTGCTCCGGTTCTGATAAACAAGCGGGAAACCGCCCAATCTGGCTGGAGCACTGAATGATTCTTCCCCGTCGTATTACAATACTCATCGCCTCTATCGCATTACTGTTTCCTTACAACCTGGTTACGGCTGAGGAATGGGAATCCACAAGCTGGCTTGATGGTCTTACCCTGTTTGGTATGGTGCGACTCAGGCCGGAATTTCGGGCCAATGGCGATTTTAACCGAAGAACCGACGATACCGATGAATTCGTAGCCAGCAAGATCCAGTTCGGAATGCATAAGAAGTTCACGGAAGACACCTCCGTCGTTCTTCGCCTGCAGGATTCCCGTCTCTGGGGCGGAAGTCCAGGTTCCGATGAAGGCTTCTCTACTTCAAACAATGCCACCGATGAGTCTCTGGATTTACGAGAAGGGTACCTTCGCTCGGACAATCTTCTGGGTCCGTTGGGAATTACGGCAGGACGACAGATCCTGGAATACGGTGGTGGCAGACAGATCGGCGCTACAGACTGGAACAATGTAGGTCGCAGTTTTGATGCCCTGGAGCTTCACTGGGATCTCTGGGGCATCTGGAAAGCTTCGCTACTGGGCGCTGTGCTGGCCGAAGAAGACAATAATGGAGGAGGAAATGCAACAAGCGTAGGCCGTAACAATCCTTCCGGACTAAGCTTCAATTGTGATCCAACCACAGGGCTTTGCACCGTGCAGGCAAGCACAGCCAGAGAGCTGGACGACGCTTATATGGCTGTGTTCTACAATGAAATCCTTCTGCATCCGCAGCTACAGCTGGAGCCATACTACATCGGCGTATTCAAGAAATGGATACCAGCCACTACATCCCCTTTTCCGGGACTTCCTGTGCCGCCCAAAGAGCGAAGCAGACAACGGGATAATCTACATACATTTGGGCTGCGAATCACAAACAAGACCGTAAATGGAAAAAGCGCCTCCGAGCTAATCGATTACTCCCTGGAGTTCGCCTATCAAACAGGCTTTAATGGCCTTCGAGTGCAGTCCGACTGGGATATACTGAATCAAACGGACCCAAACGGGAATCCCATCTATACGGACAAGCAGTACTACNATGCCTTTGCTGCTTACGGAGAAGTGGGCCTGCGACCGGTGGATTTCATGCGCGTAGCCGTAGCCATGGATGTAGCGTCCGGAGACCCGGATCGCGGGGATGCAGCCGTGGCCACCTATCAGCAGCTCTTCCCCACCAATCATGGAGCCATGGGAGATATGGATCTTGTAGGCTCTCGCAATTTGATCGCCCGAGGCCTGAAACTGGGATTTGCCCTGGGTAAATTTGGCAATTTGCAACTGGCGTACTGGCATTTTCAGAAGCACAAAGCACAGGATAGCCTCTATGGGAATGGCGGCGAAATATTACGAGATCTGGATGGAGATCTATTGAGCACGGAATCGGAAAACAATGCTCGCTACTCCCAGGTATTGGATTCCACTGGAAAGATCACAGAGCACCCTGTGGCAGAACTGGGAACCCAGCTCTTTCATGAATACAATCTGATCTATTCATTCAAAGCCAACGGATTAAAATTCAATATGGGCTATGGCCAGGCCCATGCTCTGGATGCAGTGCGCCATGCAGTGGATGAAACCTATGTTCGACCGGATCTTCGGGACCCTGCTTTTAATCCCAGAAGTCAGTGGGCCTACATCATGCTGACGGCCGAATTCTAGGCGAATTGCTAAAAAGAATCGAAGGATTCCATTCAGAGCTTTGTATTGCCAGATGAATCATCCAGAATTCGTCCGGGCCTGATAATNAGTCTGGCCACAGAGACTAAACGGGAATCAACCCAGACTTTCGCTTAATTGCCGCAATTGATCTGCCACTGCGGGATCGTTTGCAACAGGTAGAGGGTTCTTTCTCTTAGTTCCGTGAAAGTAGGTGCCGGATGGNCCTGGATCCGGCAAACTGGCCAGCTGAACCAGAGGCCTGGCTGCTTTTTTCGGCGATTTGCTGATCATTCCCCAGACCACATGAACAAATCCAGGATAATNCCGGACAAGACCGGTATTAACAACTCCTGGATGAAAGGCATATACGGACACATTCTTGTTTTGCAGCTTACGGAATAAATCCATGGTATAGATTACGTTGCATAGCTTGCTATCGTTGTATGCTTGAAGGCCGCTGTATTTCTCCTTTCGAGCCAGCGCATCGCCGCCTGCCAGAAAATCTACCTTTCCGCGGTAATGCAGGGCCGAAGCCACGTTGATGATCCGCGAAGGAGCATTTTTCTGTAGAGTGTCCAACAAAGCTTCCGTTAACCAGAATGGGCCCAGATGATTCACAGCAAATGTAGCTTCGATGCCATCCNCGCTTTCTTTGCGGTCCGGATGGGAAACACCGGCATTGTTGATCAAAAGGTCCAGGCCTTTGTGTCTCTTCTTGAAGTTCTTAACGAACTCCTGGATGGATTTTTTTGAGGATAGATCCAGTTCGTAGAGTTCCACCCTGCTTCGACCGGACTTCATCTGGATTTCCCTTTGAACGGCCTGACCTCGGGTAATGTCTCGGGCCGTTATAACAACCTGGGCGCCCAGTTCCAGAAGACCGATGGCGGTTTCCTTTCCAATTCCAGAGGTTGCTCCTGTAATTAGGCAGAGCTTTCCGGCAATGTGTTCTTTTTGAAGATTGAGAAGTAAGGAATCATCCTTGCGAGCCATAGGCAAATGCGGTGCAGACCATCGCTGTTGTCAAGTCAGGAGCAAGTTGTCGGGAACAGATTAATCGGACCGTTGTAGTCCTGGAAAAACGGAGTCACTCCGGTTCTAGCCATTGCATTCTATCCAGCGCCCCTCAAGCCGAAGGAATTCAATGATGCTGGTATATCCGGCGTTAATTACCTGGCCGGGGATGGACGATTTGCCGCTGAAAGAAGTATACTGGATTAAGCACTAATTCCTCAGAAAGCTGCGAACGGGCTTCCCGGCATCAGGAAGCCCGAGCTAGAATCAGTAACTGGTGGGATCTGGACTGTTATCAGTAGCCAGGTCGGTCATCTTGTGGCACATAGTGCAGTCCTGCATCTTGGGATCTTTTTCGATCTCAGATTGAAATGCATTATCAACTTTTAGGCCACGAAAGAGCTTGGTGAAGTCATTGGTTTGCACTTTGCCCTCTTCGTTAAAATCGTTGCTGTAGCCCTTGTTTACGTCTTCGAAGTCTTCCTCATCCACATGACGAGTGGCCACGGTTCCCTCACATACGCAAGTGGCGCTGCCATGCTCATCGTGACTTACGGAGAACTTGGTTCCTCGAACAGAAGCTACTGCCGTAGGGCTCACTACTTCCACACCCTGGTCTTTCATCTTCTGAACATCGATCCAGGTGAATCCCTTTTTGAGTTTAACCTGCAAAGGCTGATCTTTGCTTTTCAGATTCTCCAGTGTCACCTCGGTCTTGGGCCCCAGGCGGATCTCTTTGCCCTGATAGATAATCACAACATTACTCTGGGGCCCTGTCTGAATCTTATCCTTGCTGTTCACTATAGAACGCAGCTTGAGATTCTGAAAGGCACCCTCACCGCCTTTTTGAATTCTGGCAACACCTACCAGGCGCGTTACCAGGGCGCGATCTTCGGCGCGAAGACCGTCAAAGGCACCCACAGCGATCACCACTGCCAGCGCTGCGAACAACGGCTTCCATGCTTTAGACGATTGAAGATTCATAAATACTCCTTCCTGCGAAATGCAGCTATACTATACGTTACATACGGAGAAACAAAAGCAAGTCTCTATTTTGCAGGATTTCCAAATTATTCTGAGTCGCTTATTGCAACGTCCTGACTGTTAGCAAGGATGATGCATGGCCCGACTCTGGACCGCCCAGGAATCAGGCGTATTGCCCTTTAATCTTCCATAAAAGCGGCATGAAATCGAAACTCCATCCGGGCCCCGATTGCTCCGGCAAGTAACAGATAACGACTGTCCAGCTCAAAGTATGCTTCGGATTCTTCCCCGGCATCCATCACGCAGGCCACTCTCACTTCATGCTCCCGCGCCAGTTGCTTCAAACTTCTTCTAACTGGCGCGAGACGCCGGAGCAAATCCTTAACATGCTCTTCGATGGGTTCATTTCCGGCAGGCCTACTGTTGATTTGCCAGATGCCCCGACCCCAGGCATCTCTAGGTATAATTCGGTCCGGCTCCACACCCAGGATTCGAGTAACATCCTCGGGATGCAATTCCTGACCCGAAACTGTAAGAATTGCCCAGCCTGTTGTTACTCTGTTTGACATCTTTTCTTTTTCCTGTAACCGTGGATTTCACCTCTCGAATCCACACTGCTCATGAAAGAACCTGTACTGGTAATTATCGGTAATGGCATCACCGGAATCACGGTGGCCCGAACCGTTCGGAAGCAATTCAAGGATGTCCGTATTCGTATAATATCGGATGAATCCGACTTTTTCTTTTCCCGTCCTGCTTTAATGTATATCTACATGGGCCATATGGAAGCGAAACAAACCGAGCCCTATGAAAGACGCTTCTATGACGATAACCGCCTGGAGTTAATTCGGGGCACTGTAGATTCCCTGGAACCTGGGCAAGGAAAGATTTTGCTGAGCTCCGGCCAGCACATTCCCTATGATTATCTTGTGCTGGCCACCGGATCTGTGCCCAATCGATTTGGCTGGCCCGGGCAGGACCTGGATGGAGTGCAAGGCCTCTATTCCATGCAGGATCTGCAAAGCCTGGAGAAATGGTCCGAACGTGGAATCAAGANTGCTGTAATCGTGGGAGGCGGCTTGATCGGTATTGAATTGGCCGAGATGCTTCATACCAGAGACATTCCAGCCACATTCCTGGTACGCGAAAGCCATTACTGGGGCAACATTTTACCTGCTGAAGAATCAGCCCTGGTTAAAAGGGAAATCGATGCACACCACATTGGGCTGAAGCTCAATACAGAACTCAAATCGATAGAAGCAGATGAGGACGGCAGGGCAAGGGCCGTAATCACATCCGATGGAGAACGAATCGAAGCAGATTTCGTAGGACTCACGGCCGGGGTTCGGCCCAACCTGTCCATTCAGCATCCTGAACTTGAAACCGATCGCGGCTACCTCATCGACTACCATTTCCAGACTTCCAACAGTCAGGTTTTCGCCGCAGGCGATTGTGCTCAGTTCCGCTCTAACCAGGGCCCGGGGCCAGTGGAACAACTCTGGTACACAGGGCGAATGCAGGGCGAGGCTCTGGGAGCAATCCTGGGTCATAGACTGAAGCAGGAGCACGGACTGCAACTTCGAGATGATCTACCGGTTCACGAACAGGTGCTGCCGGAAAACCGCGCTTATGACCGGGGCATCTGGTTTAACTCCGCCAAATTCTTTAACCTGGAATACCAGACATACGGTTTTGTTCCAGCCAGGCTGGACTCAGTTCAAACATTTTACTGGCAACATCCGGAGAAGAGCATCTGCTTNCGCATGGTCTGGGATGGAGATGTAGAAAGCGGCAAGGTCACGGGCTTCAACGTTTTTGGAGTACGGTACAGACAGGAAGTCTGCCAGAAATGGATTGCCGATGGTCGCAGTCCCCGGTACGTAATCGATCATTTAAAAGAAGCAAATTTTGATCCCGAATTCTTTGAAAGACCTGAAAAGAAGATTCGCAAAGCATTCAAAGAGTTTGCCAGAGGTGCTACAGCACTGGCTTGATCCGGCGGAATTGGAAATCTCGGAGGGTCAACTGAAAGGCGACAGTATGATCCCGCACTTCCGCAGGAAGTTTTCCGATTTCGCGACGAGCACACCTTGGGCCGCTCGAAGGGCGAGCCAGAGAGCGATCAGGACGGCCAACTGCAAGGCGGCAGTATTTTACGGAGGCTGCAAGCAGCCTCACCGGTTTACAAGGCCCGAAGGGCCGCATAAATTTGCACGGGAGCAATTCCTACAGGAGGGTCAACTGAAAGGCGACAATATGGTCCCGAACTTCCGCAGGAAGTTTTCCGATTTCACGACGAGCACTACTGGAGAGTCGAAGACTCTCCGCGATCACGATGATCGCCAGCGGCGAAGCCGCGCAGAATTTTCGTGGGAGGCGCGATACAGGAGGGTCAACTGAAAAGCGACAGTATGATCCAGAACTTTCACAGGAAGTTTTCCGATTTCGCGACGAGCACACCTCTGGCCGCTCGAAGGGCGAGCCAGAGAGCGATCAGGATGATTGCAAGGCCCGAAGGGCCGCATAAATTTGCACGGGAGCAATTCCTACAGGAGGTAGGATTGCGAGCGTACCTATATGACAACGAATTCAGTACCATTCAGAATATTTCAACCCTATAGCCTGATGGCCAGCCTGCTCATCGCAATCAGCCTTGCGGTGCCATTACTGGGCCTGGCCGGAATCTCCGTAGCGGATGGAGGGCTGTACCTTGTGCTCTTTCCAGGGCTCCTCTGCATCGGCTTTTTCATGATGGCCGCCCAGAGGGCTCTTTCGAAGCCGGCGGGCATAGACAATCACGGCGTATTCCAGAGTAGCGTTACAGGTCGAGGATTGGCCGGTATTCTTCTGGGAGTGGTGATCACCGGGCTCTATGTGGTGATTTATTTCGGGGATCGAATCAGCCTGGGCGATGGCACACTTCATCTTTTCTTTCAGGACCGGCTGTACAGCCAGTTCGACCCCATCAGCCAGTGGCTGCGAAACAGTCCGGCCGATAACTGGTTTTTCTACAGCTTCATGTACACCCTTGCGGTTTTCGTATTTGGCGTGCGAATGATCCTGAAGCATCGTCATTCGGCCTATCAAATCATACGAACCATTTCTGTGGTCATCGTCCAGACAGGCTTCGGCTTCTTCATCCCTTACCTGCTGGTGGCCTTTCAGAAGCCCGAGTTCTATTTCAGCTACTTCTGGCCCCTGAAGCCGGAATACCTTTATCCGGGGAAATGGCCTGAACTCGCTTCCGGCGCGCTCACCACATTCTTTACCGGCGAAGCAGAGGTATTTACCTACTTTCTGGCCTTCGGAGCATTCATGACCTTCATCGCAACGCCATTGCTTACCTACTTTTTTGGCAAACGATGGTACTGCTCCTGGGTTTGCGGATGCGGCGGCCTCGCAAATACAGCCGGGGATCCTTTCCGACAACTAAGCGATAAATCATTGAAAGCCTGGCAAATAGAACGATGGACCATTCACTCCGTTCTGGTGATCATAGTTGCAATCACAGGGATTCTATGGATGAACTCCCTGACGGACGGTAAATTTTTACCGGAATGGGGAGCATCGCTGCAAACGGCCTACACGTTCTACATAGGCCTGATCTTCAGCGGCGTTGTGGGAGTGGGCTTTTATCCTCTGCTTGGCACCCGAGTCTGGTGTCGATTCGGCTGTCCCATGGCCGCCATCCTGGGTATTATTCAGAAGTTTTTCTCAAGGTTTCGCATTACAACCAATGGCGGCCAATGCATCTCCTGCGGAAACTGCTCTACATACTGCGAAATGGGCATCGATGTGCGATGGTATGCGCAAAGAGGACAGAATATTGTCCGTGCTTCCTGCGTTGGCTGCGGCCTGTGTTCGGCCGTTTGTCCCCGAGGTGTTCTGAATCTAGAAAACGGCATCGTAACAGCCAGGGTTCCTTCTTGAANGTAGCCCCGGCAAGGACCACAGGATATAGACAAAAGAACAACCCTGGTTAACCAATGCATAGATAGTCCTGTTCCGGTCGAAAACCGTGCTCTGCCAGCGCGGATTGAATAAGCGGCCGGGCTCCCCTTGCATTTACGTAGACCAGAACAAATGGCTTCCCCTCATCCTGAAACAGAGAATCCGGGGGCCGAACCGGGCGGTGGCTCGCTGAGCCCGACTGCTTCCGGGACCGCGACTGGCCACCCCTTTCAATCAAAGACGGCTTGATATCCACATAGTAATCCGGCATGCATCCCGGAAAATGTTCCTCAAATCTTCGTCGGCTGCTTCTGCTGGCTCCCCAGACCACCAGAGGACGGTTTTCCCAGCGCTGCTGCAGCTCCTCCCTTTGAATATAAAACTTCCGTAGGTCATGAAACGCCGCTTTGCTGTAACGCTCATCGCTGTAAGAAAGCTGGTCTTCGCTGCATCGGTATTGTAATAATGGATCCGGAAGCTTTTCCATGACCAGCCCGGCTTCCAGCATTCGCAGAAATAGATCGTAGTCCTCCGGAAATTCCCCGCTACGATAACCACCCAGTCTTCGCATCCGCTCCACCGACATTGCCAGAGTTGGATGCTGAAAGGGACATTCCACAAACCGATTGCTTTTCAACTGATCATGGGAAACCAGACTATTCTGCCACTGAAAATACTCCTGACGACCATCTCCTGCATGGCCAAAAGGAGCCACCCTGCAAAAAGAAACATCTACCTCTCTCAGATGCGAGATCTGTCTGGAGACTCGCGAAGGAAGCATTATATCATCTGCATCCATGCGAAGAAAGACATCCCCACGGCAAAGATCCAGGCCCTGATTCAAAGCATCCACGAGACCGTAGCCAGTAGACGAAATAATACGTAACTGCTCCTGCCGGCCCGCTTCTGAGGCCAGGGATCGAATTAGATCGGTCCCGTTATCGCCGGAAGCATCGTCAATACACAGAACTTCGAAATGAGGATAGTCCTGATCAAGAATAGACCGGACGCAGGCAGTGAGCGTAGACGATGCATCGCGAAAGGGTAAAACTATGCTGACCAGAGGATTCAGAGTCAGTCAGACTGNAGTGGTTTATTCAAATGGCGAGAACTTTATACCGTAGGCAATGTAGTTACTGCCACAGGTGCGAGGACAGAAGGTACCGTAGATTCCGCTGCGATGGTGCAATCGAATGAATGCTCTGGGCTCGTAGGCATCCATTGGCAGGCCGAATTCCACCTCAAAGACCAGATAGTTCAATAGATTTTGAGAGTATTCCGATTCTCCATCGATTCCATAAAAACTTCTGGGGTTTTCCAGGTCCGGATTCCTGGTAGCCAGAGACAACCCCTCACCAATGGCAAAACTTACCGGAATCCCGGAAAAATCCAGGCTATTGCCCAGGCGCGCCATTAGAACCGCGTTGAACTCAAGATGCTTTTGTGCACCGGAATGCTTCACTACCTGACCTTCCCATTCCGTGGGCAACCCGAAGAAGTCTACGGAGGCAGGAGTAGAGACGGCCCCTGTAAAAATATAGCTGGGTTTGTAATCGGTATCGCCCTGGAGCATGATATTGCCCAGGGTTGTGCGGGTAAACTGGCCGCGGTACATGGTAACACTCAAATTGGATGGCTCTTCAACGGCCCCCAGAGACACGGACATTAGAAAGGTCAGAATCAAAACCACTGGACGTACCATGGACTTTGGACGACAGCCAGAGGAACCGGGTTGTCCCCGATCTGGATTTTTTCACGGGAGAAACCGCTTTCTAGTCCACGATCAGGCGCGGGATCCCCGGTTCAATTCTGGTTACAATCTCATAGTTGATGGTTCCAGCAAGGTCTGCCAGCTCATCGGCTGTAATCGCCTCATTGCCATCTACGCCAATCAAGGTGGCCACATCCCCGACATCGCAGCCCGGTATGGACGTCACATCTACCATTATCATATTCATACATACCCGGCCCAGGATCGGAGCACGTCGTCCTCGAATCAAAACATGGGAACGATTGGAGAGGCTGCGNTCGTAGCCCTCGTAATATCCNACCGGNATNACGGCAATGGTTGTGGGTGCCGTGGTCCGATGGGTGCATCCATAGCCCACATCCACCCCTTCCCCCACATGGTTTAGATGCACGATCCGAGCTTTCCAGGAGAGCGCAGGCCGGAACTCGGGCATGGGCGATATTACCGTTCGAGCGCTGAGCCGGGTGGAGCTGGAAGGCCAGAAGCCATAGAGGGAAATACCCACTCGGATCCAATCCTGTCTGGACTCCGGAAGCAACATGGCAGGCGCACTGGCTGCGCTATGACAGAGAAGAGATCCCTGAAAGTCGGATTGCTGGAAGATGGCTCGGGCCCGTTCCATGGCAGCGGCAAAACGAGANTATTGTAACCTGCCGTAACCTTGATCCATTACATCTTCCACATTGGCGAAATGGGTCATAAGGCCGCGCCAGGGTAGCTGCGGGTTTTGCGCAAGATAATCGAACACTTGATCCAGGTAAGCGTCATGAACCCCCAGCCGACTCATCCCGGTATCCACCTTTATATGGAATGGCAAGGCCGGCTTCGTTTCCTGTAGCGCCTGAACATCTGAAACCGAAGACAGCACAACATGAAAGTCCCGCTCCCCATCGGGAATGGAATCATAGTCCGAATCGTCACCTCGGCCCATGATCAGCACCGATCCGGTGTAGCCCAGGCGGCGCAATTCCGTGGCTTCGAAGACAGCATTCACAGCCAGGCCGCCCACTTCTCCGGAAGAATGCATCGGGGCCAGGATTTCCACCATGGTGGCCAGTCCATGACCATAGGCATTNGACTTCACNACGGCAAAAAAGGCACTGTCCGGGGCCATGGAGCGGAAGTTCCTGACAGATTGCTCCACTGCGCTTCTGCTGATCTCCAGCCAGGTATTCATAGGGCCACCCAAAAAAACCGACTTGCCCTGTATACCGGTTTGCCAACTATGGAAGATTCCTGTGGTATTGCAGTCATTTTTGACCCAATCCCTTGCGTTCGCCAGCCCCCAAAAAGGGCCGCACAATTGATTACGGGAGCATTGCTACAGGATGGTCAACTGCAAGGCGACAGTATGACTCAGGACTTCCCCGGGAAGTCTTCCAGTAATGCGAGCGTACCCGGAGAGTCGAAGACTCTCCGCGATCAGGATGGCCAACTGAAAGGCGGCAGTTGATTAAGGAGGCTGGAAACAGCCTCAC
>PBEB01000054.1 GCA_002717505.1 Leptospiraceae bacterium
AGAATCTGACTGGGGTTCGGAAGCCCTGGAAGGATTGCCAGGGGAATTCTCGCTGATTGTTGGAGAACCCGAAGACAACACGGAATTTCAGCAGTTCGCAGATCTAACCGGTACGGCCGTGATCGAAGTAGAAGAAGTAGATCTTCAAGGCCGTAACATGGATAACCTGTTCGATTCAGACGGCTGGGAGGACATCCTTGCAAGCGATCCGCCGTCCCGGGGTCAGGATCCAGAGGCTGTGGACGATAGTCGCATCTGGGAGAACGGTGAGGAAACAAATCTGGAGGTTCGCTCTCCAGCCATACGCGCGGTCATGCCTTATAGCGGCCGGGCCGTGGAAAGTCCGGAAGACATGAAGCGAGTCTACTATGCAAATCTGGCAAACAATTACCTGCATCATGTATCTGGCTTACACCATGCCCTTCGTACAGTACTGAGCGAATCTCAGGCTACTCAGGACCAGCAGGATGCCCTTCTGGAAACCGAGATGAGCGATGCCATAGTTTCCGCTCTTGCTACAGCCGAGGAGACTCTGGAAGATGGCGATCCCACTCCAGCCATCACTTCAGGGAACTTTGAGGATCTGGACTACGAACAGCTCAAGACTTTGCTGGAAGATGAAGAAAACGTAGCTACTCTCAAGGAAACCTTACAAACGAAGGAAGCAGCGCTTACCGGCGAAATCGACGGTTTAACACAGGATCGCGTGAATGCGGAGCAGGTGTATCAGAGTGCTCTTTCTGCCAGAAGCAAAGCGCAAACCCAATATGCTCAGGCCGGACGGAGACAGGAATCCCAGAACCGGGCTGTAAGAGATTACTTTAACACCGTAATGGTGGCTGTGGAGCAGGACTACGAAGAGGCCCGGGAAGACTACGAGCAGGCAGAAGACCAGGCCAATGAACTGCGTCTAACTTATCAGGAAGCGTTGAGCAATTATACCGGTACCATGGATGAGATGTCTGCGTTGTTCGAGAAGGTGAACGCTTCGCAGCAGGAGCTGGCTACGCGAAGCCGGGTGCAGGAATATGCAAATACCCCCTATCTCTATGCTTCTGCGGATTCCGCTGCATCAGATACCGCGCGAGGAAGGGAAATAAAAGATACTGCCGGAGAAAATCAATCAGGCGGTGCGGAAAATCAGTCTGGCGAATCCACGGAGGATGCCGCGGAAGCAGAATCAGGAGAGTCCATCGATGCCTATGAACTGCATTCGGAAGATGCAGATGAAGCCTTTGAACGCGCTCTGGCGGCTTACAATTCCATTCAGAGGCAGTTCAAGCAGGCAGGATTCGATGTTCTTGTGCAGGATGATCTGGATGATTTCGCAAGGGTGGCCCAGCTGCGAAAAGATGGACACGATCTTCTAGACGAAGAGCTGGAAGAAGAAGATTACGAAAGGCTGGCAGAGCTCCAGGAGTCCAAGCATTCCGATTTTGAAGGAGCGCAGCCTTACGAAGCCATTCGAGAGCTTTTTGGACAACTGAGCATAGAGCAGCTGCAAGAGATTGCAGAGCTGGGAGCCCACCCCGATGACTGGGAGCTTTCCGACGGACTGGAGCAGTACCGGGAAGAGCTGGAAGAAATTCATGGGTTCGATCGGGGATTTCTGGATCCGGATGATGAAGACGATGCTCCGGAGTGGCAGATTTCCGAAGAAGCGGAATTATACCTTCTGACGCTCCGAGATCTAAATGAACGTCACGGAGAGCTCATCGATGCAAGAGCGAAATATATATTTCATACCAGGCGCTCGGTGCGATTGGAGAAAGCCGCTACCATTGTAAGTGCCGAAATCGATAAGCGAAAGGCTGCTGTGGAAAAGGCAAAGAAGGAGTTTGGAAAGAAACTGAAGGAAAACTTTGGGAAAATGAAAGGGCCAGGAGATGATTCTGAAAGAATCGAAGCGCGAAGATTGGTCTATCGAATGCTGGCATCCAGGCTACCTTCTCTGGATCCAGATGGAGGTAGCGAAATCGTTGTTAATCTGGGATCGGAATTCTCATCCTGGTTTTATGGAGCCGGAACCGTGGCAGAATCCATTAATCGTGAGATAATGGGGGGCAACCTGGACCCGGCGCTCTACAATTGGAGTCCTATGCAGCTTCTGGCCGCTGCAGGCGGGCTCAGCGAATGGAATCAAAAGGATCAGGAAGAACAAGAAGCCATTCGCACATGGATGGAGGCAGGAGGAGCAAAAGCCCTCGGGTATCATGAATATGTACCGGTTCATTTGAGCTGGGTGAAGAGCCTCGGCGCACTGGATCGAGCCATTCAGGAAAATGGAATCATTCGTTCAATATGGCTGCCCGTATTGTACCGCTCTGCCGGACAGGCTCTGGCCGGATCCTATCTGGGAGCTGCGAATCCTGCTGTGGCATCTTTTCGCCAGGCTTCCAGGATGCTGGCTCAGGGAGAAGCGAAGCTCTTGATCCAGCAGATCAACTCGGTGATGGCTAGCTTCAATGTCGGTAAAGCCGGCGACAACGGGAAACTGGCCGAAGTACGGCGAGCAGAGTTAAGGTATCAGAGAGCTCGGGCAAGGCTTGATTACCTCACTCGTGCGCCGGATCTTGCCAGCCTCAAGAAACGAGTGAGGGACTTTGGAGATCAAAGTGGTTTCAAAGTGACTGAAGCGGAATTGAGTTATTTGTATGATTCAAACCTGTCCCAGACAAACCTCTCTGTAAAAAACCGAGACGATGCGCTCAACATCTCTGAATTAGCAAATGCTGCAGCATGCTCAACCCCCTCTGGAAAACGTTATTCCTGCAATCCGCAGAATTCAAAGAAAGGCGAGATCCACCGGGATAACCTTACCGGCGAAATGGTTGAAGTGATTGATTCAGGAGCCGAAGTCGACTTAACATCTTCTAACGAAGTTCGGCCCGAGATTTCCGAAGACGCAGAGCTTGAACAGGTCTATAGCCTCGGATCTGTTCTGAGATCAATGGCCAACCACGCCGAAGCGTTAAGGGATGAATCCAAATCTAGCTATCTGAAAGAGGGCTCTGTATTCAGCCCAGGTTTCGCGCTTTCGGAAAGAGCAGCCACGATGCAAAGCCTGGTGCGCTGGTCTTCTGGAGACGATATTCGGACAGAAAAAAACGAGCAGAGGCCTTCCGGNGGACGNGAGTANAAAGGGTTTCAGCTCGNATTTATGGACCATCTGGAAAACGCCGGAGAAATCCGAGAACACCAACTACGGCAAACGGTTAATCTTCAGCGAGAGTCCTGGGAGGCTCGAAGAGCGCAGCTGCAAAGTCGAAAAGAAAGCTGGGTTCGGCGGATGGAACTCATAAAGGNGCGTGGCCAGGATCAATGGGCTGTGGCCGAAAATGCCTTTCTTGCGCGCTGGTATGAAGCACAGCGTGAAGAAAGAAGTCGGATGCAGCAATCCAGCCGCCTCTGGGAAGATCGAATTCGCTCCCACTTCAGGAACAGGTCTGAATGGGAAGAGCAGATGAACCTTCAGCTTGCGGAGAAATCCATGCGCGAGGAAGTCGGATCAATNATCGGGGAATTAAATCAGCATATTCAGCGGAACAATGAATCTCTGCAGGCGCAGATTCCNAGAATAAGTAGGGATGCAACGATTCAGAGGGCCCTGGAGGAGCTGAAAGAAAAATCGCTGCAGTCCGAAGATGTGAGCGAAATCAAAGGTATCGATGAATTTCATTCTCGAATAGAAAGTGAACTCCGGCGCGCGGACCTGGGGCAATCAAATATCTATGAAGCGGGCAGGAACTTTCGATCACACCTGGATCGGCACCAGAAGCGAATGAAGACAATGGCCCGATCACAAATCCTGGAGCAATACCGAGATTTGATTCAGAAGTTTGTCGAATCTATTCAAGAGCGAAATGATGCCTACAAGGGTAGTACCCGGTCTGCCGCCCTGTCCGCGGGCTTTGTTGAAATGGGTCCAGTGTTTATAAAAAGGGGGCTGGGAAGTAAGAACGTTGGTGCTGTGAACCCTATCAATCCCTTCGACATACAGTCCAGGGCTCAGCGCTTTNGTTCCAGAAGTGATATCTTCGCTTCGGAAGAGGAATTTCAACGCATCATGAGATCGTCATCGCTTCCAGAATTCGAAGCGAAGATTAAGATGGCAAAGCTCAAGGCAAGAAGCTGGATGAAAGATATTTCCGGCGATGCAAAAAAGGGATCTGAAATGCGCGGCGATGACTGCAGCACTCTTGGAGAGTTTGGCTGCTGGATGGGAAGAGCGCCGGACAATAAAACAAACCGTATGGCCAGTGCTATGGCTGGTAGAAACTCCAAATCTCTCACAGAAGCTTCACGAAATGCGAAAGCCGCAGGATTACTGAAAATGTTTGCAGAAGGGCTGGGGGAGCTCGGAGGAAAAAGTCGTCCCGGGGCTCCAGGAGTTCCTGGCTTCTATCTACAGATGCGGATGATGAATGCAAAGGTTGCGAAAGAAAACGGGGAAAACATCTCCGGACGGGGGCCATTCATAGATCCTGCAAGCGGAGCGATGAATCGTGCTCATCTGGGGTTGGTGCAGGCGTATCATAACACGGAAATTGACACCAAGGTTCGTGGACTGGATCGCGGTGCTCTTACCCGGGGGAATGCCACTGTGCTCGGTGTGAGTGCAGCGAGATCCCTTGCGATGGTAGGAGACATCACTGGCGGAGCGGGAGGTCTTTCAGCTGCAGTGGGAATTCTTTCTTCTGGGATTAAGACCAACCTCCGGACGGGAGAATCCAGGTATGAGTTTCGAACCGGAGAATTCCTGGGTCCGGCCACCCAAATCGGATCTTCCTTTCTGCCGGCGGGTTGGGGAGAGGCTGTAGCGAGCATCGGCACAGGCATCCAGCAGGCCTACAACGAATATCAGAGGGAACAGCATACAACAAGAGCCCTCGCTAAAGGTGCTCTGCGAGGTGTTAACCACTATACGCTGGGCAGGGTAGTGGGGGGCGATCCGGAAACCGGAAAGGGAGCCATGATCTCAAGTTCCGGNAATGCCTTTGCTTCTGGATTCGCAGGTTCCTTACTTTCATCGGCCGGAACTGACGTAGCCAATGCCAGCTTCGAGTTGGCCCTCAGTACTGTCGGATTGTCCAGTAGCTATAATGCCAGCATACAACCAGGTCTTAATTCCTGGAACAGTATCATCGGAGGCGCTTTTAATGCCGGACTTATGGATCGTCTAAAAAGCGACGCTCAGAAATCAAGGCATGCAAAGATACAAAGGGCATGGGAAGCAGCAAGGAAAGCAAGGGAGGAAAATCGCAAGCAGACTACTCTTGATGTCATGCGTGGTCTACTACGCGATGAAGAGTTGGCCCAAAAGCTTGCCCAACGGTTTAATGACCAATATGCGAAGACTGCGGTGAAAAAAGCACTGGAAGTGCGAAACCGGATGAAAGGGAGGAATTCTCGGGAGGGGCGTCTCAGCACGGCCGCAGATGTTGCTGCAGCGGAGATCATCAATCAGGGTCATAGAGATATCCAGGAAAAATGCTACAGGGAAATAGACAGTCTCTCCAGAGCCGCGGGCATGTCTATCGCCGAAGCCGCCGAGCTTGTTATCCGCAAGTATGGAGGAGATCCAAAGCAAGTCCTCAGTCAGAGAAATATGCAGAATCTTTCGACTATGGATCAGCAGTGGCATGAGAATCGGACCGGTGCACCGGGGGGATCTGTCAGCTCCGATTGGGGGTTTCTGGAGCTTCTTGGAGCCCTGCAGGGTGACACCGGGCAACGGGATTCGTCCGGNGTCGATTCGTCTCATCCTCTGGCCCGCAAGGTTCGTGCCGGTCAGATGCATAAGTATTACGAGGAGCTTCGCGTCCAGATGAACTACAGCGGACTGGATCTATTTCAGGAAAATAAACTGGGTCGTGGTCTTTACGAACAGGATCAACACAGGCGAAGGAACTGGTTTAGAACGAAACTCGACGAAAGATTCGGGAAGGGAAGCTATCAGGAATATCTGATCTATAGAGAAAAGATGCAGGCGGAGTTGGACGAGTACGCTTTCGGTCAGGGATTCGTTGCTCAGGGCTACAGTGACGAGTATCGGGAATCTGTCAGGTTTTTGAAGTCCCTGGGATATCGAGCAAAAGAAACCTTTTTGCAGCAATTTAATGGCAAGTCTCTTGAGCAGCTCACGGCAGACATCCAACGTTATGATAATAAGCTGGATGCGAAGGCTGCGGCACGGAAGAAGGCTTTGGAAGCCAAGATAGCCAACGCAATGCAGGGAAAAGGTCTGGCAACCCGTGCGGTGCTGGCAGAAGAAATTCAATCCCAGTATCGTACTGGCCAGGTCTTGTATGAAGCATCGGAAATCGTGGCAACAGAACTGGTTACCTTCGGCGCGGCAAAAGCCCTATCTGCTGGCAAACTTGCATTTCGAGGAATGCAGGCAAGTAAGGCAGGTGCCAATGCTCATAAGCTCAGAGTGGGTATGGGCGTGTTCAACAAGTTCCGACGNTCTGGACTGGCTGCCAGGATTGGCAGCAATTCTGTGGGCAGGGCCGTGTTGAATCAGGTCTATCGGAACAAGTATACTCTGAATTCTATGGCAATCAACGGAACAGCGTCTGGTTTAACAAAAATTCCTCTGGACATGACAATCTCCGCATTACAAGGCGAGGAATACACATTGAAGGATGGGTTGGATTCCTTTGGACAGGGCTTTTTTACCGGCGCTGGATCATCGGGCATTGGTGGATTAAGGATTCTGAATGATACAGGGAAAATCATAGGCAACGGGGTGTTTCTTGCCGGGAATGAGATTTATCGAACGATGCCGGAATTTGGCTGGGAGGTGACCGCAGAGAGAGGAATGCGAGTTCTGATACAGGGCGGCTTCGGGGCCGGCAGTCAGGCACTGGGGATACAAGGAAGCAAAGGATCTGCACCCTTGAATCGATTCGAAAAAACTTATCGAAAGCGTCAGGCGAATGAATTGCTCATGGGAACGATCACACCTATCCCTTTCGATCTCACGAACGATACCTTCTGGGAGGTAGTATGGCCAAGAATTCAAAAAGACCAATAAGGCATAGAAACATTGGCGGGAATCCGATTTCTATGACAGTTGGGCTAGCGGCGGCCTTGTGGTTCTTTGGATTGGGTTGCTGGATCCTGTACAATTCAATGTTCCAATTTGCCCATAACCCGGAAAATCTGTGGATAGTCCTCTTTATGCTGATAGGCGCTGGTTGCATCGTGTTTACCGGCGACTTCCTCCTGGGACTTTTTACAACGTCGAACATCGTTATGCGCGATGAAGAAGGAATTGAAGGAAAAAGAGTCTTTCGGGACTGGGTCCGAATCAATTACGATGAGATCATCGCAGTTCATAAGGCATTCGCTCTGGGCGGCATTGTTAAGGTTCGCAGCAATGATCCGAAAAGAAGTCTGGAGTTCGGAGTGGCTGTTGTGAGTGGCGGAGAACTTATGGAAGCNATTCTCGCAAATAGCCCCAATCTGAAAAAAGTGGATGTTAAAAACTGGCCGAATAATCGCAAATGGTGGCAGAAGGAGCCGGACTGGGTCACTATTCAAAATGCAATGGACCGAGCCCGGGAAAACCGAGAGGCTGCCACTTCAGTCTGAATATTCCCTATGTACCTATTTGCATATCGAATCGTTCCAGAAGTCGCCTTTGCAATTCTGACGAGACGGAAAGCGAGAAGAGCACATTCGCGGAAAGGAGGATTGCTATGAAAAAGAATCAGAATCCGCGAATCAAGTTTCCCAAGGATGCTGCCGGCAATGAAATACAGTTAGGCGAACTCTATTCTAACACTGTTCAGGTAAGGGCCACGAACTTTGAAGTAGAAATTCGCCACTTGCTGGTGGACTCAGATGGCCTTGTGAAGGCTGGCAGCAACATCCGTATGAGTCCCGAAGCCGCAGCCGGTCTTGCTAACGTCTTAAACCGTCAGGTCGCAGAAGTGATGGACTAGACTGAATGCGAAAGCCCCAGGCATTGTGGTGATTTTTCTGGTTTACCCGGAATGCACCCTGTCAATACTGCAGTACACTGAAGATTATATGAAACTCAGGTCTGCAAGGGGTAACTCGACTCAAAAAGCGGGTGATGAACCAATCACTTCATCCATGGTGAACCCAGTGCTGGTCACCCTGCTGCAGAAGAGTGGAATGGATCTCACGGAGATCTGCGATGCCGTGGGCCTGCAGAACTTCTCAACTAAAGATCCTGATATGCGTATCACCTTGAGGCAATGCCTGGATCTCTGGCAGCTGGCAGTGGATCGCACGAATAACCCATCCCTGGGGCTTGATCTATTTTCCCATTACGCAGATTCGCAGATGCACTTTGTGACTCATATCGTTATGCTCTGCAGCAACCTTCGAGCGGCGCTACGTCATTGGGCCCGGTTCGCGCGGCTTGTATGCGAAACAGATCGATTTGAATTTAGAGAGGGAAAAAAGTCCGGTGGCATCCATTACATCAACACCTCTGTGGCCCATCAGAACCGGTGGATGTCCGAGCATTATACGGTGCAATGCTATCATTACATCAAGAAATTCACGGGTAAGCGAATCAAATTGCAGGAAGTGCGCTACGCGCACGCAGATCCTGGCTACAAAAAGAAATACGAAGATATTTTTCAGGCAGAAGTGAAGTTCAAGCAGCCCGACACAGGTCTCGTAATGGATCGTCAGTATCTGGAATGCGAGCTTCATACAGCCAATTCCTATATCCAGAAATATATCCAGGAAAGAGCCGAGCAACTTCTAGAGCAACTGGAGGTGCGCTCTGGCACAGCGCATCAGGTACAGGAGTTGCTTCTTCGTTTGCTGCCTGAGGGAAAGACTGGCATAGATGATGTGGCCGATCAGCTCTTTCTGGACCGAAGAGCTCTGCAAAGGAAACTGAAAGCCGAGGATACTAGCTTTCGAGACATTCTGGAAGAAACCAGAAAGACCCTGGCGCTACACTATATAAAAGAGGAAACTCGGATGGTGGAAATCGCACATCTTCTGGGTTTTGCTGATGCCAGTTCCTTCCAGCATGCATTTCAGGGATGGTTTGGCTCCAGTCCGGGCTCCTATCGAAGTAAAATCCCTCAGTAGCAAGAATTCAGATTGCGATGGCCGCCGGCCCTTCGCTCATTTCCCCGTTTCCACATTACTGGAAAAATGCATACGGAAAAATCGCAATGCCTTGTTTTCGCTTACCTCCGTTTCTTTCTGCTCGGTTTTACTGCATTGCTTCAATGGGACTGTGAAGGCGCTGTAAGTTAGATACGGCTTCTGACCCGCTCACATGCCTGCAAAGCCCCTTGCGACGCACTTTGACAATCATTTGTCGCATCCTATCAACATCCACGCATTCCATTGAGTTGCTCTTGATTCCCGGTGAATGATTCTTTTGCCCGGAGCAAGAATNATGAAAGAAACTCAAATTAAACCCAACGCACTTATGCAACAAATCGAAAGGGGCCAGTGTTCCTTTCTTCTTCAGTTTGGAGGCCAGGGCGCTGGCTATTTGTCTGAACTCAAGCAGGTTTACAGGCAATACTCACCTCAGATGGGAGACTATTTCAATTGTCTTTTCANTACTCTACGTGAGGAATACGAAGAGGCTCGTCAGCTAAATCCAGAGTGGTATCCTCTGGGTTACGACGTTCAATCCTGGCTGGATGGGAATCTGAAATCCAGCGAACCAGCGNTGGCCCGGGGCGTTTACTCGGGACCTCTGATCCTTGCTACCCAGATTGCTCACTACCTTCGATTCTTAAATTCGGGTGTCGATCAGGACGCATTGCTGCAGAATACTCACGCTTCCATCGGGCATTCCCAGGGAATTCACGGAGCGCTGCTGGTAGCAAGGGGACTGGAAGGTGAGGAATTTCTAAAACCCTTCTCGGATCTGATTCGCCTTCTGTTCTGGCAGGGATATCGCACAAGGGAGGCCTTCGGGCCTGTAAAGCTAGGCCACGATCTTCTCAGCGGCTGGCAGGGGCCTACTCCTACACCCATGGCAGCCATTCGTTGTGAATCGCCGGAACGTCTGGATTCCATTCTGGAAGCCTTTCAGAAGACGAATCCAGATGGCCATGCACTGGAAGTAGGGCTTCGCAACGGCCCGGATTCTTTTGTTATATCCGGACATACTGCTTCCATGGCCCGATTCGCTGCTTTCCTGTCCAGGAAGCATGAAGAACTGGCTGCCGGCCTCGATTTTCTGAATGTCTCCGGTCCCTATCATTCCAATTTCATGCGTCTGGCCGTGGATCGCCTGGCCGATGATGTAGCTCGGCTTGGCCTGGATTTCCAGGGCGAATNTTTGAAAGTTCCGGTGATGGATCCTCTAAACGGCAGAAATCTTCAGAACGATGGTGATCTGAACCGATACATCGTTGAGGCTTCCACTGTGCGAAAGGTGGACTGGCACAATCTCATGCACAGAGTTGCCGACCTGGAAGTCAGTCATGCGCTGGCGTTTGGTCCTGGAGAGGGAATTCGCGCCATTAGCAGGCAGTATCTAGAACCAGGCGGGGTAATACAGGCCGGCCTTCATAAGAAACCCAACGTAGACCAATTGCTGAATGAGTCGGTAAAACCTGTAAAAGCATGGAAGGAATATGCTCCGGTGCAGGGCAAGCTTCCAGATGGAAGTCCCATGATTCTAAATGCCTATTCTCGTTTCACCGGTCGGCCGCCTGTCTTTGGCGGAGGAATGACGCCCACCACCGTTGAAATCGATATGGTTCTGGCCGCAGCATCCACCGGGCGAATTGTAGAATGGGCCGGTGGTGGCCAGGTGACGGAAGAGATCTTTCGCAAACGATTGCAGCGACTGAGCGATGCTCTGCCCGAAGGACAGGGAATTGTGGTCAATCTGCTCTACCTGGACGCTTATCTCTGGAACCTCCAGTNTCCCCTGGTGCGAAAACTAAAAAGTGAAGGGTATCCGATTGAAGGCGTAACTATATCTGCTGGCATTCCAGATAAGAAGGATGCGCTGGAAATCCTTGCGAATCTGGAAAGGGAAGGTATCTGGCTGAATTCCTTCAAGCCCGGCACCAACAAGCAGATCGCTTCCGTTCTGGAGATCGCAGATTCAGTACCGGAACGAAAGGTCATTATGCAGGTGGAAGGGGGAGCGGCTGGCGGGCATCATAGCTGGGAGGACCTGCAAGCACTGATTCGTCATAACTATTCATCCATTCGTGCCCGGTCCAACGTAATCCTGACTGTAGGCGGCGGCATCTATGATCCAGATCAGGCGAATCACTGGCTCCAGGGAACCTGGTCGAATCCTGTAATGCCCGTGGATGGAGTTTTCCTGGGCACCAGACTGATGGCTGCGAAAGAAGCAGCCACCAGTAGCACGGTGAAAGAAGCTCTGGCCAAACTGGGCGGATCTAACTGGAAGGATGTTCTCAATCATGGACAAGGCGACATCGTTTCCGGCCGATCCGGCCTTGGTGCCGATATCTATTACGCATCCAATCACTGGTCATCCACGTCGGTTTATCTGGAAAAGCTGCTTTCAGGCCTGAGCGGTGAAGAAGCGGATACGGTCATTTTGAACAATAAATCGCAGATCCTGGAAGCGCTAAATCGCACGGCCAAGCCATATTTCGGGGATGTAGACGAGATGACGTATGAAGAAATGTTGCTTCGGTTTCTAGATCTTACGGCCCCGGGGGAACGCTTGAAATCACCGGAAGGCGAATGGCCGGATGAACCTTTCGTAGATGCTTCCTTTCGAAGCAGGTTCAATGATCTTGCAGAAAGAACACAGAGTCGGTTCGCAGAAACATCAGAAACCTCCGTTCTTTCCGGTACATCGCATCCGGAGGAAATCATCGAAGAGCTAAAGNAGCTACACCCTGAAATGTCGCGCCTGCCAGTTCTTCCCGAGGATGTTCAGTACTTCTTTGAACTATGCAGACGTCCGGGAAAACCCGTGAACTTTATCCCCTACCTGGATGAATCTTTGCTCAAATGGTTTCGCTCAGATTCACTCTGGTATTCGCATTGCGAAGGAATCGATCCCGATAGCTGCGCCTGGATTCCCGGGCCCATTGCCATTNCTGGCATCCAGAAGATCAATGAATCAGTAGTGGATATTCTAAAGGCCTTCGAAGATGTCATTTTTGCCTCGTCGCTANCATCCAGCGAAACTCTGGAGCTAACAGAGCAATCAAGACTTGCTATGGAGCCGACCCATGCGAACGATGCGGTGGTAGAAGGTGATGACAAAGTGACCCATTCTAGTGGGCATAATGGAAGTAGAAAGCCACCGAACAGCAAGTTACAGGACCTGTGTCTTCAGAGCCGAGGACTTCTCTGTACCCTCTTACAGGCGAAAAAACTTGTGCGAAAGCACAGTAGAATCCCTTCATCTATTCCAGAGGCATTTGAGGTAACAGATGGAATGAGTCTTGGATGGGATCTTGCATCGGATGGTAGCCTGAAAAAGCTCACTGCATACGAAACCCGGGCGGGCGGCAAGCGACGAGTTCTGGCAGAGCTAACTCTGGAAAATACTATTCGGTTCACAAGATTTCCCGTGTCTGACGGGCCGGCTTTCGTGCGAGAGTTTGTGGACACCGGGCTTCCTTTCGCTCGTTTCAAGGAAGTCTCCTCGCCGGAAAGTGCATCTCAGGAATTCTACAGAGCTCTCTGGCAGCTTGATGGGGATTCCGGCAAGGGACAGGAATACTCTTTTATTCTCGATGCGAAAGAACTGGCAAGGTTTGCTGAAGCCATTGAAGGAACTGCCGGTGGTCATAGCGCTTTTGCTGTTGTGGCCATATGGAAGCCCATGATCAGGGCTCTGTTTCAGCCAGAAGCGTCCGGGGATGTGATGCGTCTGGTTCATTTGTTTCAAGAGTTTACCTGGAATCCGGGATATTCCCGGTGGGAGGACCGCCAGAGAGTCCACGGCAAAGCTTCCATTGAGCGAATAACATGGAATGCTTCCGGTAAGGAAATCCATGTTCGCGGGAAGCTCAGCAATCAAAAACACGAGACCATTCTGGAATTCAAAGCAGGTTTCTTGATTCGCGGCGAAAAGGCTGATTCACTTCAGGAGATATCCAGACCGGAATCCTTCGAGTTCTTGCCCGGCGACGACGGTGCCATCGCTTTGTTGGAGGAGCTGGACTTCCTCAGCGTTGGAAAAGTCCTTCCGGGGCTGCCATTGATCATCCGACCCGAAGTCTGTTCCATCAAATCCTACCAGGATGGCTCTTCGCACTGGTTGGTACAGGGACCTCTCTTACAGCAGGGCTTGCCTGTGGGCAAAGTGAACCTGGACTGGAAAGGCGCTTCTCCGTCCCCTTTACAGCGAATTATGGAGCTCTTTCCTGTTCAATCCAGCGAAAAGCCTCTGGAAAAATCTGTATTGTTGTTCTCAGAAAAGGACCGAAGTCCGGCCAGGCTGGAAGATTACGCCTCAGCTTCGGGTGATTTGAATCCCATTCATACAGATGCGCTCACTGCCAGGGAGNCCGGTTTCCATGGTCCTATTGTCCACGGAATGTGGACATCGGCCAGAGTACTGGACTCTCTTGTGCGAAACGTTGCAAATGGAGATGCCAGTCGCATTCGTTTTCTCAGGTCTTCGTTTCAAGCTCCTCTTTACCCGGATCGAGAATTCTTCATTCGGGCCTATCATTCTGGAAANCAATCCGGACAGAAGCAGCTGGATGTCACTGTAACCACGGCCGCAGGAGAACAGGTTTATGCAGGATCGGCCCAGGTGGATCAGCTTGCAACAGCCTACGTCTTTACCGGGCAGGGCTCTCAGTCCCAGGGCATGGGTATGAAATTCTACGATGATCATTCCGCCGCTCGCAGAGTATGGGATGAGGCAGAAGCGGTTACTACCCAGGAGCTGGGCTTCTCCATTCTGGACATCGTGCGAAACAATCCAGAGGAAGTCCGCATCGGGCATGAAATCTTCAGGCACCCCAGAGGAGTACTTAATCTCACTCAGTTTACCCAGGTAGGATTGGTGGCGAAAGCAATGGCTGACTGGGCGATCCTCACCGAGAACGGATTGCTGAAATCAGACGCTGCATTTGCAGGCCACAGTCTGGGAGAATACGCGGCGCTGGCCAGTCAGGGCATTCTACCTCTTAAATCTGTGATTCGAATTGTCTATCACAGGGGATTGACCATGCAATCCCTGGTTCCCCGAGACAGCGAGGGGAACAGTCCTTATCGAATGACCGTTGTTCTNGGTAACCGAAAAGCAGGATTAACAGAGGAAAAAATCGCTGCTCTGGTCTCAGAGATTTGCGATCGTACCAAACTTCCACTGGAAATTGTTAACTTTAACATCCGGGATCGTCAATACTCGGTGACCGGCCACATTGATGCCATCGATGCGCTGGAAAAAGCGCTACGAAACATTTCCGGCGGGCATAAGACATTTGTGCGAATCCCCGGAATTGATGTACCGTTTCATTCAGGAATCCTTCTTCCGGGCGTCCCTGCCTTTCGGGAAGTCCTGGAGCAGAATCTGGANTCTGTAAAGGGATTGGATCATCTGGACGGTCGTTACCTCCCCAACCTTGTGGCCAGACCCTTTTCGCTGGATGCGGATTTTCTTGATCTGGTAGAGAGGAAGACCGGTAACTCCCTTGCGAAAATTCGCCAGGGGAAAGTCAACGGAGATGCACGCAAGCTACTATTGATTGAGCTACTGGCGTATCAGTTTGCTCAACCGGTTCTATGGATTCAAACCCAGGAGTATCTGCTCCAGGAAATGCAGATTCGCCGAATTATCGACATTGGAGCGCGGGGAGACCTGGCCGGGATGGCCAGGCAAACCCTGAAACAACTGGATCTGTCGCATTCGGTGGAAGTGCTGCATGTAGAAGAAGATGAAGCTCGAGTGTTTCAAAGAACCGAGGATGCCAGAGATCTATATGAGGAGCATATGGCTAGCCTGCGACAACGGGAGGAGGCCGGGCAGGCAGCGGCGGATACGTCCGCAGCAGAGCCCCAGAAAGCATATCTTACGAAGTCCGCTGCTCAAAATACTTCCGCAATAACTGCCACTGATTCGCCGGAGCCACAACCGGGTTCCGCGAAAATAAATTCCCCGGCAGTCCCACAGAATGCCGCCGAGTTTTCAGCAAGCACCGCCGATGTAAACCTGGATGCCAGAGACGGACTAATGGCTTTGCTTGCCTGGAAAGCTGAAATAAGACCGGAGCAGGTAAAGGAATCAGAAACCATCGATGAACTGTTTGGCGGGAATTCCAGCAAGAGAAACCAGGTGCTGGCAGATCTTGCCACGGAATTCAACACTTCGGAACTGGAAGGTGTTCAGGAAAAGAAGATCGGCGATGTTATAGACCTTCTGCGAAAGAAAGTCTCTTATTCGGGTCCAGGTCCCTATCTGCGGGCCGCATTTGATGGCTTTCTGAANGAATACATGCCGCCGGGGCGGAATCGNAGCGATGTGCTGGATTTTCTCAAATCTCGCTCCGCACCCGAAGGTCTGATTATCCTGGCCACAATTCGCTTCCCATTGATGGCGCGAAACGGCCAGTCCATGCGGGACGGATCTCTGGGTAGTAATCCCGTGGAACGAAGGTTCGCATCCAAGGAGCAGGCAGACCAGTGGTTCGATCAGTCTTTAAAATCTCTGGCAGCGGAGAAAGGTATTTCTCTGAAAAGCGAATCCANTGAGTCCACCGGTGTGGCCATCGACTCGGCGGCACTGGCTGATCTGGAAGCAAAGTATTTCGGGCTGGATGGAAGTTTTGCCCGGCTGATTCGGTCGACCAGTCAGCAATTACTGGGGCAGGACCCTTTCGCACCGCTGATTGTTCATGACACTCAGGCTCTGGACCTGGGGCGAGAGTCAACTGCTCTGGAAGGCGCATTCTACAAATCTGTTTCTCAGGCAAGGTTCGATTCTCGCAAGGTAGTGTCCTTTGATAACCCGTTGCCCTGGATAAAAAAGAATCTTTATCGTGAATTCTGGGAATTGATGCAAAACCGACGTTCTGATTTCAGTGCAACTCTAAGGCGTCAGTGCTGCTCCTGTAGCAGCGATGATCTGGATGGAATGCTATCTTACATGGAAAGCAAATCCCTTCGTCGTAATCAGACAGCCGCCATGGCACTTAAGAATCTTCGAAGAACATTAATAGCCAGTGGAGGAAGCTACTATCCGTTGTACGAAGGGTACAAATGCGAAACAATCGTACAAGAGGATGGCAACCTGGAAGCAGTTGCTACGACCTCTTCTGAACCCTGGATCGAAGAGCTTTTTGCTTCAGGAAAGGCCGGGCTGTTTCGCAGTGCCGATGAGGGACAGACTTTTCAGGTGCAAGACAGCTCCGTAGAGGAGTTCCTTGCGAGTTTACCTTCGCCGCAGAATCCTCTGGCTCTGAAAGGACGCTGCATTCTGGTTACGGGAGCAGGCCCTGGATCCATAGCTCTTGAAGTGGTTCGNAATTTGCTGAGTGCAGGAGCCACTGTAGTTCTNGGCACCAGTACCTACTCGGACAACAGAATTCAATTCTATAAATCCACGTATCAGGAATGTGCTTCATGCGAAGCAACGCTGATCGTCGCTCCGATTTCTCAGGGTTCTCTGAGCGATATTCAATCATTTGTGCAACATGCATTTGATCTGGGTTACATACCAGACACGGTCCTCCCNTTCGGAGCTGTGGGAGAAGAGGGGGATCTGTCCTCCGTGAATTCCGATAGTCTGGCCGGAATGCGGGTTATGCTTCTGGGTATCCAGTCCCTTCTGAGCGCTATGGTAGAGCAATACAGGAATCGCTATTTGAAGCAGCGATTTCAATTTATACTGCCTCTATCTCCGAATCATGGAGCTTTCGGCAAGGATGGGCTCTACGCAGAGGCGAAGCTGGCCCTGGAGGTGATGCTGCGAAAATGGTACTCAGAGTTTGAATTCTGGGGACGCCACTGCTCTCTTCTTGCGGTTCGTATAGGCTGGGTTCGCGGCACCGGCCTGATGGCGCTAAACGATGTGGTGGCTCCTGAGATGGAGTCCGAACACGGAATCAAGACCTTCCACAGTCTGGAAATGGGCTCNTTGATTACTGCGCTCACAGGCTTCCAGGGCTGGCCCCATGTCGAACCGATTATGGCCGATCTTGCAGGCGGGCTGATGCAGCTCTCTGGCTTGCGAACAAAGGTTCAGTCTATTCGAGAGCGATTGCTTCAGCAATCTGCGAAAGCCAGGGCTCTGCACTCTTTCCGAANCCGAATGCAAAGTCCAGTGGTTGTGCGAAGTGTAGCCCCTCTGGAGCTTTACAGTAGCGGTTTCGCGGTGTCGGAGCATACTGCGAAAGGCATGGGAATTGAGTGGAACCCTGGTAACAATAAAGGATCCGCAGAAGACTCAATCCAGAGAAACCGGAAGATATCCGGCGAAGAGCCTTCCTCTCAGCTCGATCTATCAGGCCACAAGTCTCAAAGGGATTCTGTAGAAATGCCTGCACTGGAAGACGTTGTTTGCGTTGTCGGTTTTGGCGAAGTGAGTCCTGGAGGCAGTACCCGAACGCGCTGGGCACTGGAGAAAGGGGGGGACCTTTCTCTGGAAGCGGCAGTAGAATTGGCCTGGACCATGGGATTGATCGAGTATCAGAACAATCCTGACGGTTACTGCTGGGTTGATCGGGAAACAAAAGAGAGAGTGGAGCCAGATTCAGTTGCGGCGCGTTACGCTGAACGCTTTCGCGAAGGCACTGGAATACGTATTGTGAATCCAGAGGTCGTCGGCTTTGATCCCAGAAACCAACCAGTTTATTCGGAAATAGTCCTGGAAGAAGACTTCTATATTCCCGTGGCCGATGAATCGGAAGGAAAACAATATCAGGCAGCCATTCCAGAACAAACCGATGTTTACCATGATCCTTCAAATGATCGTTGGTTTATTCGCAGAAAGGCAGGCACGACCATTCGGGTATTAAAGAGTGTCGCTCTGGATCGATACGTGGCCGGCCAGATTCCCGATGGATGGGATCCTGAGCGATACGGTCTATCCAGGGAGTTGATTCGCCAGGTGGACCGAGTCACCCTGTTTAATCTTATCTCTACAGCAGAAGCCTTTCTCCAGGCTGGCATGGAGCCTGCCGAGCTTTTCGAATACATCCACACCTCCGAGGCTGGCACTACAGTTGGAGGCGGCCTGGGAGGTACCTTTAAACTAAATTCCGTCTTTACCGATCACCTTCTGGATCGATCCCGGCAGAACGATGCTTTGCAGGAAACCTTGATTAACGTTACTGTCGCATACGCGGTTACTGCCTTTCTGGGCTCCACCGGACCGATTCAGACTCCGGTAGCAGCCTGCGCCACCGGCGGAGTTTCGCTGGATATGGCGATGAACCTTTTTCGGGCCGGAAAGGCTAGATTCCTGATGTGCGGTGGNTTCGATGAGATCAGTGCAGAAGGCATGCTGGGGTTCGGCGATATGGAAGCCACAGCAAGAACNGAAGACATGCTCTCCCGGGGAATTGAACCGGCGCGAATGTCACGTCCCAACGATTCCAGACGCGGCGGCTTTGTGGAAAGTCATGGAGGTGGGTTGCTGCTTCTTGCCCGAGGAGACCTGGCTCTAGAGATGGGACTGCCTGTCTATGGAATCATTGGAGCTACTGCGACTCATAGCGATGGATTACATGCTTCGATTCCAGCTCCCGGGCAGGGACTGCTTTCTTTCGCCCGTGCCGGACAGAACATGAAGGCACCGGCAGATGGTGGATACTCTATCGCAGAAAATAAGAATCAGGGAAAAGAACCCGCAAATAATGAAAAGCATCGCGGGCCTGGTGATTCAGAGCATTCNTGGAATGAGCTTTCGCCTCTGGAGAAAGGGCTGAAGAGCTTCGGACTCACAGNCAATGACATAGGTGTTCTTTATAAGCATGATACATCTACTCAGGCGAACGATGTAAACGAAAACCGATTGCACAGTAAGATACAGAAACAACTGGGAAGGGATCCGGGAAACCCTTTGCCGGTGGTATCGCAGAAATCCTATAGCGGTCATTCAAAGGCAGGGGCTGCAAGCTGGCAGATGATAGGATTGCTCCAATGCATGCAGGCTGGAGTTATTCCCGGTAACCGTAGCCTGCAGAACGTAGATCGTGCGATGAACCAGTATGCTCCTCTGCTCTTCACAGATGAAACAATCTACCAGGAGCCAGGCAGTATCAAGGCCGGTCTGTTCAGCACTCTGGGCTTTGGACACGTTGGTGCTATAGGGCTTTTGCTCTCCGGTGGAGTCTTCGAAGATTGTCTGTCCGGTTCGCAGTTACAGTCTTATCGGAGCAAGGTTCAGAGGCGCTCTGTCTCCATTGTAAAGCGGTTGCACGAAATGCGATTGGGCTTCAAGAGCCCTCTCTTTTCTCGTAGATTACCTTTGCCGGTAGATCCGCAAACGGAAGCCGAAAATTTGCTTGGTAACCGTCCTCTGGAAGTTAACCAGGATCAGGCCAAACCGGCTAGCGGTCTCCAGTCCAGGGAGGTGCAATCATGATCTACGGAATCGGTGTAGATATTGTCCACGTTCCTGAATTCGCGGCTGCGCTTCAGGAACCGGGCACGGCTTTCTTTGATCGATATTTCTCCAGAACGGAATTCGATTACTGTGAATATGCACCAGACCAGCAGAGAGCCCAGCGATATGCAGTGAGATACGCTGCGAAGGAGGCCTGTTTGAAAGCGCTGGATGGCGCAAGGATTCACAGCCCGGCAGCGTTTCGTTTTCAATTTCCGGAGGCCTCTGTTTGTAAGGATGAATATGGAAGGCCATTCTTCCAGTTCCATGGGCGCCTTGCAGAATTCATTTCGGCTCTTCACCTTCAGGCAAGGTTATCTCTCAGTCATACCGGCGATTATGCCATTGCTCAGGTCTCCATGGAGTGCATGAGATGAAACCTGATATACAGCAATCCATGGAAGCTTTAAAGCTCTTAAACCCTGGCACACAGAATGGGGCGCGAACGGCGGTATTGCGAGAGGGGCTTCTCCAAAAGGTACTGGTGGCGAATCGAGGCGAAATAGCCAGAAGGTTCTTCTTTTTGCTCAAAGAGGAGGGGATTCCGTCGGTGGCTGTGGTGACAGACGTTGACCGAGAGCAATCCTGGTTNGAATTTGCCGACCAGGTGATCTATATTGGCGCTGCTCGCAATTACGCAGATTCTTCNACGNTCATCGCCGCGGCGCTGCTCAGCGGAGCCAATGCTATTTACCCAGGGTATGGTTTTCTCTCAGAAGATTACCGGTTTGTGGAGGCAATGGCCCAGGACGCCGCGACTCCCGGGCTCATCTTTATGGGGCCTTCCGCAGATACAATGCGGAGGGTGAGCAATAAGTTAGATGCTCGTCGACTGGCACGAGACAATGGAGTATCTTTGTTTAAGGGCAGTTCTACCCTGGAAAGCGAAGAACATGCGATGCAGGAGGCCGAACGAATCGGTTATCCTGTAATACTCAAATTAGACGCTGGAGGTGGCGGTAAGGGAATGTTTGCAGTTTCCGAACCATCAGAAATCGCCAGCGCCTTTCAATCAGCAACTCGAATTGGAAAACAGAACTATGGCAATAGTGATTGTTATCTGGAAAAGCTCATTGAAAAGCCCGTCCACATCGAGGTGCAGATCTTCAATGGCCATGCTATTGGAATTCGAAAATGCGCCGTCCAGCGTAGGAACCAGAAAATTATTGAGGAGTCCGGAGACACTTTTCTCGATCATCATGTTCGGCTGAAGCTGCTGGCTGCAGCCGAGGCGATGGCACATTGTTCTGGTTACCGCAACGGAGGTGGTGCGGGCACCGTGGAGTTTCTCCTGGATGCGGGCACAGGCGAATTCGGATTTCTGGAAATGAATACCAGACTTCAAGTAGAGTACCCGGTNACAGATCAATCGCTACAGATTGATCTGGCAAAATGGCAATTGCTTCACTACGATGGAAGGGAAGCAGAGATTCCTTACGAGAATGTATTTCGCCAGCGCTTCACCGAAAAGGAGCATGCCATCGAATGTAGAATCTATGCAGAGGATCCGTGGAATGACTTTGCCCCGGCTCCTGGTCGCATTCTCGAATTAGACCTGCCCACGTTTAACGGCGTACGTTGTGACTTTGGCTTTCGCAAAGGAGACCGCGTACTTCCAGACTATGATCCCATGATCGGGAAGCTTATAGTCCGGGGCCGAAATCGTCAGGAAGCCATTGTTCGTCTCGAAAGGGCATTGAGTGAGCTGTATGTGGCCGGGCTGACTTCGAACGTCGATCAACTGCTGGCCATCGTGCGTCACCCTGCCTTCATTGATGGGGACTATTCCAACCTGATTCTTACCGAAAACCGTGAGCTCCAGGAAATGGAGGAGAGAGACCCGGTGCAGGCAGGAGTTTTTGCTTCTGTTGCAGACTTTGAAAGCAGGCTGACTCAGGAGATCTACGAAACATTTTCTTCCGAAGACCTGGGGGAGAGCCTGGATCGGATCCGGATGAATCAGCTACCCAGAGGGTACCGAATCAAAACAGGCTCGGGATCGTTGCACATCGATCTATTGCGAAATGGTACAGGTGAGTATCTGACCTATGTAAACGGAGCCCCTTACTGCGAACTCAAGGTACAGAATCGTCTGGACTCCCCGGATGACCTGTTAATATCCAGGGATGCATACAGTTCTCCGGTTCGAATCGATCATCGAGCCGGCTTTCGCTCCGTCCGTATCATGGAAAGCGATCGAAAGATCCGCTACTACAGACTTCAGTTAGAACCCGTGGGAACGGAGGCCGAGTTAGATCCACCGGGCACCGTGCGATGCCCTTTTGCTGCTTCTTTTGTCCAGCTTGGAAAGGATTCGCAAGGTCTGGTTTTGCAACCGGGCAGCATAGTCAATAAGGGACAGACAGTCTTCGTAATTTCAGCGATGAAAATGGAGTGCCAGATAATCGCTGACCGGGATGGTCCTCTTGAATTTCTTCTTGAAGATGGAAGGCAGGAGAGACTGGTTCAGGGCCAGACTGCAGATGGTCTGGTTTTGGGTCGCGCCATTTCCGAAGGAGAGCTTTTGTTTCGTGTTAGTAGCGAGGCGGCCGATCCAGAAGACGAAGAAAGTAGTCTGGATTTCCCTTCCCCGGCAGCGTTTTCAGGACCGGAGCGCTTGTTTGCTAAGCTTGATGCCAGTGCAAGTCCAGAGGAAATGCTAGAATTGATGCGAATCCTGATTCACGGATATCTACATGATCCGAGCGTGGTGGATGTAATGCATGGCACTGCGGAAAGACAGTCAGTGTTGAGCTTTTCAGAAGTGGAGCAAAGAACTCTGGCAAAGTTGATTCAAGACTTTGTGACTCTGGATCTAATGTTTTCGCCCATCAAAGAAAAGGATCAGACCTATTTTGGCGAACTAAATCGATTAATTCGAAACTGGGAAGATGCAGAGTACCAACCATCCCTTTTCTTTCGCTCTGTGGCTGCGCGAATGCTTCGGAGATTTGGTCTTGATGCCAGCTCCGGTCGCACGGAACAGAAAAGAGTGGCGCTGCATCAGATGATACGCGGGCGAGTGCAATTCCCGAACATTCGTCGTATTTTGGGCGAAATCCTGGGAAAGATGCAGGGCGAATCCATTTCCGTCGATTTACAGAGAGCATTAATCCAATTACAGAGACAGGAGTCCTCCGGAGATCTGAACATTGGTCGCAAAGCTCGTGCATTGCTGCGAGAAGCCATCACAGATTCAGTGCGGGGTGTTAAAAAGGTCTCCACTGAAGCATCCATGGTCAGAAGCGAAGGCCTTCTGGATCAGGGATGGCCGGAGTTTGTTCAACTGGAAGCCAGAAGATTGATAGATGTAAATCTACAGGAAAAGGAGGCGTCTGAAATCACAAAGGGACATCAGCAGAAGGATGGCCTTGCCCTTTATTCCAGCGGCGCGAAGAGNGTTGCGCTTTATGTGGACCATGGGCTAAATAAAGGAGTTTGCCTTGCCTGGCTTGAGCATGGCATGCCGGTTGCTGACCGGGCCTCCGATGGTTCCATTCTTGGAATTCCCAATCTAGAGGTAGCCGCTCGATCCGCCAGCGAAGCGATTCGAAAAATACAGCTTTCTTTTCCCGAAATCCGATGGAATCTGCATATTCTGGGAAATGGGCAGATAACGGATCTGGATTTTCGGTCCAGCAATCCCGCATCGTTTCAGTATCACAATATCATGAAGGTGATTCGCCGACTGGTTGTGCTGTATTTGCCCTTGCCGGTTCAGTCCGTTGTAGCGGATTTTCTGGTAAAGGATGAAGGTGGAAATGCGAAACGAAGTCTTTTCCGCATCTCTGCGTTAAATGGTCGGGCACGACTGGAAATGGTTCCGGCCGAGGATCCAGTTCATCCAGATTTCGATGCGAAAACCGATGATCGGACTTTGCGAGTCCTTTCCCGGGGCAAATGGACTCCGGAAATATGGGCCAGAGCCACGCTGGATGACGGTACTCTTGAGGAAGTTCGATTCCCCTATCTGGATGGACTGGCTGGAGAGCGATACGGGAGCGCGGCGAAGAACGGAAGCAATACTGCAACTCAGGAGATACCTCGTATTGGCTGTCGACTGTTTCGTGGAACCATGCACGGAGAACCCTGTCTGTTCTATATAAAGGACTCAAGGATTAATGGGGGCGCCACAGGTGATCTAGAAGGTCAAATGTATGTGGCCTCGATCCATTACGCCTATCTATCGGATTGCCCTATTTACATCTGGAACGATGGAGCCGGGGCCAATATCAAGGAAGGGATGGTTTCTTTGAACCGAGCCGCCGAGGGATTCTTTTTCAATGCACTGGTTTCCCATCGACCGAATTACTCCGAATACCTGAAGAATTGTGAAGAGATCCAGGATCCCGGCCTGGAAGAGCTACTAAAAGAAGTTGCATCGATGACGGCTGAGCAAAGGCAACAAAGTGCTGCACCGGAACGATTCTTTCTTGTGGCAGTGGGCATGGGCTCCTCCACAGGTTTGGACGTTTACGGATCTTCCCAGGCTCCTCTTCAGATCATGTTAGATGATCCCGGTTCTTTCAGAGTGCTAACTGGATCAAACGTAATCAAGAGCGTTACAGGTGAGGATCTGACCAACTACGAAATCGGCGGAGCACCGGTAATGGCGCATACAGGCACTGCGGATCGTATCGCCCGGGACAAGACAGAGCTAATCCTTGAGATTCGCAGGGTTCATTGGCTCCTTCGTTCCGCCAGGCCCGACCATCAGGATCTGAACGGTCATCGGACCAGCACCCTTGAATCCGAGGAAATCCCCACAAAGGGGCAAAACGCTAATACCGATCTGGCGTATTCCAGGAATTTCAATGGGAATGGGTATCTGACATATGCGATGCTGGAGCACTGCTCGGACGGGCAGATCCTCCCATTAAAAGATGAATACACCGCTGCCGGTGCCCTGAGTGGCTGGCTGGCGCGATTGGGCGAACAACCTTTTCTCGTAATTGGCCCCGGTGAATCGGGAATTCGTTCCACAGCATCCGTTTATAAGGCCCGGGAATTGATTCGGATAGCGGATCGACTGGCCATTCCTGTGATTCTTTTCTTCGGGAGACACTGGTANCGATCTGGCTCAGATACNGACGATGAAGCCGAGCGAATTCGCGCCCGAATGGATTTTCTTTCCACTCTGCAAAAATCTCGAAGTCCAAGGTACCACCTTATTCTGGAGCCGGATGGTCTTGGTAGAGTGGCACTGAATCAATCCGCACATGCTCTGGTTCTTGTGGACAATAATCGGCGAAATGGTGTAGACTCCCGCCCTGGACTGGCCCCGGACTTCAAAGAGGAAAATCTTCCGAGTGCGCTACAGCGTATTTGTCAGATCCATTCGCTCCAGACAGCGGCAGCGGCCAGAAATCCCGATTCGCAGCTTATTGTTCCGGAAAACTCCACTCAACCGTTTGATATGAAATCTGTGCTTCATTCTCTGGTGGATGCCCGGAGTTTGATGTGCTGGCAGGATACAGAATTGGAGCGAAACCTGATTACNGCTACAGCTCGATTTCAGGGGCAATCCGTGGCCATCATTGCGGATCAGCCTTTAAAGGGAGGGGTTCCTGATGCCCATGGTACTGAACGGTTTCGTCAGTTTGTGGAACGAGTAGATCGATGGAATATGCCGCTTTTGATGCTTTCCAATGCCCCGGGATTTCTCCCTGGCACCCAGCAAGAGCGTCTCAGGATTCAGCAAATTGGTGGCGAATCCCTGGATGTGAACGTGTTGTCTCGAATTCCCGTAGTCTCTGTAGTATTTCGCCAGAACTATGGCGGCAGGCAGATCCATGCATTCAGTCGCTTCCTTCGTCCGGGAATCTATTCCNTTGCATTGAAGGATGCCACCATGGCGGTAATGGGAGCGGAAGCAGCCTTTGATCTGTTCAAGCAGCGTGAGTATAAAAACCTTCTAGAAGAGGGACGAACCCAGGAAGCAAGGCAACTGCGGACGGATTACATTGAAGCCTATCGCATGCGCTTTCGAGCCGATGGCGAAGCATTGAATACCGGTGCTCTGGATGAGGTTGTGGAGCCCGATGAGTTGCGAAATGCTATTCTACGAGGTTTACAGGTGGCAACCCGACGTACCCTGCACCGAGGCTATCTTGAGGATTCAGAAATCCAGCCCCGAGTTCCGGTATGAGGGCTTCCTCCACGATTTGCAGGAGTGTTCGGTTAATCGATNCGATGACCGGTATTTTCCACCTTTCTGAGCTTCTCTTCAAGAGAAGAGATTTCATTCTTCATCTCTTTGATGGCCTGTTCATAGTCGCCAGCCGGACCCAGCGGAGCTTGATCAGCATAAAGCATCTGAACGTTTTTTTGAAGTTCCAGATGATCTTTCTTCTTCTGAATCCTTAATTGAAGTAGCTCGATCTGTTCCTGCCGGCTTAGCGATCCCTGAGATTGCCGGTCTTGAAGCTCATCCATCCTTTTATGCATTTGAATCTTTTCCTCTGGCGAGGAGCCTGGAATGAGCGAATTTCCCGAATTCTGCCGACGAAAAGCATCCTGTAGAGCAATGTTTCTTTGCTTGCTTTGATCTAATTCGCTATTGATCAATTGGAGCGATTGGAGGTCCATATCGTAAAGAAGTAGAGCTTCCGGTTCAGGTTGCACAGGCTCTCCTTCACTAAGAGAGGGGACCGTGACCTCGGGTAATGCCGGACTTTCCTGAATATGGGTCGGGGCTTTCGCTTTCTCTGGGGAATCTGGTCCCCAGAATAAAAGGAACAAACCGGCAACATTCAAAGCGACAATCGTTAAGAATATGGCGTTGGATCGTTTCATAGTGTATTCTCTTTGCTGTACCGAATTACCGGATAGTCTGAGTAGATACGAATCTGAATCTGCTTTTCGCTCAGGAGTTCTACTTCCATGGATTCGCATAGGCCTGCGCTGGATCGAAAAAATACCTGGACCATTTNATCAGATTTCTCCAGTCCTGCGAAGGGCATGAAGTGCACCGGACGATCCTTTCCATAGAATCTATAACCTGAATCTCCAAAAACAATGCGGNTTTGTAGTACTGACTCTCTGCCTCGATTATTCAGCTCTTCCGGCAGGGACGTCGGGTCCGGAGTCCAGGACCCTTCGATAGAAGATGCGATGGACCGGTCCACTCTTCCGTCGCAACGATCTAGTTGATCCATGCTACAGGCGCCTTGCAGGAACATAGCGACCGTTGCCAGAAAGAAAACGGCAATATGTGAAAAAAGCGACCTTTTCTGCAAGATCATACGAATTCCAGGATCGAAAGCCAGGGGCTTGCCGGCCAGCGAAGGCGGTCTGGAGCCTACTTGTCNTTTTGATTTATTCATCATAATATCTTTCGGTTATGCAGAAAAGCCTCTGCCCGCGAAAGCAGACAGAGGCCAGGTGNTCAGCGGTACTGATTGAACCAGCTGTAAACTTTACCGGGCGATGCTGAGAACCATTCGTGCTCGGCACCGTAATCTGTGTAACGTCCTGTGGGTATTCCCTCTGAACGCAGTCGGTCATAATAAAGATCCATACTCCACCATGGAACCACCAGATCCAGAAACCCATGCAGGAAGTAAGTGGGCGGATGGTCATTCGGCAGGGAGGATGGTACAATACACAGAGGTCCGGAACAGGTGGCATAGGAACCGGATTGTACTACCAGCGCCTTGAATTCACCTGGGTAGGACACAGCCATGCGGCTTGTGTTGTAACCACCACTGGAAATACCGGTGGCGAATTTCTTGTTATCGTTGATTGGTCCGAATCGCCCATCGCGAATCGCATCAAACAGATTATTCAAGAAAAGGTAATCAGCGGTAAGTTCGTAGATGACCGGCAGATTGGTTTCCCAGAAAAGATCAATACCAGCATCCGGTGCAATCACAGCAAAGCCATTGTTAAGAAGTTTTTCAATGACTTTGACTTCGTAGTAGCCTCCGAAGGGCGCCAGCTGATTTCTGGAAAACTCTACTGGAAAGAAAGATCCCTGATAGATTACCACAACGGGCCACCCACCAGGAGGAGGACTTCCTTCCGGTACCTGATATCTTACATCCCGGTAGATTCCCGGTCTAGCCTGTATCCTTGTCTCATGGTAGGTGCAGCTGGTTGTCTTGATAATCCAGCCTGTGGTCCTGCATCTTGACGCCTCCAGGGATCCTGCAGCGCTCAATGCGATGGTCATAGCAAGTACACCCATCCACTGAGATTTCTTTTTTAGTCTTTTTATCATTTTTCCCCCCGGGCCCTGGCATGAACTTGTTTAAGGGCCCGGCAGCATTAAGCAATTACCATACCTGGCGTTGGCGAAGAGAGAAAAAAAGCCTGAAAGCCGGATTTGCCGCCCTGGTCGCATTTCATCTTATCATGCATTTCGAAAGGAGGCTTGAGTGCGAAATTCTTCAATAGAATAGCAATTCCGTGAGGTATAATGTCTGGCTTTCAAGCTAACAATGGACCGGTAGTTTTCGGAATCAGCGTTTTTCCATAGCCCTATCGCTTGGCTGCTTGAAATCAATCGCCTCAGTCCGGGCAACTGATTGATTTCAGTTGATTGCATAAAATGGATGCGTAGAAAGTCCGATCCGCGCANTGACCTGGAGAGTGCCGTGGCATGAACTTTGCATTGATTNATATACGTATCCGTANTTATCGGAACGGGAGGTAAACAATGTTGCGACGGACAATTCCGATCCTTTCTCTTTTCTTATTCACTCACTGTACTACAATGCTACTCTTCTGGATTAAACCTTCGGATGACTTTTCAGCAGAAGCGATTCCCACTGCTCCGGACTATTCGCAAAGCGATGCCTGGGCTGCGTTACCAGACATGAAAGACGATGCAGATGAAATCCCTGCGAATACGGATTTGAAGGATCAGCAATCTACAGCCCGGGCAGATGTATTCTACGTGCATCCCACAACTTACTTGAGCTCCGATGGATGGAATGCTCCTTATACCGCAAGCGTCAATGTGTATGGCTTATCGCCTCTTCGTCTACAGGCATCTGTCTTTAATGGAAGTGCACGCATTTTTGCTCCTCGGTATCGTCAGGCAACTCTCTATTCTTTCGTAGATGATTCGGGTAGTGCGGAAAAAGCCTTTGCAGTGGCTCGAGAGGATGTGCTGCGAGCATTTCAGTATTACTTAAAGCATCATAACAAAGGGCGGCCCTTCTTTCTTGCCGGTCACAGTCAGGGATCCATGCTGTTAATTGAGGTGCTGGCAGAATATCTGGATACTACCAGGAATCCTAATTTTGTAGCTGCCTATCTTCCCGGCTGGGCCGTAAAGCCCGGAAGATTTAATCGATTGAAGCCNTGTNNGAGNGCNACCGATACNGGATGTTTTATTTCATGGAACTCGAAGAAATGGGGNTCGGTACCNGAGGACTTCGCAATTCCNGCCACCAGATANACNGATGGNATNTGTNTTAATCCAATTACCTGGACCATGGATCACGAGATCGCGGAAGCATCTAAACATATAGGTGCCATTAACTTTGATTTTGACCGTCAGGACCCGAATATGGTTACGGCACGCTGCGAAGGAGATATGCTCTGGGTACAGGTTCCGGAGGATTCCGGCTATGGTCCAAGAAGAGGGGAAAAAGAAAACTTTCACGTTGCGGATTACTCTCTATTCTATCTTGATATCCGAAAGAATGTAAAACAACGTCTGCAAGCCTTACGCCGCTAAAGGATCTGATGTTGTCGGGATACATTGTGCTGGAACTAGACCGCTGGTGCTTCCAGTCCTGTGCTCTGGTTCTGTATGTATCCGTGTACCTGACTCTACAGGAGTCCAATGTAAATACACGGTCCGGCAATTCCTCCGAGTTGTCCGGGCCATTTTTCAAAATTAGGTTGCCGAAACCTGGTAGTAGTCCAGGCTCCAGGGTAATCAAACCCTGATGGAAATGTACCTTCAGCCAATCACGATCTCCACTTCCATTGCCATGCTCTTTTGCATGGTAGCAATGGTGTACTGCCTGGTGATTCGAAATCGTGGGCCGGCTCTTCGCGCTCTGGAACTCGCATTTCTATCCATGGCAATCTTTTACGCTGCTGTGGTGTATACCTCCGCAGAAACCCGTCCCATTGGAGCCTACCACAGATGGATTACTGTGGCCAGCGCCATGGGAACCTTGATTTTCTTTCATCAGTTCTTCTTGCTTTTTAATGGCGGGCCAATTCAAAAAATACAACGAATAACATTTCTAGCTGAAGTCTTCTTTGCGGTGGGTGTTTCCCTTGTCTTCTTTCTGGATACTTTCGATGCCCCGGTTTTCTTTCGCCTGGCCGGGCATTTCTGGGATCTGAAAGCAGACGCCGCCGGCAAGGGAGTGGCCCTGCTATTGCTCTCATTGAATTTACTCTGTCTGGTGACCGGTATCTGGCAGGCTTTCCGGCTTTCAGGTAAGCGCTTAATTGCAGGAATCAGTGCCATTCTTTCCTATCTACTACAGCTAACCGTGCCCATGGTTCTTCTGGCCCTGTATCGTGTGGGCGAACTGGATGCACTGGGATTCAGTATTGGACTGGCAGGTTTCGCAACCCTGGGTTTCTTCTTCTTCTTCGTTTTTTTTGTAACCTATGCCGATTTTCGCGTCTCTCTCAGTATGCGAATCCTCACCGTTGCTCTGGCTCTAGGACTTTGCACGGCTCAGATTATGACTACGTCATTGCATACGGCCGCAAGGAATGAATATGCGAACAAGGGGTATCGCATGCTTTCCGAATACGAAGCTACTGAAAAAATATCTGCAGATGGCCTCTATATTGGAAATATTCGCGATCGAGACGAAGAATACATCAGTCTTGAAGAAGACAGCGAATCTCTTGCCTGGGGATTCCAGAGCTTTCCCGAACAGGATCCGGTAGTGCTCTTCCTGGATAAAGAGAGAAATACAGAGCTTACTTTGCCTTATCTGTCCTACCGGTCTTTAATCCACGACTATTTGCTAGGATGGGTTTCGCTCATGCTGCTTTCTTTTTTGATCCTTACAGCGGGATTATTGTACTTTATGCGAGTGGCCCTGCTCAAGCCACTGAATTCTCTGCTCTTCGCCGTTGACCAGGTTCAGGGCGGAGAACTGGGAGTCCAGCTCAAGGCGGACGGCAACGATGAGCTGGGCCAGTTGAGCAAAGCGTTTAATTCCATGGTGCAATCCATCCGTGATGCACGGGATGAGTTGCGACAGTACACAACCAGTCTGGAGCGAACCATTCTGGAATCTGATTCAATATTCGATGCAACTCCAGAGGAGCAGAGGATTGGCGATAAGTCATTAATCTTCGCCAGTCGTAGCATGCATGCAGCAGTGGATCGGGTGAAACGGATCGCTCAGCGCAGGCAGCCTGTGCTGATAACCGGCGAAACCGGTACCGGAAAAGAGTTAATAGCAGCTCTCTTACATCACCAGGGGCATCCTCAGGGAGCGCCTTTCGTTCCCATTAATTGTGCTGCAGTGCCCATTACTCTCTGGGAGAGCCAGATATTCGGTCATGTAAGGGGAGCCTTTACCGATGCCCGTTCCGATTATGCCGGTCACGTGGCGGAGGCGAACGGAGGAACTCTATTCTTTGATGAAGTAGGGGAGATGCCCCTGGAAATCCAGCCCAAGATACTTCGATTGCTGCAGGAAGGGAAGTATAAGCGACTGGGAGGTCGTGATGAGCTTCTGGCTACCTGTCGCATAGTTTTTGCCACGCACAGGGATTTGAAGTCCATGGTGGCCGATGGGAGCTTTCGTGAGGATCTCTACTATAGAATAAACGTTTTCGAAGTGCGAATCCCACCGCTTCGAGAAAGGCGTTCGGACATACCCCATTTGATCTATGGCTTTCTTACCAGATACTCCGAGCAAATGGACCTGGACTGCCCGGAAATTAGCGACGAAGCACTTTCGATGCTGGTGGAGTATAATTGGCCGGGCAATATTCGGGAGTTGGAAAACTGCATCATAAGGATCATGGCCAATCTGGATTCCCACAGAATTGAAGCCGGCGACGTACCGGAAAGTATGCGCATATCCGGCGGAGCCGTATCCCCGCAGGTGCCCCAATCCAGCAATGGTAGTGACACATTTGGCTCGGCCGGTTTTGAGGAACAGATTGCCACCTATTCCAGAAGAATGATCGAAGCGGCCCTCCATCATTGTAATGGCAACAAGTCGGAAGCTGCCCGGCATCTCAAGATTTCCCGGGGTAAGCTACAATACCAGATGCGTCATCTGGGAATGGAATAACCGCAACCTGGCGGCCAACTAGCGCGTTGGGCGCTGGTAAGTTGCGCTGGTAAGTTGCGCGATCCTTCAATTCTTATGGTTCTAAATATTGTAAAAAAAAGAGCGGAGGCCGAAGCCTCCGCGAGGGCGAGTTCATGGTCGGTTTCGTAGAGAAGCTACCATGGCGTCGGGAGTGTCGGAAGAGTGTGAGTCCGTCTGGACTTTCTGGTCACGAAAAAGATATCGCATGGATAATCCAAAAACCAGGGCAGTGATAAACATCAGCAGACTGTAGGTGACCGGGACTACCGTCATGGCCGGCTCTTTAAGAATCGTGCCTGTAACCAGAAGCGCTGTAGTACCGTTCTGAATCCCAAGTTCGAAAGCGATGGTAATGGATTGCTTTCGGTCCAGACGGATTAACAGTGCCAGCAAGAATCCAGCAGTAATTGAGACAACGTTGAGAGTAATGGAGGCGGCACCGGCCTGAGCGAAAAATCCCACCATATGAACCCAGTTCTGACGGATCAATCCACCGATGATGGCGAAGAGGATGATCACAGAAAAGACCTTTACATATTTTTCAAATTTTGTGGCCCAACGGTGCGCGTACTTTCGCACAGCCATTCCAATCAGAACAGGAAGAACAGTAATTACGAAAAGCTGCAGTATGGTTTTGCCAATGGGCAGGTTTATGATTTGTCCTTCGCCCAGAAAATGCAGCATGGCATAGTAGGTAAGGAAGGGGAGCGTGAACGGCTTGATAATGCTGATCAAGGCAGTCATGGTCAGCGAAAGAGCCACATCACCTTTGAATATGTAACTGTACATATTCGAGGTAGCTCCGGATGGACAGAATGCCAGGATCATCAGTCCCGTGGCCAGAAGCGGTTCCAGGGAAAAGATCTCCGCTACACCCAGTCCGATAATGGGCAGTAGTAGAATCTGTGCCGTGAGGCCTGCGCAGACTGCTTTGGGGTAGCGAGCAACTCTGGTGAAGTCCGGAATGCTCAGCGAAAGGCCCATTCCGAACATGATGATAAACAAGGAGATTGGTAGAACCAACTCCAGAAGAAGCGAACTTTGCATTTAACTCTCCTAAATTAGTTAGATGGTCTGAACAGATACCTCGGGCTTCGATGGACTCCGTCCGTTTATGTGCACAGGGTAGAATTCAATTTTAACCAGCGAAAGGTCGTCGGTAATGGAACCAACCTCCCGCAGGCCATGATAGATAGATTGCAGATCGCCTCTGTGCTTTTCGATCTGTCTTAGAAATACTTTATCGTCTTCATTGATTGAGCGAATGCCCTCGTTTGCCGGTTCCAGCTCCAGATCATCTTTTCCGTCCGATCCCAGAAACATTGCATCTCCAGCCTGAAGCTTGAATGTGTGGACTATGAATTTGTGACCCTGGTCGGGCGGCATTCCCAGGCGACCTTGAACATCTCGCATTCGCAGGAAGCTGGCTCGATTTTTTCGCAGAACAGCAGGGAAAGGATGGTCGGCATTTACGAGATACACTGTGCCGCTGGTTTCATCCACCAGGCCCAGGATGGCAGTAATGAGCATGTTCCCGTTGAACATTTCGAATACGCGACTCAGTTCTTTGTAAGCCGCTCGTAGCCAGCGTTCCGGAGTGTTGTAGATTTGTGCAGTTTCCTGGGTTTGTCCCCGCTGCAAAATGGCACCAAATACAGAGCCCAGTACTATGGCGCCGCCAGCACCTTGAATGGACTTTCCCATGGCATCGGCATTTACGAATGCAGTAAAGGGTCGTCCGTCTATGCTGATGCGATCCGCCATGGAAAGATCGCCTCCGATTTCATAGGATTGATTCTTAAATGTGAATTCCTTCTTCTGTCTTGTGAAGAACTCAATCCCTACGGAATCATTGCGAAAGTTAGCTCGGCCAAAAGGCTTAAGGAGCAAAGAGGTGAGGTAGTAATCCCCCTGCTGTTGCTCCAGCATCTTCTGGAGTTCCTGGGTTCTTCGATCTACCTCGATCTCCAGGGTTTCAGCGTGGTTGGCGAGCTGACTTCTAGCCTCCTGAATCGAGGATACCATCTGATTGAATGTCTCGGTCAAGAATCCGATTTCATCGTATACGCGAAACGGTATGCGAATGCTCAGGTCGCCTTCATTAACTTTGCGAATCCCGGAGAGCAGAGATTGGAGTGGGTTCCAGAGCGCTCCCTTAAAGAAAAAACGAAACCCTACCAGAATTACAGCAATGGCCAGCAGAAGAACTACCACGTACCGACCAATGGCATCGTTCATAAAATCTCTGTAGGAGGAATACGGGAAGTTTGCCTCGTGCTCTACTCCAGAGGATGGGTCACCAATTACGTATGAGAAGTAAGCCGGCGAGCCAGCGGAGTCCATGCGTAGAAATCGAAAGTTTTCTGCCTCTAGCCCAGAGCTCCTTAGCTCCTGTTGGGAGAGGCCAAGAGCTTCTTTAAAGTCTGCAGAATCCTTTTGTACTGGTATCTCCGCCGTTGCTTCTGGAATCGAGTGGGTATCGACTGAAGGTCTCCGCTCAAGGGAAAAACCTTCCGGTTCTGTTCCTGCATGGATGGCCTGGAATGCTTTCTGAATATTCAGCTGATCATAGCTTCGTTCCAGTAGCGGCAATTGAATCAAGGCGGCCCAGTAGAAGAGCAGCAGGAAGGATCCCAGACAAACGGCCACAATTCGCCCAATAAACCTTGTCCGATCACTGGTGGTGTTAATATACAGGACCAGAAGCGAAAAAGCCCCGGGCACCATGAAGAAGATATATATGCTGAGAAAAGTGGAACGACTAATGATTCCTGCACGACTCAGTCCATTGGCAACCACCGGAGGAAGCACAAGCAGCAGAAAAAGACCGAGGAACATCCAGGCGTGAATGGCGCCCGGTTCCCGGCGAGATGCTCTCCAGATTCCGGCAACCATAAGGGCCAGCACATAGACTAGCAGCAGAATCCCCAGAGCTTTGTTTGCATCCGGAACCCGAAACACCCAGCTTTGTTCTGCGGGATCAAAAACCGGAGAAACCCCGGCAGTCCTGAATATATAAAAACCACAGAACAGAATCCACATGAACATCTGTATGACGAATAAACGTCTGGCCAGAACCGTAGAGCGTGGGTTTGGATAGTAGAAGAAGAACTGCGTCATGCAGATCAGGGATGGCACCACCAGTAGAACCATCCATCTATGATAGGCTCCCAGAGGGTGCACCAGAACGGAAGCCATAACAAAGGCCAGGGCATGACAACCGATTAGGAGATATGTCGCTGCAAGAAAGTTTGTAGATATCGCTCTCTTCTGGATTCGCAACAATAGTACTGCCATTACGAACATGAAAATGGCTACGATCAATGTCCCAAATGTGAAGAATGTTATTTTTAGCATGAACTCAACCCGCTCAATCTAAAGCATGAATCATGCCAGCCGGGCTTGAATTTCATGATTGTCCGAAAAGGTAACTCCTGTACCTTATCGCTACCTTTGAGCGGCCTGGATCGACGTTTCTGGATTGATTCTCGCCCGTTTCAATGGATAGCCCGGGTTTTCGGAGTGTTTCGGCTGCTGGAAATCAATCGACTGCTCGGAATCGTGCTGATTGATTTCAATCAATCGATGCTGGAAGAGGCCCTGACTGGCCATGGAGTGCTCTGGCATGCTGGCACAAATCCTGCTAAGTATTGGCAGCGGTGCGACACATTTAAGCGCAACCGACTGGAGGAATTCAATGCGAAATCAGAAAAAGATGGCTGGATTGCTGGTGCTAGTGGCGCTTTGCCATTCCAATCTAGTCATGGCGGAGGACAATAAGAGCGAGGATGATTGGCGATTCATCATTAGTCCTTTTTCAGGACAAATGAATCTACAGCTGCGATCGGCACTTTCGTTCAATTACACAGATCCGACAACAGGGGCGTCGGTTTCCCCGGCCATTGGTCGAATCACAGGGCTGACGCAGTCCGGTACTCTGGATCTTGCCGTGGAAGGGGTTGGCCCCCAGAAAGGTGTCCAGATGATGCTAAGAAGCGATTCGCTGGTGATTTCAGCGGCTTACACACGGGCTGAAGTAAACTTCACTCCGCTTCGAGACTCGAAGCTTCCCATCGAAAATGCCGGGGGCGGAGCCAACGGAAATGTTTACACGGGCTCCATAGAATACTACTGGAACATCACAGATTCCATCGCTCCCATGGTTGGATACAGTCACAGTGGATTTACAGCGCATTACAAAGTGACCAATGCTTTGTTTAAGACCATTGGCACCAATGTATATGAGTCTTTCGCAGTTATCGATGCGGATGACGGATCGCACTCCAATGTAGGTAAGCTGGGTATTCGAATCAAATTACCCATCCAGAGCTGGAGTATTACTCCGTACGTTCAGTATGCTGCCAACCGGTATCATATAAAGACCCGTCCCACTATTGGTCGTTCCATCGGCCAGGAGAATCTGATTCCAACGGATGCAAATGCCATTGTGCAGGCATGGACCTATGATGGTGTTGGTAGCGCTATCAATGCCGGGTCTATGTCCCAGATCCCGGCAGAGGATCGTAGCGGTGGGCTCATCCTTTTTATGGACTACAATAAATTTCTGAGCTTGAATATCAATGCTCGAAGAAACTGGAACAAAGGTGCCTGGAATGTTACCACTACAGCCCTTTTCTTTTTCCATCCGAATGTTGGCATACAGACTTCGTATCTATACGCTGAACCCGAGGTTACATTAACCTTCAACCGAAGCTGGATCATAGGACCGGTATTTACAGCAACATTCTAGACAGAAATGATCATAGCGCAGGGCATCCCCGGACATGGAATTCTGATAGTCGGATGCCCTTGCGTGCTTTCTTTTCGTGTTGCGGCATGGAACTTCTCTGGAAAAGCTCCTCCCTTTCATCCTGGACAATGTTCTGCTTCGAATCCTTACCAGCGGTTTTCTCTGATACAATCGGATCTATCGCCATCGCACGATTTTCCTCTGCATGACTGGATTTGACGTTATTGAATGGTAGTTCTCTGGAAGAAGGGATCCTACGTCATCGCATGGTATTTCGCTGTAAGAACGGATCTCACTTCATCACATGGTTTTCTTCTACATTACTGGATTCCCTGTCTTCATATGGTTCACCTCTGAGCGATTGGATCTTACGTCATCCCACGAATGTCCTTGCCATAATAGGGCCTCATTCCGACACTCCCGGCTCTTCCATTCTAGACCTCTGCAATCGGAATCCAATTGCCTCCGGGGCTGCGAATATCTCCAAGCATTGGCCCGTAATTTCATCGCGGCGTAGATCAATTTCCCGGTATTGCGCGAGAAAAGTTTGGAGTCCTGGAATTCGATCCCCTCTGCTAGGCATCTGTCTTTTCCAGACGAATTCTGGGCAGGGCTTCCGGATAATTGGCCAGCAGGTATTCCAGGAGCTTCTCACGAATATAGCATCGGAGGTCATAGGTTTCCGGACTGCTGTTGGCGGTGGCAAGGATTCGAAGCTGCATATGGTCCTTCATGAACTCGGTGACCTGAACAACACAGACATCGCCGTTCCATAATGGCGTGCTTTCTACAATACTTCTGGCAACCTTGCGAATCTCCTCCACGGGCATTCGATAATCTAGGTACACAAAGACGGTTCCCAGAAGATCGGCGGATTGTCGGGTCCAGTTCTGAAAGGGTTTCTCCGTAAAGTAGTTGATGGGAACAATCAATCGGCGACGATCCCACAGCCGAACAACAACGTAGGTTAGGGTGATCTCCTCGATCCAGCCCCATTCATCTTCCACAATTACTGCATCGTCAATACGGATGGGCTGTGTGATTGCGATTTGAATCCCAGCAAAAATCAAAGCGATGCTCTTTTGCGCAGCAAATCCCAGAATAATGCCCAGCACACCGGCCGATGCCAGAATGCTCACTCCGAATTCCCGAACTTCCTCAAAGGAAAGGGCAGCGGATAGAATAGCCACAAACAGAATAAACACAATGGCGATTCGCTCAATGATTCGAACCTGCGTGTGCACCTTTCGCGCCGCAAGGTTGTCACTGGTATGCATGTTGAATCGCCTGAGATACATTCGGGAGAACCCGAGCATCATGCGAATTCCCAGAACGGCAGCCAGAGCTATACCAGATAGAAGAAGCACCTGGTTATAGGCTGCGGCTACTTTGTCTGAAACCGGGCCATAAGCCAGAAAGATGTTACCGGCCACCACGGTAAGAAGCAGGGCCAGCGTGCCCGAATTTCGCACCATAAGCTCCCAGAGCATTCTGCTACGGGAGCGATCGAGCATAAGAATTCCGGCGAATCGCAGGGCATAGCGCAAGCTCAGCACAATGAGCGCAATGCTGATCAGGCCCAGAACAGTTCGATGGTTCTCAATTTGTATGAAAGCGACCAGGGGGAGACCAGGCTGCATATTGAAATATAGGCATCCTGGGCGCGGCAGACCAGCAAAAGTGAAGGAGTCCATGGCCACCGGAGTTTCCTGCATCATGGGGATCATAAAGAAGGATTCTGCGAAACCCCACCGGGAAACAACCTTTCAGGAGAAAAGCTTCACTGGATTTTCTTTTTTCTGCTTACCAATGATTGCGATGGGAGATACCTGGATCAGTAAAAACTTGGAGAGGGGATCCTGAAAAAAAGGGACAAGAGTTCGGTAGCCGCCACTTGCGGTATACATCGAATTTCAGATTTTTTCGCCAGTTACCCTGGCTTCTTCTGCATGGACTCCTTAACTTGCAAATGCAGGCCAGGATGAATCCCTTTCAGCGACTCAAGAAGCTCTTTCGCGTAGTCGGGATCGTTATAGACGAAGATCGCAGCCTGATGAAGCACCAGATAGTAGAAGGCCAGGCGAGCCTGGACCTTCTCTTTGAAGCGATCCATAACCGTACCCAGGTCCTTTTCCAATCGGTGGGTTTCTCTCTGAAGCTGGCTCACTTCATCGCGATTCAGGCGACGAAGTCCAGAATACTGGGAGCGGGCCATCAAATAGGCTGGTAACCATAATAGAACTCGATCCAGATCGTTCTCTTTTTCTTCGCCCAGTTGCTCAAGGGTCTCCTGAATCACTCCAGACAAAGCATAGGCAGCATCAAACTGGGCGGGCTGAATAATGAACCCATCACGATAGAAACCCAGACCTCTTTCTGCGAAGTCCTGCTCTCCATCATTCAGAAAGCATTCGGCCAGCAGGAAATGGATTCCGGAACGGCCGGGCTGTATACGTTTCGCATATTGAAGAATTTCCTTCGCATTTTCATAGTCCTGAATGCGAATCAGGCATTTGCCCAGTTCCTCCAGGTCCGAGAAATCCGGATGCGCCATTCCTTCGCGTTGAAACTTCTGACGGTATTGTTCTGCCGCTCGTCCAAGAACTGCTTTCATAATGGCGCGAAGGCTTTTTGTGCTGGCGAAACCTTTCCCTTCCGCCAGGTCCTGAAAGGCATCCCAGGCTTCCATCAATCCAGTGCCTGGCCTTGTGGGTTCTTGTGCGCTTAACTGATCTCTACGATTGGCCCAGTAGCCGGATGCATAGAAACCGGCTTTGTACTCGGCATTGTCCGGTTCGCCTTCTAAAAGGATTCCGAATTCGGATTTGGCCTCTTCAAAATGAGCGGCCTGCAGGCTGAATAAAGCTTCTTCGAAGGAGGCCATGCATTATTAACGATAATTGTCGAATGTCACCGCATAAGGCAAATCGGATTCTTTCAGATGCTTCATTACTGATTGAAGGTCATCTTTGCTCTTGCCGGTAACCCGCACTGCATCTCCCTGAACACGGCTCTGAACCTTGAGTTTGGTTTCCTTGATCAGTTTGTTGATTTGTTTGCACTGTTCCTGGGTTAGTCCGTTTTGCACATCGACCTTGCACTTCACCTGGCCAGATACATTGGTATCCAGGTCGCCAAATCCAAAAGCTTTCAAATTTAGATCTCTCTTTACCATCTTACTCTGCAAGACGTCGATGAGTTGCTTCATATGCAGCTCATCCGAGCTCTCCATGGCCAGTGAGTCCTTTTCCTTTTTGATGCTGACGTCCACTCCTTTGAAGTCGAATCGATTGTTTACTTCTTTCAAAGTCTGATCTATGGCGTTGGCCAGCTCTTGATCGTCCACTTTGCATGCTACATCAAATGAATATTCTGCCACTTTCGTCTCCCATGGTCCCGGGTATCGGGACTTGTTTTTTTCAAATTCGAATAGTACGACTCGAGTATTTGTTTTTGTCGCGATACTGCCCTGTCATTGCGGTCATTCGCCGGATCACCTGCGAATCCTGTCATGAGCACGGGCCAATTCTACCGCTAGGTTTACAGGGCTCTTTAATTTCGTTTACTTCGAATCTTTCCCTGCAGCCAGCATGGATTCTATCTCGGAATCTGCTTTCTTCAGAGCATCGGCCAGCGAAGAGGAATCCGGTCCACCGGCCTGAGCCATGTCCTTTTTCCCTCCGCCTTTGCCTCCGATCACAGGGGCGGCATTTCGTATAAGTGCTCCGCAGTCTATGCCTGCATCCACCGCGGACCTGGTGGCCATGAATACCAGCATAGCTCCCTTTTCGGTTTTGGCGCCGATTAATACAACGCAGTCCCGTTCGCTTTCCTTAAGCCGGTCTCCGGCCTGCCTGAGAATCTGAGCATCCAGCCCATCTTCCTGCAAGGAAAAGACATGGATCTTACCCCTTTTTTGTTCTGTGGACCTTGCTTTTTCAACAATCGCATCTAGATCCACCGATTGACTGCTGATCTTTTTCTCCAGCTTTAGTCTGGACTTTTGTTTTTCTCGGAGCTCTTCGTCAATCGTTCTCAGCTGATTCTGGAGCTTGAGTACTCCGGCGGAGCTCTCCAGAATACTCTGAATCTCTGCTACCGAAGGAACACTATGTTCGGGCTTCAGTTGCTCCAGTTCTTTTTCCAGGTCTTTCGCATCGTCCGATTTGCTTTCGGTCAGCTGGTTGGCCATTCCCTGAAGTGCACCTTCCAGGTTGGATTTCTCCAGCTGAAGCTTGTGAAACTCTTGCTTGAAATAGTCCGCAACACCTGGACCGGCCACAGCTTCTATACGACGATTTCCGGCGCCCGGGCTGCTTTCCTTCAATATGTGAAAGAACTGAATCTGCCCTGTGCGATCCACATGGCATCCACCACAGAACTCAATGCTCAGGTCTCCGCCACCCATAGAAACAACGCGAACTTCTTCGCCATACTTCTCACCAAAGGTCGCCAGGGCTCCAGATTCCTTTGCTTTCTCTATAGGTAAAACTTCGGTGGTAACTTCGGCATCGCTGGAAATGGCCTGGTTAACCTGTTGCTCAATCTTCTCCAGGTCTTCGGGAGAGATCCGATTTGGGTGAGAGAAATCGAAACGTAGATAACTATCGGAAACCAGGGAACCGGTTTGCAGAATATGATCCCCCAGTACATCGCGAAGACTTTTATTCAGCAAATGGGTAGCGCTATGATGCCTGGTAAGGGCCAATCTGCGGTCTTCATCGATTTCCATTTCCACTGGTTGGCGTTCTGCGATTTCGCCGGTTTCCATTCGGCCAAGATGAAGGATTAGATCTCCTTTCTTTCTGGTATCCTCTACGCGAAACACTCCGGATTCCGAGCGAATCCAACCTTTGTCGCCCAGCTGGCCGCCACCTTCTGGATAGAAGCAGGTTTCTTTTGTTATGACCATGCTCCGTTCCTGGCTGGGAGCCTTGAGGGAAGACTTGCTATGATCTCCTTCCGCCAGGGCTTCGACGACGCTATTGCGGTTAAAGTCATGGTATCCTTCGAAGTCGGTGCGATGACCTGTGGGGAGTTTGAGATCAGAAGGAAGCTGAACATCGGCCCATTTGGAAGCGGACTGGGCCATTTCCCGTTGATGTTCCATTTCCTTTTCGAATTCCTTTAGATCCACTTTCATGCCGGCTTTCTCCGCCAGCTCAATGGTCATCTCCAGAGGAAAACCATAGGTATCATAAAGCCGGAATGCCTGGGAGCCAGAAAAGGTTTTGGCTTTCTTCTTCTGATGCTCATCCAGATACTGTTGCCAGATCTTCATGCCAGTATCCAGAGTTCGCAGGAATCGCTTTTCCTCATCTTCCAGGGTTTTCTGAATTTTCTCTGCCGATTGTTTCAGCTCTGGATAGAATTCATCATAAATCTCTACTATGGTTGGCACCAGACTGTACAGAATCGGAGAGCTCACCCCCAGTTCTCTGGCGAACAGGCAGGCTCTGCGAAGCATCCGGCGAATCACATATCCGCGCCCATGATTGTCTGGAAGGATGCCGTCTCCAATAGCGAAGCTGGCAGACCGTGCATGATCGGCGATGACGCGATAAGCCGATAGAATATGATAGGAGGTATCTTCAGAAGGGGGTTCCAGCCCGAGCGCATGAATGGATTCTTTTGTCTTTTCCCGTAGTTGAATCAGTTCTGACGTTTCGTAGACACTTTCGGTTCCGTTCAAGAGAGCGACGATCCGCTCCAGGCCAGCCCCTGTATCGATGCCTTTGGAGCGAAGAGGAGTCAGGTTGCCTTCTCGATCCTGGTTGTACTGATTGAACACCAGGTTCCAGTATTCCATGAATCGATCGCAGTCATTTCCAGGAGCGCAGGTCTCTGGATTTCCGCATCCTCCTTCTTCCGAACACTTCTCCGGTCCCCGATCCAGGTAGAGTTCGGTGCAGGGGCCGCATGGTCCCGAGTCGCCGGCCGGTCCCCACCAGTTGTCTTCTTTTCCCAGGCGAGTGATTCGCTTCTCCGGAACGCCGATGTCCATCCAGAGATCTTTGGTTTCATCATCGTCGGTGTAGATAGTAATGTGGATCTTCTCCGGATCCAGCTTGAGAACCTCGGTAGAAAATTCATAGGCCATGGCCACGGCTTCCTTCTTGAAGTAGTCGCCGAAGCTGAAGTTACCGAGCATCTCAAAGAAGGTCAGATGTCGTGCGGTTTTTCCCACACTTTCCAGGTCTGTGGTTCGCAAGCATTTCTGGATTGTAACTACGCGGCCGGAGGGAGGATCCTCGGACCCTTCAAAGTAGGGCTTAAAGGGAACCATCCCTGCAGAAGTAAAAAGCAGAGTTGGGTCTCCGGCCGGAAGCAGGCTGGCCGATGGCATTTTCAGGTGCTTCTTGCCTTCGAAGAATTTATACCATTCGCGGCGCAATGTGGCGGGCGTCCAATCCATAACAGGACGGTGCTTCGGACTGCTTTTTCCAGTCAATCCAATCGGATGGCTATTGTTTTGCATGACGTGATGACTCCCGGTTCCAAATTGACCATCGACTCCATGAACGGACTGCGAAAAGCTCTCACTGTCGGCCTGCTGGGCCTCTGCTTCTCTATCCTATCCTGCGGATGGATGGGGGAAGAACCGTTGTCATTCCTGGAAGGGGAACAGGTCATCTCCCGCACCGATGCTCTGGAACAACTCAAGCTCGGCGTGGTGGTTCATTCCCAGAGTTGCCCGATTATGGAGCCGGCGGCGCTGTTTAGCCTGGACGGCGAATTTCAGGATGTTCTGAGTCGTACTCACTATTATAAGAGTAAAGTGGATCAGTGTTTCGTACTTTTGGTGGCCTCTCCCTGTCCCGATGCCACAAACACCACGATTTCCGCCGGATTCTACGAAGCCATAGTGAGATCCTGCAATCCTGGCCCGGCCACCTGATTGGCCCGGTTGGTCAGGCTATACCAGGATAATCCGGTGGGAGCCGCGCCCGGGATATTTGCCACAGTCATTCCCATTGTTACTCGGAGCTCAGGCACATTCTTCCTGCCGGACACTCCCTGAACTGATCCTTGAAACTGGACTCCCGCACCACTCCCTGAACTGATCCTTGAATGCCCGTAGCTATTGCGATTCAGATTCTGGCAATTTTTCCATGCCTGGGGTCGGGGCCGGGAAGTCCTCCACCGATCGCAGAGAAAAGTATGAGACGTAATGGAATCGGCTTTTTTTTCCGATAATTGAGCATTTTTTCTGGATTTATTGCCGGGCTGCATTTATTCTCAGCCCGGGGGAGCCGAAGCTTCCATTGGGAGAACTCGAATGAAACGGACCCTGTTATATTCAATAAGCGCGGCGCTGCTTTTTACAAGCGCACTACTGGCACCTACCTTTGCCGAAGATCCGGCGGAGGAGGAAAAGAAAGAAATCGATCCCATGCGCACTTGCGATGATCGATCCAAGCAGGATGCACTGAATAATGTGCAAAAAGAGGAAGGATTAATTCTCGGTGAGCAGTCCTGGGGCAATAACCCTCAGGAGTCTCAGTATCGATCCGAAGTGACTCGACTCCTCAAGCTGGAAATCGAAAACGTAGGCAAGGCAGTAGAGGACATTGAGGCCAAACATAAGGAACTGATTCGCCTGGATCGGTTCAGTGGCCTCACTACCTACCAGGAAATCGTTCTGGAGGATAACCCCGGCTCCTGGAGAAATGGGATCTTTGTAAACTCCAAAAAGGTTCTGGCCATGCATTACGGCCCCAACGGAGAGTTGAAATGCCTGGTTCTGGACTCCATGGAGCGAGGGGTTTACAATACCAGCCTCTGGACCCGTAAAGTGCTGAAGATGTACTATCCGTACATCCAGACCATGGAGCTAATAACTCGAAAACAGCACTACAATCCGGATCCGGAAACCCTGGAAAAGATGTCTCCGGAAGTCCAGCTACAGGCCTTTCGTCTGGTTTTCTCCAACCTGAGAACGGCATTGTATTCTATGGACATGATGATTGCCGCCTACTATGATCGAAGAAATAAAAGAAATGAGTGGCAAATAGATCTCTAATTTCGTCTATTAATTACGAAGCCTGGGAGCAGGCTTCTCAACTCGCAATATCTGAACACTTCTCCCGCTCAGGCCCCGAAAGGGGCCTTTTCTTTTGTACCTGGAATGGATGATTCCGCGGTAAATTCCTGCCGTCTGATTTCCTGGCGGTGCATCCGACGCGCCAGCTACACCGCCAAAAACGGTTTTACGTGCCTGCTTCCGGGGCAAATCTGGCCTCAATGGCTCGCATTCGTTCAACCACCATTCTCTGTGTCCGTCGCAACGGGCAAACGGCCATTGGAGGCGATGGTCAGGTCAGTATGGGCAATACAGTGATGAAGGGCGGAGCCCGAAAAATCCGTCGTCTGGAAGGCAAAGACATTGTAGCAGGTTTTGCCGGTTCTGCCGCAGACGCCTTTACTCTGTTTGAGCTCTTCGAAAAGAAAGTGGAACAGTACCGCAGTCAGCTGAGCAGAGCGGCTGTAGAACTGGCCAGGGAATGGAGAACCGATCGAATGCTACGTCGGCTGGAAGCGTTACTCATTGTTGCCGACCCCAGAGAAGCCTTTCTAATTTCCGGAACCGGTGATGTCATCAGCTCGGATGATGGTATCCTTGCCATTGGCTCCGGCGGCAACTATGCTTTATCTGCAGCTAGAGCATTGATGGAGAACACAGATATGAGCGCCCGGGACATTGTGGATAAAGCGATGAACATTGCCGGGGACATTTGCGTTTTTACAAATAACAACATTAGCATTGAAGTGCTGGGGGATTCCTGATTCGCCCGGGACCCAGCCAGAGGAATTCATGTCAGATCATCTAGAAGAAAGGATTAGCGTGGAGACAATGACTCCCACGCAGATTGTTGGCGAACTGGATAAGTACATCGTCGGTCAGCGAGATGCCAAAAAGGCCGTGGCCATTGCCATTCGCAATCGTGTTCGCCGCCAGAGAGTAGAGGATGCATTTCTCCAGGAAGAAATCTATCCCAAGAATATCGTAATGATCGGTCCCACCGGATGCGGGAAAACGGAGATTGCTCGTCGCCTTGCCCGACTCAGCGGCGCGCCCTTTGTGAAGGTAGAAGCAACAAAGTACACCGAAGTTGGCTATGTTGGTCGAGATGTAGAATCCATGATTCGGGATCTTGTATCTGGCGCGGTCAATCTGGTGAAAAAGGAATTCCAGGCCACTGTGGAGGAGCAGGCTCGTAAGAATACAGAAGAGCGTATACTGGATGCTCTGCTGCCGGGGTCGGGAAACAAAACTCAGAGCAATCCATCCTCTGGCGGTATCGGGGATCTCAGTGATTTCGCGCGCAATCTGCAGAGGTCTTTTGAGCAAATGACCGGCCAGGGCGCCAGCTCCTCTGAATCGCAATCCGCTGCAAATGCAGAAAGCACTCCGGCTCAGAACACCTCATCATCCGAAGGTAACGGCCCGGAGGATGCTGAGAAGAAAGCTCGTGTCCGGGAATTGATGCGTCAGAAGCTGCAGGCTGGAGAATTCGATGACAAAGAAATTGAAATCGAAGTATCCAGTCAGTCTTCGCCTATGGTTCAGGTTCTGTCCGGTCCCAACATGGAAGAAATGGACATGCAGCTCCAGAATATGCTGGGCGATATCATGCCCAAAAAGAGCAAGCGAAGAAAGGTCTCGGTGGAAGATGCACGCAAGATTCTCTTTAATGAAGAGCTGGAAAAGCTTGTGGATCCGGAGAAAGTGCAGTCGGAAGCTGTGCGAAGAACGGAGCAACTGGGTATTGTATTTATAGACGAAATCGACAAAGTATGCGGCAAGAACACCGGTGGCAGTCCGGATGTAAGCCGCGAAGGCGTTCAAAGAGATCTGTTGCCCATCGTCGAAGGCGCCACTGTCAACACCAGGCATGGACCAGTAAAAACCGACCATATCCTTTTCGTGGCCGCCGGCGCCTTTCATGCCACCCGGCCATCCGATTTAATTCCTGAGCTCCAGGGGCGCTTTCCCATTCGCGTGGAACTGGAGAAGTTAACGGAAAAAGATTTTCTGCAAATTCTTACCGGCCCTGAAAATTCCCTCACTCGTCAGGCCCAGGCCTTGCTTGCAACAGAGGATGTGGAGCTCAGCTTTTCGGACGATGGCCTGGAAGAGATTGCCTCTGTTGCCTTTCGCGTAAACGATCAGACTGAGAACATAGGGGCTCGCCGATTGCACACAATAATGGAGCATCTACTGGAAGAGGTTTCCTTCCAGGCGCCAGATATCGAGAATAAGAAGGTTGTGGTAGACCGAGCTTTTGTGCAGGACCGACTGCAGTCCATTGTGGAAAATCGGGATCTGAGTCAGTATATTCTATAGGGCCATGTCCTGGGCTGGTTCATAGCAGCTCCCGGATTTCGCAAAAACATGGAAGAGAACAAAGAATCCAAGAATTCCCCGGAAGCTCAGGGTCCGGTATCCTCCGATGCCCGGGAAAAGGACTTCAATGGAGCTACACAGCAATCCGGCACTTCCAGTGCCGGTGCATCCGGGGATTCCGCTGCCGCTGGATCGAACAACAGTTCCAGTCATTCAGATCAGCGAACCTCAAGCACTCTGGAAGGCCTGGATCTTAATAAGTTAAGTGGATTTCTTCAGAAATGGGCCACTCGTGTGCTTCCTGAGCAGAAGCCACCTCAAGAGGTACCGCCGGCCCCGGATTCCGGGTTCTCCATCGCACTATTTCTATTGAAGCTCTTGCCCTGGCTAACCGGTGCAAGCTTTCTGCTCTCTTTGTTCTGGGACTTTAGCGGCACGGTAACTCTTCCTTTTCGTGACCATACGCTTGAGCTAAAAGGATTGCTTCGCATGCTCACGGTGTCCGGGTTGATTGGTTTCGGTACCAACTGGGTGGCCATCAAGATGCTATTTCATCCCAGGCATAAAAGGCCACTGCTTGGCCAGGGACTCATTCCATCCCGAAAAGAACGCATCGCACTAAAGCTGGGTGAGTCCATTAGCCGCGAAATCATCAATCCCGAGTTAATCCTGGAGCAGATTCGGGAATCAGGCCTGATTACTCATCATCGAGAGAATTTGACTCGCACCATTCGTGAAGTGATCAATCAGCCGGAGTTTGTAAACGATGTCATCGATATGGCGGAGCACTACATTCAGGGATTTATCCGCTCCGATGAATTTAAAAAGAATATCAAGCAATTTGTAAAGGGCATCGATTTCGACGACGTAGGTGGACTGGAAAGCGGCGTACTCAAACTGTATCGGATTTTTTCGGGAGACAAGGATGTAAGCGAGCGCCTGGAAGAGCTGGTAGATTCCATGACCTTCACTATGGATCACTACGAAGATCAGCTGGGGGAGTACCTTCAGCATCTACCTGACATGATGGAAAAAAGAGGGGATGTCCTGGAAGAGGCTGTGCTTAACGGGGTACTGTTTCTAGTGGAGCAAATCAATGTTCAGGAAATCATCACAGACAATCTGCGAAAGCTGGACGAAATTCGTCTGGAAAGATTATTGCTGAACTCTACCTCAGATCAACTACAATACATCCAGTATCTGGGATGCTTTCTGGGAATCCTGGGTGGCTTTTTGATCTGGGAGCCTCTGGTTACATTTCTGATTCTAGGTTCTATTGTTGGATTCATTTTTGGCCTGGATTATTTGCTTCATCGAATGACCCGCAAGTAAGGCGCAGCGAATTGTTCTTCTTCGCATAGCCGCGAAACAGCGAAACAGCGAAACAGCGAAACAGCGAAACAGCGAAACAGCGAAACAGCGAAACAGCGAAACAGCGAAACAGCGAAACAGCG
>PBEB01000055.1 GCA_002717505.1 Leptospiraceae bacterium
CTTGAGCCTTGAGCCTTGAGCCTTGAGCCTTGAGCCTTGAGCCTTGAGCCTTGAGCCTTGAGCCTTGAGCCTTGAGCCTTGAGCCTTGAACGCACGGGCACATTCTGCTGGTTTTTCGAGCACGGTTTAACAGGATTGTCCTATGAAGCGAATCGGTGTTTCGGGAATCCTTGCTGCTCTCTGTGGCCTTTTGCCGTTCTGTGAGAAATCCGGTCACGATGCAGCCCAGGAGCATATGCATAAAACCAGTTTTGAGGACCTGGTGGCGCGCTTTGAAAGCAAGGAAAGAGATGCCTATCAGAAACCGGATCAGGTCATGGATCACCTGGATTTGCTGTTTCGCAAGCATGCCACCATTGCTTCTCAGTTTTCTGAGGGATGGCAGGGACTAAAGGTAGCGGATCTGGGTGCAGGTACCGGATATTTCAGTTTTCGAATGGCAGACCGGGGAGCCAGCGTACTGGCCCTGGACATCGATTCCAGATTTCTGGACTTTATTCAGAATCATCCTTCGTTTGAACGCTCTAACATTGAGATAAGAAAGGTAGGACCGGATGATGCAGGACTGTCAGAAAGCGAAGTGGATGTAATATTTTCCGTGAACGTCTACCATCATATTGATAACCGAGCANACTATTTTCGCTCGGCTCGAAAAGGCCTCCGAGACGGCGGATTACTGGTTATCATCGATTTTAAGCAAGGCAAAATGCCGGTAGGTCCTCCGGAACACATCAAACTGTCGCAGAAGGAAGTTAAGAGCGAATTGGAGCAGGCGGGGTTTCGAGTTGAGGNGGATGAATTGCTGGATTACCAGAACATCTACGTTGGGTATCCTGCATCCAGGGAAGACCGGTAGTCTCATTACCGGGCGTTCAAAGTCTCGGTCCGGCAGAAGGCGAATGTTGTTCTGACAGCGTTCGCCTGCTGACAAATCTGGAAAGAAGGGCTTCTATCCAATTGGATGCTGCTGTACGCCTGGACATCCCTGTATCCGGGAACAGCCCGGTTTGTATCTCCAGCCAGCAGGAAAAAAAATCTTTGGAAACAGATAAATGCCGATCTTTCTGCCATCGGGTATCCGGAATAGGATTGCAATTTCAGGAATTGAATCTGTTGTATATTCATGGGGAGAGTCGGTAACTTCGTCCGGCGGAATCGTCGAAGGCCCATAGGCTTTTTGCTGTTGCCTGGACTGTGCCTGTACCTCGGCCTTTTCTCCCATTGCGTCGAAGATTATCCACCGGATGCAGACATTCTGGCCACCCTGCTGGGTAACGGTCCGGCTCCCGAGCTGGGAGCGGTGCAGGCCCTGTATCCAGCTAGCGGGAGCAACTGGAACGATTATGTTCTGGCGGATGGCACCAACTTCTTTAATGCCAGTGATACCCCCTGTGCTGGTACCGAAATGGGCAGTTACAGGAAATGCATTCATGGCGGTGAAAAGCGATTTGTTGAGGTNAAGAACCGCAGCAGCTGCGGAAACATTCAGGCTCGAGACAATCTGGGAGCCTTCGTATGGACCTGCGACGCGAGTTCTGGAACAGTCAGAATGATTACGGGAGGTCTGCGAGACGAAAAGCACCTTTCCGACCTCATTGACTGGACTGCGTCCGGATTCCGTCCTATGCAGGTTACAGTAACCTTTACGAATAACGGAAAAAGCACTACGACGGCGGCCAGTACCTGGTGGAATAATCCTGTGGTCGCCAACCCTGCGGCCGGACCCCTGGTGGGCGCAGGCACTGTCTATATCTTTACAGCGAATCCCGCTGGTTCCTTTGACATCAATGCTAATAACATCGCATTCGTAGGGCGTCCGGGAGTTTTGATAACAGGGAGTGCAGCGCCCGGAGAACTATTGGTGCGTGGCCTCACCCAGTACTTTCTCTGGATTGAAGGTGACTTCGATATTGCCGATGACTCAGGTATAAACTACAACAATGTCTATTTCAGTGTTTTAAGGAACGTTCGTATTCAGCAGAGCGGTGCCGGCTTATTGAATGCCATTGTCTTGAACGGGGGGAGTTCCAATAATTTCCTTTCGCATATCAAGGTAAGTGGCGAGGCGATATTACGTGGACTGGAAAACGGAGTCGGAAATCGATACAATACCTATTATCGCATCAACATTATGGGATCAAACTATGGATTCTACTTTGGCGATGCAGCCAGTGCGCAATGTAACAACAATGTGCTGCTCAACTATCTGGTTCTCGGTAATCCCAGCGTATCGGCAGTGCACTGGGACAGCGATGGTAATGTTTCATTAAACGGAGGAACTCTCTGGTCCAACGGTACCTATGCAGGTTATGTAATCGGTTTTGGCAGTCCTTTACATAATCTGGTTTCGAATTTCTATGCCATCAATCACCTTCGAAGCGGTATTACTCTGAGCACTACTGGCGGTGGTAACTCTGGCCCTTCTCATCGAAACCAGATCGCAGATGTGGCTCTGCTCCATCACCAGAGTCCACTGGGTTTTGGATTTGCAAACATGGATCCTGCCAGCAGTGATAATTACATTACAGGTGACCTTGTAGTGGGTACAAATGTGAATGATTGCGAAGGCGTGGCAGGCAATGGAATTCTTACTGGATGTCTCCTGGATTTGGCCTCTGACTTCAATTATGTTCCGGGGCAGAGCGCGCTGAGCAGCTTCATTGAAAGAATCAATACGGAAGATACCTCCAATACATCGGATACCAGCGGTACGATTACAGCCCTTCCTGCCGATCGCATTCACTTTGATCACTGGCTGCGGGTAATAGGCAGGGATGGCGGAGCCGTGGATGCACTGGCGAACATCGGACCTTGCAATGCGCCTCCTTGCAGGATCTGGGACTTTCGACTGAGGGCAACGGATACTGTACTGCGAAATCGCTGGGCTATGCCCACCGGAAATGATGTATTCTATCATCTCTGGAATGAAACCACGCAGCTGAACTGTGAAGCCATTCCTGGAGCTGTCTGGCAGGATCAAGTCTGTTCCAATCCTGGATATTTTACACCGGCTACCTGTACAGCCAGTGGAGGAACATGGTCCACCGGACTATGCAGTACTACCTTCCTTCGTCGGGCTTACGAAAGGATCAACGATGGTATTGGAAACGAGAATGGTCTATGCGAATCCAATGAAACCTGTATCTTTACTCCTAACATCGGCCCTTATCAGGGACATGGAAATCTGATCGGTGCCGGGACTTTCGTAGATGGAACTATAACGAATGTACAAATGATTCAGTACGAAACTAACGGAATATGAGCTAAGCTATTAAGTCTTCACTGAGACTTTCGCTTTCGAACAGAAAACCAGCCTCCGTCCTTCATAAACAATTTCCCTTTGAATTTGATGCGCTCTTGTTTGGGTTCCGGTTTTCCTGGTTTTTGAATTTTATATTGATGCGCTTTCGTTCCCGACAGGATTCCTCCCGATTTTTCATTTGCATTCAATGGCAGGCATGATCTGTCTTTTATNTACCTGAGTGTTCACCCATTTTTCGATAGGGCCCCGTACTCGAGCTACTGAAATTCGTATCCGGGGATCTACGTTAGCGGCGTCTTGCAGGATTCTGGTCACCAATTTCTTGAGTCGCAGACTCCAGCTGGGCATGGAAAGTTTGCATTAGCCGCCGAAGTCTGAGGCTCAAATCGGGATTGGGCGCACCATTGCTCTCGAATTTCCCGCGAGCGCCCTGAATCAGCAATGTGCAATCATCCAGAATAGAGGCCCCCAGGGTNTCTGAAATCCTTCGCAAAGAATGAAATGCATCTTCCCCATTCGCGGCCGCCACAATCATGGCCAGAGGCTTCTTATACAGCACCGTTGTAGATACGAGCCAGTCCAGCGCATTCTTGAAGCTTCCTGGAAGGCTGAATACATACTCGGGAGAGCAAAATATCACTCCATGGGCTTCTATTAAAGCCTGACGAAAATCCTTCACAGCCTCCGGGGGATTCGCATCCAGATCTTCATTGAAATGAGGCAAGCCATCTACTCCGGAAAAGATCCGAATTTTGTGCTCTGCGTCTGCTTCGCGCTGCAAATATTCCAGGGTTCTATGGTTGCTGGAGGATATTCGCGTGCTGCCTGAGATTGCCAGTATTCGTTTCATTTAGTCAATTCGCTGCTCTCGTAGTTCTGGTTGCTTTGGTTTCGAAGTAAGGTGTTGCTCGTTCGGCCGCGAATCGTTTTCTCCATCAGTTTTCCCGAAGAATTCTGGCTCCTGACCCTGATCCACGCCCCGGTACGACGCTTTTCCAAGGCTCCGGGCCCGGATTTGTCCAGAGTGATACCTGATTCGCAAGACGGGAGTGATGTGCCATCAAAAAAACAGGAAGTAGCAATAGATGGAAACAACCAGTGCGGTGATGGGGTTGAGAATCAGTCCTGTGCGAACCATATCAATGATCTTAAGTTTTCCGCTACCAAAGACTATTGCATTGGGCGGCGTTGCCACTGGCATCATAAAGGCCATGCTTACCGAAAANGTAACTCCTGCCATCAAAGCGAACGCNGGCAGGCCAGACTCCTTCGCCAGGGCTGCCATAACCGGCAAGATGATCTGAGCCGTCGCTGTATTCGAAGTGAATTCGGTCATCATATTCATCGAAAAATTGATGAGAAGAATCATGAGAAATACGCTTTCCGGACGAATGGACTGTAGAAAGGATCCTGCCATATGCGAAAGCCCGCTGCTTTCGAATGCGGATGCCAGGGCGAAACCCGCGCCAAAAAGCAGCAAAATGGACCAGGGAATGCGATCCAGATCCGNGGCTTCCAGCAATCGCTTGCCCTTGGTGGATGGCGCAGGAATGGCAAAGCAGAGCAGAGCCATAATCAGTGCTACCACACCATCGTTCAGTTTCTTTTGTCCGGGTAGACCATCCAGTAATTCGATCCATCCAGGTATACGAATTACCTCCAGTTCCAGAGGGCTGCGAAAGATCCAGAGAATTGCTGTGAGCGCGAAAATCGCACCTGCCAGTTTTTCTTCTTTTGTCGGAGCGCCGAGGCCCAGTAGCTGGGCTTTCCAGTGGGATCGGCCCAGAGTGCCTTCGCGACCGGAGCGATAGAGCAATTTGTCCAGCACCAGGTATGTTATGAAAAGTAGTATGATGGCCAGGGGTAATGTCATTAGAATCCACTGGGCAAAGTTGGGAAACCCTTCGCTACCAAAGGTTTGATTGTAGATTCTACTAAATGCAAGATTCGGTGGCGTACCAATCAAGGTGGCGATTCCTCCGATGGAGCAACCATAGGCCACCCCCAGATAAACCGGCCTACTCCAGCCCGGACCCGATAGCCTGGTGAGAACAGCGCTGGCAATGGGAAGCATCATCATCGCTGTGGCCGTATTGGAAATCCACATGGAAAGAAAGGCGCTGGCAAGCATGAAGCCNGCTACAATCTGTTTGCCTGTTATGGCCAGAATCCACAGTGCGATTCGCTTATGCAGATTCCACTTCTCCATGGAAGCGGCCAGGAGAAAGCCTCCTAGAAATAGAAAGATGGTTGAGTTGAAGTAGGATTCGCCCAGTTCCTTCGCATCCAGGATGCCTGCCAGCGGGAAATAGATTACTGGTAAAAGGCTGGCAGCCCCCAGAGGAATGATTTCTGAGATCCATAGCGATGCGATGAGGCAAATGAAGCCCAGCGTATAGTAGGCTGAAGCATTGGAATCACCGCCTTCTGGCGCCAGGTAATGAAGCACTATACAGCCAACAATTCCCAGACCAGCGATCAGATATTGTATGTATTGGGAGCGCGGCACAGGCCATTGGAATCAGGGATTACCAATGACGCAAAAGTAATTCAGCGGTAAGAGAGCCGTGCCATAGAATATTGTGAAAAATAGTTAAAAAGAAAATGGATCGGGCCGCTACAGGAGTGGTCTCCCTTCGGAGCAGAACCATTCTATAGAGGATATACAGTCCGAACGGAACGGATAATGCCAGATAAAAGTAGGACCCTATATCAGCCGGAAACCAGACAAGTACCATCGCCACAACGAGCAGGGCCTGGTAGAAGATCATCTGCTGCACTGTAACTGGAATTCCCTGTTTCACTGGAAGTAAGGGAAATCCAGCGGATCGATAATCATCCAATCGAAAAATGGAAAGAGCCCAGAAATGAGGGGGCTGCCACAGAAATACCAGCAGGAACAATAGGATTCCCTCTATAGTAATTGTTCCCCGTAGCGCTGCTTCGCCGATGAGAGGCCCAATGGCACCGCAAATTCCCCCCAGCACTGTAGAATGCTCGGTATGCGGCTTTAAAAGCAGAGTATAGATAAAAACGTAGAATAAAAAGGAAAACAGAGCCAGTGCTGCGGCCAGCCATCCGGATTTAATATAAAGAATGAGAATACCGGCACCCAGGAGACTTGAGCCGATGATATGCACCAGGATAGGATCCAGCTTACCTGAGGGCAGTACCCTGCGAGCTGTTCGCTTCATTTTCGCATCGGTGTGCTGCTCCAGAAGCTGGTTGTAGGCAAAGGATGCCATGGCGGAAAGACCGGTGCCCAGAAGGGTATAGAAGATCAGGGCCAGAGACGGAATTCGATCCTCCAGCAACAAGGCCGGCACTACCGTAACTACGATAGAGAAGGCAAGTCCTGGCTTGAATAGCTGGTAGAGCAGCTTAAGCCGGCTTTCTGTAGTCTCCATAACCTGTTCTTGTATCGATAGTAGTGATCACGGCCAGGATAAAAAGGGCCATGGCCATGGCTGAGTGCAGCACCGTTACGGGAACCGGAAGGCTGTAGATTACATTCAATGCACCCAGTAAAATCTGTAGAGTTAGCAGACCCAGAAACGTTGCATTTCTGCGAAAGCGAAAGGTTCCCCGGCCAATGAGCGTAAGAAAAACTATATAAAGGAAGAGAGCATAGCCGCCCAGGCGATGGGTGATATGAATTTCCGTATGTCCTCGCATGGGAGGAAAATACACCGCATCCGATTCTCCGCTGGACTCATCTCTGGTAGTGTAGCAGGCTGGAAAGGTTGTGCAGGCCAGACCGGCTTCGTTAGCGCTCACCCGTCCTCCCAGGTAGATCTGCACCAGCAGGGCTACAACCAGGATCCTTTGCAAAAGGACAGGAACAGAGACATTCCCGATGTTCAGTTGTCCGGTGTGCATCCATACTCGGGAGCGACGCCAGACCAGCAGAATAATGCCCAGCAGCACCAGGGCATTCAATAGATGAGATTTTACGATATATGGATTGAGCAGCATGGTTACCGTCTGTCGGCCCAGAAAAATCTGAACGGCCAGAACGATGGCAGCCAGGAGGGTCCAGAACCCAAAACGGCTTCTCAGGTTTCGATCCAGCCAGGAGAATATCAGCCAGACAACAAACAGAGGTCCAAGAAGCATCCCGGCAAAGACCCGATGGATGAATTCGAGGTAAACTCGGTATTCGTAGGGGGGCACAACATGTCCGAAGCAAAGTGGCCAATCCGGACAGGACAGTCCGGCATTCTCAGCCCTGACGTAGGGGCCCAGGATCATGGTAATTAAAGCCAGGATCCATACTCCCAGTGAGATGTGATGAAACCAGCGAAGGTTCCGCTGTGCGCGCTCCATGCTTCCGTCAGGCTCGGGCAATCCATTCTGCCGTCGATTCATTCCCGTTGCCCCATCTATTTTTTTGGCATTTGACTCAAAAAATGATTGCGTAAGATTTGTATAGTGCTATACGGGTGTTATGTTGATTGAGCTTCGTGTAGAGAACTTCGGAATCATGGAAGAAGTCCGGTTTCGACCGGAAGAGGGGTTCAATGCCTTAACCGGAGAAACTGGTTCCGGCAAGTCTTTGATCCTGCAAGCATTGGATTGTGTCCTGGGCGCTCGTGCCGGGGGTGGGCTGGTCCGCAACGGCGCCAGCAAAGCCATTCTGGAAGGCATCTTTGATATTTCCCAGACCGCCGAAAGAGGGATGCCCGAAACCATGCTGGAACTGGGCATTCCGGCCGAGGGGCCCTATTTGAACCTTCGACGAGAAATCTCACCGGAAGGCAGGGGGCGTGTGCTGGCAAACGGTCAGAATCTAAAGCTGGCAGAATTACGACGACTGACCTCCCTGCTTGTTGAAATGCATGGCCAGCACGATCATCAAAAGCTACTGGAGCCGGAAACCCACCTGGACTACCTGGATCTGTTCGCTGGAACCGCCCCGCAGGCGGCCCGGGTTTCTTCGCTCCATGGTCGCGCCATGGAGATTCGTCGGAAGCTCCGGTCGGTGCAAATGGAGGAGCATGAGAAGCAGCAGCGTCTGGATTTCCTGCGCTTTGCCATTGATGAAATTGACTCCTTTGCCCCCAGAGAAGAGGAGTTCGAGCACCTGGAACAGGAAAAGGCCATGGTACAGAACAGCGGCCGACTGTATCAGGATTTCTATGTGGGCTACAGCCTATTAAAAGAAGAAGATCCATCGGTGCTTAATGGAATTGAAAAGCTTGAATCCATTCTGGAAAAACATGCATCCATTCATCCGGATATAGAGGCCAATGTTCAGTATTTACGTGATGCGCTCTATAGCCTGGAAGCGGTGGCTGATTTCCTCAGGAGTGAAAAGGACCGAATGCAATTCAGTCCCGAGCGGCTGGAAGACGTTGAGGAAAGATTATCCGGTTACAGAAAACTTCACAAGAAATACGGAGGCAGCACCTCCACAATTCTATCTTCACTGGAAGACTTTCTGGCAGAGCTTTCCAGTATAGAAATGAGCGAAGAGCAAACGGAACTACTTCGGTCCGAACTCAAGGTTGTGGATGCGGAACTTCTGGAAACCAGCGAGGATCTCTCCGTGAAGCGCCGTTCTGTAATCCGTTCCCTGGAGCAAAAGCTGGCTGAGGAGCTCTCTCAACTGGGCATGCCAGGGGCAACCATCCAGGTAACGGTGAACCGCGAACTCAAAGAGAAGAATCAGGGTAGGGATGGGCTGAAGAGAGTCATTCCCGAAGGACAGAATGAGAAATATGTGATTTCGGAAAAGGGCCTTGATCGAGTAGAGCTTTATTTCTGTGCGAATCGCGGTGAACAGCTTCAACCTCTTCGCAAAGTTGCCAGTGGTGGGGAGCTTTCCCGCATTATGCTCGCTCTGAAGACGACTGTGATGGAGCAAAACCCTGTGCCCACAGTCATATTTGATGAGATAGATACAGGTGTCGGCGGCGAAGTGGCCTGCGCCATTGGAGATCGCCTGCAAATGCTGGCTCGCCATAGTCAGGTTCTGGTAGTGACTCACCTGCATCAGATTGCCAGTCTGGCTGATCGACACTTTCGAATCTCAAAGGCACTCCGTGATGGACGCACATTCAGTCGGCTGGATCGACTTCAGGGAGATCATCGAATGCAGGAAATGGCCCGTATGCTGGGCGGTGGACGCGATTCCATGGCGCTGGAGCATGCAAGACATCTGTTGAATCGAGCCGGAGCCTGACCTTGTTTCGGTGAGCGCATCGCGGTTCCCTATAATGTACCACTTTTTCGTCTCAGGCTGGCCACAGGGCTGGCCTTTTTTTTTGAGAAAAGCGGTGGCCGATCAGGGTGGTAACCCGCGGGGACCCTCTCTCTTCATTCTGGGAGCAGGTATGCATGAATCAGGGAAAATGAGAATGACTCTTGAAAGGAGCCATTTTTTCTGTCCAGATTCCGCCGTAGCCCGGCAAATCGGACCAATATTCTGGAGCATCAGTGATCCAAAACCTGAAGGAAATACTGCAAAAAATCGCTCCTCGTCTGGCCCATATCGCGGTCTTTACAGGCCTGCTCGTTGCCATAGTCCCCGGAAATTCGGATAGAGATCAGTATCTGGGTAAGCCATTGGCCGGAGTGGATTTCTATGGCTTGCAGAACGTGGAGGCCGGTGAGCTTCAGGACACCATTCCACTTACCATCGGGGAAGAGGTTACTCTGGAAGGACTGAATGCTGCGGTCCGGGCTCTCTATGCCACCGGGTATTTCGAAAACGTAACTCTAAAAGCTCAGTTAAACTCCAGTGACCAGGTTATCCTGAACTTCGAACTGGTGGAACTCCCGCGGGTCAGCGATATTGAGCTGCTGGGCATGGAAGAACTTTATGAGGCGGACCTAAAGACAGCATTGCCTATCAAAGAAGGGGATGTCTATCAGCTGCAACGAGCTCAGGAAGCCGTTGCCGTGCTCATTGAAAAATATAGAAGCGAAGGCTTTTTTCTGGCCGCCGTCTGGCTGGATACCGGAGATGTGGACCCGGAAACCAATACACTCGAACTTCGCTACATTATCGATGAAGGGGAGAATATCCCAATTTCGCGAATTAACATTCTAGGAACGCGCAACCTGGATCCGGAAAACATGCTGGCCATCCTGGACCACAAAGAAGAAGGCATTTTCGAGGATGGAATATTCAGCGAAGGTAAGTTTGAAGAAGACAAATATAAGCTTCTGGCATTTGCCAAGTCCAATGGATATGTAAATGCAGAAATCGATCCAGAGAGTACCGGCTATGAGATTCGCTGGCGGAATCCTTCAAAACCTGAAGAAGGTCGGGTGGTGGTTATCACCTATAAGATCAATGAAGGTGACATCCGCTATTACGGCGGCTATTCACTGGAGCATGATTCCCAGGCAATAAACCTGGAGCGAAATCCGCCGGAACGCAAGGTAAAGACAAAGGAAAACCAGAACCCTGTTTTTACGGAAGAACAACTGCTCAGCTTCCTGGAGTTCAACCCAGGGGAAAGCGGCGAAATCTTTGATGAAGGCAAATTCTTTAGAGATAGAAACACACTGCAACAGGCATATTCTTCGCAAGGATATGTATTCGCTCAGATCCAGCCCTATTTTACTACCTTTCAGCTTACCGAAGAGAATCTGAAGAAATATGAAGCATGTCGTGATCTGGAAAATCCAGCCTCGGAAGAACAACGACGTTGTCAGGACATAGGCGAAAGCCTGGATTTTGAGCTTCTTCGAGACAGGCTGGAGGATGATCCCAGGGCAGCCGGTCAGACTTTGCGACACGTGCATTTCGTTGTCCGCGAGAACCATCTGGCATACATAGAAAACATCATCATCAAGGGTATGAGCAAGACCCAGGAGCATGTGATTCGCCGAGAGCTTCTCGTAAAGGAAGGCCAATTATTTAACTCTGCTCTGGTAGAGCGTAGCCGGGAAAAGATCTTTAACCTGGGCTACTTTAAAGAAGTAAACCTCGAAATGCGTCCTGGCTCGGACGATGAAAAGATGAACTTGATCATCGATGTAACCGAGCAGCCTACGGGTACCATTACCATGGGTGGGGGCTATGGCACGCAGACCGGCTTCTCTATTTTTACCGAAGTCGGGGAAAACAACCTCAATGGAACCGGACAGAGAATCACCGGCAAGCTTCAATACGGTCCATTGACTCGCCAGGTAAGCATTTCCTGGACGGACCCCTGGGTCTATGAGGCCTGCCAGGATACTACCGGCAGATACTGGTATAATCAACAGAACCGAATCGATGAGGCCGAAAGCCTGGAGTCTCTGGAGCTATTGGCTGACACATATCAAAATCAGTATAGCGAAGTGGGTAAGCTCATTCGCACCTATGTTCAAGAGGCACGGAATTCGCCGGAAACTGTAGAAAATCTGGACCGAGTCAAAGAAAAGATACGGCATGTGGTGCGGCCCTTCCTCGAAGAAGAAGAGGACTGTTATCGTAGTGCCCCTCGCCCCTGGGCTCTATCTCTCTATGCAGGCTATGCATCCAGCACTGTGCAGATTGTGCCCATTCGAGTGAGTGATGATTCTAACGACTTTTTTGAAACAGCTTCTTATGAAGTTACATCCCTGGGACTTGGCGTAGGTCTATCGCATACATTCTGGATTAACTGGGCTCACTACCATCGTTACTCGCCTTCCTGGTCCATTGCTTCCAGGCCTTCCGCTCTTGCCAGCAACGAAGTAATTCGTAGAACGAACCTGGGCTGGCAATTCAAGTCCAGTCTGACCAACGGTCTTCTGTACGACTCCCGGGATAATGTCTATAATACAACCAGCGGTCTGAGCATGGATCTATCCATTGAGACTGTGGGGCAGATCCTGGGTGGTCAGGATCACTACAACCAGTACACCGCAAAGTTTGCGCATTACTTCTGGCCTTTCGACTACACTTTTGGCGGACTGTTTCGCTCCAATGCACTGAAACGATGGAGAGTGGTGATTGAGACCCGGCTATCCGGAACTTTTACCCATGAGACGGCACCTTACAGCGGGCAACAGAACAAAGAAATCAATCCATTCATTGAGCCTGGAGATAAGCTCTACCTTGGCGGATATGAAACCCTTCGAGGCTATGATTATGCTCAGGATCGCCAGTTCCCGGATCCATGGTGGCAATTGAATGGAGCAAACCATATGATCCTTGGTGGTCTGGAAATGCGGTTTCCCATTGAGCCCACAGTGCTCTGGTGGACCTTCTTTCTGGATGCCGGCACTATGTTCATTAACCTCGGTGAGCTGAGCGGGGATAATGCTGATTTCGTCGACAACTATGAAAACGAAGTGGAAGCGCAATTCGAAGGTACCAATGCCATAGATCGATACCTGTCGGACAATATCAACCCGGTGAATCAGCAGCCCTATTTCTATGGATCTCAGTCTGCCTGGAACGATCCAAGAAGAGCGGTCCTGTCGCAGCGCAATCTTGCGCTGGACCGTACTCTCTTTAGCTGGGGTTTTGGTATTCGTATTCAGATCCCGGTACTTCCTTTAAGACTCTTTCTGGCCCAGAAGCTTTATTACGAGCGGGGTAAATTGAAGCCAATTCCTGGAGACGACCGATTCAACTTTGTCTTTGGTATCGGGGATTTCCGCTTCTAGAGGCCACCTTTGCATTCATCTATTAGACTCCTGAGTGGCCTCCTTTCTGCCCGGCCCGGAGAACAGAATGCTCCCCTCAACAGAAGCCATCGCAGGTATGTGTCAAAAGACAATGGATTGGATACTCAGGGCTCCAGGGTCATGCATGGCTGGAATCTAATGTTCTTGCAATCAGGGAGCAGGGACAGCTAAACATCTTAAGGCCTATGGAAGAGACCAGAACCAAGCCACCGTTGAGGGCAGCCCCGTTGCTTCGGCTGAGTCGATTTGTCCTCAAATACAAGTTTCGGATCATGGCCGGTCTATTTCTGTCTTTGATGGTTTCCATAACCAACCTGTTTTCCCTGACAATCTTCATACCCATCTTCAACGCCCTCGGAGAGACCGAGAAGGTTGAGTTATTTCCATTAGGCGCCTCCGAGCTAAATAAATATGACCAGTATCAGCGGGGAGAAGAGCTTCCCATTTTTGATGCCATTAACGCTCGATGGACTGGGTTCAAAGTCTATTCCAATGACTGGGTGGCGGATAAAACTCCCAGAGAAGCCATTTTCAGTCTCTGTCTACTGGTTTTGCCCATCTACTTTCTGAAGATTATCGCGCTGAGTCTCAGCCTTTATTTCATTGGAACGGCCGGTACCTACGCCATTCGAGATATCCGAAACAAGCTCTATAGCAAGTTAAACCGTATGGGCCTGGATTACTTTGAACAGGGTCGCACCGGCATCATCATGAGCAGGGTTATCAACGATGTCCAGCTCGTAGGCCGATCCCTATCCATCGAGTTTCAAGAGGCTGTGGTTAATCTTTTCTATATTGTAACCCACCTCATCATCCTGGCCCTGATTAGCTGGGAGATGCTTCTGGCCATCCTGCTGGTTGTTCCGATTCTAATAGCTCCGGTAAACAAGTTTGCAATAAAGATTCGTCGCGCCGCCATGGGACAACAGGAGCGACTGGCCGAAATGGGCGGTCATGTGCAGGAGATTATTAGCGGCATTCGAGTGATTCGCGCATTTTCCATGGAAAAGTTTGAGCAGATGCGCTTTAACATCATCAATCATCGTCTTTATCGCAATACCTTTAAAGGTCATTATTACCATCAGGTTGGTCCGGCCATTACAGAGTTTGTAGCGACATTGGTAGTGGTGATTTTTCTCGGATGGGGAGCCTACGAGATCTCCAATGGAGAGTTAAGTCGAGGGATGTTTTTCGGCTTCTTCTTCATCCTGATCTTTATCATGCGACCAATGAAGCAGGTTTCCATTATGGTAAACTTGCTGGGAGCATCTTCTGCCGCCGCTGAAAGGATCTTTGAAATTCTTGATGATAAGCCCAGACTAACCGAAGCCAAGAATCCTGTACGCTTTGGTGGGGTGCGAGATACCATTCAGTTTGATAACGTTAGTTTCAGTTATCCCGGAGCGGAATCAGATGCTCTGAAAAATGTCAATGTTAGTGTTGAGGCCGGTCAAACTGTTTCGATAGTAGGTTCTTCCGGTGCCGGTAAATCGACTTTCATTGATCTACTTCCGCGATTCTATGATCCAACCCAGGGCAGAATACTGGTGGATGGGAAAGACCTGAAGGATTTTCGACTGAACGATCTGCGAGAGCGCATTGGAATCGTTACCCAGAGTGTATTTTTGTTTAACGCAACTTTGCGGGACAATATCACCCTGGGTCGAGTTGNCATCCCCGAGGAAGAGGTGGTTCGCGCGGCCCGAGCAGCCCATGCTCATAAGTTTATCTCTGCATTACACGATGGATACGATACCCTGGTAGGAGAGAGAGGAGTAATGCTTTCCGGAGGCCAGCGGCAGAGAATTGCCATCGCTCGAGCGATTCTACATAATCCTCCGGTGCTGATTTTTGACGAAGCAACCTCTGCTCTGGACAACGAAAGCGAAAAGATGGTTCAGGAAGCGATCACTACTCTGCTGAAGGGAAGAACGGTCTTCATAGTGGCTCATCGACTTTCTACCGTAACTCGCTCGGACAGAATCCTGGTTATGGACCAGGGCCAGATCGTTGAAACCGGTGACCATAAGACTCTTCTGGAAAAGGGTGGCATCTATCGTCGCCTTTATGAGATGCAATTTACGATATCATGAGCGGGGACGATCCCATACGCTGTAAACACTGGCTTCAGCGACTTTATCTGAATTTGCATCGTAGTAAATTTCTTAAGCGAAGGCAAAATCAAAAGAGAAGCGATGCACGGGTCATTTCTCTTGGAAATCTCAGTGCAGGTGGTACTGGCAAGACTCCGCTGGGTGTCTGGATACTGCAGGAGGCTATTCGCAGGAATAGGAAGCCTGCGGTGCTGCTACGGGGCTACGGCGGCAAGAGCAGCGCTTCTGGCGGATTGGCCTTCGATGGGCATCGATTCTTGATGGACTCCGCACAAAGCGGGGATGAAGCGCAGCTCTATCATGTTCAGGGAGCCCGAGTGGTGGTGGGCGCCAATCGCTGGAATGCCCTGGAGCGCTTTGCCGCAGATCGGGACTTTATTCTTCTGGATGATGCCTTTCAGAATCCATCGGTGTTTCGAGATGTGGATCTGGTGCTCATGGATTGTACCGTCTCTGTCCAGCAGGCCTCGGTTTTGCCTCTGGGAAAATTCAGGGAACCTCTGGAAGCCCTGCAGCGAGCCCATGCAGTGATACTCACACGGACGGATCTGGCGCCAGAAAATGCCAGGGAATGGTCCAGAGTAATCAAGTCACACNTTCCTCGCCTGCCGGTATGGGATTCCGTCCATTCTCCTGGTGCTGTTGCGCCTGCGTTGAAGCCCGGACCTGTGGTGGCTGTGAGCGGGATTGGAAATCCAGCGGGCTTTGAAGCTACACTTACTGCTGCAGGCTATGAGGTGAAAGAGCACATCATCTATCGGGACCATTACAGGTTCAAGAGATCCGACCTGACTCGCTGGCAAAAGGGTTGGCCCGTAATTACAACAGAGAAAGATCTGGTCCGAATAAGGCAGATTGCCACAGTGGACCATCTGGACGAAAGAACTTCTGAGAAGCCGCATCTGCANGGGCTACATTATTTGCCCGTGCGTATTGATATGGATTTTCGGAAGCTGGCAGCCCTGGTTTTTGAATGAGAACGCTAGTCGGATGAGCGTTCCAGGCAAGCCTCCAGAAGGTTCTGCGGAGCCTGGCGGAGGTCTGTGGCGAAGTTCAGAATAGGCCCCGACGATGCAGGCCTGACGGATCGGAGAAACAAATGACTCAATTAACACTTATTGTCTTTATCCTGGCTATCGTACTGAATGCTTCGGCGAACATTTTGATCAAGGCCAGCGCCTATCGTTCTGGAGAGATGGGCACCGAGGAATTGATCAAGCAATTGTTCAATCCATGGCTCATTGCCGGTCTGGCAAGCTTTGGTCTNGCTTTTATCGCCTACCGCCATGTGCTTTCGCAGAACGTACCTTTGAGTATTGCCTATCCCATCATGACCAGTCTTGGATTTATCATTGTGCTGGTAGCTTCCCGCGTATTCTTTCAGGAAAATCTGGACTGGGTTCAATATGCAGGTATCGCATTGATGATCGTGGGGCTCTGGCTGGTGGCTTCGCGAATGAGTGCAGCTCAGTAAGCCTGCCGCCTTGCACCAATCCTTCAGGGTTCTTCATCGCATTCGGCCGCTTAATTGGCAGCCGCCCAGGATCTAAAAGTTGGTTCGCCTATTTTGAGCATTTCGGACCCGGGTTGGTGGCGCTGGAGATCAGCAGCAAATACAGCGTGGTGCGGCTTCAGGTGTCGATTTCTATCTACCAGGTGTTGCAGATCATAACCCGGTCTTCAAAAACAGAAAAACATTTTATCAGGAGTGAAGCATGTCCATGGACGTCACCAAATTGAATAAACGATCTTATGGAGAAACAAACAAAGGCCCGCTGGCTGGAATTCGTGTGGTGGATCTTTCTCTACTTCTTCCGGGCCCATTATGCTCCATGCATCTGGCCGATATGGGCGCCGAAGTAATCAAAATTGAAAANCCCCGGGTGCCGGATATGACCCGGCTTATGGGCTCTAAATTCAATTCTCCCGACGAAGCTTCGNCGAAGGACTCNGAGCAGAATCCTACGGGGTTGTTCTATTCCGTAAATCGAAACAAGAAGAGTATTTCTCTGAACATTAAGAGAGCAGAAGGTCGCGAGGTTTTGCTGAAGCTTTTGGAGACCGCCGATATTCTGCTGGAAGGCTTTCGCCCGAATACTCTGGAAGAAATGGGCATCGGATACGAATCCCTGCATAAGAGATTTCCTGGATTGATCTATTGCGGGATCTCGGGATACGGCGCCACAGGTCCCGAGCGAGATCGCGCAGGCCACGATGGAAACTACATTGCAGAAAGTGGATTGCTGTATATTACCGGACAAGCCGGTGGGCCGCCAGTGCTCCCCGGGGTTCAGATCGCAGACACAGCCGGTGGAAGCCTTTTGGCGCTTTCTGGTATTCTGGCAGCATTGTTTCACAGAGAGCGCACAGGACAGGGGCAGTTTGTAGATACCGGAATGATGGACGGAGCATTTAGTCTGTTGTCCATTCATGCCGGAGAACTGGCAGCCGCCGGAAAGCTTCCAGAGAGGGGCCAGATGGATCTCAGTGGCGGACTTCCTAACTACTCGGTGTATCGCACGAAAGAGGATCGCTACGTCATGCTGGGCGCCCTTGAAGGGAATTTCTTTCGTACATTCTTGAAGAACATCGGACGGGAAGAGCTGATGGAGGAACTCCAGTCGGATCCCAACTCTCAGCAGAACCGGGATCGAGTACGGGCCAAGCTACAGGAATTCTTCTCTACAAAATCCTACGAAGATCTGAAGCCCCTGTTTCAGCACACGGATTGCTGCCTCACTCCAGTTCTTGCCCCGGACGAAGCTTTCCATAGTGAGCAGCTGCAGGCAAGGCAGGCTGCCATCGCTCTGGAGGATCCGGACCTGGGTCCTGTGCCTGTAACAGGAAGTCCGTTTCATCTTTCTGAAAGTCCTATCTCCTATCGCATGGCACCGCCGACTCACGGCCAGGACACAGAATCGATACTGGAGTCTCTGGGGTACGACCAGGAAGCCATTTCGGACCTCCGAAAACGCCGTGCCATCTGAAATTGCCTTGCCGTTGTGCCCTCTCCAGGACTTTCTGTAATATGGACGGATTGCAGACGAAACCTACCGGAACGGCCTTTGCAGGGCAGGAAGAGGAGACCTTCCAGGACGGTCTCTCCGCAGCAGAGTTGTTTGCCCTGGAAGGCGGCTTAACCTACAAAGATTTCCTGGTGCTTCCCGGATTTATAGACTTTCATCCCAGCGAAGTAGATCTGAGCACACAGCTCACGCGCAACATTCGAATTCAAAGACCCATGCTGTCCAGTCCCATGGACACCGTAACCGAAGAACGCATGGCTATTTCCATGGCACTGCTCGGTGGCATCGGCATCATCCATTANAACAACAGTGTCGAAAGACAGGTGGAGCTGGTAGAAAAGGTTAAGCGCTTCAAAAACGGCTTCATTACTGATCCTATTGTCCTAAGCCCGCAGCATACTATCGCGGACCTCTATAAGATAAAAGAAAAATACGGATTCTCCGGAATTCCGATTACAGAAGATGGGAACCGAACCGGTAAACTGGTAGGCATTGTTACCAATCGGGANGTGGATCTGGAAAAGGATTCTTCNATTCCTCTTTCTCAGGTTATGACCAGAGACTTGATTACAGCACCTGACGGATTCTCTCTGGCAGAAGCCAACCAGGTTCTAAAGGAATCCAAGAAAGGTAAGTTGCCCATTGTTAATGATCGCGGCCAACTGGTGGCCTTGATCTGTCGCTCGGACATCAAGAAACACAGGGAATATCCCGATGCATCCAAGGATGCAGCCAAGAGATTGATGGTAGGCGCTGCCATTTCAACCAAGCTGGAAAGCCGGGATCGGCTGGAAGCTCTGGAAGCCGCCGGGGCAGATGTCATCATTATCGACTCAGCTCAGGGTAATTCACATTATCAGATTGAACTTATTGAGTACATTAAGAAGCATTTTCCCCGGTTGGATGTAGTGGCCGGTAACGTTGTTACCATGGAACAATGCAAGAATTTGATCCGCGCCGGCGCGGACGCTTTGCGAGTGGGCATGGGACCTGGCTCTATCTGCATTACACAGGACACTATGGCCGTAGGTCGNGCTCAGGCCACTGCTGTTTATCAGACGGCGAAGTATGCAGCCCGTGAAGGAGTNCCGGTGATCGCAGATGGCGGTATTTCCAATATCGGTGATATTTCCATTGCGCTGGCCATTGGCGCCTCTACCACAATGATGGGATCCATGTTTGCCGGGACGCATGAAGCACCGGGGGAATACTACTACGAAAACGGTGTTCGACTGAAACGTTACCGTGGAATGGCCAGCCTGGAAGCCATGGAAGCAGGGGGAGCCAAACGTTACTTTTCCGAGGACCAGGAGATCAAAGTGGCCCAGGGAGTTACCGGTTCAGTGGTGGACAAAGGTTCCATGTTCCAGTACCTGCCCTATCTCGTTCAAGGACTGAGGCAGAGCTTTCAGGATATGGGCATTAAGAGCATCGAGCAATTACATCAAGAATCCCATGCAGGTAAAACCCGGTTCGAAATGCGATCTCTCAGCGCTCAGGCCCAGGGAACCGTGCACGGTCTTTACAGTTTTTCCTATCCAGGAATAGGAAGCGCTCGTCGGGAACCCTGAAAACAATTATGCTGGAACGATGATGGATTTCGAAAAATACAAAGAAATCAACGACCAGCGTATGAACTACAAAGAGATGGAGGATGCCACCGTGGTATCTTCCTATCGAAACGTTGGTTGCGGAGACGGGTACCGTCTCTATCTCAAAATCGATGAGCAGTCTTCGGAGAAGACGATTCTGGACGCTTCTTATACCACCACCGGCTGCGGCTTTGGTCTGGCTGCTCTGGCCATGGCCACAGAATGGGTAAAAGGCAAGCCACTGGAGCGAGCCGAATCCATTACCAGCGAAGATATAGAAAATCTTTTCGAATTTCCCGATCGCCGAAAGAACTATCCGGAATCTGCAGTAGAGGCCATGCAAAAAGCTGTGGCGGACTATAAGAATGGAACCGGGGTCAAGCCTGAAGATCGGATTACCCGAGCCTATGCACTGGAAAAGCTGAAAGAGCAGGGGCACCTCAGAGGAGAAAAGCTTACCCAGATTATTCTGGAGGGCGAGGACTTCTCTGGCGTGGATCTATCTGGAGCCAATCTGCAGAATGCTTTCTTGCAGAACGCCAGCTTTGAGGGAGCCAACCTGCGTGGAGCCCGTCTAAGAGGGGCCTTTCTCAACAATTGTAATCTCAAGAATGCCGATCTCCGGGAATCTGACCTCCGCTGGGCCAAACTCACCGGAGCTAATGTGGAAGGGGCGCAGTTTGAGGATGCCACATATGATATTGGCACCAAACTGGATCCCAGGCAGACCCAGCTCTTCAAGGTCATGAAGCGAGAGGGCCGGGATCTATACACGGAAAAGCAACCGGAAAGAGTATAATTGCTTTACAAGACAACTTCCTTTGCCGCAACCTAGACCCATGGCACTGCAACCCGGTGACGAGAAAACCCTGAACCGACCGACCTTTTTGCATGAGGGCGTATTTGTTATCCAGGGAACTCTGGTGAGGGTAGCGGAGGTCTCCGAGGGAGACCAGGAAGTGGTAGTAGAGTACACAGACAAAGAAGGCTTCCCGCACTACATCAAAGGTATCCGTCCGGAGGAGCTCATATAATGGTAGAGTTGCTCCTTATGCGCTCCCCGGAAGCCGTGGTTCGCATTACTGAGGATCTCAAAATGGAAAATGCCCGGGAGTTCTATGAAGACTTTCTGGCGCTTCATGAACCGGGCGTCACAGATATATTTCTGGATTTCCGCCTGGTTCGTTTTGTGGACAGCTCCGGAATTGGCATTCTGTTAAAATGTGAAAAGGATCTCAAGGAACGGGGAGCTAGCATCAGTGTGTGCGGTCTGGGAAAATCGTTGCTTTCGGTCTTCAAACTGGCAGGATTGCTGCCAGTGTTGCCACATCTGGACGATGAGGAGATGGCAAGACGGTTCCCGGATTTGTTTTCCTGATACCTAAAGATACCATCGTCCTGCTTCGATCATAGAACCAGGAGTATTCGAACGAATGAGACATTCCGTCCGCCCATACTGGCCCCTGGCCCTGATTCTTGCTTTCACCTTTCAAAGCTGCATGGGTGGCTTCTATTCCAGGGAAAACAGAATCCTGGACAATTACTTTGCAATCTATACCCTGGAGTCCCAGGCTTATCCTGATGACGAGCTTCAGGCCTACATGGGAAAGCAGCAGAAATTTCCCGCCATGAAGCCATCCGATCTGATGCAGATTCTGGGAGGCTTGAAATTTCGCAAAGAGAGCCTCTGGGGAACCGATGTTCGACCTGTTTACTATCCGGCAGAAGTGGAGCGCTTTGCTACAGCGCTATCTCGCACAATGGAAATCGTGGGCGAAAACCAGCGCATCCTTCTGATTTCCCGATTCGATCCCGATGAATCCGTGCTAAGTCGAATGGAAAGAACCTCTCTGATTCTGTGGTACGATTCCGAAGGGCTGAACCTGGTCTTTGGGGAGATCAAAGAGCCAGTCCCTTACGATGATTTTCTGACTGAGGATAACTGGACGGAGGTTTTGCCCGTGAGCTTCCGCAAATCCTATCCTGATCTATCTCTGGTGAGTTCCGAATCCTTCGACTATAAACGAGTGGGGGATTACGAACATCATACCTGGGCTGTGCTTGCCGATACATCTCTGCAGAGTCTCCTGGATCGAAANCAGGCNCCNGGATTTGATGCCAGCGAGAGCTANTTTACCGATACCTCCGAGCCAAAAGGNAGCGGTCCTCAGGATTCTGAGAAAACCCTCAGCGAGCGACTGAAGCAGCTGGANAAGGCTCGGAAAGATGGTTTGATCACCGAGCAGGANTATAAAGATAAGCGCGCNGAAATCCTGGACTCCTTCTAATTTACCTGTCGCATAGGCTCCGGTAGCTGGATGGCCGGAGCGCTCAACAAAAACAAATCGTCGATGGACAGGCGCACTGCCAGGGTCTCATTGTAGATTGGCCTCAGCTCAATTCCTAGAAGCTCCATGTACCATTCTTGAAAGGGGCCTTCAGGTTGCCGAGCTATGGTAGGCGGTAGTGCAACGCTCAATCGCTTCCATCCCTGAAATTGAAGATTGCTGGAGCTACTCCGAACTTGCCTGCCCTTGCGGTCCCGCAGGATCAAAGTCATTCGTACCGGTTGATCCCAGCCGTAGACAAAGAGTGAGATCTCCTGGGCAAAGCCGGAGAGTTTCATCGGGCTGTCTGGCTCTAGAATAGCCGGAGTTGCTCGATTCCCCCGAAAAAGAAGACTCAGATAGACTCCGCTCCCTGCATAGGGCCCCTCGGAAAGCCCTGTATACTCCAGGTTACCGGACTGGTCCGAAAACCTGGGGCGATTCAGATTCCATTTTCTGTTTTGCTCAAAGCCTTCAAGCAGGCTCCAGTAAGAATGTGGCAGAGCATGGTCCGGTATTTCCGGCGGCCTGGGCTCAGCGCTGACCGCCGTACTGAACCATAAAAGAAAAAGAATAAGGAACGCCCCCCCAGGTCTTCGGTGAGATACGTTTCTGGCCNTCCAGGCGAACGATATTTCAGTTATGGACCTATCATCCATATGATATTGCATCTATACAGTCCCCGTGCCTGCCCGGGTTGCGGAGCCGAGAATCGAGATGGATCCTTTTGCCCGGGTTGTGCGCCCGAGCCTTTGCGAAGCGAGGGCCGATGCAGTCGCTGCTTCGGTAAGCTGGAATCCTATACCTGTGGATTCTGCGATGAACGGAACGTACTTTTTGACCGCCATATATCTACCTTCGGCCTGAACGCTGAATGCAAAAGGGTTTTGCAGAACTGGAAGTTCGAAAATGAGCGGAACTCCTATCAATGGTTTCGGCCCTATCTTGAGCACCGATTGGCCGAACTGCTATCGGAGGAAGACATAATACAAGAGACCGGTTATCTGATCTACGTTGGCAGCGGAAGATCGGCGAGAAATATTCGCAATTACCAGCCCGTGGCAGACATGGGCAGACAGTTGGCCACGGATCAGCTACCATTGAAACGGATGCTGCAGAAGAAAGGGAAAGGGAAGCAAAGCGGGTTTGGAAGGCATGACAGATTTTTCCAGGTGAAAGACTCGATACAGTTGACAGTGGAGTATAGACCAGCATTCTATTATGTATTACTGGAGGATGTCTTCACAACGGGCGCAACTGCTCTGGAGGCTTCCAGAATCTTGAAGAGGGAAAGCCAGGCCAGGGTCTTTGTGCTAAGCCTCTTCATGGCCGATTGATATGGATCCAATCAAGAAAACACAGGAAGCAAACGTTTTTGTCCTGGAGATATCCGGTAGCATTCAGCACGGAGATACTCCAGCTTTCGAAGAAGGAATCGAACGCGTGCTCAACGATGGGGCTCGCTTCGTAGTACTGAATTTCACTTCCCTTCGCTATATCTGTTCCAGCGCTCTGGGAGTTCTTATCGCATCCAAGCGCAAGATTCGTCGTCGAGAAGGCGATATTCGCATAGTGCTTCAGGAAGGGGATGTGCTCCGAGTCTTTCGAATTACTCTTCTGGACCGTGTTTTTCATTTCTATGATGATCTACCAGGTGCTGTGAAAAGCTTCGACGATCTTGTTCCAGAAGCCTGAACCTGTTGGTTGCTTCATCCTTCTCTGCAATGAAGATCTTACTTGCCAGCGGCAATGCTAAAAAACTGAACGAGCTCCGTAGCATTCTGGATGCCTACAGCCTTCCGGTGCAGGTGCTTTCGCCTGCCGATCTGGAACTCAATCCGGACGACCTCCGGGATGCAGATGAGAAACCAATTAGCATCGAAGAAACCGGAACAACCTTCGCTGAAAATGCATTAATCAAGGCTCAGGGCTTCCATCGTGCCTGTGGAATTCCTTGCGTATCCGATGATTCAGGACTGAGTGTAGAAGCGCTGAATGGAGAACCTGGTGTGTACAGCGCGCGATACGGCGGTCCGGGATTAAATGACAGCCAGAGAAACGATCTGCTTCTACAAAAGTTGGAAGCCATGAAAGAACCAGGACAGAGAAAGGCATACTTCTCCTGCGTGCTCTGTCTTGTGGGTTTTCCTGGCCAGAAGCCTCAATACTTTGAAGGCAGAGTAGACGGACATATTGCCCGGACTCCGGCCGGTGAAGGAGGCTTTGGGTACGATCCTGTCTTTATCGAAGAAAGCACCGGGCAATGCTTTGCAGAAATCAGCCCGGAAACGAAAGNNNGTCTGAGTCACAGGGGACAGGCTCTGAAATCCCTTGCCCTCTTTCTGAAAAAGAAGCTCTGATCGGTGGGTTCAGACGGTCCGGGTCGTTCTCGATTCAAGATGGCCGGGGTAGCGTTTTGTTCGATTGTCCACAGCCGGCGAACGAGGGCCTCTACTTCTTCTTTTTCTTTTTTCCAGCAGGCGGCAGGCCNGGAAGATCCTGCTGGCTTCGAACGATTCTCTGATCCTCAAACATTCTGAGTTCCGGAGCCAGAATCCGAATATAGCGATCGAAGTACAGGAACTGTTTGATCAGTAATGCGAATTCTCGAGGAAACCGAATGCCATTCTTCTGTCCGGCTTCCGCAATATCAATGAGCAGACGATTNATCTCCTGCTCATCCACTTCCTGGGATTTCTGTGCCATCCGTTCCAGGTTTTCCATACCGGCAAAAACCTTCTTAAGATCAGCAGCAAAAGTCTTGCGGTCTACCGGGCCATCGGTTGCCCCGATGTCGATGAGCGCTGATGCCATGTTGTCGAAGTTCCGGCTTTCCATGGATTCCATCAGACCCTGAATGCCTCCCCAGGTCTTCTTGGAAATCCTGCCAACGATGCCGAAGTCGATGAAGGCCACTCTACCATCTTCCAGTACCATTAGATTCCCTGCATGGACATCCGCATGAAAGAAATCGCAGGCCATAAGGCTCATAAACCAGGTGTTCAATGCAAGGATCAGAGTCTCTTCTGGATCCCTGGAATACTTGCGAATGCTCTCCAGATCTGTGAGCGGCACTCCGTACAATCGGTCCATGGTGAGTACCCGGGCCGTAGTGTATTTCGTATGGACCTTGGGTACGATCACTCGATCGTTTCCTGTTTTCTGCAGGAACTTATCGAACTCTTGAATATTGCGAGATTCGTGAATGAAGTCGCATTCCTCCATCATGATCTTTTGCATATCCTGCACAATATGCTTCATGGATGTGCGGGAAAAGTCCGGGGCCAGCCATTCCAGAACCTGAGCCCATAGAAANAGAAAGTTTAAATCCGTGAGAATGATGTCATCGACACCGGGTTTTTGAACCTTTACAACTACGTCGCGGCCATCTTTGAGTTCGGCAGCATGCACCTGGGCAATGGAGGCGCTGGCCAGAGGCTCGGGATTGATGGAATGAAAGATTTCGTATGGATCTTTGCCCAGTTCTTTGCGAAGAACCTTTTCAATCTGTGCGAAAGGAATGGGATCCGTTTTATCCAGGCATTTTTGAAACTCGGTTACGTAATCTGGAGGAAAAACAGAGGGGGCGCTGGCTATGAATTGACCCAGTTTGATGTAGGTAGTGCCCAGTCGCTCAAATGTTTGTCGAAGAACCTTCGGTGCCGGAGCATCCTCGGCCGTTAGCCAGTCCCATCCACCTTGACCAATTGCCAGAGCGGTTTGTCCGATTCTCAATGCACCTTTAAAAAATGCACCAATACCATCTTCAATTCCTGCCATACACAATAGGCCTGGCAGCCCTGCCTGATTTCAACCGAATTTGATCTGAATTTCGGTAATCACAATCCAGAATATCCAGGGTGTCCAGCTTCTCCAGCTCCAGCACAGCCGAACTTCCATATACCCAGAGGCCGGCCTCCGGAAGATCCAGTTCTGTAGATGGAATATCCAGGATTCGCTGCCATCCGTTCCCCCGGTAGGGCAATCGTCTGGCTCGCAGATGAAGTCTGTGATTTACGGGATCCATCAAAGTGGCCCGATAGATATGAACTCTTAAGCTCGCATCTGGATAGAAGAGATTTACCGCTTTTCGCTCAAAGGGTAGGTGCGGAAACTGCGTGGAGGAGACCGGGGTCATGGAGTAATGCACCGTGGCCGGTCGAAACATACGGCCGGCAATGAAGTCCGGATCTTGAAAGCTGGCATGAAAGGAAGGAGCGACATAGCCCAGGTCTGTCAGCTTTGAAGGACTGTCCTGAACAAGGTAACCTTCCCAGCGTCGGTCTCCTGCAAAGAGCAAAGCTTCCTGCCAGGTCTGATTCAAAAGTCCGTCAGATTTCAGTTTTGCAAGGATTCGATACGAATCCCCCAGATGAAAAGGAAGTCGATCCGGCCCTCCATAAATCTTCTCCGTTGTGCTCCGCTCTTCCTCGGGAAGCCACCCTGCTGGCTGAACCATCAAATAGGAAAGATACAGACAGTCTCCTTTCAGAAAGGAAGGGAAGCCTGCGCCAGGCCTTACAGGCTGAGAACCGGACTCCTGGGCCAATCCCAGAAGCCGGTATTCTCTTTGCAGAAAATAGAAATAATCTTCCAATCGATTTGCCAGGGAACCCAGACCAGGCAGGCCAAGAATTCGCGGAATGGGACTGAGGGCCTCCAATTCCAGCCTTACTCCATGGGGCTGCAATCTCAGTCGTTTACGGATTCTCATATATCGAAGCACCGGTTGAGCTCGCAGGCGGTTATGGAGACGTGAAAGGGCTCGGAGGGCGGCTTTCCGATTCAGGGGATGGTCCACGGCTACAATCAGTTCATGGCTGCCCCGAAAGAGCCCGGGGAGGGNACGGGAAAAAAACCTTAAAATGTGGCGTATAATATACAATGTTATGTCCTGACCCCAGGGCTTTTCTTTCACTATCGGAAGATTTGCCGATAAAGGTAGTATATGGCGGAGGAAAGTCAGCTTTCTCAAGAAGAGATCGATCAGCTACTGGGTGGAGATTCTCCCGGCGGAGGAGACCAGGATGCAGCTGCAGACGATCTTGATCTGGACTCTCTATTAACCGATGATCCCGGCGATTCTGGCGGGGATAGCGGTGGAGATGAAGGAGGGGATGGAGGTATGGATCTGGGCGATATGGGCCTGGATCAGGAATCCCTGAATGCTATTGCTGGCGCCGTAGGTGGCTCAGGCCCGGGGGGCGGAGGCGGCGGTTCGGATCGATCTGGAGCCAGCGCTGCCATACCGGCGGCCCCACCGGAAAACAGGGACAATGCAGAGCTACTCCTTGATGTAAACCTGCGCTTTTCGGTTGAGCTCGGTAGAACCCAGATGTACATCAAAGATGTACTTATGCTAGGCGAAGGCTCCATCATCGAGCTCGACAAGAATGTCGGGGATGAAGTGGATATCCTGGTCAACGATCGCTTGTTTGGACGAGGTAGACTGGTGGTAGTGGATGAATTCTTCGCCGTTCAAATTACTCAGATTCTGGATCCCATCCGCAGATACCGACTTAGCTAATTCCAATTCCTTCTTAATCACTCCGCTTATACCACTCTATGGTTCGGGAATTTCCACATTGCTCCGGAGGCAGAATCCCTGGAACACCTTAGTGGCAGAGATCTTCCTTCTGAAAGCATGCCTGTCCAGGCCCATGTCCGAACCTTTTCAGCCTGAAGTCTCCCAATCCGTTCTTTGAATCCGGACTGTGCCGCAGATAAAGGAAAGGGTTACTCCTTATTTCGATCTTTTTTTCAGGCGGGCCTCAAGTTCTGTAACGTTGATGGGCAGTCATTTCCGAGCATACGCTCGAGCAAAGCTATGGATCGTTCCTCAGCAAGAGTGGATGTCCCCTTCTTCGATGAATTACTAAAGGATTATAACTTTAGATTCCCGCCCGGAAAAAATTCATGGAAGTCCGAAAAAAGTTCAAGCGCCTGGATGCATAATCCGAAATTCCGGGTCGAAAAAATTGTCCTGAAACCTAATTTCCGGTGAGCTTTTCGACGAAGCATAAACTGAGCCCGTCGTACTGGGAGGGAAAGGATGACCTCCTAATGAGCTCGAACTTTCACGGAGGAAACTTCTATGATTATTAACCACAATCTGTCTGCGATCAATTCGCACCGGACGCTGAAATTTCAGCACTGGGACGTTGATCGCAACATGGAAAAGCTGTCTTCTGGTATGCGTATTAACCGCGCCGGAGACGATGCTTCTGGTCTGGCAGTATCTGAAAAGATGCGCGCTCAGATTCGAGGTCTTCGTCAGGCCGAACGTAACACCGAAGATGGTATGTCTCTAATTCAGACCACTGAAGGATACCTGGCTGAAGTTGCTGACATTGTTCAGCGAATTCGACAGCTGGCCATCCAATCTTCTAACGGTATCTACACTGCCATGGATCGCCAGATGATTCAGGTAGAGGTATCTCAGTTGATTGATGAGGTGGACCGTATTGCCTCTCAGGCAGAGTTCAACAAAATGAACCTTCTGCAGGGAGACTTTGCTCGCGGTTCTCGTGTTTCCTCCATGTGGTTTCACATTGGACCAAACCAGCACCAGAGAGAGCGTGTCTATGTGCAGACAATGACTGCTCAGGCGCTTAATCTGCGAAGGGGCGATGGCACTCTTCTTACACTATCAACGGCGGAGTTCGCGAATGATGCGATTGGTGTTCTGGACGACGCGCTAAACCGAATTAACAAACAGCGCGCGGACATGGGTGCCTACTACAATAGACTGGAGCATGCGGCCAAAGGGCTGATGGTAGCTTATGAGAATACTCAGGCTTCCGAGTCTCGAATCCGCGATGTGGATATGGCAGAAGAGTCGGTAGACTTTACCAAGAACCAGATTCTGGTTCAGAGCGGTACTGCAATGCTGGCTCAGGCCAACCTGAGACCTCAGGGCGTTCTGCAGNTGCTCCGATAAAAGCAGCATCGACTGCCATAAATGGCATAACCCCGCAAGAAATTGCGGGGTTTTTTTATTTATTCCCAGAAGGCCTGTACCGGAATGTATCCCATGGCCAGTACGTCCACAATCAGCAACTCGGGAAATGAGCCTTCGCCCGGAGAAAGTCAGAATTTGGCTGCAGCCGATCTGGCAAAAGACAAATACGCGAACAATAAGTCTGGCATCNCACATGCGAAAAAGAAGTCTGCGAAGAGTTCGACTTCGGCATCGGTGGCCAGGCCCGGGAAGAAATCGGCCTCTAAGAAAAGCAAATCCGCAGCTGCATTAGCAAAGACCGGAGTATCGAAGAAGAGTAGTGCTTCTTCCTCCAGGTCGGCTACCGGTTCTGCCGAGAAGACAGCCAGCGGTTCCAACTCGAAATCCAGAAGTTCTTCGAAGAAGGAGCCACAGGTAAGCAGCCCATCCAGGAAAAAGTCTTCCCCCGTTGCGAAGAAAAAGAGCTCCCAAAAGGCAAGTGCCACCGAGAAGAAATCCTCGGCTTCAACACCGGAGTCTCTGGAANTTCACATTCCCAGCAGAGATAGCATTCGCATCTATTCCTGGAACGTAAATGGCATCCGTGCAAACATCAAGAAAGGATTCTTTGACTGGGTTCAGGCAGAAGCGCCGGACATTTTCTGTCTTCAGGAAACTCGAGCCACCATCGAACAGCTGCAGGATGAGAAGAAATGCAGACCCATTCTGGATCTAAAGCCCTATGAATCTCACTGGCATGTAGCCGAGAAAAAAGGTTACAGCGGCGTTGCCACGTTTTCCTCTCTGCCTGTGCGAAAGTCCTATTCCGGTTTTCCGAAGGACGACACTACCCGGAATTTTAACGAGGAAGGCCGCGTCATTATCACAGAGCTGGATGAATTTGTGCTGTGGAATGTGTATTTCCCCAACGGAGGTCGTGGTCCGGAAAGGGTACAATACAAGTTAGAGTTTTATGATCACTGTCTGAACATCTGGGAAGAGACCAGAAAGCAGGGAAGACCTTTGATTATTTGCGGTGATTACAANACGGCTCACAAAGAAATTGACCTGGCCCGGCCCAAAGAGAATCAGACGACTTCCGGTTTCTTACCCGAGGAAAGGGAATTTCTGGATAAAATTGTAGATATGGGATACATAGATGTATTTCGCAAATTCAACCAGGAGCCCGGTCAATACACATACTGGGATCAGATTACCCGGGCCAGAGATAGAAATGTCGGATGGAGAATCGACTATTTCTTNGTAACCGAGGAGACAATGCCCATGGTCAAGAATGCTTTCAACCGAATGGACGTCATGGGCAGTGACCATTGTCCGGTGGGTCTGGAATTAAAACGTTCCTAGCCGGTGTTGCACTGAGCGAGCCAGTATCATTACGAAATCCCCGGGAANTCCCNAACTTCTGGACCATTCCCGAAGCCGCCCTTGCCGGCGGCGCTGGCCCGGTTCGTTCCATTGCTCTACACCTCGATTTTTCCCTCCTGACCGAGGATAAGATTTATGGATGAATACTTAAACTGCATAGTAGATGTGGCTCTGCCCGATCTGGACGGGACCAGCGTAGGCGAATTCAGCCAGCTACGTAAGTCTCTGAAACCTGTAAGGGAAGTCTCTAATGTGAACCTTGAATGGACCCGCAATGAAGGAGAAGCGGTTTTTCAGGGAATCCCGGATGAAAATGAAATGGCTCGCTCCTTTGGCTGCAGTCCCCGTCGTGCAAAGCAGATCCTGAACTTTGAAGTGCACTGTTTTCGCATGATGCGGATTCGTCTGGAATCTGTTTCTTACGAGATCACTAGAAAAACGGAAGGCTTCCTGGTTGCTAATGAAGAATTGCTGGGAATCCTGGAGGAACGAATTCGCAGGCAGGTAAATGGACTGCTGACTCTGAACGCGGACCAGGACCAGGCAGTGGAGCAATTCGGAGATTATTTCATGGACCACGTAACTGTGCTGGAAGGCAGTCATGAGGGAAAGCTGATTCGACTGTATNTGGCCNTTCGTCAGATTCAGGCAAAGATCGCTCAGTTTGATATGTTCGGCACCAGCCAGTTCCATGAAGTTCTTGAGAGAAGGCTTCTCAAACGTCTGGAAACAGCGGAAGGCGGTATCACTGAGGGCACCTCGGACGGGGACTCCTCTTTCAAGCCACCNCATTTTCCTGAACCTCCCAGGGAGCGTCGGGCCGAGGATTCGGCCATCTGGAAGAAGTTTGAAGAGGAACAGCTAAAGGAGCAGGATGAATCCGAACATCGCGAAGGCAGTATTNCCTGGTCCGCCAGCTTCTCGGCTCTGGGGCCCTTTTTTACGGTTCGTATCTTGCTTCGGCGAGGATTGTACGAGGAAATCCTGCACTGGCTCCATCAGGATGAGGGTCGTTTCAGTCCTGAACTTCCGCGAATCTTATCGGACTGTTTAAAGGCAGAGCAGAACCTTACCTCTCGAACCGGGGAAATTCCAGATGCATTGCATGAAGTAATCGTAGCCATTCAGCGGGTACTGCGCGAAACCTGAACTAACCGGGTTGCCATTCACCGATTCATTTTATTGCTGCGTCCGGAAAATCGGCGTAGTGCAACTTCGCTGCTACAAGGGCGGCAGGCCCGAGGCTCAGCCGGGAAATAGATGGACTCTCTGCCCTGAACGAAAACCAGTGAGGGGTATTCATTCATCTGGCATTAGAAATTGGCTCTGGAGGCAGATATGGAAAAGGTAATCGGTATTGGAGGATTCTTCTTTCGGTCGGACAATCCAAAGGCTCTAAAGGACTGGTATTCTGAACACCTGGGAATTGAATTTCCCATCTGGAACCAAGAAAACGGACCAACGGTCATCGCACCTTTCGCCCGAAGCTCTGATTATTTTGCTGACCAGCAGCAATGGATGCTAAATTTCCGCGTGCAAAATCTAGATTTAATGATAAAACAGTTAGAGTCTGCCGGTATCGAAGTAATTACGGATCCTGGGTGGAACTCAGAAGTGGGTCGATTTGCCAGGATACATGATCCGGAGGGGAATCCACTGGAGCTCTGGGAGCCTGCCGATTCGTAGTTTCAGACGATAATTGAATAGCGAAAAAAACTCTTCGCACGGCAGACGAGCCGGGCCATCTGCCGGGTATCATCGAAATCGATAAGAGTCAGCCTTCCAGGATTAGAATACCTGGAAAGTTTGTCCGGATCTCGAGCATTGTTCACGGTAGCCGGTGACGGTCGAAGCAATTGACCGCGCAATGACCTCGCCTCAGACCGATAAGACCGCTGTTGCACTTTCCGATTCTGCAGGTATCAGTCGTGCGCCCTGTTGGGCAAGCCAGCTCTGGATTTCGTTTTCCGTAGCGCCTTTCTTCAGACCCAGCTCAGCGAATAGCCTGGATGAAGCTTTTTTGCCAATGCCCGGGATNTGAGAAAATGCGATGGAACCCATCCGTCCAATCTTAAGAGGAAAGCAGAGTGCGCGAATGGAGCGTTCTTCGGCACCGGTGACAAAGCAGGTCAGAGGAGTCTTGCTTTCAAAGTATTCAGCGGCCTGACGGTCATCCAGAGGGATCTTTACTGTAACGGGATAAGATCCCAGTGGCCGACCCAGGAAGTAACCCTCATTTGTAGACTCCAGAATGACCTCTTGCAGCAGAGTGCCCACAGGAAAGTTTTTCAATAGAAAGGCATGATCAATGTCTTTTCGAATCTTGTCGCGGTAGTAAATAAACCTCTGATGAATTCTCTCTGATTTTCCGGGGCGTTTGCTTTCGCCTGTACGTTGCATGCGATCCAGTCTGGTATTTCTGTAGGTCACTGTCTGACGGATGTTGATCCTTCGAAGGAGCAACCCTGAATCGAGAATATCCTTCAAGAAGTTATAATTATGCTCGAAGGTCTTCTCGGATTCGCCGGCCAATCCATGTAGCAGATTCAATCCAGGGAGCAATCTGGGCAATCCCTGCTCCCGCTTTGCTCCGAATTCGTTTACAATCTCTATGGCTCTTTTGATTTCTTCCGGGCTGGCTTTCAAATCATTCTTCTGGATGACCACTGGATCAGCGCTTTCCATGCCCATGGCTGCTGTGTCACCGGCCGTATTGTATTTGCAGATGATTTCTATGATCTTGCGAGACTCTTCTGGAAACGTGGATATCAATCCAGGATTGATGTTATCCAGATGAAGCAGTTTCAGATCTGGTGCGGCCTGGCGAATGCCGCTATAAAGCCGTTCAAGACTGTGGGGAATAGGGCGGGGAAATGAATTCTGAAAATCGTTCATGTCNGGNAGATAGGTCATNAAATCCGCCTGTCTTCCCAGTCGAAAGTAGCGATTCCCCATTTCATAGAGTTCCGCCACCTCCTCCAGGATTCCGTCCAGAGAGCGAAACTCTGGTTTTCCATAGAAGGCTTCCGTGCAGAAGCTACAGAACACATCTCTGGTGCATCCTCGATAGGTTTCCAGTTCCAGAATTAGATGCGGTCGGTTCGGATGTAGCTCGGTAAGAAATGCGCCCCGGGTTGCGTATCGATCCACCTGCTCATAGTTTCTCTTNTCTGAATACACCGGGTATCTGGATTTNTCAAAGATCTCGGTGGCCGCATNCTTGATGGATCCAGGATATGCAGCCATTCGCTCGGCATAGACTTCCAGATCTCCTCGAATGAGATGAGCGCCCAGTTCTCGTATCTCATCCTGTATGCTTCGATCCGCATATCGAATGGGACCGCCAAGAAGTATGGTGCATGAAGGATCCTGTTTCTTCTGGGATTTTATGAATTCCAGAACCTCGGCTACGGTTCCGATTCTTCCACCAAGATATTTTCCAGGAACCGTGGTCCCGGCCACCAGAAGAATCAATTCGTGGTCATCGGAAAGGGATTTTCCCTGGTTGCGCCACTGATCCACGGTCAAATACTGGATCTTTTCCTGAGGGATGCCACCTGCGACCAGGGCCCCGGCTGCATAACGGCAATAGGGAGAAAGATACGGGGGAACACCGAAGCAGGCCGGTTCATCCACATAGAAATCGAGTATNAGCATAAGGCAGTTCTACTTTACGGAAAGGCCACCACGAGAAATCAAGACCTTTCGGAGACAGGTGTGACAGCCCGGAATCCCAGTAAAAGACATAGTTCAGGGCCCCAGATATTTGTCGGGATATTTTTCCTGCTTCTGACCCTGGTTCTGGGATTTACACCCGTTTCGGCCCAGCCAGCCCCTGGTTCTGAAACATCAGAACTCCCGCCCGGGCTGGATCCAGAGCAGGCAGAGAGATTAAAGCGCTTTCAAGATCTAATTAACGGACAGGAAGTCCGAAAGGAAAGATCGGAACTGGAAAAAACTCTTCTGGAATCCGGTCTGGAAAATCTCAGCGAAGAAAGCCTGGATGCTTTGCTGGAACAGGCAGGCCTTTCTACCGAAGGGAATCTGGAGCAGAAAAGGGATCGGATCAAGGTGCATCTGGGGCTCCAGGAGCCTCCCAATCTAGCTGAAGAAGGCAAACCAGGCCGCATCATGATTGAGAATGCTGCCGAGGGAGAATACATCCGTGGCGAGGAGGATTCCAGGGGACTTCTCAAACTCCGNGGTCGCATTCGAGTGCGCGTCGGGGATGGNTATTTCCTGGCAGACCTTGTGATTGTCGATTCCAAGCGAAAGGAAGTCTACGCAGAAGGAAATGTAGTCTATAAAAGTAAAGACACTCTGATTCGAGCCGAGCGAATCATCTATGATCAAAGGCTNGGAGCCGGTATTATGTACAATGCCTCCGGCTACAAAGATCCGGTGCATTTCATAGGCGAAAACGTGCGACAGCTCAGCGAAGGTAAGCTCAGCGTAAGTCATGTCTATTTTACCGGTTGCGCCGCCGAACCTCCGCATTACAACTTCTATGCACGTCGCGTCTGGCTCTATGAAGATGACTCTCTGGCTGCAGCCGGAGTGTTATATTATGTAGGGGGTGTACCTTTACTGCCTCTTCCATTCCTGTATGCTTCGGACTGGGGCACCGGAGTGATCTCGCAATTCGGACATAGCCAGGTTCAGGGATTCTTCTGGCAAAACACCTATCAGTTCAGTGTTCCCGAAGCCATCACATCCAGCTTTTTACCCATGGGGTATCGCATCACAGCGGACTATTACGAAAATACTGGAGAGGTATTTGGCCTGGAGATGTTTCGCTTCAGTCCCAACCTGAATTATTACATCGATCTAGAGGCTGCCCGCTTCAAACGGTACGAAATCATTTCCGATTACAGGGAACGGGATCAAATATCGGTAACCAACCAGGTGCAGCATTCCGATGGCACCTACGGCAAGGAGTACTACAAGTGGTACAAAGCTTTTGCCCTGGTGAACTGGAGGAATGCAGACTATCGCGAGAACTCGGTGCAGACACTGAATATTCGCTATGAAGACTACTCCTACAACACCTACGAATACGAATTTGGTAGCCGTTACCAGCCTGTAAGCACTATCCCCGCCCTGTATCAGAATTCCGAAGCAGGTCGCGGCCTGATTCGAAACGATACGGATTGGAACCTTGTGTACAGCGATCAAAGAGATGACCTGTCCATTCGAATCCAGGCTTCTAGAAGAAGGATCTGGATCCAGGATGTGAAGTTCGAAGATTCTCGCTATTACCCGGCCTACGACGTAGTGCCCGATGTAGAACTGGAAAAGAACATTTTTCTGGGCCGGGATCCCTGGTTTGACCTGGCCTTCTACTGGGATCATGGTCTTTCTTCAGATTTAACCAAGCAATACTCTGAAGGAGAAGTCGATCAGAGCCTCAACCACAATGAGTACAAAACGGCCTTTCGCACGTATGTCTCCTGGTATCCGTATTTCACCTTTCGACCGTTGATTGGCTACGGTGCAAGAAAGACCCTGCCCTATGGCAACAATCCCACTGGCGAAGCCTACGAAGCGCTGGACGCTCAGGCTCAGAAAGATAGCTATCAGTANTATTTTACTGAAGATGAGTTAACTCTCGGTCCGGATGTATTGTTCGTTCGAGCGATCTATCGCAGGAAGGACTCNTTTAAAGAAGAGCTAAAAGATCGTGGAACGCTCAACTTTACCGGCTTTACCAACAATCAGAAGGTAAATGAAACCGAGGTTTCCCTTGAGTCCTACCCGTTGCAGGATGTGTCTTTCAGCGTCACCAGTATCTACGACCATAAAGAATATGAATACGATGTGAAGCCTGAAGAACGATGGTACTATCCGGTNTTNNGNACCGATGTACTCATCGATTTCTTTGATCCATTCGGTTTCGACCGCGACAATTTACTCAGTCGTCGTAAGGGCCATTTTATGGACCTGCACATTACCAACGACTATGTCTACGATCCCATCAATAAGCGAGATCATTCCAATATCTTTGGTCTAAACTTTCAGACCGGCGGATTCGATCTGTGGATTCTTGAACGATTGAGATACTTTGAGATGGGCTTCTATTGGTACCATATCTACTATGATCGCTCCCTGGACCATATGCGATTTAATCTGAGGATGGATATCCAGCTCACTCGTACTATCTACTGGGAAATGGAACTGGAATCCAGAGCTACAGATCCAGCCCGGTANAACGCGGCTCATGATCCGCGCTATGCACTGGCGAATCAGAGCCTTTACACTCCGGAGAATGAAAGACCTGTTAATTTTACTACCGATGTATTCAATGGAACAGGGTTGGCCGGGGAGCGGGCTCGACAAAATGCAGTCTTTAATGTAGGGTTCTTCGAAACAGCCTTCATCATGGACCTTCATGACTGGGAAATGCGGGTGGGTTATCGCCTGGAGCAACGGAGCATCCTGGGCGGACTCAATACGGTGGAAGTTGTGAACTTCTACGATAACAAAGTATTCTTTTCTCTGACTCTGTTGAGATTCGATGTGGGCAATATTTCCTCCAGGCCGTCCAGGTTTATCCTGAATCGACAGAGAATCCGGCCTTCGGATATTGGTCGCGGAGGCTATTCTGCAGTAGGACCATGATTCGAGAAAGAAATCAAAGCGTGAAATTGGGGCTCATTGGCCTGGATGTACTGCTGGCGGGACTGTCTTTTAGCCTGGCCACCATACTTCACTTCTTCGTAATCGACCCCCAGAAGCGAGCCTTCGTCAGTCCCGATGATCAGGGATTGTTTGCTCCCGCCGGTCTTTTTCCGGAAGGCTATGCGGTGCTCAGTGCGTACTTCTTTCCAGGTTTGCTTTTCTGTCTTTCGCAGGTCCTGGTCTTCATAGTAACCGATATCTATCAGCCCGCAAGGTCCAGGCATCCCATTCGAGAGACAGTTCTAATCGGCAGAGCCGTTTTCCTGAACCTGGTCATTGTGCTNGCTTTTCTCTTTTTCTATCGTGGCGCCAGTCTGAGTCGCCTGGTAATTCTCTATACCGCTATTCTGTCTGTCATTCTGCACGGTTCCGGCCATTTTCTGTTTCGTCTTTATTTGATGCGATTGCGCCAGAAAGGTGTGTCAGTTCGCAGAATCCTCATTGTGGGTAGCGGACGCCTTGCATTTCGGTTCTATGAAAAAGTGATGCGAAACCAGATCTACGGTTATCGTGTTCTGGGAGTGGTAGGAGCGAAGAAGGATTCACATCCTACCATGGTAAACCATCTGCTGGGTCCTATCAAAGATTTCGAGAAACTGGCCCGGCAATTGAACCCGGACATTATCGTCTATGCACTGTCCGAGGATCATAATCGACTTCAGAAAGTAGTGGAATTCTGCGATTCCGAGGGCTTTGACTGTCGTATTGTTCCGGACATGGTGGATTTAATCACCAGCCATGCTCGCATCGAAGATATGGATGGCATGCCCGTGCTCACTTTGCGGGACATCCCACTAAAGAATGGCTATAATCGAATCTTAAAACGTAGTTTTGACCTGGTTTTCTCTTCTCTGGCCATATTGCTTACTTTTCCATTCTGGCTGTTACTGGCCATCCTGGTAAAACTCAGCTCTCCCGGACCCATCCTTTTCGCGCAGAAAAGGGTAGGGCTGGACCGAAATCTGTTCAATTGCTACAAGTTTCGCACCATGGTAGTGCAGGAAGCAAGCGTATCTGATACGACCTGGGGCAGCAAGCAGGATCAACGGGTCACCGCTATAGGACGACTGCTACGCAGGACGTCATTGGATGAACTACCGCAGTTTATCAATGTGTTTATGGGAGATATGTCTGTGGTTGGTCCCAGGCCGGAAAGACCTCACTTCGTAGAGCAGTTTAAGACCCGTTATGACCATTACATGCGAAGGCATAGCGTGAAATCCGGAATCACAGGATGGGCACAGATTCAGGGGCTTCGTGGAGACACCTCCATTGAGAAGCGTGTCCAGGCAGATATTTACTATATCGAGAACTGGTCCCTTCTTCTGGACATCGTCATAGTACTGCGTACCGTTCCTTCTTTGATTAGCAACCCTGGCGAGTGATGAATCAATTCTGCATAGTAGCTCAGTCCGGAGAGTTCAAAGATTTCCGCGGAGTAGCTCAGTCCGGAGAGTTCAAAGATTTCCGCCGAGTAGCTCAGCTCGGAGTGAGTTCAAAGAATTGGCAGAGTGGCTCAGCCTGGAGTGAGTTCAAAGAGTTGGCGGAGTGGCTCAGTCCGGAGAGAGTTCCAATAGTTCAGCAGAGTTACTCATTCTGGATTCAGCATAGTACCCACTAACTTACGATTCCTGCCGATCTATAAACAACATCTTGGCCGCACTCCGGCCTGAAAACCGACCAGAGACCACAGGAGCCCTGATAAGATTTGTATCCGGGCCTTCCATCCATAGCTTACGTTCTGGCCTTTCTTAAAATGGATCTGTAACATTCCTTTCTGGTTTCTACTTTTCCACAGATCTCCCTGTAGATCCATGCAACGCAATGAGTCGGTTAGCTCTATGGGAACTGCATTTTGCGAATATCCTGCTCAGCAGCGCTCTGCTTTTCAGTCGCTGGATTGAGGCTCCGGTTCCTTTCGTTATTGCGGCTCGCTGTGTGGTAGCCTCTGCGGCATTATGGATCTTTTTACGGCTTTTTGGGGATTCTGGGAATCTCGGGAACAGAGTTGAGTCCGGGCCCCCGGGAGCTCTGTCTTCGGAAAACTCAAGCACCGGCACTGTATGGAACGTACTGACTCGACGAAATATAGTTCTTCTGATTCTCAGTGGCCTGCTTCTCGGGGGACACTGGATCTCATTCTTTTACTCTGGACGGCTTTCCAGCATAGCGCTGGCCGTGGTGGCCATGCATACCTATCCCTTGATTACCGCATTGATTGAGCCCTGGCTGGAAGGAAACGTGGACTTTCGAAAGTATCGAACAGATGTACTTCTAGCATTCATTGCATTCTCTGGAATCGCATACATGGGCTCGGCCACTCTGGAAAGGGATGGATTGCTATTAGGGCTTCTTGCCGCAGCGTTGATAACTGCCCGAAACCTTGTGGTTCGCCGCGGTCTTACAAGCATTCCAGGAGCCAGAATCATGCTCTGGCAGATTTCTGCTGCCGGTCTTTTCCTTTTGCCGGCCCTGTTTTTGTATCCGGTGTATTTTCAATATTCCCCGTCACTTTCAGACCTGACATTGATTTTGTTGTTAGGCCTTCTGATTACGGCAGTGGCCCATACCCTGCTGACCAGAGCTGTGGTTAAAATGTCGGCGCGGACTACAGGCATCATTGCTTCGGTGCAGCCATTATATAGTGCACTTGCAGCTTTCTTCTTTTTTGATGAGGTTCCATCCCGGGCTACCTTTCTAGGTGGTGGCCTGGTTCTTGGTTCGGCCATGATTGAATCCTACAGATTTAGTCGAAGGGTTAGAGAATGAAAAAGCCAATCTATATGGTAGATGCCAGCGCTCCCTTTTTTGTTCGGCATAAGAGAAAGAAAGAGGACGATGCAAACCAGAGCATTAACTGGTCCAAAGCGCCCACCCATGAGCTNAACCGGGATGGAAAGGTTAAAAAGAAGACTCATAGAAAGATTCGCGAAGGGTTTGAGCTCTACGTAAAGCGATTGGCCAGGTTAGGTTACAATTCCCTTTCCATAGACGAAGCGGCTTTCTTGCTGCCTCCCTGCAACGAATCCGAAGACTCCAGGGTCTCGAAATGGGTGCAGAAATACAGGAAACATTATCGCAGGCTATTCAANATTGCCCGGGATCAGAAAATGGTTCCCTATCTAACCTCAGACGTTTGGTACAACATTCATACTCCGCACGGAACTTCGGGGTCCGATCTCTTCCAACATATGGCAGAAAGCCTGGATGCCTTGCTTCAGGATTTTCCAGAGCTTGGCGGGATTATTCTGCGCATTGGCGAGTCCGATGGGGTGGATGTGCAAAGCCCTTTTCGCAGTCAATTGGTGATCAAAAAACCGGCACATCTCCGCGAATGCCTGGAGCGTCTGCTGCCGGTTTTCGAAAAGCATTCCAGGGTTCTGATCTTTCGTACCTGGACTCTCGGAGCCGGGAAGATTGGCGACTTGTTATGGAATCGATCTACCCTGGATCGCAGTATTCCGTCTGCTTGCCTGGGTAGCGATTTCTTTCTGCTCTCCTACAAATTCTCTCAGTCCGATTTCATTCGCTATCAGCCACTGAATCCGTTTGCTTTAAACAGCCCGGCGCCCTATATCCTCGAATTGCAGGCAAGGCGCGAATATGAAGGTTTCGGGGAATTTCCCTGCTTCGTTGGATTCGATTATGCAACCTATGCAAGACAACTCCGTGGTAACCCGATGCTCCAGGGTATCCATGTCTGGTGTCAGACCGGCGGTTGGTCTCGCTTTCGCAATTTTAGCTTCATGAAGCNANGGTCCANTTTNAACGAACTGAACACAGCGGTTACATTGCAGCTTTTTAAGAACGATGGAGATCTGGACCAGGCTCTGGAACACTATGGCTATAAAGGCCAGGATCTTATTCGAATTCATCGATTTCTGCAACTTGCAGATGATCTGATCAAGCAGGTAGTCTACATACCGTCGTTTGCCTCTAAAAGCCTTTTTATCAATCGCTCCAGAATTCCTTCTTTAATTCACGTCTTATGGGACCGAATTACCGTTACTTCTTTGCTTTCTGTTTTTACTCGTTACTTTGCTACGGATCCAAGCTCCGATGCGATGAAAGCCCGGGCTGCCATGCAGGGCTTACCAGAGATGCGAAAGCTGGCCAGAAAACTAGGCCTGAAATACGATGTTGAGTTCCATGAAAGCACTCTGCGACTAATGCACTTGGCTCAGAAGGCCTTGCTACGCGGAGAGGATTCGAAAGATGAGTTGAAGAGTTTCTACGATGAATATGCATCCCGATTTCCCCACAGTTATATGCTAACTTTTCGTATGGACCCTCTCGGACCTCTGCAAAAAGGCTTACTCAATTTCGTTTTTCGCNTACTAATCCGGCAACGGGCGCAGTACCGCTTCTTCGATAGAATGCTCTTTTCTATCGCAGGGGGATTCATTGTCTATGTGCTTTTGCCTCTATTTCGCAGGTATCTACCGTCGACNCTGGATCAGCAGGCCATGCCGCTGGCAGAGCTGATTCGCTAACGCCAGGGTGCCATGGAAGCGCCAGCACTCTCGGACTATCGAAATAAGCAATCGTCAGCGAAGTCCAAATATGAAAATCAGTAATCGCGAGCAACTTCCATTGATGAAAGTCCGCAGTCTTCAGTAATGTCCAACTGTGAAACTCAGGAAGCGCCGGTAATGTTCAATTGAGAAAATCAGGAAGTGCTGGTAACGTCCAATTGTGAAAATTAGAAATAGGCAGGAGCAATCGGTGAGTCTGAGCGTAGTCGAGTGCCGGGATGTCGCGATAACCTTGTTTCAATGCTCACTGAGAGCATCTGCACTGGTTTGGGAAGTTCAGGCGCGCAGCGAGACAGAGACTGGTCGCAGGCAAAGAGAAGNAAAACACAGGCTACCGATTACCAATGAATTTTGTTCTATTCGAGCCCGAGTNCNGAGTGCTGAGTNCNGAGTGCTGAGTGCCTCAAAAATCGATGATCCAGGTGTAGCCCAGAACCACAGGAAAAGAGGGGCTTCTAACATTCTGTATTTTTAGCTCTTTTAAGTTCTCTTCCCGTATGCCCTGCTGAATACGATATCCCTGGAATAGTCCTGCTCCTGTAAGACCCAGGTGCAATGCGATGGAAAGGTGCGAATAGTTCTGAGCTCGACCCGCCCGGTTTTGCATTTCCTGACTGCTCAAGTATTCGCCGCTGTAAGGATCTGCATATTCCAGTCCAGGCCCATAATACAGATCAGCGATGCGAGCAGCATTGGCAGCGCTATTGTAGTTTACGTAGCGATTATGATAGTGGTAGGCCCCATACAGTGTTAACAATCGGCCAAGTAAGAGAAAGCTGCCGCTTAAGTAGGAGTCATCTCTGAAAGCATTGTAACCGGGCAGGAATATCTCCGGCCAGATACTGTACTGCCGGGTAGTAGTCTCTGAAGATCTGCCGCGCAATGTTCCGGGAAAAGCCAGAATGAAAACTATGACCAGGACGCAGATTCCGGCTGTTGATCTGCGAAAAGAATACTGTGCCCTTGGGCCCTGCGAGGCGCCAGCCGGTAGGGATCGCTTACTGCCAATGTAAGTACCGGAGGAGGATCCTGCATCGATTCTAGCACTTGATTTCCCACACATCTTCATAGGCTTAACTGTGCGAAATTACTGGGCAGACTCTCTGAACCTCTTTCATGGGCCGTAACCGCAAAGTAGACGGTGCCATTNAATGGGTCGGATGCGATGGAATAATAGGTTCGTGATGTGCTGGCCAGGCGATAACGATCCTGGTAGATATTGGCTGGTGGGCTACTCAAGAANAAATAGACTCTGTAATCGTTCCAGANGGCTCCTGTATCTGGATCTACCGAGGCCTGCCATTGCAAGTAGATACTTTCTGAGGGTCCATCGTAAGCCACGGTAAGGTTGGATGGGGCCGAAGGTCGCTGGATCCCGGCTATGAGCAGGGGCGAAAGAAGATAGTATTCCGCAGCCACCGGATTCGGAGATTCACAGCGAGTTAGCAGCATTATTAGAGGAAGAACCCATAGAAAAAAAAATTTCGGAAGGCCGCTACCTCTTGAATGACCGACGGGATCCACAGGGAAAAGAGTCAGGAGGCCGGGATTCTGGAAAGCAGGTTTTTCAGGTTGTCCTCAATGGTGGCATCTCCNGGACAAAGAGTATGGGCCTCATATAGATCCTTCAAGGCGCCTCGGGAATCCCCCTGCAGCATTCGAACCAGGCCCAGGTTATTCAGTGNGTAGCATTCGGAATCGCCGCCTGCCGCACTGGCGGATGCAAACTCCTGGTTTGCGGTCACATACTTGCCCTGAAGGGCCAGCTCAGTGCCGGCCTGGAGTTTCGGGCTATCGCTCGAAATCAGAAAGTAGAAGCTTCTCTGGCACTGGCAGTTTCCATCGGCCAGCTGAAATCCCCGGGTACTGAGTCCACAACTAGCCAGAAATAGTAANAGCAGGGGCAGAACATATTTTGCTGAAGGATTCATCGGATTTACGAAGATGGATACGGAAATGGGCGGAGCATCGGTTTAGAATAGGGATGCCCACCCGGATGTACCGGAAGAATCTCCGAGTGGCGACAAATGGATTTCGTTTGAAGTTCCCCGGCGCCCGGACCCTGTTCTACAAAAATAAAGGCATTGCCGTAAAATACCCCTACCGGGTATTGGTAATTTGGAGCCTGGAAATGCACATCGCAGGATTTAATGCGCGACGAAAGGGATGAAAACCAGTAAAATAAGGATTGTGCAATCATAGACAATTCGGGAATTGGTGGGACATGGGTCGAATCGTAATCATTCTTCTTATCAGCATTTTAGCACTGTCATTCGGGCAATGCAAGAAAGATCCGGATGCAACACAGGAAGCTCTTATCGAGTATCTGGTGTTGTGTCCCACGGGCATAGACTCCTGCTACGATACATGCAGTACTACCACGGGCTATCCCGGCGATGGTTCCGATTTTCGAGCCTTCCAGATCTGCACTGCGGATTGCGATGCAAGATGCAGCACATCGGCTCTGTTTCTTTCGGTCTCCGATTGATCTTTCAGGCCATTCGTCCGAACAATCAACCGGTGCTACTTTTTTCGCTGTAGCTCGGTGATTTCAGCGTTNAGATCCCCCAGAAAATAATACACATCCGGGACTTGCTCCTCGTAAACCGTTCTGTTCTGCAGAGCCAGGGATTGAAATCGCATCAGTCCCTGCATTAATCTCTGGCGGAGCTCTTCCTTTTTCTGTTCCGGTACCCGTAAATAAGGAATCTGGTTCCAGGCTCTCACAATAAACATCCGGACTTCGATGTAGGTTCGTTGCCTCTGCAGGGTGGGGATGCGAAAGAATATACTCTCTGTCTGCACGAGTCCGAGGAATTGTTCCAGGTTCCGATGGGCTTGAGAAATATGAAACTGGCTCTCTCGAGTGAGTTTCGCATTATGTGAAATCCAGAGAAATGAGGGCAGGACTGTGAATAGTAAGACCCTGCGCAACCAGAGAAATAAAAACGGCTCCTCTCGCACAAAGATACGAAGATAGAGAAAGACATGCAAAGGGCCCTGGTAAAAGGAAAATAGATCCCAATCAGCAGGGAAGCCGATAACCGGATTCCAGATAAAACTGTGGCCCAGAAAGCAAAGAAAAACGGCCAGAGCAAANGCTTCCGATGGGTACTGCTCTCCATATTGCAGAGCCCTTTCTTTGCCGGAGTGAANAAGGGACTTCCAGCGACTTATCGCATTGTTTTTGCCAGTTAAATGGCCCCCGGTGCTTTCCTGGACTGTGTTGGGCAATTCCCGGCCTGAGTTCTCAGAATTCTGGTTCTGCTTATCCGAGCCGGACGTATCGGCTGCATCAGACCGGTGGGCATTCTTTCCCTTCGCCTGCTGGATAAAACGGGGCAGAGAACGGACAAATTTCCATACCTGGTTCATCCAGATCCGTGGAGCTGGCAGCCACAGTCCGCTTAAGCCAACCATGGCCGGAGCCACCAGTACAAGTACATTTAGCCCTTCTTTCACATGCTGTATCGAAATTATGCGATTGAACGGATAGATTGCAGGCTGAAAAGCGAAGGATTTATGCAGTTCGATGGGATTGGAAATCACAAAAAAGAAATAGTACCAGACGATGCCCAGTACCAGAATTCCCGTTAAAGCGGCGCGGCCGGCCAGCTGTAGAAACAATTTCCAATCAACCGTACGCGATCGGCTGGACAGAATCAACACCAGCAGGACCAGAGCAGGAAGGGAGAACACCAGAATCATATGATGGGCAGCGCCCAGAGCTGCGAAGAGAGCGGGGAACTCCGGGTACACCGTGCGCTCTGCCTTCCATCGTTCTAGCTGTACTATCCCGGCCACCACGGTCAGAAACAAAAAGAAGGATGCGAAACTATAATTCTCTACGTAACCTGCGTAAAGTTGCATCGCAGGCACGAAGAACAAAAGAGCGAAGGCAGCCAGCCGACGCATCAACTTCAAGCGGTCCGTAATTAAGAAAATAACCAGNGCATGCAGAGTGCCGGCAATACAGCTGATCAATCCAATGGCATCGGGAGCAGACATTCNGGTGGCATTGTTTAACCAGTGATAGATGCGCGAACGCCAGAAAAGCGCCAGGATTTCATCGAACGTTCCCAGGTATCCCAGCTGGATGGCATGCGCAGGAAGGTGTTCCAGCAATAACAGGCTGTCTCCCAGGCCTTCCGGAGGCGGCAGGAATCGCCGCATTCGGATGATCCATAACCCGTAAAAGATCAGGGGAGCCAGAACCGGAGTCCAGAGCAGGCTTCGCCATGTCGGACGAGTAAAAGGGAATCTATGGGGATAGGAAGTATGGGACCAGGACTCCAGTTTTCGCACGATTCTGGAGGACTTGAAGTAGGGTTCCAATGGCAGCGCCAGCGGAAGTAAAATCAGGATCAATGCAGCATGGCCATGGTAATGCTGTAATCCAAAACCCAGGGATCCTGGAGTTGTAAACGAAAGAGCTGCAAGAAACAGAAGAAATAGAATCGGAATCATTCCTGATCGGACTCCAGAGAAACCGGTGCATTGTTATCAAGGAAGCGAGTCCTTTTCTCATTCCAGTCTTTCTCAAAACCCATCATGATCTTTCTGGCCGGCCAGCTTTCCAGAAGATCGCGCATGCGCCTGTTTTGCTCCAGCAGCGTTTCAATGGTCTGTCTGCTAATGCGCTTCCCTCTGGATTGCCCCGAGTGGGAGCCTTCTGTTTGTGCGGAATTCATTTGCGAATCCTGATTTTCATCCTTATGCGAAAGACTCATCTAATCGCTCCCATTGCATAAATCTGGGAATGTAGCCCAGTCTACTCTGAATACGNTCGAACCTTGTTTCCGGCACTTCCGGAGGCCGATGCAAACTGTATCCAGGGGCTCTCATTCTGCTTTTCCAAAGATCGGGATAAATACGAAATCTCTGCAGGATTCGGCGGCTGTACGGACCGTGATCTGTGGCAATATGTAGTAATCCTGAGCCTCGCATCAAAGAATGTATGGCNGGCGGAAAATCCGGCTGCACCAGTCGATGCTTCCAGTGCCTCTTTTTCGGCCAGGGATCCGGAAAGTTTACAAACACTGTGTCAAAGCAATGGGCCGGAAAGAGCTCAGAAAGGAACCATGAGAAATTGACGGGCAGGATTCGCAGGTTCTCCAGTTTCAGAGCATCCAATCGCTTCAATGTAGCCACGATTCGATCCGGTTTGATCTCCATGGCCACCATATCCTGATCCCGGTGCTGGCTGGCCCAGGCAATGGCAAACTCTCCCCATCCGCTTCCCAGCTCCAAAACACGTGAAGAATCCTCGCGACCAAAAAGTTCCGCTGGCTCAAGGGCCCTGAACTCTTTCCAGTGAATCACCGCCGGATGCTCGTAGTATTTCCGGGGTCNGGACGCTATTTGAAAAAGTTTCTTTTGTAATGATACGGAGGTCATTGCTTTTTTCCCGTTTATTCAAAGTAAACTGGCCGAAGATAAAAGGGTACGCCTGTATGAAAAACACTGCTCTATGAGGATGAATCGGTGCAAATAAAATTGTGGGGAGTTCGAGGCTCTTTGCCATCTCCTCTGGACCCCAGGGATTACAGAAGCAGAATCCATGAGGTTCTGGAAAAGGCCAGATCCCTGTGGAAGGATGATCCGTCCCTGTCCGTGGAGAATACTTATGAAAAGCTTTCACCGGCCCTGTCAGGTATAGTCGGTGGAGACACGACCTGCGTAGAGGTTCGGAGCGGCGATGAGCAATTGATTTTTGATATGGGCACTGGAGCGCGTCGCCTGGGTTACGATATGATGGGCCGCGGACACAAGGGCGACCTTCATATTCTCATGACCCATACCCACTGGGATCATATTCAGGGTTGGCCTTTCTTTGCTCCCGGTTTTATTCCGGGCAATCATGTTCATTTTCATTCCTGCATTCCGGACTGCGAAGAGCGATTCATCCGGCAGCAACAGTTCGAATTCTTTCCCCTGGGNTTCCAGGATATGCCTGCAGAAAAGACNTTCCATACCTACGAGCAGGGGGAGCAATTCCAGGTAGGTTCCTTCAGCATCACCACCGAAGCTCTCATCCACCCCGGAGGTAGCACATCGTACCGTGTGGATCAAGATGGAAAGACCTTCATTTTTGCCACAGATACTGAATTCTATGGAGAAGACCTGGAAGAACTGATGAAGGCCAAGAAACCGTTCTTCAAGAATGCGGATCTGTTGATCATGGATGCACAGTACTCCTTGCGGGAATCCGAACAAAAGATTGGCTGGGGACATACTGCCATGGTCATTGCTGTGGACTGTGCTATTGAATGGGGTGTGAAAAAACTGGCTCTGACTCACCATGAACCGGCTCACGATGACTTCACTACCTACAAGCTATTCGAGGAAGCCCTGGAGCATAATAAACAGTACGGCGATAAGCTGGAATTGCTTCTGGCCCGCCAGGGCGATACTCTGGAACTTTGATCGCCAGCTCGCCGCTTCTAAGTCCTCGCAAAAAACCGCGCTCAGCATAAGTCAGCGGTCTTGCTTATTTTTTGCTTTGNTNCATGGGGCCGCGATCCTGCTTATCCATTGATTTGATCCGGGGGCCGCGATCCTGCTTATCCTTTGCTTCGATCCGGAGGGCCGCGATCCTGCTTATCCTTTGCTTCGATCCGGAGGGCCGAGATCCCGCTTATCCTTTGATTTGATCCGGAGGGCCGCGATCCTGCTTATCCTTTGATTCGATCCATGGGGCATGGAGGTTGCTTGCAGTCGCTGTGCATGCTAGAAGGCTGGCCATAGAAAATGAAGGCCGTAGTGCCACTGGCTCCGCTTCGTGTATGAGTTGCTCTGGTCTACCAAGGAAAAAGGCGCATCGATGATCTAAGCGAATTAGTAGCTGCCTTCCGGTTTATAGATCTTGTCGTAAGAGCCTTCCGGGTTCTTCAGTAGATCGTCTCGACCTTCCAGGTTCTGCTCCTTTTTCTGTTGCTCGATCTTTTTCTTTTCTTCGATGCTTTCCACTACATCCTTTTCCAGGGCCACCTGAAAGTATCTGGGCTCTCCCAGAAGCCGCCATTCCCTGTAGAATACTTTGCTTCCGGTACGGGCCACATTGGAATACCCTTCGAAACGGTTTCCTCCAGGGGTCTGGAATTCGGTGTAGCGATCGTGGGTATCTCTTTCGTTAAGCTTTTCGATCTCTTCCTGAATGGATTTCCTGTAGTAATCGGGAGTCTTCTTCAGCGAGAAGCGAAAAGGACCCTTTTCGTAGTTTTTGTATCTCTGGATAATTTCGTTCAGCGCATCTTCGTTGTCCTGACGAATCTCCCGGAAAGGAGCATTGGTGGCTCGGGGACAGGCACCGGATTCCAGGGTTGTGCAGAGTTCTCGAAGCACCGGGTCCACAATCGTAAGCTCGACATAAACAGTTACGTATTCTCCGGCCTCGGGCACTTTGCCCAGGATAATGGACTGAGGAATACGATCGTTCTCATCGAAGGAGCGAAGGGAATAGGACCTCTTAACGGTTTCCTTCTCTCCTCCGGCCTCTTCGAAAGGAACCGTGGTATTCTCTTCCGTCACCAGGACTTCCTGCTCATCTTGCTGGATGCGGGTTCTGGTTACCTTTACCGCTTGAAAGTTAATGGGATTGGTTCCCAGTACCTCGCCGCGGGAATTCCGGACAATAATTCTGTGCTCCAGGATTCTACCCTGCTTAATAGCTTCCACAATGTGCAGGCCTGCTCCCTGGAAGGAGAGATTGAGGAGCATGTAATCCTGGCCCTCTCGGGTCTTCCGGATGATTACGCGGGCCTGGCCATCCGAGGACTTCTGCATGGGCTCCAGAATGATCTTCTTTAGATTGATGAGGGCCTGTGGACGGGCAGCAGGAGCCATTGTGGCTGCGGTGCCACAGTGCAATGCCAAGATGATAAGGGAAAGAGCAAGAAAGCCTGTTTTGTTTCCCCCGGCCTTACCTGGCTTTCCCGGCGCGGAATTTACTGATATGATTGCTCTGCTTGCTGGGTATTTCATGGTCTAAAGTCCTTCCAGGTAAAGTTCTTGTTCAGGAAGTAGTTACTTACTGTGGCTGCAGCCAGACCAATAGCATAGGATCCGTATTTGCTCAGGGCCTCGGATTCCAGAGCGTCCAGGAAGCCATTGGTATAGAGCAGCTGGAATACGCTAACCTGCACAAAAAGTCCAAGCAAGGAGATTAATTCAAAATAGATCAGTCCTTTTAGTATATCCAGACCACGGTGCCTGACTTCAAAGAAAGTCAGATAGTTATTGAGAAGGTAATTGGAAATAATGGCCAGCTGGTAACCGAATGGCACAGATAGATGCACCGGGCCCAGGGCATCCAGAAGACCTGTATCCACTCTTGGAAAATCTAACGCTTCACCGACGTAAAACCCCAGAGAGTTGACGATGATACCTGTGGCCCCTACGGAGACGTACATGGCAAAAGTGGAAGATAGATAATGACCAAAACGCAGATCGAACAGTGCCACCAGATAGTTGCGTACCACCGAACCGCTGAGCTTGGTTTCTCCGTGCTGACGATTACGAAAATGGTACCCCAGTTCCCGCATCTTTAATCCCGGGGTGCGGCCAATGAACTCCAGCAATATCTTGAAGCCTCTCGGATTGATGCGATTGGCGGACTTCTCAAACACATCGCGCTTCAATGCGAAAAAGCCGCTCATGGGATCCTTGATTTCTAGAGGCAGGAACAATCGCGCCAGAAACGTGGCCACCCAGCTAATGAATCGTCTTCTTCTGGACCATTGACCGTAGCTACCGCCTTCCTCGGCCCGGGAGCCTACCACCAGATCATATCCGCCCTGTAATGTTTGCACCATCCGCGGAAGCAAGGCTTCATCATGCTGCAGATCTGCATCCATCACTGCGAAGATTTCGCCTTCGGCCACTTCCATACCTGTGATTACAGCGCTGGACAGGCCACGGTCGGTAATCCGTCGAATGACTCGGATCGAATCATCCTTTGTAGCTATCTCTTCAGCGATTTCCCATGTCCGGTCCGGACTGTTATCGTCCACCACCAGGATTTCATGGGAAACTTCGGAAAGAGCGGTCTTCAGCTTGCCCAGAAGAATGGGCAGGTTCGAAGACTCATTATAGGTTGGCAGGATTACAGAGAGAGTGGGGCGTATTCTTGTCATGGATTCAGATGCTTAGTTGAGATCACTCTTGCACCTGACTGTTCCACGGAAGACCGTTCCAGAATCGCTTACCATGTTCATTTCCAGGTCTGCGTATTGAACGGTACTGTTGTCCGAGGAAAGAGAGAATCCATCTCTCCAGCTAATGCTACCGCTGGAGGCGGTGAAGGAAATCCCCTGCCAGGTGCTCACGAAAATAAAGGTCTTGGAAAGTCCACAGGTCAGGCCGTCCGAAGTCTGACAGGTGAGTGGCCCCACTCCATCACACGTAATGCCGTCTGTGGTGGAGCAAGTCTGACTTGTAGCCGAGATAGGAGTCAGGCTGTATTTGGTGCGATAACGATCATAGGTATAGCGGAGAATCATTTGCTCTCCGTACTTGAACGTATAGAAGCTTTCAATGTCGAAGGTATCGGAATCCGATGAACTACTGGAACCGGAGCCGCTGTCTGAATCTGAAGACTCTGCTGTGGCATCTCCGCAGTAGGGAGTCTGGTCATTGTCCAGCTCAGCAAAAAAGGTAATATAGCCATCTGTGCCTACAAGAGGTCCAATCAGATCTCCTTCGGCTACTTCGTCATCGCTTGTACATCCGCCCAGGATCAATGCCCCGGCAAACAGAATCATTGGTAATTTGTATGTTCGCATAATTCTCCCCGAATCGGTACGATTATCGACTCTCGGAGGCCACTTCTTCTTTCAGTCGGTGCAGATTTTTTTCAAAATCTGAAAAGCCTCTGGATCGTAACAAAAGCTTCCCATCAGGATCAACGTAGGCCACACCCTCTGAATATACAAAGATTCTTTTTACTTCAAGAGGAAGTTGCGTGTATTTTCTGCTGGATGGATTCAGAAAACTTAGATAATTCTTTCTTTCGAGCAGAAATTCCTCTCGTTCCGCGACATAAAACAAATCATCCCGGATGCCCACATTGTACTCCGGGCCCTTTCGGTTGGGCAGATTTACCATCTGTAACTTGTAGTTCCCGGCCGCTCCGGTGTACATGAACACTGCCGGATCACCAGAGAATAAGCTTTCGGCCTGCAGTTGTTCATTTTCATCTTTTTGAAGAAAATCCCTGGGAACCGATCCAAACAATCGGGGGCTGGCCACACCTTCGATGAAAAGCTCTGGCCGACCTGTGCCTGTGTAATAGTACAGATTGTAATAGCCGGCCTCACCGTAAAAAATCCAGATCGAGCCAGAAGGAAGACTTACCAGATGAAAACGATTCTGAACCTTCTTGAATTTCTCTTTAAAGGCTCCGCGAGGAACTACCATTGCAGTCTTATCTTCCTGAACATCCTTCAAGAACAGGTGCTTTCCATCTGAAAAATAGATCTTATCTCCGGTATCTGTAAGCGCCGGCTGATTCTCGCAGTCCGTTTCCAGAATATCCGGCAAAACATTTCCCTGCATGATCTGAATTAGATCGTAGCTGCATTTTCCTTCGCTCCCTGGCCTGTTTCTGTATTCAGCCAGAGCGGTTTTTCCGGAGTAGGAAAGAATTATCTGGTCGGGTTTCTGTGGTAATCCTACCTCTTTCACAATTCCCAGGCTGCGATAGGTGAGTTTGCCATTTTCATACCAGGAGAAGGCAGTATGGTCCAGGCTTACGGCAAAAACGCGATCCACCGGCTTTTCTGAAAGGGTTATGGAATGCTCCTGGTTGTTGGTCTGGATCAATTGTTCGATTTCACTTTGCGTTTCTTTGTATCGACCTGCTTGAACCTGCTGTTCCAGCCTCAGAATCGTTTCTTCTGGAGACTCAGAACACTGCAGCAAGGCAAGAGAGGCTAACATGCCCACCAGGGCAGCCACGTATGAGCGGGCGATGCGTCGGATTTGCAGATTACCTTGGAGCATGAGACCGGTTTAGAACAGGGCCCCAGCCGGTGAACGATTTTTCTACTCGCCTGCATGTACCGCTGTAGAAATCAGACCATATGGCAGCTAGCTGGATGGATAAGGCCTACAGAGAACGGATTCACTGTGATCTGGTGAATAAAGGCCAGGATGGAACGGAAATCTATGTTCTGGGCTGGGTATTTCGTTACCGGGACCAGGGCGGATTGATCTTCATCGATCTAAGGGATCGATCTGGCATCGTTCAGCTGGTATTTGACCGGTCCGAAATCGCAGATAAGTTCGATCTGGCATCCACAATCCGCAGCGAATTCGTGCTGGCGGTGCATGGAAAGGTGCGGCTACGCTCAAAAGAAGCCATCAATCCATCTCTGAACACCGGCGAAGTCGAGATCCTGGTCAAAGAGTTTGATATTCTCAGTAAATCCCAGGCTCTACCTTTTCCTCTGGATGAATATGCAGATGTGGGGGAAGAAACCCGTCTGAAATATCGATACCTGGATATGCGAAGGGAAGAACTGCGAGATGCTATGGTGATGAGGTCTCGACTCAATCAAGCCATCCGCGCCTATCTGGAAGAGCGACAGTACCTGGAAGTAGAAACTCCGGTACTCAACAAATCTACTCCGGAAGGTGCCCGGGACTTCCTGGTACCGGCCCGTCTTTCTCCCGGTAAATTCTATGCCCTGCCTCAATCTCCTCAGATCTTCAAGCAGATCCTGATGGTGGGTGGCCTGGAACGTTATTTTCAAATTGTTAAATGCTTTCGTGACGAGGACTTTCGCGCTGATCGACAGCCCGAGTTTACGCAGCTGGATATGGAGCTCAGCTTCGTTGATGAAAACATGGTGATGGATGAACTGGAAGGTCTGTGGACCAGCGTTCTTAAATCTGTATTCGATGTTAAGCTGAACACTCCATTCCCGCGCATGAGTTATCATCAGGCCATGGAAGATTATGGATCCGATCGTCCGGACCTGCGCTTCGAAATGAAACTGGTGGATGTGGCCGACATTGCGAAACGCTCCAACTTTGGTGTCTTCAAGAAGGCTCTGGAGTCCGGTGGTCGAGTAAAAGCCCTCTGCGTTCCTGGCGGGGCAAAGCTTTCGCGCAAAGATATTGATGATCTAACTCACTGGGTGCAAACCGATTATCGCGCCGGAGGATTGGCCTGGCTAAAACATGAAAAAGAAGGATTGAAGTCCGTTATCTCCAAATTCTTTGAAGCCGATCAACTGGAAGAGCTGGCGAAGGCAACCGGTTCGAAAGAAGGGGATTTGATTCTCTTTGGAGCAGATAAGGAATACATCGTGCATGCCACCCTGGGTGCTCTGCGACTACGACTGGCCAAACAACTGAATATGATTCCAGAGGATACCTATGCCGTAACCTGGATTACCGATTTTCCTCTGTTTGATCGTGATGAAAACGGTGAGCTTTACAGTGTGCATCATCCATTCACTGCGCCGGTGGATGAAGACATGGCCATTCTAGAAGATCCGGAACGATTCAAGAAAGAGGGCGATAAGATTCGAAGCCGGGCCTATGACCTGGTAATCAACGGTAGCGAGGTAGGCGGAGGTTCCATTCGTATCCATCGCTTCGATGCGCAGATGACTGTGCTGAATGCTCTGGGAATTTCGCAAGAAGATGCAGAAGACCGGTTTGGATTCCTTCTCAATGCATTGCGCTACGGCGCTCCTCCTCATGGAGGAATTGCATTTGGACTGGACCGAGTGATGATGCTCTTTATGGACCGGGATTCTATTCGAGATGTAATTGCATTCCCCAAAACTCAGAGGGGAACCTGTTTGATGAGCGATTCTCCGTCCACGGTGGAGATAAAACAGCTTCAGGAGCTTCGATTGAGATCCCTGGCCAGTGGCTCAGGCTCATGAGAAGTCGAAATCCTATCCTGTTCTGCCAATTTAACATGGCATCCCATTAGAATTGCTGTCCGAGCTACGGGGAAAATATCTTGCCTTCCTCCGAAAGGCCCCTTTCACTGAGCCCAACTGCATGGGGCTTGCGATCCAAAACTTATCCAGGACGAAGGGTTTCCGCTGAGCATTATGGAAGCCCGCTTCCAGTTCCAGAACCCGGAATTATTTCGCTCCCTTTGCGGCATTGCCGATGGCAATGTTCCTTCATTGGAGCGTATCCTGGACGTTCAGCTCATTCCTCGAGGAAATGGCTTTCTGATTCAGGCAAAAGAAGACAAAGCCGTGGAGCTGGCCACCAGGTTGTTTGAGCGTATCGCACATGATTATGATCATCGCCCCCGTCACCGCATCGAAGAGTTCGACCTGAAATACATCTATTCCATGCTACAAAAAAAAGAACAGAACGGAGAAGGGTCCGATGTGACTTACCTTCCAGAAGAACATGCTGACCTCGATTCAGATCGTAACGAAGCGAACGGTCTGAACGGTGGGCATCGTAATGGGACGCTGGATCAGACAGACCACGATGATATGGAACCTTCGGAGGCGCTGGATAGCACTCGTCAGAAGGTTTATGTTACTGCACGGGGAAAGCCCATATACCCCAGAACACATCGGCAAGCTGCCTATCTGGAATCCATACAAAAGAATCCTGTCACAATATGTCTGGGCCCGGCCGGTACAGGTAAGACATTTCTGGCCATTGTCATGGCCTGCAGAAAGCTACTGGACGGAGATGTAGATCGCATCATACTCACCAGGCCCGCAGTTGAAGCTGGCGAAAGCCTTGGTTTTTTGCCCGGGGATCTAAATCAGAAAGTGGATCCTTATCTCCGTCCGGTGTACGATGCTCTGTATGAATGTCTGGGTATGGAAAAAGTGCATAGCATGATTGCTGCTCGCAAGATAGAGATTGCTCCCCTGGCCTATATGAGAGGGCGAACCCTGAATCATGCGATGGTAGTGCTGGATGAGGCGCAGAACTGCACCCTTGCACAGTTGAAAATGTTTTTAACAAGGCTGGGGCGAAACTCCTTTATGTGCCTGGGAGGGGATGAAACCCAGGTGGATTTAAATCCAGGGAAAAGCGGCCTGCTGAAGGCTGTGCGAATCCTGGAACGAGTGTCCGGAATTTCTGTTATACGTTTTGGAAAAGAAGATATAGTACGCAATGCCATAGTAGAACGTATTGTGGCGGCGTTTGAAGAAGAAGAGTCCGAGGGTTAAGAGTGTTCTCAATTCGATCCATCTTTCAAGGGTGGCTGGTTCGGTTATCCGACTTTCTTACAGCTTCCCGTCCTGCCACTTTCGTGCGTAAGCTTCAGCTGGCTTTGCTTGCTCTAACTGTGATAATTCTCACTCTTGTGCTTTCCTATCCAGTGCTTATCAAGAAAGAGCTCCGGCTGGGGCCCGATGGAGCTTTCGCAGCTGGCAAACCAGCTCCGGAAACAGTGGTAGCTACCACTGATATTCAGTTTACCTTGGAGGAGCAATACAAACTGGCTCGCGAGGATGCGCGCAAGAATGCACCACTTCATTTTATTCGGGACCTGGCGGTGCTGGGACCTGAAGGCGAATTCGAAAAGTCCCTGAATTCGGATCTTCAGGCTGTGAAACGATGCCGCTTTGAATATGCGAACTTCAATGAGCGGCGAGCCTGTGTGCGCGGAGACGTTCGCATATGGAGGCTTGCAGGCCTGGGCCGTCAGCAATGGGAAACCATACTTGCTTATCGATCGGACTATGTAGGTAAGCAACTTCAGCAACTGGCCAATCTGTCCTATCAGGAATTTGTGATTTTGCATGAGTATCCGGAAAGCGGAGACTTTAAAGGAAACCTGGTAGTGGTGCAGGATATTCAGCCCGGGAGTACTCCTACAGAAAGCACTCTGCCCGCCGATCGTGTCATTCGCCGGAACCTCCTGGTTTCCAGCAATGTCCTGGGTGTAATTCGAGATATTGCATCCAGAAAGCTACAGAGTCCCGGGGGCAGTTTTCGCGAGGCCATCGTGCAACTCACGGTGCATTATCTCTATTATATGAACCCTGCCAGGTTTGATCCCGAGGCCACGGAGGAAGCCAGAGCGCAAGCTGCCGGCGACGTCGAACCTCCCATGTACCGTTCGAAAAAAGGGGAAGTGCTGGTTCAGAAAGGAGATGTAATTACCAGCGAGAAGTACCGGGCTCTGGAGTTCTATAACCAGGCCATGAACAGAGATCGCATTGGCCGAGTGGCGGCACTCTTTATACAGCAGGTACTTCTGGTCGCTTTGCTTCTATATCTTTCCATGCGCTTTGCCCGCCACAAACTGGATGATGTATCTGGAAACATGATGCTCTATCTTGTGGTCTGGTCTTTTGGACTCTGGCTATTCTTTGTATTGAACATCTGGCATGAGGATCCGGCAAGACTGGAGTTGTCTTCTTTCTTTGGAAGCTTCATACCCATTGGCTTTTTTGTAGTATTAATTGCTTTGATCTTTGGAGAGATCCTGGCCCTGATTGTAGGATGCTATCTGGGATTTCTGGTTTTCATTGCCAGCAATTACGATGGAAATTCTCTGCTCATCGTTTTTTCCAGCGCTCTTCTGGCCGGCATTCTGGGTTCCAGGATCAAGAATCGACTTCATTTCATAACCACCGGATTGACCATTGCCGTAGTAGCCAGTGTCATTGTTGTGGCCGGCTATCTTTACAGCCAGAAGCCCATCCTTGCGACATCGGAAGAGAGCACAATATTCTCCCTGGGCTTCCTAAAGGCATTGCGGACGCAAATGGCATCTGGCCTGGCTACGATTCTTGCTATGGCCGTGCTTCCGCTTTTTGAAACTCTCTTTAACGTTCCTACCAGATTCAAGCTCATTGAATTGGCGGACTCTTCCAACCGGTTGCTTCAGGATCTTTTCCGCCGGGCCCCGTCTACATGGACGCATACGTTGATGGTGGCTGCTCTGGCCGAAAAAGCCTGCGAAAGACTGGGTTTAAATACAATGCTGGTCCGCACCGGAGTCTACTATCATGATATTGGAAAAATGAAGCGGGCCGGATTCTTTGTAGAGAATCAGCATCTGATTCCTCGAGAGGAAAACATAGATAAGAACAACCCTCAGAAGGCAGCCAAAGTAATCATAGATCATGTTTTGGATGGAATCGAGATGGCTCGTCAGGCCAGACTGCCGCGAGAGGTCATTGCATTCATTCCAGAGCACCATGGCACATCTACCATGTCTTTTTTTTATCATAAAGCGCTGGAAAAGATGAAGCGAAAGGTAAACAGAGATGACTTTCGCTATCCTGGCCCCAGACCCAGGTCCCGAGAAACCGGCATAGTCATGATTGCGGATTCGCTGGAGGCTGCCAGTCGAAGCCTGGATGATTACAGCGAGGCGGCTCTGGACAATCTGATTCAGAAGATCATCAATATTAAGATGGCCGAAAATCAGTTGGACGATTCAGGACTGACCCTGGGAGATTTAAGCGTGGTGAAGCAGGCCTTCAAAGAAGTGCTGCAGAGCTCCTATCATTTCCGACCTAAGTATCCGAACTCGCAGGATACCCAGAAGCTGGAATCGGAGCGAAAGGGGCAGGCAGCGAGAAAAAAAAGCAGCGCGAAGAAATCCTCCAGTGGTTCCGGGCCTGACTCTACAAAGAAAGCTTGATGCGCATCGAAACCTTGCCAGCCTTGCTTCAAGATATGGACGATGAGATTCTTTTTCAGGGCCTCCCTGGAAAATCGCCGGCAGGGTTTCCCTCTAACGATGCACTGCTCTTAGAGTTAAGAGAGCTTCTGCCAGAGTTTAAGAAGAAGCAGAAGATCAAGCGACCGGTGATTCTCTCCTACAGTCTGGTCACCGATGGCGAAATGCAGCAGCTGAACCGGGACTATCGCGGCAAGGATCAAACAACTGATGTATTGAGTTTTTCCCAGGTAGAGGGCATGGACTTTCCGGACACAGGACCAATGCCACTGGGAGACATTGTTATCTCCAGAGCTCAATGCATAAGACAGGCCCAGGAAAAAAACCACAGTCCTCTGCACGAGCTACGAATTCTTACCATTCATGGCCTGTATCATCTTCTGGGCTTTGATCATGAAACCTCCGAAGAAGATGCCCTGCACATGGAAAAGCTGGAAAGACAGCTTCTGAATTTGTTTCTTAAAAAGAAGGCTGCATCCGAGCCGAGATAGGTCTTTACCGACAGTGGCCCGGCTTGGTCCGTCTGAGCCTGGTTTAGAACCAGAGGCCATAATGATTGGCTGACGGAGATCCAATGTCCGCCCATCAATGCGGGGAGATGCTGAGCTTTCGGATTAGAGGATGGAGGCCATCAAGATTGCCCGGGTCTCGGTTCGATATAGTATGTGCAGGCATGGGTCATGCGAGGATGTAATGATGAAAGTTAGAAGTGATTCAGACCAGGGTTCCCGATTACTGAGAGGGCTGGCCGTAGTTGTGGCTTTGATCCAGGCTATGATTCTGCTCTGGCTTCTGGTGCGTCCTGTGTATGCCATTGCTCCGGATCAGCTCAACCTGGTGGAAAAGGAAATCCGAGAAAAAAACCGCGCCAGTGGCTTCGGCGACATTGAAATCGATAATCTCCATGGGCGAATTACTCGGAACCTGGCCACTGTGGCCGCACTGGGAGAGGCGCAGCCTTATCCAGAGTCCGCCGAAGTTCTCACAGACCAGACCGCCCGCACGGATTTTATTTCAGCTCTGGATCAGCAGGGAAAGCGTTTCTATCGTATGCGATTGCGTCATGGTTTGAGTTTCAGCACCGATATCTTTCCGAACATCTATCTCTACGAAGCCCATGTATTTCTGTACCCCAAGAACCCTGATGACATCACTCAGGGGCTGGACCGTATGATCGTTCAGTTCTATCGAATAAACTACAGCGGCATCGAGCATACTCGAGAGATTCGTCGCATCGAGCATCCCAATCCTGAAGATGTGGCTCAGGCTTTGAACAAGCCGCCGGGCGCCGATGTTCAGCTTCTGGATAACAGCGAAATCACCGTCACTTATTATTCATACCCTACCTCTCAGAAGCCTAACTACGTAGGCTGGGATGGTATTCCTCTTCCGAACATGGGCGTAGAACCGGAGGAGCAGATTCAATTGCAAAAGGCGGATGATCCTATGCCCTACGAAAAGCAGTTTCGCATCATTCAAGCCTACAAGCGAGTTCTCCGCGCAGTAGATCGTCACCTGGCCCAGGCGGCCGCTGAGGCTGAACTGGACAGAAATGTGAAGATCAACAATATGATCGATATTTCCACCGGCGGGATGTAGGAGGGGGCTCCTACAGGCTCCGGATATGCTTCGTTGCCGCTCAACTGCAAGGCGAGAGTATGGTAAAGGCGAAGCACCGCTTCGCCTCCGGTTTTACTTGTAAAAACCCGCGAAGGCTATCGCCCGATTGAAGAAATCGAGATCGGCGATGAGGTTCTTTCCTGGAATGAAGATACGAATCGCGTTGAATACAACAAGGTTGTGCGTACATTCAAGAAGCAAACGAAAGTAATCGTCAGGTTGGACTATACTAACGGATCCGTGATCGAAACTACGAGAGAGCACCCTTTCTATGTTGCAGGAGCAGGATGGACGCCGGCTGAGGAGCTGCAAAGCGGAATGTTGCTGACGCAGGCTCGGACCAGTCCTTCAGCGGTTTACCTGGATCTGGTGAGTCAGGAGCGCAGTGACCAACCAGCAGTAATCAAAAGCGTGACAGTGGTTGAAAGGTCTGAGACGGTCTATAATTTCGAAGTTGCAGAGGCCCATACATACTATGTGGGAACCGACGAAGTGCTCGTTCATAACCGCTGCTTTCTGGATGGCACGGAAGCAGAAAAGGCTGAATTCATGGCAATGCTGCAGAAAATCAGCTCCGATGAGCTTCAGGTGGACTCGGAGACAGGCGAAGTAAAGATCGTATCGAAGGGTGACGGCACTGACAGACCTCTTGGGACAAAGATGCTACGAGAAATAATTGATGACGAGGACTACAAGGTCAAGCTTCAGATGGGCGACGGTGGTTCGCGGGTCGATTATCAAGAGCGCAGCTGGTACAGTCGGTTGTTGCCGTCCTTGTTCAGTGATTATGATTCAGTGGTAACGATGGACTCCGCAGATCGTGAACAGGAGTATATTTTGGGCCACTTCGATGATGACCAATTATCCGTTGATAAGTTGCCATTTGTGCACTTATTCGGTCATGAATTGATACACGTCTGGCGCGATCTCAACAATTATGAACGTATTGATTCTAAGGAACTCGTGGAGGTGCCCGTGGCAGCCGAAGCCGCGAAACGTACTCGCTACCACCTTACAGTAGAGGAGGCTTTGAACACTGGACTTGAGGTGCCCGGTTATGATCCCTGGAGAATTAATGAGCGAAAGCTTATTGAAGAGCAAGAAGGAAAAAAATACCGGTTAGACTATGCACCGTGGTGTGCTACTCCTGCTGAGTGTTTGGAATGAAGTACTTATTCCTGATTCCCATATTGTTTATTTGTCCATTTGTCTATTGTTCTACAAATGACTGCTTCATTCGCCTATGCCCCGATTTGGCGCATCTATATGCTCCTACTGACATGGGGGGAGAAGGGCGGCGTCAGCCGGCTTTCGGGATAGGGCGCGGATTCGGATTCCTTTGGATCTATAGGGCCGATCTGAGGAATCTTGACGGTACCAGGTCTTTCGACCCACAGGAAGGTGATATCTTCTTGGAAGTTGACGGTTGCGACCTCACCGGACAGCAACCAGAAGGTTCTTACAATAGACTCGAAATCGCTGCTTTGAATCCTGGACGCTTGGAGATTGGCACGGTTCTGTTTGTTCGGAACGGTAGCTGGTATCAGAGGCGGAACGGCGCAACAAAGCGGATACCACCACAGTCGGCGGATCCGTTCTATAGACCCGGTAGACCGCCAGCTTGGCTTATTGGCTATTGGAGATCTGAAGACGCGAAATTGTCCGTAGTGCAACATGGGAGCTATCTATTAATCCAGGGTGCCCGCAAAGACGAATCACCAATCCTGGAGGTCGTGGCGATTGAGTGTCAGGCCGGGGGACGGTGTCAGGGGCTGGAATTCTCCAAAGGAGTGACAGTCACATTCCTCGACGATAGGTCGTCGCGCGGTTTTATACTAAAGGCTGAGCCCGGGACCGTCTGGCAACGCTACAATGGACACTACAAGAAGGGTTATTGATTATTCATCGAAATAGGGCTTACGAAAGAGTTTTTAAGTCTACGTAGTATGGGCTGTGTGTTATCTGTGATGAAAGGTGGCCAATTGCGGTAGTGACCCGCTTCTTTGAAGATCGGCACACTCCGGCCGAACTTTTTCCCGGGGTTAGTCCAGGTCAATTGTGGTAAGGAGAACCTATAGACAGAAAAACTCTGGCATCAGACTCAGGAAATTGCTTCGTAGCAGGAACTCTTGTAAGAGTGCACCAGTCCACGCCCGGTGCGTTTGAGAAGAATGGTCAGTTCTATAAGAACGTAGAAGATGTGCGCGCAAAAGATCTGGTTCTTTCATGGAATGAGAAGACCGGGGAGTTTGAATACAAGCCGGTGGTGGAAACCTACATCCGCCAGGCTGACAAAATTTACCAGCTCACATATGAGGATGGGACCCTGATTGAGACTACCTGGTCTCACCCGTTTTACATCGAAGGGAAGGGCTGGGTTAAAGCGGAAGATCTGAAACCCGGAGATGTTAGCAAAGCGTCTGAAGGGTCCCTGAAGATTGTTAAGGTTCATGTTGATCCGCGATCTGAGGAAGTCTATAACTTCCAGGTCTTTAAGAATCATACCTACACGGTGACTGAGACTGGCGTAGTTGTGCACAATGCTCCAGAGGATGAATATGATATTCTGAATCTCACTCCCGAGCAATATCATGAAATTATGATGAATGATCCGGCACCTGAGGGCGTCGCCTATCGGGAATGCCAGGGGGCTGGTGATGTCGAGGCATGTCGTGCCAAGGTCATTCACCGGGAGGAGATGCGCCGGCGTAAAAATGCGATTTATGCCCAGGCCGTTGTTGGGTCTGTGCCGGGAGTAGTACTCGGGGGGCAGCATTTAGTGCCTGGGTAATAACTGGCGGGGGGTACGCGACCCTATTTAATGCCTGCACTGCATACTGTACTTTGGGCGTTGAATTACTGGCGGGCGCGTACTTTGGCGAGGCTTACATGGGCAGCCCGACTTCTTCGATATTGAAATCGGGGGATCCCAAACAAGTCTCGAAGATGCTGGACGATGTGGCGCGAAAAGCGAATGTTTCGGGTAAGGAGTTATCTAAGACTTTCACATACAATAATTTTAGGATGAATTACCAGAAATTCACCAACAAATACTTTTCCGCAGCGGAAGCAACCCCACACCATGTAATCCTGAACGCCAATAGGATTCATGCAGCCAAGGCAGGTATAGACGTTAATAATCCGCTAAACGGAGTGTGGCTGGATCCTAAATTTCATCGAGCCAAGAAGGCTTTTCATAAGCCGTACAATGATGAGTGGAATGAATTCTTCCTGGAGGACCGGACGGCTAAGGAAATTATTGAGAAAGCACGTGAAATGGCAAAAAAATATAAATTCAAAACACATTGGTGACATGACATGGAATTTAATAGTATATACTTGCTCCGTGCCGGCCAGAAGCGCGGTTATGGAATATGTATTCCTGAAAGTTTGTCCGAGGATTGGCTTGGGATCTCAAAGGGAAAATGCGCTCCTCCAGATGTTCTGCGGTTTTACCGGGATATGGGAGGAAAGAAGGCTGGTGATCTAATCGGCAGTGTGCAGTCCCAAGTGCGTCTCATTTCTAGCCGTATGCGAAAGATTCTGATCGAGTGCGGGTTTACAGGTTGGTCCGCTATCCCGTGTGAATTGGCAGGTTTTGAAAGTGACGATGAATTCTATTTCTTAGTCTATAAAGGGCAATGCGGCCCTTTGAAGAAAGAAATGGCACCGATCGTGGATGTCCCGCCTCCTGTTCCGGGCGGTTCTTGGACCAAGTCAAGAAAGGGAGTATTCTTCGATCCGGGTAGTTGGGATGGTAGTGACATCTTCAGTCCAGAAGGTACTTGGATCTTGATGGTCACTCAAAGGGTGATTGATGCCATAGCGGCTAGCAAGCTAGCCAATGTGGAGTGGAAACCAATCTCAGAAATTCTATATACCTATTGAAGCGGTCCGAAATCCGCACTCGAGTTTGTTTACCGTCGAAAGATTCATCCATTCACGCTGCATTGTACTGTACCCTCGAAAAAGTCATCCGATCATGCTGCGGCCTCCAAATAGTACCTCCGGTGCAGTCCGGCCACTCTCGATTCTGACCGGATTTTCCGAAGATTGCCTGCAGTTGGTGGTTCTCGACCCTTTGGTGCATCGATGTCTATAGAAGAATGGGCCCGTTCTTCGCGCGAAGCGCCCGCTTTCGTTCGGCAAGCCTACGCAATATCCTCTCTGACCCGTTCGCGAAATAGATAGGCTTCCAGGAAATCCTTTACGGACCGCTTCTTGTCTTCCAGTAGCTCCTGGTCCTCGAGATCGGCGCGCACCGAGTTATCCTCGGATCCTCCGAGAAGATAGTCCGTGGTAACTCCCAGGGCATCCGGTCGCTCTCGGACATCCTGTCCTCCGCGACATTGGGGCATCCGTGCCCGGCACCGGCTCTGAGCTTGTGCGCTGAGGGCCGGGAAACTTGAGGAATGGCTTCGCCATTCTTGGAGCGTACTGCCGCCTAGTAGTTGGCCACCTCTTTCATAGCGGCCTATATGGTTGTAGTTCAAATCCACAAGATTTCCCAGGTCTTCCTGGGATAGATCCCGGGTCGCCGCGCGGTTTTGTTTAGGGTACCGTTTCGGGCATTATAGGAACCTGGAGATGCTGGCTTCCCGAGGTTCGGGTTAAAGCACGAAGGAGGATGTTAGGCGAACCCGGGCCAGGGTGTGAATGGAAAGCAAAAACCCGGCCCGGATACAGGAATGGCACACCCGCAACGCCGGTCATCGACCCATCCGGTCCCCGGTCCCCGGTTCCGGGCGCCGGGGAAAGAATCAAGGTTCAATGAACCTTGAAAACCCGGGCTCCGAGCACGGGGAGGAATCCAAGAAGTTCAATGAACTTCTGCAGGGGGAAAGCTCTCTTGCAAAGGAAATCCAGAAGAAGTCCAGAGGCCAGATAACGGAAGGCACGGCCAAACGCCTGGTATCCGATCTAAAGAAAAAGCAGAAGTCTCCGACTGCTGCCAGCAAAACAGGGCGGTAGCAAAACCAGTCTGGCGGCTCGGCGGATTCATCCGTGCAGCTTACGCAGAACGATCGTAAGAAAGTGGAATAGTTAAAAGGACAACTGGCCACGACCAGAAACGTGATCTCTCTACTGGAAGAGAAATTGAAGAAGGCAAAGAAAGAGGAAAAGTCTGTGCTGGAGCAGCTGGAAAGGCTGGGTCAGGATGGCCTGTTTGACTGAGCGACTCCTTTAAGAAGGCTGGTTACATGAAACAGTGCTTGAGGCTATACATGGATTGCTGCTGCTTGAATCGTCCGTTTGATGATATGAGTCATCCAACTGTTCGCTCTGAAGCTGTGGCCGTCCGCTCTACGATGCTGGCCATCTTTGAACAACACTGGACTCTTGTTGCAGGCGATGTGCTTCACTATGAAATTAGGCAGAATCCATCCCCGGATCGGCAACGTGCGGTATTCAATCTTGAGGCCTGGCATTCCGAGTGGGTAGCCTTTGATTCCGAGTTAGAGCAACGTGCCGCAGAATTTCAGGACGTTGGGATAGATCCGATGGATGCCCTTCATCTGGCATCGGCAGAAAAAGCAAAGGTTGACATTTTCCTGACCACTGACTATAAATTACTGAAGGCGGCCAGGCGACTGAAGCTTTCCTTCAGGGTCATGAACCCTGTGGATTTTCAGGCCGGTGGAGAATAGCTATGAAAGAGATGTCTATAGAAGAAATTCGTAAGGAAGGCATGGCCGCTCTTAGAGAGCGCCTCGGTCCCGCCGGCACCATTACCTTTCTTCAGGACCTTGGAATAAATAAAGGAAACTGGACAGAAGAACGGCACGAGATTCTCGGAAAGAAGAGCATGGCGGAGATCGTGGCCGAAATCAAGCAGCCGAAGTAATCTGCTAACACGCGCGCTCCACCCACCGCCCACCGCGCGCGGGACCGCACCACGCTCTGGCGGTCGATCGAGCGGCCCGCTATCCCTCCCGGGTAGCGGGCGAGTTCACACTTCTCGAGGTTGCTCGAAGTGTACCCCTTGCCAGACCCCGGCCCCAAACTCTGAGCGCAGTCGAAGAGTTTGCGCTTCCTCGAGGCTCCAGTGGAGCCTCGCCCTCCATCGGGCTTACCCCTCCAGGCGTTCTAATTGGAAGTTTGTAGAGCGGGGGACTTCAACAGGGGAGGACCTTTTGCAGGCTCACGTTTTCCAACCCCTACATTTTCAGCCATCATTCCTAAATCTTAGAAAACGCTCGCAGCAAAGATCGCGCCCGGCGCGGTCTGTCCTCCTTAGCCGCTATGGCTGCTAAGGGAAAAAATCTCTGTTCAAAATATAAGTCCGGATGTGCAATTGCCCGTCTGGAGGGGCCTATAGAAAAACGCTGTACCGGAAAAATTTGCTGCCAGGGAAAATGATCAGAACGAGAAGACTGCTTACGGTTTCGGTAATTGCTTCGTAGCTGCTCAACTGGAAGGCGAGAGTATGGTAAAGGCGAAGCACCGCTTCGCCTCCTGTTTTACTTGTAAAAACCCGCGAAGGCTATCGCCCGATTGAAGAAATCGAGATCGGCGATGAGGTTCTTTCCTGGAATGAA
>PBEB01000056.1 GCA_002717505.1 Leptospiraceae bacterium
CTGTTCCTGGAACTCAACGGAGTATTTTGGCTTCTTCATCTTAACCTCCTATGCAGAGGTTACCCAAATGGGGTGTCCACTATTTATGGAGCAGTCCAATCTGATGATTCCAATTGTAGTACCCATTCACGAAGGTCAGAAAGGCCAAATTCCAAACAGCAAATATGATCGCGAAGGTGTAAAAGAGGTGGGAAAATGAACTCCAATGTTTCGCCATTCCAAATATGGCAATACAGTTTATTACAAGGGCAAGAATCACGAGGCCGCGCACAACCTTTCGCCATTTTACCGAATAGGTTTGAAATACTTGACTGCTAGAGACCATACTTTTCCTATTTCCCAGGTTAACTGTCCAATCCGAATTGACTATGCTGCGCGCTCTTTGCTCAGACAAGCTCTAGGGGAAATGCCGACGCGCTGGAGCAAAAAGGGAAGAAACTCAAGCTGCACAATTATTGCCTCTGCGAGCTGCGTAAATACTCCATGACTTCCGAATACCCTTCGATCGGGTGCCCGGTTTCCTTTTCCGCTCGACCGTTAATATCTTGAACGCAAAGTCGCAGATCATCTAGTCGCGGATACAACCACAGAGATCTGCCACTTTGATCAGAGACTTCAATTACACTCGGCCAATGGCTTAGACCGAGCATCTTGTTTCTTAATTGAATTCGGGAGATCTCAGAATACTTCAAACTGTGCCAAATAGATCCTTTTCGCAACGCGAAACAGTGGAAAGCTCCCATTGTTATGCTAAATGCACACTTTTTCCATAGTATCCAGAGACACCGCCATACGAAACCCACCGAAATGTAAAAAATAAGACAGCCGGCGGCGATAAAGTAGGCATCGGCATCACGCCCCGCCTTCCACACAAAAATGAAGGAGAACAAGCCACTTAAAGTCACGAGGAACGTAAGTACAGTGTACTGCAAAATCACAGCTTCGATTGGATGCTTCTTCGCTAAATATCTTGTTTTCATTACGATACTTTTAACCAGCAATATGGAGAAGATCATTGACCGCCCAAAGAATTCCAGAGGTATTCATGGAAAAAATGTGCAGGAAAAAGGTATTGTTCTTTCAGGAGCGGTGCACTATAATCTGCTTGGGTCTTGCTAAATTTCCCCCATTTATCGCTTCGCAGCCAATTGTTAATATCCTTGCTCCCGAAGGTACCATAACTACTCAATAAACCAGTCGAAAGAGCTTGAAGTGAATTGACTTCATAGTTCGAGTTCATCGATGCGTTAATGCTCTGAGTCCCATAGCTAAAGAGAAATGATGAAGATCCGGAAACGTAAGGGTTTCGTCCGGAGATCGAGGATATCAATGCACTACCAGAAAAGGTTACGAGCGTCTCTGTGCTAAAAAATGGCAGGTCATCCCTTACCATTTGTTCGACAAACACGGCCCTACTTCCTTCTAGCACCGCTTCATACGCCCCGACACCGACCTTAGGATTGTTCTTAAAGAAATTAGGTACTTTGGTCCCAATGGCCCTGCTAAATTGCTTAACTCTTTGAATAGGCGCCAGCCTCTTTGTAGCCTGTGCGTATGATTTGATCTTTGCAAGGCCTGTCAGGATCTTTGAACCCCGATAGATGTTCCGCCCGGTTCGCACCCCATTGCTCATATAGCCAAAAGCAGGTGGAGCGGCTAGAGCTGATAGTGCCATACCATCCCAACTGCCAATACCTGTGCCTGTGGCTGCTTCGTATGCATGGAGACTCGCATCCGCTAGATCGAAGGGCAACCCAAAGAGAGGTATGGTGCCCGCAGTAGAAAGCAAGTTATGCCACATAGCGGATCGCCTCTCCGGTGTATCCAGCCATTGGGCATAGCGCCGATACTCCTCCAGCATTCCTGGGGCACCGGGATCCATTCGGCCATCCCAAGCTGCCGCAATCTCTGTATCATATCCTTCAGACTCTGCGATCGAGATTTTCAGATCCAACATCCGAAGATCACGCTCGGGCACAGAAGCGAACCCGCTATCCTTCAACAGTTGATATCGAACTGGATCCAGCCCTCGGATGCGCAACTCTCTTTCAAGGAGATCATTTTTCGCAGGATCCCACATCATGTAATGAGTTCGATACAGATTTTCAGAAATTGGATCTTGCCAATCTGTTCCCCCGGTATGCTTTTGACGGTAAAGCTCGGCAAAGTCTGCCTTGTGACCCTTCTCTTTGTAGAAATCAAAGTATGCTACTGGCCCCCTTTGCTGCACGTCCAGAGTCTGAGGCCCCATGGAGCTTTCACCCATCGGAAACCACACCTGATTCGGTGCGCTCGGCGGTGCACTATTCGGACTATCGCCAAATACCATACTCATCATTGCGTTATAGACCTGCGACTGGAGATATCCAGGCTGGTCACCTCCCAGCGAATGACTGTCCGACCAGTCCTGGTCCATAATTTTCAATGTCCGCATGGTTCCTGGGCTCAGTGCGTTAGTAGAATCGCCACCGTACGAGCGAATAACAAGCTCAGTTGCCTCTTCAATAGACATCCCGGATGCCTGACTCAGCTCATCAATTTCAATGTAGAGCTGTCTTTGCATCCCTGCACGCTTATCTGCTGGCAACGTGGCTGCTGCAACATCAGCTGCTGAGCTCAATTGCCCCTCACGGCTGGTCCTGTTCAGGCTCTTGTTGCGAATTTCAATGGCTTTGCTTACACTGGCCTGGCCCATCGCCTGGTTGAATCGATCCGCAAGGACGCGCGCCAGTTTCTCATCTCTCGTCGCACCGAGGAAGATTCCCAGAATTTCATTCTTTTTACCCTGTTCCTGAGCCTTCTTCGCAATCTCCCAGGCTTCCTCGATTTCTCTTTGCTTTTCCGCTTGCTGTTGTTGGGCGTAGTGAGCGCCTACCCCGGCACTAGCAATTCCACCAATAAAGCTGGCCAGGCTCTGTAGACTCGGCGTCACAGAGGCCGTGTAGCTATTACTCATACCGGCATTTCTACGGCCCAGCTCCCAGGCGGAATTCATGATCCCCTGAGCACTACTGGAGATGGCAGCACCTACCATGGCCTGGTAGGTAGCGTCATTGGAGTATGTGACATTCGCATTGGCATGGCCCACTCCACCAACTCATTTACGGTGGCTGATCGCTCTGTCAGAGCAAAAGTGCCTTCAGCGCTATTGCCTGTATTTACATAACGCTGCTTGGCCTGCTGTCTGAGATTGTTTCCATGATTCACCATGGCCTTCAGCACCCGACCCAGGTCGTACACCTCTTCGGTCTCTGCATCGTCCGAGATTCTCTGCCGGCTCTCCCCGGAATCGGCCAGGTCTGTATCTCCGGAAGGGCTGACAATGGTCACGGTTTCGCCTGTGACGTTGTCCTCATGAACGCCGCCGTCTTCCACGCTATCCGGATTACAGGAGTACCGGCCGCCAGTGCTGCTAAAGCATTTCGCTAGACTCATTGAATGCGTATCCATTAATTCTTCACAGAGGGCGCCTATGTTACACAATCAAAAGGAACCGCACGAGCAAGAGGCCGAATTATTGGTCCGGACCCTTGAATCTACCTCGGAAGAAACAAGGACTCAGTTCTTTCAATTACTCGCGCGAAAACGCGATTGGATGGAGGATCTCCTGGATTCGGCCACGGTCGAGCAACGACGATCCGAATCGTCCAGACCAATGGATGATATCTTAAAAGAGGTAAATGATTTATGAGCTGAGGCTCAAAAAATCCGCAGAGAAAGAACTTCTGGGCCTGGATCGGAATTAGTGCTTTTCCCAATCCACCCTAACCTCAAAGCCCACCGTCGATGTTACCCGGAGCCGAGCTATCGTTGTCCGATCCACCGGCTGGTGCTCCTGAACTTCCCGGTGTGCTCCGCGAACCATTGTCTATGCTGCCGGTACTTCCGGGAGTGCCTCCCGAGCCACCGTCGCCGCTTCCTGAGGTTCCAGGAGTGCCATCGGACTGACCCGAGGTCCCGTCGGTGCTACCGGGTTCCAGACCCTGATCTTTGCGCATCTTCTGGCGAGCTTCTTCGCTCAATCGTTCATCGATGGCGTCCAGGTCTTCGGCCAGACATCCGCATTTTACAGAAAGTCGATATTCGAAATCCTTCTGGCAGTTCCCACTTTGCGCAGGCGCGGTGCACTGAATCTTGATGTCCGCGGTCTGCCCCGGTCCAATCCGTTCAGGCAGATTCAATTTACATTGCCAGGGAGCTTTATATCCCGGCTCAGCTTCCAGGCGGCAATCCACCCGGCAAAGGGATTTGTTGGTCAAGGTGCGAACCACAGTGAGTTCCCCGGCGCTACAATTCGCATTAACCTGCGAAGGGCCGGCCTTAACATCAAATTCGTAGTTAGGTTCAATGCGATATTTACTAACTTCCGGATATTGCGCGCAGCCCATTAAAGCCAGACCGAGAAAGCATAGCGTGAACAGCAAGCTCCGGAATGTTGTATTGGCTTGCTTATTCATGAGTCAGCTCCAGAGTTTTGCTGGTTCGGTTCTCGCGGAATTCGTAGTAATCGTCATCGTAAAGATCAAATCCAAAAAGCCCCACAAAGAAATCTCCAAGCTCCCCGGGGTTAATCCCTGCAATGGCCCACAGAAAGAGGCCCGTCTTGGTCCATTCTTCGTTACCCTGCATGTCCGCCATGCTGATGGATGCCCGTTTCCCTCTATAGGTAAATCTGTAGTCGTAGAACAAGGATTCCTGGTCTAGCTTCTGATCAAAGAAGAGATAATTCTGTTCATTTATACAATGAGTGCCCCATCGGCCGGCCAGAAGTCCGTAGAAACATGTACTGTTGTGACCGAGCCCCAGCTTGAGAGGTCCTACGCCCACCTGCACCAGCAGAGCCGAGCCTTCCACCGGCACTGCAAAATCTACAATGTCGGCCATATCGGCGCTTCGGTCCCTTACGTAGGAACTCTGACAATTTAAAGCTATGAGAATGATCGAAAAAAGCAGGTAACGTTTCACTTTACCATCCGGACATATGCTAATATTGATTGCAAGCGAAACCCTGGTGCATTTGACCTCTTATTGATCTACCTAATAGGGCTAACCGAATCCTGGATACATTGCGCGCCTCCATACGGTTGGCCCCGGTCCTCCGGCAATCATTGCCCCCCTGCTCCCTCAGCTCTCGGCTCTTTCCAGTTGGATCAATGCGATCTCGGATCTTGTTCCCACTCGAAGCGGTGGTCCCCAGTAGCCTGTGCCACAGCTAATAAAGATGTAGGAGTTTCCATGTTTATGTAATCCTCTTACGTATGGTTGCTGCAGAGGAACAAACAGATTGCCCGGAAAATACTGTCCGCCATGCGTATGTCCGGATAGCTGCAGATGCACTCCTGCCTTTTCCGCTTCAAAGATGCTTTTGGGCTGATGCGCGAGCAGTATTCGCAAAGCATCATCAGGACTGCCCTGAAAGGCCTTTTGAGGATCGGAGCGATGGGATGCGATAAATGAGCCAGCCGTATAGTCGGCCACTCCTCCCAGAGCAAAAGTGGCTTTGCCGTGCCGGATTACCTGGTGCTCATTGAGTAGCACTTGCATACCCAACCTCTTCGTTTCACCAATCCATTGCAAAGCGCCGGAGTAGTATTCATGATTACCGGTTACGTAGTAGGTGCCGTAAGTGGAGCGAAGATCAGCTAACGGAGCAACATGCTTTCTTAGCCTGGGAACGCTGCCATCGATTAGATCACCGGTGATGGCTACGAGCTCCGGTTTCAGCTCGTTGACCCGGTCCACCACTCCTTTTACGAATTTAGCTTTGATTGTGGGGCCGACGTGCAAATCCGAAATCTGAGCAATGGTGAATCCCTCAAGCTCCGGTGCCAGCCCATGAATGGGAACGGAAACCCTGGTGACCTTTAGCCTGCCCCTTGCCTGAAAGAATCCGAATACAGTAAGGCCTACTGTCACTGTAAGAATAGCTATGTTCAGCGCGCTGACCCAGTGACTGCGATCGGAGGCCAGCTCTTCAATAACAGATGCTGAAAGGAATGCACTGGCACCTAGATCGTAAACCATCAGAGCCAGGTCTCGAACCACAACAAAGAACAATGCCATGCTAAAGAAACCGAAGGTTACGTAGGCCACCCATGCAATGGCATCGCTCAACGGGGATTCTTCGTAGAAGATGCGGACTATCTGCGAAAGGGGCCCCAGCAAAATACAGGTCGCGACAGCCGTAATGGACACCACTCGCAGGGAATTCTCCATTGTGGCAAAAGGAAGCAGGCGATAGGCGGTGTAGCCATAAGCCAGTCCAAGAATGATGGTAATAACGGAGAGAAATACGATGAATCGCTTCAGACCGGGCATAGGTCAATCTGTGAATCTTTCGGCTGCCTGGCGACCAAAAGAAGCCCATTCCATGCCGCCACGGCTCCGAATTGGTGCCCGGGCATCCACCTAACCCTGGGATTCATTTGCCACAGCTTTCGCAATTCCAGAAAACCGGGCCAAGCCTGAGGATACTTGTTCAAGGGGCAGGACTCTCCAGAGGTGGAAACAGTGTTCATTTTCGCTTCGCCACTGCTCATGAAAGCCCTGAATTCATGCACTACCCTCGAGCACCCGGCGCTCCAAGGAGGATGCGAAACCAGTGCAGCGGAGAAGCAGAGCCACTCAAATCTCGCATGAGCGATGGGAACTCTGAAAACCATACCCGGATGGGATTTTGACTGTTGATGGGAACTGTAAGGCCGTATTCCGGAGAGAACTGCTCTTTCTGATAGGTTCCAAACATATGGTCCCAGATCATGAATACCCCTCCATAATTTTTATCCAGATATAGATCATCCGCTCCATGGTGCACGCGATGATTGGATGGCGTATTCAAAAGCCAGTCCAGCAGAGGCAAGCGGCCTATCAATTCTGTATGAATCCAGGACTGATAGGCCAGTAAAAATACCTGACCAAAGAGCACTACCACTGGATGAAAGCCTGCCATAACCAGAGGTAGAATAAACGGAACGGCTAACAACGGATCAAAGATGCTCAAGCGAAAGTTAACGGAAGAATTGTACACCGGGGAGGAGTGATGCACCGAATGTGCCAACCAGAACAGCCGCATTTCATGTCCCAGACGATGTTGCCAGTAGTACAGAAAATCAGATAGAATCACAGCTCCCGCCACTGTCCATACGTTCGTTTCTATCTTCCATGGCACATAGGCATAGATCCAGAAAAGCGATCCAAGCAGAAGAGCCCGCACGAAAACTTCACCAAGACTGTATCCGATGATCGCGCCAAGGCTACTGAGGCTTTCTTTAATTTCCAGCTTTCGCAAACGTCCCTGTAGCCATGCAACCACCAGTTCCACCGCCAGCATTCCCAGCGATAGAACGCTGCTCCATAAAATGGCCTCTTCGGCCAGCAATTCCAGATTCATATTTCCTCCCAGATCCTGATTTGTATTACTTTATTTCCTGGTTAAAGTGCCTTTACCGGAGTTCCCTTCAGGCCCGAGGCCGGTAAATAGAGTGCGAAAGATCAGATTCGGAGCATCGTTCGGGGCCAGATGTCCATCGGCGATGGCAGTCCAGGTGGAAAAAAGAAGACCGTCCAGGGCTGCCGCGAAGAAGGCATCCGGCACTGAATGATCCAGAGCATTTTCCTCTTTCAGAGACCGGGAAAGCGCAATGCTCTCTTTCCTCTGTCTTTCCAGAGCCTGCTGAATCTCTGAGACCTCCAGAAGCTCTGGGTCCTGATCCAAAACACGAAAGCGATCCCCCAGAGAAATCAGCGACGGCAAAATTCTACGCAAAAAAGCCTGGGCCGATGTTTCCACCGAGGCCTCTTTAGTAATCTCATCCAGATGATTCATCGCATCCATCGCGATGGCCCTCATCAAATCCTGGCGAGAGCTAAAGCGACGATTGAGTGTGGCTCGCCCGATTCCGCAGGCTTGAGCAATGGCTGACATGCTGGCCCGGGGATTCTGGGCCAACGCCGTTGCCGCGCTTTCCAGAAGCTTGCGATCCGGCTCCGCTTTGTCCTGATTTGCCCCGACACCATTATGACTCATATGAGACAGTAATGTATCAGGCCGACTCATCGGCAAGCAGAATTTACCGGTGCCTTTCCGTCTCCTGTGCTACCTATACGAATCTTCCTTTTTTTCATTTCTCAGCGGAAGCCCAAAGCCTTCTTATTTAGTTAGTCTAGATCAGGCCACCCAGGGGAACCAGAAGCGGGCCATTAGAGGAATTTGCTTTACGCGAAGAAATCGGATGACTAAGAACTAACTCAATCGTTGCCCCGGGACAGGGTCAGAGCAAAAAGGAAAGTATGAAGCCCGAACCAAAGGATTTTATTTCGCTCACGAAGAGACTCTTCATCGAAGAGACTGATCATGAGCTGCCGGAACATGTGCGTACGCGAGATATGCGCTACACCGACTTTAAAGTGATCGAACGAGGCGGTATCTGTCTCATTCAATCCTGCAAGGATAATTACCTTGGGCGAATCGTCTGCCATAAAAGTCTGCGAAAGGAATTTGTAAACAGCAAGGAAGAGAGGATTCGCTTCTTACGAGAGGCCCGTGTAACTGCGATGTTACAGCATCCAAATACAATCCCTGTTTATGACATCAGCAGAGATTCCCGAGATCACTATTTCTTCACCATGAAGCTCCTTCATGGACATACTCTTCATGGGGTTTTCGAGAAACTAAAGCAAAACGATAAAGAGATAACTCGAGAGTTCCAGTTAAACCGGATGCTGGGAGCATTTATTCAAATCGCCAACGCCCTGGATTATGCCCACGAGCATGGAGTAATCCATCGAGATATCAAACCTATGAATATTGCCATCGGGGCATACGGCGAGGTGCAACTCATCGATTGGGGATTGGCCAAGGTCTGGCACAAGGATGAGAAGAAATCGGTGATTGAGAAAAAGGGAGAGATCAAAAGCACTCATACTGATTTTCGATTAACCCATGCAGGACAATTAAAGGCCACTCCACTTTACATGTCGCCCGAGCAGGTAAACAATGAAGCCAATCTGGATGCCCGCTCCGACATTTACAGCCTGGGAACGGTCCTGTATGAGATCCTGACTCTGGAGACGATGATTGGCGGGACCACGATCAACGAACTTATGGACAACATCACCGGAGGTAAATTCTTAACTCCGTCCGAAAGAAAGCCAGAAAGAGTGATTCCCCGCGCCCTGGAAGACATTTGTCTTAAATGCGTGGAAACAGACCCGGGCCATCGTTATCAGACTATGAGTGACTTGATCGACGATATTCGAGAGTTCCGTGAAGAGAGTCTGCACGTTTAGACCTGAAGTACCGCAGGGTATTCGCCCGTTGCATACGAAGCATCCTGAGGCTTTACGATCTTTCCTCTATGCACGGTATCCGGTGGAACAGTGGATGTGCTTTTTTCAGCGTCCGATGGAGTTGCTTTAAGCTCACTTTGTGCCGATTCCCATTGATATACCATTTTCGTGCTATTCGCTCTTCTCTACTATCCGCTGGACCTTCGGGGTTCGGTCCTTTGCCGGCTGGAATCCAGTAAACCTTCGGTGCGAACGAGTTTCGGACACAGCCTCTTCTGCCCGGGTCTCTTAAAGGCTAATCCATAAATGAAAAAGGGGTGAGCCCAGGCCCACCCCTTTTCTCCTCATAAGGAACTGTAGATTATGCCAGAGCTTCTTTGGTCGTCTGGATAATGGCTGCAGCCACTTTGTAAGGATCAGCGTTGGATGAAGTTCGACGGTCTTCCAGTCGTCCTTTCCAGCCATCAGCTTTTGTGCTCACTGGAATTCGGATGGAAGCGCCTCGGTCAGAAACGCCATAGCTAAATTTATCGATAGCCTGGGTTTCGTGCAGACCGGTCAAACGCTGGTCGTTGAATGCACCGTATACGCTGATGTGGCGCTCGATGTTCTTACCGAAGTTTTCGCAAATCTTGATGAAGACCTGCTCATCGCCTTTTTCGCGCATTGCTTTATTGGAAAAGTTAGCGTGCATACCGGAGCCGTTCCAGTCCAGGTCACGTCCCAGAGGCTTTGGATGCCAGTTGATTGCCATGTCGTATTTCTCTCCTGTTCTTTCCAGAAGGTAACGTGCCAGCCAGATCTCATCTCCGGCTCGCTTGGCGCCTTTGGCAAAGATCTGAAATTCCCACTGACCGGCTGCAACCTCAGCGTTGATACCTTCAATGTTCAGTCCAGATTCGATACAGAGATCCAGGTGCTCTTCGACCAGCGGACGTCCGTAAGCGCGGCTGGCGCCAACACTACAGTAATAGGGCCCTTGAGGTCCGGGGTAGCCACCAGGGGGGAATCCAGGAGGTCTTCCATGGTCGGCGTCCCACAGGAAGTACTCCTGCTCAAAACCGAACCAGAATTCGTCGTCATCGTCATCGATAGTAGCCCGACCGTTGGACTCATGTGGAGTGCCATCAGCGTTCAATACTTCTGTCATCACCAGGAATGCATTCTTTCGCTCAGGATCCGGCACCATATATACAGGTTTCAGCAGGCAGTCCGAACTTCCGCCTTCTGCTTGTTCGGTGGAACTACCGTCGAATACCCACATAGGGCAATCCTCCAGCTTTCCGCCGAAGTTATCTCTGACCATGGTTTTACTTCTCAGCAGCTGAGTAGGCTTGTAACCATCCAGCCAAATATATTCCAGCTTTGTTTTCATCTTTCTTAAACTCCAGGTAAATTATTCTCGATGCTCGGACTGTTTGCGCGCCTCCCGCGAAAGGCAATTGGGCCAGGTCATTTCGAACCCGACTCTCTATATATTGCTCGGGAGCTTACTCCCTTTCAAACCAGCCCGGTTGCTTTAGATCTGCAATTTCCAGACCAGGCTCGACCCCCATCTGAAGGCAGCCAGACAGAAAAAGACCCAGGGTTATGTGCTTACTTTTTGTGCATGTCGACAATATACTACGCATTATGGTCATTTTCCAGGCTATACGCGTAAAAACCTCAGAATACGGATAAAAACCCCGCAGCAGCCCAGCTGCCGCCGGGGGCCCTTGAGCAGAAAGTCAGCCAAAAAGCACCTGCTTCCTTCTAAGCTGGCCACGGTAACTACCGGACAGCTTCTCTGATCGAATGCTGGGAACAAATGGCACAGAATGGCGCAGGAAAGTCGAGTAAAGGGAGCGGGAGGGCCAGAGATAGCGACATCCCTTCTAGCTTAACGAGTCCACTGCATCGATGAGAGCAAGTTCCACCCTTTGTTAAGAAAGACGATGCGGGAGTTTGTATTCCGGATGCGATCAAAAAATGGCTCAAAAGGCCCGCCAACGGATTTGAGACCCCTGCTACAAGGGACCGACGGGAAAAACACTGGAATCCATGAATCTCATCCGTTGAATAATGTAGTCGCTGCGATTCTTCCCCAGGAGTGATAATTTGAAATATCATCTAGCCATAGTGCTCTCTAGCCTTCTTTTCTCCCAGTGCGTCCTGCATCCGGTGATCGACTTCGATGGAATCTACGGCGAAGAGGAAGAAGACAACTTTGTCAGCCTGTTTCTGTTGGGCGCAGCACTGAGTAGCAAAACGGTGCTTAAATACGGTTATGTGGCCAATCAAGGAGATGACTCTATTGGAATGTTTTCCATTGATGATTCCACCGGTATCTGGACCGCACTGTCCCCATCCAGCATTACCAGTGGAGGCAGCAATACTGGTTATCCAATCACACATCCCACAGCTCCCTTTCTATACACCACGAATCAATCAGCAGACAACATAAGCATGTTTCGCATCGGAAGCGATGGACAGCTTTCGCAGCTCAGCCCGTTCAACGTAGCCACCACTGGATCACAGCCCATTGCAATCGCGATCCATCCATCTGGATTGTATGGCTATGTTGGATTCAACGCAACGAGTACAATAGATATCTTTGACATAGATACAGTTACCGGTCAATGGACCTATTCAAGTAGTCTTCCGGGATGCGGATCCGCACGAGAACTTGAGATACATCCCAGCGGAAGCTACCTCTATGCGCTTTGCTCCTCCGGCTCGGAGATTCGAATCCACACAATTTCCAGCGGGGCCCTGACTTACATCGGCAGCTCCGCCAGCGGATCACAACCCAATGGACTAACACTAACTTCAGATGCGCAGTTTCTTTATGTAACGAGCCAGAGTAGCAACCAGGTGCGAATGTACAGTGTCAACACATCAGGTACACTCTCGGTACTTTCGCCCGCCACAGTAGGTACCGATACATGGCCAGCGGAAGTTGTAGTGGATCCGCAGTCCAGATACCTTTATGTAAACTGCTGGCAAGCGGCAACGCTTTCCGTGAGAATGTACCTTATCGCGGCCGACGGACAGCTCAGCGACAATTCACCGAATTCGATTCCTACGGGGGGTTCCAGTCCCATCCACATGGATATGGATCCCACCGGCCGCTACGTGTATGTATCCAATTCCACCCCGAATAACATCAATATGTACACAATTGGAAGTACAGGCATACTGACCTCCAATGGCCTTGTCTCCACAGGCAACGGTCCAAGAGGGATTGCTTTTTATACTGAAGTGGAGTTCGGAGGCAACTAAGCCCGGTTGCTATCCAGTTCATCCGGCTCGGAACGTCGCATTACCGGAGACTATGGAACCAGGCTTCATTCACTATGCGACCGGGTAGCGGTGAAACCCGGCCCTTCCGGCCCGCTCAAGCAGGCCGAAAGAGCAACCACTGGACCAGGCTAACTAAAAGGTAGAAGCGTCGATCACGTATCTGTAACGTGCTTCTTTGTTTAGAACCTTTTGCCAGCTTTGATTGATTTTCGAGGCGGGAATCACCTGGATTTCGGGAGCAATGCCTTTCTTCGCGCAATAATCCACGATTTCCTGAGTCAGGGGAATACCCCCAATCAAAGAAGCGTTAAAATTCACTCGATTAAAAGCAAAGGCAAAGTTGTTCACCGTAAGCGTTCCACCTTTGGGCATTCCAACCTGGGTATAGGTTCCATTGGGTTTTACCGTGGATGCATACGCTCCTACATCATAGTTAACCGGAATCGTAGAGATCAGAAAGTCAAACTTTCCTGCATAGGACTGCAGGGTCTTCGTCGACTCTACGAAAACAGGAGTAGCTCCAAAGCCACGGATATCCTCCATCTTGCTTTTCGTCGTGGTAAAAGCATGAACCTTTGCACCCCGCGAAATCGCCAGTTTGATTGCCAGATGGCCAAGCCCTCCAATACCCGCCACAGCAATCTCATCGCCTTTCTTGATGGATTCTTTCACCAGAGGGGAATAGGTAGTGATTCCTGCACAGAGTAAGGGAGCGGCATCCTGTAACTTCATGGACGAGGGAATCTTAATAACGAAATCTTCTTTGACTACGATGTTGGTACTGTATCCGCCCTGCGTAATCCCGGTAGGTGACGATTTATCCTCATAACCATAGGTAAATAGTGTCCGCCCCTTTTCGCAGTGCTGCTCCTGGCCATCTTTACAGCTATCGCAGGTGCCACAACTATCCACCATGCAGCCCACCCCTGCTTTGTCGCCTACCTTGAACTTCGTTACCTTAGGGCCGACGGCAGATACGACACCTGCAATCTCATGACCTGGCACTTGCGGATATTTCTGAGGGCCCCAATCCCCTTTCAGCTGATGGATGTCGGAGTGGCATACCCCGGAATACTTGATGTCGATCAGTACATCAAAATCTCCCACTGCCCTTCTATCGAATTTCCATGGGCTTAGCTTTCCGGTCTCATTGCGGGCTGCATAGCCTCTGGAATGAACATATTTATGAGGATCCTGACTCTGCTCTCCCAGAAGTCGCAATGGACGGGCCAGGGCAAAGGCAGATCCAAGGAGAGCCGCCCCTTTCACGAATTTTTTTCGAGTTAACTTACTTTCTTCTTTCATTTGATTCTCCTGCTTCTCTTCGCATCGATTTTAAGATCTTCCCCACCTCGGGTTGCGATTGCTATCCGATGACCACCTTGCTACATAGATTCAATTCTAACCTGGCATGAAGTGCTGCATAGCCTGGCCAGTTTTCCCGGATCGTTCAGGCGCCCCAGGGGAACCAGACCGGATGCATAGCCATGGTCTTTATAGAAAATTGCCAGATTACCCCAGGGTGAATAATAGGTAATGTCCCCGGACATTCCTTTGCTCCCTGCAGGAGCCCCCTCCAGAGAGAGCTTCTCAGGAAACGTATGGACCTTTTCTTTGCTGGCATAGTCTTCCAGTTCTATGCTCAAAGGAAGTCGTGATGCGAAATCCCTGGCAGTAGCGTTATCGTACAAAACCCCTTCGACGGATTCGCTACCTATAACAATTCGAATATTCATAAACTCTTCCTCCGGTCTTTCGGCCATGGTTGCGGGACTGCAAAGCGATGCGAGCAGTAGAAGTCCCAATGGAAGAATCGGACTCCTACTTAACGCTGACTTTCGCCGCGAAGCAATTTGTAATGAGCCATTTGTTTCAACGCGCATCGCTCTTCGCTCCCGAGTTGTACACTTCATCGCTTACTTTCTCATTCCAGAAAGCAGCTGTTCCGTCTTCGTGCTCCTGAACCGCAATGTGACTCATCGCCGTTTCTGGAGTAGCGCCGTGCCAGTGCTTCTCCCCCGGATGGATCACGACGACATCACCAGGATATATTAGCTGAGGCTTTTCCCCATCTAGCTGAACCTGCCCACGGCCTGTGGTCACAATTAAGGTCTGACCAAAAGGATGACTGTGCCAGGCTGTGCGTGCTCCGGGCTCAAACGTAACCAGCGCTCCGGTCATGCGTCCCGGTGCTGGCGCTTCAAACATCGGGTCGATTCGCACGGTACCGGTGAAATAAGACTCCGGGCCCTGTGCCGATGAAATACTTCCACTTCGAATTACATCCATCTTACCTTCCTCCCTTTCAATCAGACTAGTCTGAAATGCAGGTCTTTGCAAGACCCATTACTTGAAATTCTTGCCTGATCCTTCAGCCTTTGAAACTAACTCGCTATCTTCGTCGCGCAAGACTGTCATTGATGGAACTGAAGAATACTGTACTGCTCATCGCTTACCGGGCCCATCCATCGCACGGAGCCAAGTTCAGTTCGTGTGCTGATACCGAGATGCACCATCGCCTGATCCGCTGAAGCTCCGTGCCAGTGGACCACATCTGGGGCCGCCGCCACAACATCTCCGGGCTTCAGCACCTGACCCGGCCTTCCTTTTTCCTGGTAATAGGCCGCACCTCTGGTAATTATTAGAATCTGTCCACCGGGATGCGAATGTCAGTTCGTGCGGGCTCCCGGCGCGAATCTACATTGTATGCTTCAGTGCGATGTTCCTGCTTTTCATCTGTGTAGATCATATGAACCAGGGCCTTACCTGTGAAATACNGCTCCGGGCCTGGCTGCCCTGNGGGAAATACAGATGACTCCTGTGGCGGTGCCCCNTGACAGGATAGCAGTGCTAGAAANAGTCCTGCTGATANAACCTGNGCCGTGATACNTTTGCNTTTCATATAANCTCTCCTAANCAGCGCGGTTGCGAGCACAGCACTGNCTGNGTCGAAGTTCNNNCTTCTGTTGCGCACGCTGGTAGAATGAATCTATACCAGGGCAGTCTATGTTGCAATGTCTGATGCTTCTTATTATTGCTAATTCCTGCAAATGCACGAATTTTCTGCTCCCTTGCATCCAGGCGTGATCTATTCCTTCAATTTCTTGCCCAATCCTTCAGTCCTACGGATTTTTTGATGCAATGAACAGCGAAAGGGTTGTATTCTACATCTAGGCAGTATTGGAAGCACGATATGGAAGGATCGGGCTGCGGCAAACGAGAGTTCGATTAAGGCATTCGATACGTGGCCCGACGAACTGGCGCGCGACATGGTTACGGTGGGAATAGCAGAATGAAAGAAAAGCAACGAGACCTGGTACCTTTTTTTGATCAGATCATTCCGGAAGATGGAGCGAAGGAGACCGCTATTCCGGGACTCCGAATCTTTCGCATCAGCGAATCGGTAGAGCGAAAACCCATGTCCTATGAACCACAGATCATTATAATGGCTCAGGGTAGAAAGGTGATCTTTCTGGACAATGAGAGTTATCTTTATGACCCCATGAACTACGTNGTGCTGTCNGTNCCGCTGCCNCTGGAGTGTGTGGTGGAAACCCCTGACGATGAGCCAGTGCTGGGAATCAGCATTCTGGTGGACCCGGTATCTGTGGGAGAGATCATTCTGGAGGATGACAGTATTCGTAANGAAGGCATNGGCCCGCCTAAAGGCATCTACTCGGCTCCGCTCCAGGAATCCATGTTCGATGCAACCTANCGATTACTNCAGACCCTGGCCAGCGAAAGGGATGCCCGCATACTGGGCCCAATGATCATTCGCGAAATCCTGTACCGTGTGCTCTGCGATGAGCACGGATGGGCCCTTCAAGCTCTAGCTCTGCAGAACCGGGGTTTCTTCCAGATCACTCGAACTCTGCACCGAATCCAGACTTCCTACGACTCCTCGCTGGANATAAAGACCCTGGCCAGAGAAGCCGGAATGAGTCCTACTTCATTCCATACCAGTTTCAAACATATTACAGGGAACTCGCCTCTCCAGTACATCAAAAATATTCGCCTCCACAAGGCCCGCGAATTCATGTCCAGGCAGGGAATGAATGCCTACTCTGCAGCCTTTCGTGTCGGATACGAAAGTCCTTCGCAGTTCAACCGGGAATACAAGAGGTTATTCGGCATTACGCCAGCAAAAGATGCTGTGGGCCTGGTGGAAGCGGAAGGCTGAAACCATGGCCTCATGAAGGATTGGGCAAGAATTAAAAGGATCTGATATTGCTCTTTCGGACCAAATGCGATAGTCTGAGATTCAGAGGGATTGACATGAGCAAATGGAACTCCGCAGATCTAGAGAAAATCATTCAGGCCGATGATCTTCACATAGCACCGTTTCGAGCAGATGGAAGAACCTATGGTACACCAACCTGGATCTGGTGTGTTTCGGAAGGAGGAGAGCTCTTTGTTCGAGCCTACAACGGTCAGTCTTCGCGCTGGTATCAGGCCGCGATAAGTCAAAAGAAGGGAAAGATTGAAGCCGCGAATAAAACCTTTCAGGTGTCCTTCGAAGCCGCGGACCCTATGAAGGACGATGCCATCGATGAAGCCTATCGGCAAAAGTATTCTGGCAGCCCGTATCTGAATTCCATGATATCAGAACGAGCCAGGCAGGCTACTGTAAAGGTCATCCCGGCCCAGTAGATTTCGTGTACCATTTTTATCGAAGGATAGCTAAAGGATAGCTAAATGAGCAAAAAGAAAATCAACGTAGGCATCATTGGACTCAAACCAGGCGAAAGCCAGACCGGCGTAGCGCCCAGGGGCGAGTTTGCGCGCCACATTATTTCTTAGTCGTCGGGATGCAGCCCGGACGATCTATGCAGTAAGGTCGCCCTCGATTTCCTGAGTCCCAGCCTCCGCTCTTCGTTTGCTGGATTCTGACCACCCTTCCCACTATAGAAGAAAAGAGCTGACCCTGCATTCCTCCAGCGGAGAAAGAGTAATTAGTCCGAGTTCCATCGAGAATTCGGCTGGCCAGCCATACGCTATATATTACAACAATCATAGGCAGGGCCCCCGAAAAGCAAATAACCTATGTCTGAAATCCACAAGAAAATCATCATCGTAGGGGCCGGGCCTGCAGGCTCTTCGACGGCCCTTCATTTATGTCAGCGAAACCCGGAATTGGCGGAGCACATCCTTGTACTGGAGAAAGCCAATCATCCGCGAACGAAAGTTTGTTCCGGGGCTTTGAGCCATCATGGATCCCTGGTATTAAAAGGACTTCAGCTACAACCGGAAGTTCCTCATATTCCGCTTCGCGCCATTCGTATGTCCTATGGAAAGCATCATTATTCCTTTCGTGGGAATCCCGTGGCACGAGTGTTTCAGAGATCGGAGCTGGACAAATGGCTTCTGGATGAAGTCCGAAAAAAGGGGGTAGAGGTTCACGAAAACGAGCCCCTCCAGAAGGCCGAAGTTCGAGATGGCGGAGTGCATCTCTGGACCAATCAGGCAGAATACTCTGCGAAAATGGTGGTGGCTGCGGATGGTGCCGGTAGCCCTCTGCGCCATGCATTGAACTGGCCCATCAAACCAGAGAATAAATCTCGACTTCTGGATTTTCCCTCCCCACCGGATTCTGCATCCATGCACCAGGAGGGACTGGCCATTCTCTATTTCTCACGGATTGCACAGGGCTTGCAGGGATATCTCTGGGACATTCCCACTCAGCATCATGGCCACCCGTACATTGACCGTGGATTATTCGATAGTCGCACCTATTCGAATCGAACGGCAGTTTCACTGAAAGAGGAGCTGCGGCCCTTCCTNGCAGAGCGAAACCTGGATCTAGANANTGANTCNAAAAGGCTGCGAAGCCATCCGTATCATTTNTTTGATCCTTCCAATGANTTTTCCNGNCCNCATGTNCTGCTGGCCGGNGATNCTGCTGGAGTGGATCCACTATGCGGTGAAGGCATTGCCTTCGCTCTAGGTTATGGTCGAGTGGCTGCCAATCATCTGGTCTCAGCGCTGGAAAGGAATGACTTCAGTGGTCGCGGTTATAAGGCTGCTATTCTCAAGGATCCAGTGACCCGACAGCTTCGAATGCGATACAGGCTTGCACGTATCGCTTATTCGATCCGGTCTGATACAATACTCTCTGCTGGATGGGGAGTCGCTTCCCTGCTTGCCCGATTTACAAAGTGGAACAACTCTGGCTACGTACCGGATGCTTGAAGTAAACCTGCAGGCCGCTCATCCAATCGGCCCGGAGTGTGTTAAGTCTGTTGAGCCTTTTCCAGCTTCATAGTTAACCCATGCTTCAAATTCAGCGTAGCACCTGTGGTTAGTTCAGGAATCTGTCCCTGTTGGGCATCAAGACGATAGTGCTTCAATATAGTTCCCAGGATCATTGGTCCCTCCATCATCGCCAGATTCTTTCCGATGCATGCTCTGCTGCCGCCACCAAAAGGCAGGAATGCTCTTCGCAGATCAGAGGGAGTATCCTCGGAAAATCGTGTCGGCCTGAAGGCCAGAGGTTCCTTCCAGTATTTTTCTGACCGGTGGACGTCCCAGATGGAAAGCAAAATCAGCGAATTCCGGGGCAACAGGTAGTCATGAATGAGCGAGTCTTTTATGGGTGTGCGATTCACCATATAGACCGGGGGAAAAATCCGCATAGCCTCGCGAAAGGCCATAGAAGTTTCGGTCAGGGACCGAGCTTCTTCCTCGGTGGCCACGGTTCCGTGTATCTTAGTGCGAGCCTCCTTTTCCAGGGACTCTCTGATCCCGGGATTCTGCGATAGAAGCCACAGACTCATGGTCAATGCGAAGGAGGTTGTATCGTATCCCGCAAAGAATACAGTCATCAATTCATCACGGATCTCTTCATCGCTCATCTGTTCCCCGGTTTCAGAGTCCACTGCCTCTATAAGAATGGTCAACAGATCCGATGGGCGATTGATGGATTCTCTCCGGCTCCCAATAAGGCCTCGAATGACTCGTTCCAGATCCATATGCGCCTTTCGAACATGGGGTTGGAACAGGTAGGCCATAGATAGCGGAACAGGAAACGGGGAAAAGAATCTTTCAATGCAGAAAGCAGATAGAGTATGAAACGATTCAAGTAAGAGCTCCTTTTCCTTACTCGCCTCCCCGGAAAACAGACTATTCAAAATGATCTGAATGGTTACCCGCTGCATCTCAGAATACACATCGAATTCTCCTGGCTGATTTTTCCAGGGGATAATTACATCCTCGATAGCCCTTTGTATATGCTTCTCGAAGCTCTGGATGGCAGCGGGCGAAAAATAGGGATTCATCAGGCGACGCTGTCTCTTCCAATGAGCTCCGTTACTGAGCACCAGGCCTTTCCCCAGAAGTGGCTCAAAGCGAACATTCTGCGAACCTTTGAGAAAGTCCTGTTCCGTTCGCACCAGAATATCATGAATCATATCTGCATCTGTAACCAGATAGATTTTCTTTCCGGGGACAGGTATTCGGACAATTCCTCCGAATTCTCGACTTAAACGCGAAGATAGACCGAGAACATCCGCCTGCAACTCTCCGGCATGCCCCAGCGGAAATCGGAAGGATGGGGAGGGAATCTCTTTTACAGTCATATAAACCTTAACTCTCTTATAGCCAGCCAGGGCCCACGGATTTCCCCTGGTTCTGGCTTCATTCAGAAGTTTTCATTCTTCGGCGAAAGGAAGTCAAGAGATCTGAAACGTCTCAGGACTTCTTGAGCGTCAGATATTTCACCACCTCATCACCGTCTGAGAACCACTCCGGGCTCGAAGATTCGAACGGCGTGCGTGATACAAGAGCCATGAATTCCTCTGGAGTACGTTCGTGCATTAGCCACTCCAGCAGATGAACAAGAAGCGGCNAATCCACATGGTTCGGAGCAGTAATACTCAAAATCACGGCACCGCCGACATCTAACATTCCATGTAGCCATTCAAGGAGAGCAATACATTCGCTGTCTTGAAGATAGTCCATCAAACCAGGAACAATAATTAAATCCTGAAGTTCCAGGGTCATACGACCACGGCCAGCCATAAGCCCCAGAACATTCTGCTCCACGAAGTCAATGGAATGAGCGATTTCCTGTCGGCTTTTCGCCTCGGCCACGCTGGCCAGGGCATCCTGATCTACATCAACCAGGGTGATGACCGGACTGGTTTTCGTTTTCTGCAGGAAATCGATTACTTCCTGGGAAGAACCAGTGGCCAGGCCAAGAATAGAAGGACGATTTTTGTTCTGGATCAAGCCTTCCATCATGTTCGCCATAAGGTCTCTGGATTCACGGCGGGCACTGCAAAAGGGACGACCCAGAAACCATCGATCTATGGATTCTCCGAGCTGCGTATCTCCTGCTGGCCTGTTCGCATAGATCATAGTGTTCGTAGCGATATCGTCAGAAAATCCCCTGGGTTTCATATAGCAGTGTGCCATGGTTTCACTTAACATGATCCAGCGAAACGTTTCCCGAAAAACATAGGCACCAATGCCTATCAATAATTGATCTGTATCTCGATATCCCATTAAATCATCATAGCCAATTTCGATGAGAGCTTCGGGACCAGTAAAGCGCTTCAGATTATCGATGACTGAATCGCAGAGGTCTTCCACCTGCCGATCCAGATCTGATATTGGTTCCCCCTTGCGAAGCCTTCCTTGCAACGAACGCAGCGTAGAGTCAAAATGCTCCATAGCCTGCATAAGCCCCTCGGGTAGCTGGCGTTCAGTAATGTATCCCAGTCGGGTTGAGTGAAAACGATTTACCTGGGCCACTTCATTCACATTCAATTCCTGAACATGAACTGTAGCATCTCTTAGCCTCTGTGACAGAGTTACCGCTAGAGAGTGGAATAATCTGGCCGAAAATCCAGGATCAGATGAAAGCAAGGACTTCAGCTTGTTGGATTCAATNGCTTCAACAACAACTTCGCCTTCTGCCACCACGGAAGCGCTTGCTCCCTGCTCTTCCAGAAAACTCATTTCGCCGAAGGTTTCGTCCGGGCCCAGGCGATGCAAAGTAATGGAATGCCCGTCAACTTCGCCAGTAATACGAACGTATCCGCTTAGTATTAGATAGATGGTGTCCTGATCACTCCCGGCAGTAATAATGACTTGATTATTCTCAAAGCGAANCTTCTGCGCGCTGGCCCGTAACGTATGCCAGTCTGAGTCTGTTAACAGGGACAGGGATTTGAACATTTCAGTCTTCTCCTTTTTTTGTGTCCAGCCCGGAAGGCATGTCAAATTTCGCAGTCTTTCCTTTCAGCCCTGCATTCAAAGTGCGATGCCAGACGAATTGGCCCACTGCGGTGGCAAGGAAGCGAGCGCCTGGAAGAACCAGTCGAATCATTTCAGCGAAGCGGACAAATGGCCAGATACAGTAGGGAAGTATCTGCCATACACTGAACCCCAGTCCCAGTTCCCGTGCTCGCCTGGCTCCCAGTAAGTCCCGCGTCAGACCGGCAAGCATCGATCGAATCAAGGGTCGCATAGGCAACGATACAACGTCCACGGCCATGGAAGAACCGGCATCCAGAAGTGATGCCATGAGCTGAACCGAAGGCTCATCGGCCGGTTGACGATTCAGCTCCAGAACTTCAAGGATGCGACTACATTCATTGGCCGTGGCAGGCAGTATATCACGGTCAATTCCCAGAAGAAAGCCATTGTAGCGCCATATCGCGTACATAGCCTGCTCTTCTTTCGGGCTGATATAAAGGCCCCATCGACGAAGAGCTCGGATGACCGCAAGAGAAAAGAGCACATTGCTACCCAGCATCTGCCACTGATTGATAGGCTGACCCCAATGAGCAATATCCCACCGACCAGACTTAAGGAGTAAACGCCGAACCTGAGCATGCATCAGACGAACTCGAATGGTTACCTGGTAACCCCGACTTCCTGGCTGGAGACCTCCCGATTTGCAGCATTCGTAGACGANCCCCGCCGTTTCATCCAACCTTCTTCGCGCTCGTTGCACCAGCCGGCCTGAGAATACCAGAGGTTTACTGCTCAGAGGATCCAGATAGCCGGTTGGCAGTGAATGGCACATCAACGCAGCAGGTCCGAAGGGCCCCGTTCGCATAAAAGCGTTGGCGCCGTACTCGATCTCATCCCAGTCCACCCATAGCGGAGTTCGTTGAAGGTCTGCGAATAATTCCCGGACAGAAACAGGCGCATGCGGTACCTTTTCGATTCCCTGGCTTAGTGCAAGGGCCAGGACTGCACTACCCTCTCCGGGTCGCATGCGAGAAAAATCCTCCACCACGGCATCGGCCAGGGTATCGGTGGCATAGAAATAGGGAGACATCCTCTGGCGGAGCTCTTCGATTTCAGGAGCCGGTTTCATGGAATCGGCCCTCCGGTTTCCTGGCTTGAAAAACTCCGTAGTGCCAGAGCTTTTTCTGCAGAGATTTCCATTGATACTTTCCAGCAAGATAATTGCCGTGCTGAATTTGATTTCTCAGACCCATCCAGTACATCAGGTTGGCCGGTATCGTTGCCAGTCTGGCTCGGTAGTTTAGAATTCTTGCGGAAGGCATCACGAGGTTTGTTACGTCCGTGGCACGAACATTCTGGAATCCTGACTTTTCCATACTTTCGGAAAAGTCATCGAAGGTGGACAGTGACTCAACGGCCCATGGCTCAAGCCAGCCTCTCATCAACTTCTGTTCCGCAAAACTCATTTTCTCGGATGAAGCCAGGCTAAATCCGTCCNCAACAATCAAACGACCGCNAGGAACAAGCAATCGGAATGCTTCGCGCAAAAAGGCCTCTTTATCCGGAGCATGGCAAACGCTCTCAATAGCCCAGACCACGGAAAAGGATTGATCAGGAAACCCTGTAGAAATGAAGTCTCTTACCTGAAACTCTATTGGGACCTTGTTTGTTACTATCTTGCCGGCAATTTCCCGGGCACGATCGATCTGTCTGCGGGATAGAGAGATGCCAGTTGTCCGACAACCTTTGGAGCTGGATAGATAGATCGAACTGCCTCCTATGCCACATCCTNCATCCAGAACATGGTCCTCCGAGGAGATTTCGATAGCTTCAGCCATCCACTGATTCTGTCTCTCCTGGGCCTGGCTCAGTGTGCGAACTCCATCGGTCCAGAACCCGTAGTGCAATGCGAAACTACGATGGGTATGCCAGACTACCTGATAATCCCACTCGCAAGCATCGTAATAAGAAATAATCTCTTGATGGGTATTCNCTGGCATAATCGATTCGCAGCAGATTTGATCCCATAATACAATCCAAGCAAGTAACTTTTATACCAATCCAGATTACTATTGCAGCTCGGGCAGTTTAAAAACCATGAAGGGCCTTTGACTGGAGCGCCTTGATTCGAGCCAGCTAATCCAGGTGTAATAATCCTCTACCACAATAGAGGATGCAGGTACTGCTTACGAAGCTACAGACCTTTTGCCTTGACACCTGAGCTTGCGGACGGACCCGGTGCATCGGGCCGATACGGCTCTGTATGCAGCCAAAAACCAGGGTAGAAACCAGATAGTGTAGTTTAAGAATTAGGTCTTATTCCAGAAGCCAGCACTGCTGTCTTTTTCGCCTACGGCCCATTCCAGCTGGCCCTTCTCTCCTCACTCAGCACCTTTGTGGACATGTGGATCAAAAAATGAATAAGATGAGTGCTAGCCTTCCATCGTCCATCGCATGTGCCTTTGATGCTGCGTAGTTTTCAGGGTTTGTATCGCGTGGATAGATAACTCTCCACTAGCTGGATCTCATCCAGTGTCAGCGCACGATCATAAACCAGAATCTCTGTGATGGCCCCATCCATGTATAAAAACTGGTCGGGCACCAGGGGACGGGGCCTGCCTCCAAAATAGAGGCTGGCTGTATAGCTACCTGTAGGACTATTTGTGAATATGGCACCCAGGGTTGGCTGAGCTCCATTGATTCGGACCAAATGCGAAGGATCGTTTCCGGCATACTGAACAGTTACATAAAAGGCTTCATTTGTGCTGGCCCAGCTTTCGCTGGCATCCCTTGTAGACATGGTAGTACCAAACGTTCCGGGCCCCCGGCGAAAGGCAGATGTATTGGTGTTGCCCGCGGCCAGATACATCCCTCCTCCAGGAGTACTATTGGTATCCTCACCGTGTTCGACAATTACACGTACCCCGGAAAGACTTTGCCTGGCTGCGACGAAATAGGTTATATCAGAGCCCAGAGTCACGTTCAGATACTCCATCCCTCCGCCGGGAAAGACGATAGAAGGTTTGCCGTTCATTAGGGAATCCGATGCCAGATAAACAGGCGCCGCTCCGGTTTCCACGATGGTCGCCGATTGCTGAGATACTCCGTTGGTCCACTCAGCAACAGTGCCATCCCCGGCAAGAGTGAGCCCGCGGTCAGAGCGCAATGAAACCAGCAGAGAATCGGTGACCGGTACCGGCTCCGAATAAAGAAAGAGCATTGCTGTCAGTAAATCTTTGTTAGAACTTTCGGGCTCGTCAATGATCCCCCTGGCAAACGGATGAGCCACACAGTTTGCAATCAGAAAGAATGCCGGCAGGAGCCATCTAATGGAAGTCAGGTAACGCTTCATGAGTTTCTCTGGAGAACCGGCAATCCATATCTCCTATATTCCCGGAGGCGAGCCAATTTCGAATTATTCTGTATTTTTTAGCGAACCTAGACTTTGGAAACCGAAAGTTAGTGCAACTGCACTGCANGGTCGAAAGTACGATAAAGGAAGGGATTCNTTCACTGNTTCCTCTACAGTTTTCGCCCTGAATTCAGGGCTTTCGCGCTCAGAAGTCGATTCCGCGGTTCCGGTGAACAAATACCAATGGGCACAAGACCCGATTTTCGGCTTTGGAAAGGCGGCCATTCGCCGGAATGCCCGGGTCTCGATTTAAGCGGCCCCTGTCCGGGTTTCCATCGGGACCAGAAGAAGTGTTCAGAAAAACGAACCCGCCAATGGAGCACCCCTGGACACCACTCACGGAAAACCTTCCTTATCGGACAGGGGGCTAATACCGCCATCCCGGGACGGCCCTTTAAGTGTTTACAGTCCGCTGCCCTGTTGAATTGCTGACAATAACGCTTTTCTATCACTCGATTGACCCACGACTCGGCGCAAGAACCCGAGCAGCATGACCGGCTTTGCCTTTCCTTCTACTTTGTTCTTCCCTATCCAACGAAATCGCGATTTGATCGTGAAGCACTATTCAAAGAATGAGGAAATTAAGATGAAACTCTATGTAGGAAATATTAGCTTTAACTCTACCCAGGAATCTCTATCAGAATTGTTCGCTGCATTTGGCGAAGTAGAATCTGCAAATATTGTTATGGATCGCGAAACCGGCCGGTCCCGAGGCTTTGGCTTCGTAGAAATGCCCAATAAGAAAGAGGCCATTGCGGCCATCAGCGGCCTTTCCGATACGGAACTGGATGGCCGTCAAATCGTGGTTAATGAAGCACGCCCAAAAACCAACCGTTTCTAATAAACCCATGGATGTCCGGTCTGCATTTGCGCGGACCGGTCACCAGCGTAGCAACAACCTCGCGGGGAAGCTGCTACAAAATAGCTACTTTCCATTACGAGGATAATAATGAAATTCAGTTCTTTCGGGCTCGCAGAGCCCATTTGTCGCGCTATCGCTCAGGAGGGATATACCGTACCCACTGAGATTCAGAAGTCCGCCATTCCAGGCATACTAACAGGTCGAGATATCCTGGCCGCGGCCCAGACCGGCACAGGTAAGACCGCAGGCTTCACTCTGCCTATATTACAGAAGCTACTGGATCAGAAGCTTACAAAAGCCGGAAGGCCTCTGGTTCTGATTTTAACTCCGACCAGGGAGCTGGCAGCCCAGGTGCATGAGAGCATTCGCGCCTATGGTCGATTTACACGCATTCGCTCCACAGTGGTCTTTGGAGGCGTCAACATTAACCCTCAAATCCATAACCTGAGAAAAGGAACGGACATTCTGGTAGCCACGCCGGGACGATTGCTGGACCTGGCTGCACAGAGGCACCTGGATCTTTCGGGAATCCATACTCTGGTGCTGGATGAAGCAGATCGAATGCTGGATATGGGCTTTATTCATGACATTCGCAGAGTGCTCAAATTACTTCCTGCGCAACGGCAGAACCTGCTTTTTTCCGCTACTTTTTCCAGGGANATTCTGAAACTAACAGATGGCCTTCTGAAAAACCCGGTTCGCATTGAAGCAACTCCACGCAGTAGCNCTGCCACTACCATTCGCCAGACGATTCATTCTGTGGAAAAAACTGGTAAGCTCGCATTACTTCGACACCTGATCACCGAGGGAGATTGGCAGCAGGTCCTGGTGTTCACCCGAACCAAGCATGGAGCCAATAAACTTTCGCAGAAACTGGAACAAAGCGGAATCCGATCGGCCGCCATTCATGGCAATAAAAGTCAGAATGCTCGCACGAAGGCTCTGGCCGGATTCAAAGATGGCCAGGTTCGCGTGCTGGTGGCCACCGATATTGCTGCCAGAGGCCTGGACATTGAACAGCTGCCTCATGTAGTTAATTTTGAACTGCCTAATGTCCCGGAGGATTATGTTCACCGCATCGGAAGGACAGGCCGAGCCGGATCCCCCGGCCATGCGGACTCGCTGGTCTCAAAAGAGGAACTTCCACTTTTGAAAAACATTGAGAAAGTGATCAAGCAGCGGCTGGAAAGATCCACCATATCCTTGAATTAANNCGGCGAATGGGCCTTACCCGGTGGTTTGCNCGCAGGATTGGAAGCTGAATCAGGCTCGCAGGATTGGAAGCTGAATCAGGCTCGCAGGATTGGATGCTGANTCANGCTCGCNGGNTTGGANGCTGATTTAGGCTCGCGGGCCCNCCTCTGGCGCAAGATTACTGCACAAACTGTTAGAGATCGGAGAAGCGTTGCTCTATGGTCGGGCGAGCCATTCAGATTCGGTACATGCAAACTTCAATTCTAAACGGAATCTAACAATAGAAAAGGCGGCCTGAAAAGACCGCCTTTTCCTTCCTTACTTGAGATCGAACCTGTCCAGGTTCATAACCTTGTTCCAGGCATTCACAAAGTCTTTGATGAACTTTTCTTTTGCATCGTCCTGGGCATAGACCTCGGCCAGTGCACGAAGCTGGGAATTGGATCCGAAAATCAAGTCTACGCGTGTACCGGTCCACCTGGTCTTTCCGGACTTAACATCCTTTCCTTCGTATACGCCATCCTCGCCCGACTTTTCGGACCAGGTAATCCCCATGTCTACGAGATTCACGAAGAAATCGTTGGTCAGGGTACCGGGTTTTTCCGTGAATACTCCATGCTTCGAACCGTCAAAGTTCGTATCCAGAACTCGCAACCCACCGATCAGGACTGTCATCTCTGGCGCCGTCAGGGTAAGCAACTGGGCCCGATCCACAAGAAGATGCTCCGATGCAACAGTGAATTTCGCTTTCAGATAGTTGCGAAATCCATCCGCTTCCGGTTCCAGCTGAGACCAGCCTTCAATTTCAGTCTGTTCTTGCAGGGCATCCATGCGGCCCGGGCTAAAGGGAACGGTGACTTTGTATCCGGCTTCTTTCGCAGCTTCTTCAACGGCAGCACATCCGCCCAGAACGATGAGATCAGCCATAGAGACCTTCTTTCCTCCGGATGCGGACTTATTGAAATCAGCCTGAACCTTTTCCAGAGCAGAAAGAACCTTCTGCACTCGCTGCGGATTATCTGCTTTCCAATCCTTCTGAGGCGCCAGGCGAATTCGAGCTCCATTGGCTCCGCCTCGATTATCGGATCCGCGAAAGGTGGATGCAGAAGCCCAGGCTGTAGCAACCAGCTCGGAAACAGAAGGACCGGACTTTAAGATTTTGCTCTTCAATTCCTTGATGTCACTTTCCTCGATTAGCTTATGGTCTACCGGAGGAATTGGATCCTGCCAGATCAAGTCCTCATCCGGAACTTCCGGCCCTAGATATCGAACTTTCGGCCCCATATCGCGGTGAGTGAGCTTAAACCATGCCCGTGCGAAAGCGTCCGCGAACTCTTTTGGATTTTCATGAAACCGGCGAGAAATAGGCTCGTAGATAGGATCCATCTTCAAGCTCATATCTGCGGTAGTCATCATAGGAGGGCTTTTCTTTCCATTCCCATGAGCTGCTGGAATCATATGCTCGTCTTTCGTTCCTTTGGGATGCCATTGATGGGCTCCGGCCGGGCTTTTGGATAATTCACATTCATAGCCGAACAGCATATCGAAGTAACCATTGTCCCACTTTGTAGGATTGGGCTTCCAGGCACCTTCGATTCCACTGGTAATGGTATCGTCGCCTTTGCCGATTCCATGCTTGTTCTTCCATCCGAAACCTTGCTCTTCGATGGGTGCCGCTTCCGGATCTGGCCCTACCAGAGCGGCATCACCGGCGCCGTGGGCTTTACCGAAAGTGTGCCCGCCGGCGGTTAGAGCTACGGTCTCTTCATCGTTCATGGCCATTCTTTTGAAGGTTTCTCGCACATCCTTTCCAGATGCCACAGGATCCGGTTTTCCGTCCGGTCCTTCCGGGTTTACGTAGATCAGACCCATCTGCACGGCAGCCAGGGGATTTTCCAGATCTCGATCCCCCGAGTAGCGACTATCTTCTTTATCGCTTGTGGCCAACCACTCGCTCTCCTTTCCCCAGTAGATGTCTTCTTCCGGTTGCCATATGTCTTCGCGTCCGCCGCCAAAACCAAAGGTCTTAAAACCCATGGACTCAAGAGCAACATTCCCTGCCAGAATCATCAGATCGGCCCAGGATATCTTGTTTCCGTATTTCTTTTTGATAGGCCATAGAAGACGTCGGGCCTTGTCCAGGTTTCCGTTATCCGGCCAGCTATTCACCGGTGCGAAGCGCTGATTACCGGTACCCCCGCCACCTCGGCCATCTGCGGTGCGATAGGTTCCGGCGCTATGCCAGGCCATGCGAATGAACAGGCCGCCATAATGCCCCCAGTCCGCAGGCCACCAATCCTGGGAATCGGTCATTAGTTTTTCCAGGTCTTTCTTTAACGCCTTATAATCCAGTTTCTTGAATTCTTCCGCGTAGTTGAATCCGGTATCCATAGGATTGGATGCCTTCGAATGCTGGTGCAGGATACCCAGGTTCACTTGATTGGGCCACCAGTCCTTATTCGATGTTCCTTTGCCGGCTACAGGTTGTTTCGCGCCGGAAAAGGGACACTTGCTCTCATCGCTCATAGACTTTCTCCTATATTATGTGTTTCTGAATCCGCAGGTTCCGGAGAGATGCCGAAGTGAGCGCATTCAAGAGCGTCAAACATCAGGCAGAACTGGCAAGATTCGCTTTAAAATTAGAATGATTATAGAGGGCTCGTCAAGCAGATATGTGCCAGGAAAAGCCCGGGAGTAAAAAATAATTTGTCCTGGTATATAGTACGCCTCTATAGCTCCATAGCCTGGATCTATGGATTGCGAAACTCCGGCATCGCAGACAATGCGAAAACGCGATAAAATGAAACGTCTTACTAACATCGAAAGGCCCTCTACGAATTCCCCGGAGAGTCCAGTTGCTCACTTGGATAAGTCATGCCCTTTGATTCGCAGGAAAAGCCTGTGATTCGCGTTCGTTCACTACATTCGGATACTCCTTTTCTATTGGTCTGTTACTTCCTTTATTGAGTTTGTGACTCCTGCTCTTTCGGCCATCGAATCATTTTTCCTGACTGCTGGCTCCGGGACCGTATCCGGGACAATCCGGGCACTGGTGATCATCCTTTCTCTGCGGGCATGATTTGTAATGTTGACGCCGTTGCAACGGTGGAGCTTTATCCGAAGGATCCAGAAAAAGCAGCCACCGTCGCGGAAATCGGAGGGATGATCTTCAGCCCGGGTCAGATTTCCCGATTTTTCTCGATGTATATTTATTTGTTAATGTTTCCCAGGATTCCAGTAGACAGATAAGGCCAGGCAAGCTGGCTTAAAGAAAAACCATAAGCGCTACGGCTATGCGAAGAAAATGCTTCTGCATTCGGAGAGATTCAATGATTAACGAGAAACGAAATGGACACATACTGGAATTGGAAATCGCCACCAACGACCTGAATACTCTGGATAACCAGGCATTTGCAGCGCTAAACAAAAGTTTGATCGCAGCCCGAGATGATGATGCTGTTAAAGCTGTGGTCATAACTGGCAGTGGTGAGAAGTTCTTTTCCAACGGATTTGAACCAACAATGTTTATCGGAAAGAGCTTCGAAGAGGTCTGTTCACTCCTGGAACCAGCCATGGATGCGACTTCCGAACTGTTAATGTTTCCCAAGCCGGTAATCAGCTTCATAAACGGTCATTGCATGGGAGTTGGTTCCGTTCTTGCGATCTTCACCGACTACAGAATCATGATCGATGGAAAAGCTCGTTTTGGTTTTCCCGAGTCCCAGATCGGCATCAACTTTCCTTCGGTTCCCGGATTCATTCTGAAAGAGCTGGTAGGAATTCGCAATGCCAGAAGTATCCTTTTTTCCGGTCGACCAATGAAGGCTCCGGAAGCCCTGGAGCTGGGTGTTATCGATGAAGCAGTGGCCCCGGAAGAAGCTGCGAAGAGAGTGGAGAAATACTGCAACCAGTTCAAAGATATGGCCATGGAATCGGTAAAAGGAATTAAAAAATCGCTCATAGACTATCTGAGAGTACCGCTGGAAGAGATGCGAAAAACCGATACAGAAGAGCTGGCAAGGGCTGTGGTTTCGGAAAACGGACAGGAAGGTATGCGATCCATCGTAGAACGCCGCAGGCCGGTATTCAAATAGAGCAGTCTTCATAGAATCCCTGGTGTGAGTTCACGTTCCGCCAGGGCATCCCTCCTTGAATGTCCTATTCACGGAATCAAAGTATCTCAATATCATTTCCCTGCCATTTTCTTAGCTCCTTTTACTGCCATTCCTGAGCTTCTCGATGATATCCGACTCTGGCTTGTAGTCGGAGGCATTTAATCGACAGTTGTTCATTATGGTTACTCCGGGCTCCAGCCGCCTCGTCCTGTCTGTCCGATGATTCCAGGGGGATACGGCAAATACCGGGGGCTTCTTCAGCAAATACCGCTCTTCATTACCGGATTATGTCGCCTCCAGGCTCTTTAACATGAGATAATAGTCCAGAGACTCCGGATTTCATCTTAAAATACAGGATGAAATCTGGTTCATCCGAGCTTCTCCGCCCGGAATCGACCATGCCCGGGGGCGCCGCTGCTCCGAGCCCTCTTTTTATTCGACTTTTGTCGGTTTTTTTGCTTGATCCAATCTGCAGGTTCCTTCATTCCTACTACCATAGATCTAATCCTCAGGCTGTGCGATCCGGGGCCCGGCCGAGCCTCTGTGCAGGAGGAATCAGGCGATGAACCATTCAACGACACTAAACCGAGTAAAAAATGCTCCGGCTCGCCTGGGACGATTCTTTCTGGGACCCGCAGAGCAGTTCGCAATGCGGCATCGTATTTTGAATGGGACCTTGCTGGCAGGCGTGGCTGCCATGGGAATGGGGCTGGCATCAGAGTTCTTCCGGGAAGGTTTCGAAACCGGTGGCCTGGTGGCTTTATGGGCCGCTTTCACATCTTCCATACTCTTTTATTATCTCTCTCGATTTCGCCAGCAGTTTCGCTGGCTTATTTTACCTACGTTCTTGATTGGTGGCCTCTCCACTCTGATGCAGATTCAATATAGCGGAGGCATTATCAGCGCCAACATAATGGTCCTTTTCCCGCTTCTTATCATGTACATGTTGATAATGGGTCAGAAATTCGACTGGATGATCATTCTGGCTTTCGCAGCCACCCTGTTCGGCATTCAATACTTCCAGAGCGTGCGACCGGATCTGTTTTCGGATTACTCCAGCGACAGGGCTCGAAGCGAAGATTTCTTAGTAACAGCTGTGACCGTTGTTCTGGTGGTCGGACTGATGCTTCGTACGTTGAATCGGTCGTATGAAGATGCCCTGGGAGAGGTACGAAGGCTCAAGGATCAACAGGATGGGGATTATTTCCTTACATCTCTATTGATCCGCCCGCTGGCCGGGATTCGGAATCGATCCCAATCCGTACATCTGAACACCTATGTTAAGCAGAAGAAGGCCTTTCAATTCAAGAGTCGCAATCATGAACTGGGCGGGGATATCTGCGTAGCCGATGGAATAGTCCTTAGAGGAAAAAAGTATTGCGTATTCGCCAACGGGGATGCTATGGGAAAATCCATGCAGGGGGCCGGTGGAGCTCTGGTCTTTGGTGCCGCCTTTCGCGCTTTGATCGAACGGACGCAAAGGGAGTCTTATCTATCCAGTTACTTCCCGGAACGATGGCTTCAGGAAGCCTTGAACGATTTAAACAGTGCCTTTGCTGGATTCGACGGCTCCATGTCAATCTCGTTGATCCTTGGACTGGTGGATGAATCTAACGGCTTTCTTTACTATATAAACGCAGAGCATCCTTTTCCTATTCTGGTTCGTAAAGGAAAGGCCACCTTTCTCTCAGAAGAGGCCACGAATTTCAAAGTAGGCATGCTTCATGAACGAGCTCGAATCGAAACCTTTCGCATTCGGCCTGGCGATGTTTTGATCATTGGCTCAGATGGGCGAGATGACCTTTCCCTGGGAGGCGAGTCAGGCAGGATCATCAACGAAGACCATACAGCAATTCTAAGAGAGGTGGAACGATGCCCGGATGACCTGGAGCGTCTTGCCAGAAATCTAGAATCTAACGGCGAACTCACCGACGATCTCTCCCTTCTAAGCATTTCTTACTCTTCTTCAGAAGCTCCAGGGCTGACATTTCAAAATGCCTCAATAGCCGTTGAGGAAGCGAAGCGTCAAATCGAAGCAGGCCAGACAGGGGAGGCTCTGGACATTCTACAGGGGGAAGCGAAGCGGATGCCGCAAAGTCCAGATTTACAAAAGCTCCTCTATGAAACCTACAGAAGCCTGAATCAGCCGAACAATGCGGCGGATGCAGCTGCCCGTTTTATAGAGATAAAGCCCGGTAACTTGCAGATGATGTACAACTCAGCAATTCAATAGGCAAAAGCGGGGATGCTGGAAGAGGCTATTTCTATGGCGGAGCGTATTCAAAGCCGAAAGCCCGATGCACAGCCAGTTCTAAAATTGCTTCTGCGACTGTATGAAAAATCGGGAAAGAAAGAGCAGGCCACTGTACTGAATGGAGATTTGATGAATGCAGGCCTGGTCGGTGCAGAGACCGATCAAAAATAATAAAAAACTCATTTCTTTCCCTGCGCATCCAACTAATACAATGCATATCCGTACGGTCCCGGGCCGGGACAGAGAGTGAAAGATGGGTGAAGAAAGTGTTTCCGAATTTTTTGCGCTGGTATTGAGTCTTACTGGCTTCTTCCTGTTGCTCGGTACAGTCAGGCATAGCCGGATACCAGGCCAATGGCTGTTACTAGTAAGTTTTGGTGCCATCGCTGCATCCAATGTGGCCACCGTAGCCGAGCATTACGCTTTGCCCGATATATTGAACCTGCTGGAACACTGTCTCCTGCTCACCGGGGCCATATTCCTGTCCCTGGGCATCTGGAAGATCGCAACGCGCAAGCCCGATGACACAATTGTGGGTGATTGATTGTGATGGAGTCCATTACAGTCCTTCTGAACTCCCTGAGCTGTGTAGCGCTGCTTGTGGGTTTCTTTATACTTCTGGCACACCGCAAGAACCAGCGAATGACCCCACCTGTGTTCTGGTCCGTAACCACCGCCCTGCTATTGTTCTTCCTGCTTTCTCTGAGCAACATTCTCGAACACAGCCAGATTACTTCTGTCCTGGATCCAACAGAGGATATGATGGAAATCGCCTATCTGATGCTTCTGTTGTTCGCCATTTTCAGCTGGCGAAGGCATCAGCATTTTCTAGCCTTCGCAAGGCAGGAGCTCTGGATGCGATCGGCCTTTCAGTCCATGCGAGACGGAATGGTAGTCACGGACCCTGAAGGGAAAATTCTTCTGACCAATGAGTCCATGCGAGAGCTCCTGGGCTCCAGGACGCTGGAACTAAGGGGACTGCAATCGAAAGACGTATTGAGGTTCTACGACAAGGCCACACAGGCGCCGCTGGACTCAGTCTCAGCCTTCAGGCTCGAGAATGAGAAAGCTAACAATGCGATAATAAAAAGCATCGAGCCTCTGGTTGGATGATGTATCATATCGATTCCTCCTCAAAAATCTTCTCTGTTTGTGCTTCTAAGATTATACCGAGAGGAGGCTTAGGTCTATAGGTGGCGAGACCTGGAAATGGAGTAGATTTGCTCAATCTAGTCCGAAAATCGGCGGACAGTGAGACTGAATGATTAGGCGGTACGGTGCAGGTCCAGGTCGTGAATCCAACGCCAGGTAAAGGCGCGCAGAATCAGAATGAACCAGAAGACTGTATGCCACCCCTGGATCTGAAAAGACTGATAGGGACTGGCAAGCCAGCTCCGCGAGCCGAGTCCTCGGATGCGAAACCCGGTTCTGCAAATCGAAGCCACGGGCCATGAACAATGGACGGGCAACTAGCAATGGTAAGAATTCTAAAAACCTCGCCTGTAACGCTCAGTTGGCTGGCACCCTGAAATCGAGTTTATCTCAGCCAATTCCACTTTCTCTGCGTCTAACATCTACAGGTTCGCCATGGCCTGTCGGAGGTAACTATGAACTTTCCTGAAATAAGAGCGATATTTCTACGGACCTCGCTTCTATTAATCCTGATATTCGGATCCAGTCTAAGCGCTGCCCCCTGGGAGCGGATCGTAGTGCTGGAGCTTCAGAATAACAGCATCCAGGCAGGTTTCGCAGGAGAATCCAGCCCAAGGATTTCCATGACAGCCGTAGTCGGCACAGGCGGAGCCTCCGGACCAATGATTGGTATGCAATCCAGTAAAACCTACTATGGACAGGACGCTTTAAAGCGAAGCGGACTCAAACTCACGTATGCTGTACAGGGCCAGAGAATTACCGATTTTGCCGCCTTTGAAAAGATCGTATCACATATTCTCTATTCGAAACTGGGAATTGATCCTTCGGAGTCGGCAGTAGTGATGAATGAAGCGAACGGAAATTCAGATTCTGTAAGGGAGCAAACCACCAGGCTATTCTTCGAAGGACTGAACGTAAATGGCTTCTTTATGTCCTATCAGTTCCAGGGATATTCGCAGATGAGTACCATGGCTGCAAGTTCAAGCTTTGTGGAAATGATAATCACTGAGGATGAGTACGATGAAATTGGAGCTTCCGTCATTCTGCGTAAATCACCTTGAGCAAGCCGCACCCGGACTTCGTGATCAGACTCTGAAAACGATTAGCCAAGAGCGCACAACCGAGCCTCCACGCACCATTGGCTGAGTGGAGGAGCAGACCATAATCAATTCCGGTTTTCCAGGGCAGCGCATGGATCAACCATGGAGCATTGAACTCTAATACCTGGCGGTAGGATTAAGAGCCAACTTTTCCACTGGAGGGCTTTTCTGCCGGAGGATTCGCGCGGTTTTTCAAGACACGAACGATTTCAAGCTCCCGAAGACAGATGGTTAGTACTTCCCTGGCAATCGCTCTTGCCTGGTCATCCTGTATAAAGTTGAGCTGAGTCCGCACTTTTTCACAATACGATTCGGCCTCTTCGAGCTTGCCATCGATCATCGCCATTTGAGCCCGCGTCAGGGTAGAGAACGCTTTATCCAGAGCAGAAAAATCCTCCTCATCCACACGATCCAGTAGACCGGGGACTTCAGCGTCGTTTTCAAGCTTTTCATCCAGAAGGTAATCATCTGCCAGGCCCAGAAGATCGTTGTTCTCTTTTAGCTCAGCCTCTTTCTCCTGGTCGAATTCATTGCGATAATAGACGAATCGATCTCCTTTGATCAAGTAAGCAGTGCCAAAGCTTTCTTCGGTGATCTTCTCTTTCAGGGAGTTGGAAGCCGGATGAAAATTGCTGAGCATTATCAATCGCATTTCCCCCTTTGCATCAAGGAGCTTAAAGTTAATATACAGAGTTTCTCCTGTATCGCGGAAATTATCAATGCGAATCTGGTTGGCGGCTTCCCGGGACATGCTGGATCGAACAAAGTGCACCAGCGAAGCCGTTTCTTCGGGACTGAGATCAATCCGCAAGGGACGAAGCAAATAGACCTGAAGTCCGTGAACGATGAAATAATCGTTAAGCTCCAATTCAACTGGCACGGTATCATTGCTTCGAAAAAACATCAACTCTTCAGCATTGAGCGAGTCGGGCGGCATTGCAGCAACGATGGCTGCAAAAAAAGCCAGGAGGAGTAATCCGGGTTTATTATAATTTCTGGGAGACTTCTTCATAGATTTCTGGTCTGTCTTTCGCATATTGAGCTGGGGCAACTTCCTGATACACAGCTATGATTCATTGCAGCGTGACAGGAAGGTCGACAATCATGATAGCATCAAGAGGTAAGGTCAGGGTTTGGTCAGTATTGCCTTCCATACTTCATGATTCTTTTCCGGCATTTGATTGGAATAATAATTGTAACGGAGATCGTAAATCTCCTCTCCATCCCGTGTAAATACCCCCATTACATGTCGGGGGCCGTCTTCTTGGCAGCCCTTGTGGCTCCATTCGAAATAGATCATATTTCTTCCAAGGTTTTCCATTTGAAAGGTTGAGTCCTGGCATTCATCCAGCATCTGGTTTTCTTTATATTCGAGAAAGCCAATGGGATCAAAGCCCGGAGCCAGAATTGCATGCATCACGTTCTCTGTAGGACCCTCCGGCGGGTCATCCAGGGAGTAGTGCATAATAACGTACTCGTCCTTGGAGTAATAATCGGACATCGTCCAACGACGAGTGTCCAGATAGATGTAGGGCCGGACCTGGACCAGAGGCTGTTCATGGCCCAGTCTTTCTTTGATGAGGTTTCGGTGGGTCTTTTTTACGCTCTCACTGAAAGTCCTGGGGACATAGAGAGTGGTAGTAGATTCTTCCCGGACAATATCCAGGCGAAACAGCCTGACTGTGGTGCCTTCTTCATAGATCCAGTCCAGTCGGGCTATATCTATAATCTCGCTTTTTTTGTAATCTGGCTCATAGATCTTTTCTCCCTTCAATGAGATGATCAATGTTTCCTTGCCATCCGTCAGGTTATAGAGCTTGATTTCTTTGATATCCTCGGTGCGGGTCTCATACCAGAGGGTCCAGCGAAATCCCTCAGCAGTATTGGCTGCTCCAATGCCGCGCACTTTTATGAATTCATTCTCATCTTGCGGCAGAATCTGCGCAGATAGCGATGTGCTAATTAGGAGACATAGAATTACTATAATTCGCATATGTTATACCATTCAGATAGATAGATTCCAGGCCCATTGAAGACCAGGAACGGAATAAAGCATAATCAGGTCGCCACATTCGTCAATGGAAATATGGTTCTTTGTTTATGTCCTCCCGGGGTAACGTGTATTGTCCGGGAGGCACTCATTTCAAGAATCCTTTTTGCCCGGAGATCATCGTCCCGGATCGCTCTGGCCTTTGACGCTCTTCTAGCGCTTGAACTCACTCTATGTTGAACCAATATTTTGGCCGTAACGCAATCCAACTCCAAAACATTCAGGAGTAGGTGACCCATGTTTTCGATTTCTTCAGCTTTCTCTGCCTTTTCTCTCCTCAGCGTATTTCTTTCAACCCTGGGAGTTTTTCTTCATTGTAGCGAACCCATTTCTCAAGAGGATCAAGAGCTACTATTTCGCGCAACAAGAAGTTATCAAGCCAGGAAATTCACTCAGTCCCAACGATTGCTGGAACGGCTGACTCGAAAGCACGAAGATTGGACAGCAGCAATCATCCTGAAAGGAAAGATACTCTATTTCACCAGAGAGTTCTCTCGGGCAGAAAAACAGTTTCGCATAGCGTTGGAAACAGATCCGCATCATCCTTACGCCCGACAATGGCTGGCACGAAGTATTGCCACCGATCCAGGACGCACCAGAGAAGTAGTGGATGTGCTCCGCAGAATACTACAAAGAAATCCAGATGATTTCACAGCCCATTACTTAATGGCCAGATGTTACAGTCGACTAGAACGCCCGGAAGCTTCCATACGACATTTCCAGGAAGCGCTCAAAGGCAAGAGATTGATGCAAAAGTCCCACGAGCAATTGGGCCATCTTTTCCAATCCCTGGGACTCCAGGGCCGGGCCCAAAAGCATCTCAATAGACTGCAGCGTTCTGGCAACAATGCAAGCACCCGGGGCAAAGCCACCGGAGAGAAACGATGAACTCAATTCGATTTTGCCTGTGTTCCCCTCCCGCTCTGATTGCATCTGCAATCGTATTTCTTTCCAACATGGACCTGCAGGCCAGGCCGCATGCCAATGCCACTTCTACGATAGATCTACGGAGGGCGGAGGAACAGGCATTGGCCCATAGTGTTGAAATTCGCAATGCACACCTGGATCGGGGCCTTTCGAATGAAGCCCTAACGTCCGCCTGGAGAGACTTTCTACCTGCCGTCTCCGTTACCTATCGCAGAAATCGCACTGTTGCACGAAGAAACTTCGATAATGGCCGCTACTCGGTCCAGCTCAACATCAGTCAGCCAGTCTATGATGGTGGCCGATCTTCGTTCCGGCTCGAAGAATCAGAGATTCGCCGCAGTATTCTGAGAACCCGGATGAAACAGTTACGTAACGACATTCGTTATAAGGCGAGGAAGAGGTATCTGGAAATACAGCGTAGAATTTCCACAATAGAACTCCGTCGTGACTCACTCAAGCGAAGTGCCCATATGGCAGAAAAAGCGAGGATTCAATTCGAATCCGGAGTCATTACTCGAATAGACTTGGAAGAAATTAGGAATCGGCATGAAACCATTCAAATTGATCTAAAATCCGCGAAAAGAAAGCTCCAGGAAGCGGTTCATAACTTTTGCCTACTAACGGGAAACAATCAGGCCAGTTTTCCTGGAATCCAATTATTGAATCTGCAAAACCTGGAAGTAAGTTCCGGGCACCTGAACCTGGATTCCCTCATATCAAGAAGCCTGGATAGTCACCCCGAAATTCGTCAAGCACGTAAATCGCTAAGGCTTGCCATCCAGAAACTGGAGCTGGCCCGGCAATACTATCTACCTCGTCTGGCACTTACTGCGCGATACGGAAAGACTGGAGAGGATTGGCCCCCGGAGACTTCAGAGTGGGGTCTGGGCTTCAGCCTCAGTTTTAGAGGATTTAACAGTACATTAAGCAACAATGTAGGAATTCATCGCTCCGAAGGTGGGACCTCCCGCGGGGCCTCCTCGCGAGGCACTCTCGATCTATTTAGCGACATGGGTCGGGATGCCAGGATTCTACGCAGGAAAAAGACAGTCATTCAGTTGCGAAGAAGACTTAAGAATTTGCGATTCGGAATACCATATCGTGCGAAAAGTCTACTGGGAGAGCTCCGCCAGAAAAAGAAACAATTAACCTTACAAAGGGAGATCACTGATAATCGCAAACGACAGTTTCAGGTAGATGCCATCCGATACGAAAACGGCCAGCTTTCCCTGGAGGAGTACAGAGAAGAAGAAATGCGAATGAATCGAAGCGTTCAAGAACTCGCACGATCGCGAACCAACATAATACTGTTTGCTGCAACGATGGAGAAAAACCTGGGCTTTGCGCAGGGTTCTCTCGACTTAATAGAAATCGAATATCGCTCTCACGAGGAGAGTTTAAAGCGCTTTCGCTCCCTGAATCTGGAGAGCCCTTAAAATGCACTCTGTAATCACATACTTTGCGCTCTTTCTTTTTCCATTGGCCCTGTTTCAGTCTCATTGCTCCGGAGGTGGGAAGCCGGCTGCACCGAAGCCTACGGTACAGACCCGGACAGTGAAACGGCGGAATCTCACAAGAAGGCTGGAGAAAGGTGCCTCCGTGGCCTATCTGGAAAAAGCAGCCGTCTCCGCACCATTCGCTGGAACTCTGGAGCGAATCCTGGTTCATCCGGGTGATCGAGTTAAGAAGGGAGAACCTGTTGCTCAACTGGACACGATAGAAATGGAACTATCCCTAAAGCAGTCCAGAGCTCGGGAACACAGCGCCAGAGCTCAATGGAAATTGGCGCAATCGGTTCACCGACAGTCTACCAGGCAGTCGGAAAAAGAACTGGAATCGTTGAAATCTGCACGGGCCCGGACCATCCGAGCTCGCTCGGGCTTCCTTCGCGCACGTCAGGATCTAAAACATAAGCAGGAGATGTACAGGCTCGGTGGTATTTCCCGAATGGAAATGGAAGAAGCTTATAACCAATATATTTCCCAGGTAACGCATTACTACGAGACTTTACAGAACTTGCGAAATCAGCGGATTGGCTACAGGAAAAAGGACCTTGAGCAGACCACAGAGAATTTGCCCGGCACAGCCAGTAATCAGAAACAGGCATTGATTCGAATGAATACCGATCCGGAGAAGAAGAAGGTTCGCTCAGCTTACCAGGAATTGCTGGCTGCTCGCTCCGGACGACAAAAGGTTCAACGAATGCTTCGGGAAGCCACGATTCGATCCCCGATACATGGGGTGGTGGCTACAAGAAACAAAGAACCCGGGGAAGAAGTCCAGGCAGGAAAGCCCTTTCTATCGATTGTTCGCATGGATAAGCTTCTCATTCAAAGCTCAGTATCCGAGCTGAATCGGCCCTATATTCATGCAGGGCAAATTGCTACAGTCACAATAGATGTATACCCGGACGTTGAATTCGAAGGGACGGTACACCGAATTGCGCCCATCGCGGATCCGGAAACCAGATCATTTCAAATTGGTGTACTGATCCACAACGACGACCAGAATCCTCTGTCGCCAGGTATGTTCGCAGAAATAGAAATCGAAACCCATAAATCCAGGGATACACTGAGCCTGCCCTGCTCTGTTTTTGAAGGCAGGGAGTCTCTGGAGGGAAATAAACAGGAGATCTTTTTGCTTAGAAAGGGGCATGTGTATCGTCAGAGCATACTGGTCGGCAAAACATTTGGAAAGAGATGCGAAGTGAAATCCGGTCTGGATGAAGGCGATGTAGTTGTGATATCGAACACAGCTATACTGCGAGACGGAATGCCGGTAAGAGACACCTCCCTGGTAGAATAGAAATCGCAGGAGGTAAACCAATGACAACGTTTCTCTTTAGAGGGATAGCCCCTCTCTACCCGATTATCCCACCAAGACCGATAATTCGATTCCTGATCTTGAGTGTCATGCTACTGGCAATGTCCGCTGCGTCGCCAATGTGCAAGAAGACAGCGGAAATACCAGGTTTGCTTCTGGATCCGGCCTCCGATCGTCCTCGAGTTAGCAACTCATCGCCTCGACCTGGAGAAAGTGGCATTGATCCAGAATCACCCATCTATCTTGAATTCGACCGGAAGATGAACAAACGAAGCGTTCAGGATTCATTTTCTTTTTCCGGAACGGGTCCGGCATCGGGTGAATTTCAGTGGGTGGATAATCGCATGTATTACAGATTAGATGAGCCCCTGGAGGTCGGCCAGAGCTATGAATTAACTTTGCGCAAGAATGCTTCGGATGCGAAAGGGGAGACCATCGGATTGCCCTACTATCTTTCTTTCCATGTTGGTTCCACCGTTGATGCACCGGTAGTAGAATCCAGCACACCTTCACCGAACGCTTCCGACGCTACACCAGGAACGTCAATAGAAGTTACGTTCTCTCGACCAATGACAACTTCATCTGTGGAATCCGCCTTTTCCATTCTCCCTTCTATAGAAGGAACAACTGCCTGGTCAGATTCGAATACTCGGTTCACTTTTATGCCCTATGATCCGCTGGAAGTGGGACGAACGTATCAGGTATCCATCACTACAGAGGCCAGCGATTTGGAAGGAATAACTCTGAACAAGCGCTACTCAAGTAACTTCCAGGTAGGAGACGACTTCCAGGCGCCGGAGGTTGAAAATGTATTCGCATCCGGGAATCCAGTTTCTTTGCTGGAAGGGCGCACAGGGATCCTGAAAAACTCAAAATTTACCGTTGAGTTCAGCGAAGCTATGCATTATCAGGAGACTCCGGATTCGGTGACTCTCCGCGAACGCAATGGCAGCCCTGCGGTGGATGCAAGGCTAACCTGGAATGAGAATTTCTCTGAGCTGGAAATTGACCCGTCCGAGCCTCTGAAGCCGGAAACAGAGTATCGACTTCGAGTGGGCACTGGTGCACGGGACCAGGCAGGCAATCCTCTGCCCGAACCCTTTACCCTGGATTTCACTGTAGATTCCTCTGCAGGAATAAACTCAGGCTTTCTAAGTCTCGAAATGATACAGAAAGTCTTCCCGCTGGAAGATACGAACATCCAGTGGGGTGAAAGCCACATCTCAACGCTGGAGCTTCCAGCCCCCTATGATGGAGGATGGTCTGCGGTCTTCGAACTGGAATTCAGCCATAGTATTGAAAGGGCTTCAGTACTTCCGGAAAACGTTACCATCGCCAAAGTAGCGGGAGCCTTCCCTGGAACTGTTTATATCAAATCCATTCAATTCCTGGAGGACCAGAAGCGAATCAGCCTGGAGATTCGCGGTCTACGCCCTAACCTGTACAGACTCACCATTACGGGAAGGAGAGATGGATTACACTCAACCCCAACGGAGGCTGACTCTTCCACCTGGATGGAGTCTGACCAGGTAATCTATTTCCGCCCGGAGGAAGAGTAATGGCACAGCGCGGGATTCGCTACCCGGATAATGCGCGGAATTGTCCCAGGGCTGCTTCAGGATTAATGAAAGCTCTTTTTGACGGTCTGGCTCCAGTCCAATTTGCCGTGGGGCCTATTCTAATGGTCGCAGTCCTGTTTTCCGGATGCAAGGAAGAAAGAATGCTGGAGTCCATCCTTCCTGTGTCCGGAACCGCACCACGAATTATCGCTGCCTATCCACCGGATGGGCAGAAAGGCCTGCAAGGCAAAGCACTCTGGGTATTATTCAATCAACCCATGGATCGATCGCAGTGCGAACGCGCCTTTTCCATTACCGGCCCCCGCGGCGACATTCAGGGAGCCTTTTCCTGGAAAGGCGATATTCGCATGGAGTTCCTTCCCCGGGGTGAGCTTGAAGCAGGGAAGCATTTAATGCGTGTTGCTACTTCGGCGGAAGGAAAAGATGGCCTGGATCTAAGAGAGGAGTATCGATCACATTTTTACCCCTCCAGAGACCATAAGCAACCGAGCTTTCTTAATTCAGAACCTTCCGATGGTTCCCAGGGGGTGAGTGAGAACGCCGACCTCAGGCTGCATTTCTCCGAGGCGGTTACAATGGGCAGCCTTCGGAATGGAATTCGGACCTCTCCAACCTTTCGATTTTCTCTGGAGCGGGAAAACCAGGGAGCCACTGCTGTTGTTCAACCCATTGATTCTTTGATTCAGGGACAAACATACGATGTAACTGTCAAAGATACGATTCAGGACTCCGATGGGAATCACCTGGCAAACCCTGACGAAATATCCTTTCGCGTAGGATCCGATTTTGAGATTCCCGAGGTGCTGTCCGTAAGCGCCGGAGAAAGAACTCTTCCTGAAGGATTAACAACATCCGGGGTGAGCAAACATGATTCGCTAACGATTCAATTCTCTGAACCCATGGCCCGGGACGTCACAGAATCCGCGATCTCTTTATCCCCCGCTAGCCTCTCCAGAAAATCCTGGTCGCATCCCGATCAGCTTACGCTTGAACCAGAGGCGCCCCTGCAAAGTCAAATTCAGTACAGATTGACCATTGCCAATGACATCCAGGACCTGGCCGGGAATCGAATTATCGATGCGGAGGAATATCCCTTCATCACGGACGCTTCTGATTCGCGGCCGCCGGCGGTTGAAGTGCTTCAACAAGTTGCGGTGGATTTACCCGGAGGAATAGATGGTGCTCAACCGGTAAGCGATTACTTCCCGGATCCGGAGCTACCAGACTATGGGATTGTGGATACGGCTCATCAAGCTGATCTGAACGATGAGCCAGGACTGAGTCGCGCTCTGGTCTTTCGTATTCTGTTTAGCCGCGATATGAGTCTGACATCACTGTATGAAAGCCTTACCTTTATCCCGATAATCGATGCTGGTGGTTCCGATCTGGAAGTTCATACCATTCGATTTCTCCAAAACCAGAATGAAGTACTGGTCCTGGCATCCTGGACACCGGCCGGCTCTGAATCCTCTCCGGTTTTTGCCCTGGAGATTTCCACCGAAGCCGCAGATACCGATGGCAACCACCTGGAATCTCAGTTTCGAAGATTTCTGTCCTTCTAGCTACGATGCTTCGGTTTCTTCTAACAAGACCGATCGCTGTATTCATGGCTACGGGATTCCTGGTATTGGTGGGAACCGTTGGTTACAGTCGACTAAAGATTACTCTGCTTCCGGACTTACAGGTTCCTCGCATCTATATGATAACCCGGTTTCCGGGCATGTCGCCTGCCGAAGTGGAAGATATGGTTTCAATACCTCTGGAAAAAGCGATCGCAGGAACCAGCGGACTTCGTTCCCTGGAATCTCGAAGCGAACGCGGCATTTCCATCATCGAAGCGAACTTTTCCTGGAACCTAAACCGAGATTTCGCGATGGTGCGATTACGCCAGAAACTAAATCGAGTATACACTACTTTGCCGGAGCATTCCTCTCGACCAGAGCTTATTCCTTACGATCCATCCAGGGAGCCTTTAATTCTGATTCATGCTCAGAGCGCCAGCCTGGGGAAACGCCTTCGCCCATTTATCGAAAACGTTATACAAGCCGAGATTGAACAGATCCCGGGAATTTCAGCTGCGCGAATCAACGGGGGATTTCGCCAGGAGGTGCAAATTAGCCTGAACCGAAGGAGGCTGTACGGTTCCAACATGAGTGTTCAATCTGTGGTAAGGGCTATCCAGACGCATAACATCTCCAGGTCTGTAGGTCGAGTTCGAACCGGGCCCTTTGAACGGACTATTCGAATCCAGTCTCGTGCCACCAGGCTAGAGGATTTGAGGACCGTGCCAGTTTCGGGAAAGGCTCGCTCCAACTCGGTCCAACTTGCTGACCTGGGAAGCATTCAACACGGTTACTCGGATCGCCATGGTACAACGCTGGTGGATGGTAAGGAGGAGGTGACCCTGGCACTACAGAAAGAGCCCACGGCGAATGCAATCAAAACATCCAGGGCAGTGCATAAGGCCCTCTTCCGCCTGAATGCTAAACACCGGAAAGCCCTTAAGCTCAAGGTGCTGGAGGACCAGGCTGCATTGGTGCAAGAATCCATCGATTCCATGAAAAAGGCTGCCATTGTTGGGGCCATGCTGGCTGTTCTGTTTCTTTTTCTATTTCTGGGCAGCCTTCGCACAGCTGCCCTTGTTGCTGTAACAGTTCCGGTCTCTATCGTCATTTCGATGGGATCCCTCTATTTCCTGGGCGCTTCATTGAATGCCATGAGTATGGCAGGGCTGATCCTGGGTATGGGAATGCTCATGGATGGTTCGATAATCGTAACCGAATCCATTCGATCGGTCTATGAGCACACTCAGCAAGGAGGGCTTCCCAACTCCTCAGAAAACTCTTCTCATTTACCGAAGCTAGAGTTAAATGCAACCGAATACAGCCTTTGCATTCTAAACGGCACACAAAAAGTCCTTAAGACCGTCATCGCCTCCACTGCCACAACGGTGATCGTTTTCTTTCCCATTCTATTTGTGGACGGATTGGCTGCCGCACTGTTCAGGGATCTGGCAATTTCTGTGATCGTTTCCCTTCTCGCCGGATTGTACTGCTCTTCAATTCTCATTCCCGTGCTTCATCTACTCATAGGGAAGAGGCGACGTTCTAATCTTCCGCAACCACTACGACGTACGCGGTTGCTCGTCCAGGTGGAAAAAGCGCTTACCAGAATTCAGAAATTCTATACTCAGAGCCTATCCCTCGCTCTACAAAATCCGAGGTTTACCATCCTCATCGCTTTCGCGAGTGCTTCGCTGGGAATCTTACTTATTAATCAGCTACCCCGTTCAATCATGCCAGAGCAATCACCGAATGCCATCGTTGCCAGACTTCGGCTCGACCCGGGAACTTCCTTTCAAACCACCGCAAGGCAGGCTGTATTGATACAGAAATCCATTGTGCAGTCCTTTGATATCGTAAGCACGGTAATTCATGCCGGTTACGAAACAGATAATCCGGCGGAAACCATCCAGGGGCAGCCCGGGGGCAACGAAGCGACCATTATTTTCATTCCTGGACCAGACTGCCAGACCGAAGCTCTCCTACAACGACTCAGGAGCATGGCCTCCGACGGATCGAGCCGTCTGCTGCAGGCGCGGGTTCGGCCCGGCCCCATTCAGAGGGTTCTGGATGAAACCCGGGGCGAATATCAACTAGACATAGAAGGAGCGGATTCAGAGTCGAAACAAATCATTTCTCGCACAGCCAGAATTCTAAGGAGCCTACCGGGCATCCGATCCGTGGATACAAATTTTCGTCAGAAGCCCGTGATAGAGGCGGAGCTGAACAGGAAAAGAGCTGCTACCTCCAGGATTACTCCTATGGATGCGGCTCGCACTCTGCGTAGTTCCATTCAGGGTAATGTGGCTTCTGCATTTCAAGATGAGGACCGAACCATAGACATTCGAGTTCGACTTCAAAAGAGTTTTCGCAAAGAGAATCAAATAGATTCCCTGAAAGTCCCGGCGAGGTCCAAAAACATTCCGTTGTCAGGGTTGCTAGATCGACGCCGAACCAACGAAAAGCCGCCCAGGATTCGAATAGACCAGAACCTCGTTCATCGACTAAGGTTTCAGCTGCTACCGGATGGAAAGCAGGAAACTCTGACTGAAGTTAGAACCATAATGAACGAAATCATTGAGAAGCATCATGCTTCTTCAGGCGATAGAGTTAGCTTTAGCCTTGGCCCGGTGAATGAAAAAACACGAAACTCCCTGGAATCCCTGTTTTTCGCATTTTGTTTTTCCTGCGTTCTTGTGTTCCAATTGCTGGCTGCTCAATTCGAATCTATACTTCATTCCCTGGGGTTGATCCTTTCGGTTTCATCAATGATTCTGGGAGCAGCGATGGCCCTATTCTTAACAGGCCAGGGCGTCAATATCAGTTCAGCAATCGGACTCATAATGCTTACCGGCATCGTAATCAATGCATCCATTGCACTCTTTGAAGAGATATCCCATCGGCGCGAGCATGTAATGCACAATACAATACGGAACGATGAAACGCTGCGCAAATCTATTCTAGGTGCGGGACTGAGTCGAGTGCGGGCCATCCTGCTCACCGTCTTTACCACTCTGGGAGGCCTGCTTCCTGTGGCGCTTGCGGGAAATACCGCGGGTAACCAGAAGCCCATGGCCATCGTCATAATTGGTGGCTTGTCCCTGGGAACAATTGCTGCCCTCATTGTATTTCCCTGCTTTTACATTCTTATTGAGCACCGGGATAAACGGAGCAAATGAATCCAAGCGGCGGAAACCGGATTCCAGTGAGCCGCAATCGATTTTTCGACCTGCTGCTACGGCGACCTGTAGCGACATCCATGGTGGGGCTAGCAATCATGCAAATGGGTCTGGCCTCATTGTCGGAAATCCCGCTCTCCTATATGCCTCCATCCAGCAACGGGGGAATCACTGTTGTGACCAGGTTTCCCGGAACTGATCCCGAAACTCTGGAACGAACTGTGGCTATACCTGTGGAACGCTCGTTGAGTGAGATGCCGGGCCTGGTCCATCTAAAGTCAGAAATAAGAGAGGGGGAAGTACGGATTCACGCTATTTTCAATTCCGATAAAGTAGATATAAGAGTCAATCAAGCCAGTGAAAGACTTCATTCTGTCTCCCAGGACTTTCCTGCAGAAGCGAATCGCCCATACATCATCAAATACAGCTCAGATGATGCTCCAGTTTTCGCAGTGTCTTTTCATTCTCAAAATCAGGACACAGCGAAGATCAAGAGATTTGTAGAAAAAAACATCAAGCCAGGATTTCAGCGAATCCAGGGCGTGACGGAGGTCTCCGTGGCAGGTGGAGGCCAACAGGAAGTGCAACTGGTTTTTCGACCCGAAAGGCTTTCGTCTAGCTCTCCTATGATTCAAGGCATTGTGGAAACTCTCAGCCAGGATAACGTTGCATTGGACATCGGACAATTAATATCTCCGGGAAGGGAGAATGGTGGCAGAGTACCGGTTCGCTTCGATGCGAAACTCCAATCCATAAAACAATTGGCTTCGTTGCAGACGGGACCGGGAGGGAAGCTGGAGCAATGGCTAAGGGTAAAGTATGGTGAAAGGCCGGTTCGCCGTATATCCAGGACGGACGGATCCCGTCAGGTCACGCTATATCTGAAATCCTCCGCCTCCTCCAGCATTCTAAGCATTTCCAATAGTGCTCGAAAGGTCTTCGAACGCCTTGAACTTCCGTCGGGCCTTAGCTTTAACTTCATTGTTGATCGTGGATCAAAGATCCGTGACAGCCTGGAATCCCTTCTAATCTCGGGGTTGCTCGGCGTGGCAATCTCCTATGTCGTGCTGGTATTCTTTTTAACGGATCCATGGATTGCAATTTGTACGGGAGGATGCATTCCGTTCTCTGTCATCGGAGCGCTATTCTTGCTTCATTGTGCTGATGTAGGACTTCATGTTATGAGTCTTGGGGCTTTCGCACTCAGCGTGGGACTTGTAATCGACAATGCAATTGTAGTTTCCGATCGACTTTCTCAAAGTACTATTTCAGCCAGGCCCGCTTTGCTCGGAAACTGTGCCCGGGAATTATTCGGCGGCACAGCTACTACTCTGCTGGCATTTGCTCCTATCCTCTTTCTTTCTGACATGAGCAGAGATCGATATCTGGACTTCTGCCTGACCGTATCCTTCTCTCTTGCTCTTAGCTATATCTATTCCCTGCTGGTGCTACCTACTGCATTTATCCATGGTCGAATACCTTTCGCAAGGGTCATTCGAGTCTTTACGAAATCGACACAGATTCTTGCAGGCCAGTACAGAACCTGGAAGAATAAGCAGGGAAACATTCTTAGGAGTTTGGATATGGGTCCTGGAATGGCCGGGGGATTCTCAGCTATTCTGGCCATCATGCGAAACAGGATTTACCAGTCCGTAGCCCGTTCGGCTCTACGAGTTCCCAGGGCCCATGCACTGTTAGTATTGCGGCTTGCGCGGTACGGCAAAGTTTTAATCTTCATAGGCGTTTTCGGAGGCCTGGCACTATTCCCCGGGATTAAGTATGCCCCTCGGGTCATAAACCAACCCGGACTGCAGGAAACAATTCAGGCCAGCGTCAGTCTCCCTACAGGCCTGCATCTGGATCAAAGTGCCACTGTATTTAAAAAGCTGGAACGAATTGCTGAGTCCAATCCCGGAGTACAGAGGGTAGACAGCCGGATCCAGAAAAACCGCGGAACTCTCTTCATTCGGCCTCGAGGGAACTACGATCGTTCCTATTTACGCAGTGCTTTGGACCGCTCGTTTCAGAGTGTTCCCCGGGCCTACGTGGATCTTGGCACAGTATCCAATTCCTATTTTCGCATCCGATTAACCTTTCTTGGGCCCGACTTCGCTCGCCTTCGCACCCTTACCAGGGCTTTCGCCCAGAGGGTTCAGGCTCTGGATGGAGTTCGCAAAGTAGTATTCCATTTCAGAAAACCTGAGAAATTCCTGGATTTGCACCCAGATTCCAGTCTGGAAACAGATGTCGATCTTTCGCCTGCAGTTATGGCCCGTAAGTTACGATTTTTTCTGATGGGAGCTGTAATCTCCAAGGTTTACTGGGGAAAAGAGACCGATGTCCGTCTTAAGGGGGATTGGAAACCTGAGTATGGCATCGCTGAACTGCAGAATACTACTGTTCCACTTGAGTCCGGGAGTACAATTGTCCAGAACCTGGGATCGTTTAAACTCAGCGAAGGTGAATCCGAAATCTGGCGAGTTAATAGGAATCGTTCGCTGGCATTGACTGTGGAAATGACAAGGCCCTATCATGATGCTGTGGAAAGAGAACTGAACGAATTCTTTAACCAATCCGTTTCCGATCCGACCTACACATGTCTCCTGGATCGAACCTACAGGGAGAAGAAGAAGGAATTTCATACGCTAACTATTACTATCTTTGTCGCCATGCTATTGATCTATCTACTAATGGGCGCTTTGCTGGAAAGCCTGCTGAAACCATTGGTCATTCTTCTCACCGTTCCGCTGCCTTTGCTTTTTGCCCTTGCTTTGCAGCTTCTAACCTATGGAAACGTGACCAGCATTGCCCTGTTCTCTTTCATGATGCTGGCTGGATTGATAGCCAACGGAAGTATAATTGTGGTTCTGAGCCTGTCTCGCACTTCGCATCAGCAATCCAGGGACTCTTTTCTATATCTTCATAGAATACTGAAAGCAACTCGTACTCGATTTCGCCCGGTCCTTCTCACAGGAATAACTACAATTCTGGGGATGATTCCTCTGTTCTTTGTAGAAACGTCCGCTGTAATTCCGTGGCAGTCCGTGGCACTGATTACCATAGCCGGTACATTGGCGGCCATTCCGGCTGTCTTGATTATCTGTCCTGCACTTTGCATCTATCTGATCCGAAACCCCGGAAAGTGAGCGAAACGTCAGGGCCAGAGAGTTAGAAAAAAGGAGGAAGAAATATGAAAAAAGAAAATCGAAAGATTGCGTCCGAAAAAAGAAAAAGCCGGCCGAATTCGAATATTCCAGACGAATCAAAGCTTTTTATGGATAGTAGCTCGGATAAAGACTCAGATTTGTACCTGAATTCTGATCCCGCAGATGCCACAAGGATACTGGATGCTCCAGTAGCTCGGAGGCGCTCCACCCCCCTGGAAGAATTCCGAGTCTGGATGCATTCCGCCAAAGGTTGGATCTATGCCTTTCTGCTTGTAGCCATTATCAGCCCTTATCACGTACTACTATTGGAGGAGGATTCCTGCACAACCGAGCAAATGCTTCAGAGCTATTTTGCACAAAATAGCCCCTCAGGTTCCGACGTTGCATACCGCATCCATGATTTTCGCAGAGGCAAGCTAGATCTTCGGAAAACGTATACAGCTTTACGTTCCATGAATCCGGGCTCTCTACCTGCGAATTCGCCCAGGGGTTCTAGGGAACAGACAGCGAGATTTGGCAAGCAAGAATTTAATATCGATCTTCTGGCAAGGGCCGCAATACGAAAAGATCTGTTTCAAGACGCCACTTTTCGAAGATATCTTCGACATTCCATGCGAAAGGCGGTCTCAGGTGCGTACGTTTTATATACTCTTCCTGAGAATATCTCCAGGGACCTCTCCAAGAATGCAGGGGAATTCAGCCATGAAGGAATCCGGGGGCAACTGAAAAAGAAAATGGGTCACCGCTGGGAAGGGCAATCAGCCAGAATAAAAGAGAGACTGACCATTCAGAGACAGTTACAGAAACTTGGCCAGATTATTCAATTTCACAGAGAAATGCTAATTCAGAATGAGCGGAAGAACAGCTCCGTAGCTGCTACGTATTGAGGCCATTCCCTGCCTGGCCCCAACCACCTGATGATCGCGGAACTCTAGCAACAGTAATGGCTCTTCTGGTCTTCGGATTCAGGATCAAAGCATCATGGGTGGAAGCGACCAGGCATCCAGAACTGGATATTTGAATTCAGGGGCGGTAAAGAATCTCACAGACGTCAATGGCATAGCCAATTAAAGCTTGAAGAATTCAGTTTCTTTAATGAGTCCCTCAGCTTCCTGGGACAGCTCGCTGGAAATATCACGTAAATTCTGCGATACAGCAGTTATGGACTCCGTTCGCTGAGTAATCTGGTCCAGGTTCTTGCTCATCTCCTGAAATGCCTGGGTTTGCTCTGAAGTGGCCTCCGCGACGAAATTAGCGTTTCGCATAACCCCCTGAAAGGCCTGGTTAAGCTGATCCCCGGCTTTTCGCTGCGAAGCAGCCTGGTCACCCAGTTTCTTGAACAGTGTGAATTTTGAAGAGATTTCATCTATGTACTGAATCATTGTATGCGAGGCGTCGCTTACCTGCTGCAATCCACTGCGAATAGTATCCGAAGAGCCTGAACTCAGTTCCTGAATGTTTCCCAGGTATTGACGCGTACGATCTGCCAGTCTGGAAATCTCGCTGGCCACCACTGCAAAGCCTCTGCCGTACTCCCCGGCCCTCGCTGCTTCGATGCTGGCATTCAAAGCCAGTAGACCTACCTGGTCGGCAATCTCTGCTATGCTTTCAACTGCTTCTATTATATCGCCGGTGGCTTTCTCCACATCCTGCATGGATTGAATGGACCGGGCCATCATCGTTTGCCCCTCTTTAGCCCGGCTCTGAGTGCTTTCAATCTCTCGGGAGGCCGTTTCCGTTTCTTGCACGGTGGACTCCAATTGTCTGTGTAGAGTCTCCAGAATCTTTTCTACTTCTTGAGCGGACGTCGTCTGCTCCCGAGCATTCCCCGCGATGGACTCCGCTACACTTCCCGTTTCTTCGATAGAGGCTGAAATCTCCTCCACCGCTGCAGCATTCTCCTGGGATTCCCTGGACAGGGTATCTCCAGACTGAGTCAGAGTCTCCGAGCGACGATCCAGATCCTTTGCTGTAATGGTCAGGGATGTGGCGGTAGTGTGCAGAGTTCGTCCCATCCGGCTGATAGCCTGGGCCATTTCTCCCAGTTCATCCGAACCCACTGTGGGAGTGGAGCCGCGGAGATCCCCTGTTCCCAGGGTTTCCAGGCTGTTGATCACTGCCTTAACATTGGTTCCCATGCTACTGGCATAGCTACCAGCGGTTGTGGCCCCACAGATCAAGAGTATTAGAGATAACATTCCAACATGGATTTCTGAATTGTTTGATTCCAGCTGGCCCGTGGCATAGGCAAAGGCCACTGAGCCGAGAATCATAAAAAATGATACTCCGATACTGACCTGGGTAAGCTGTGTTCTCCACCATATGGGCAGCCGCACGATGTGTTTGCGTTCCAATGGCACAGAGGCCAATTCAGGCCTGGCCAGAAAGGAGGCAAAGTAACGTTCAGCGAAGAAATAATAGAGGCAGGCAGATATAGGAAAACATGCCAGAAAAACTATGGTATTGGTAATCCAGATCCATGCGCGAAAGCCTGTCATCAGCGTTAAGACCCCGGCCACGGTGGCCACTCCAATTAACCATCTCAATGAGATATTCAGAGCTTCCTTACCTGGTGATTTTAGGAGATGAAGCTTAAGGGCTCTACGGCCCTCCTCGTTCAATGAAGTTGCCTGAAGATAACTATTAGCTGGCTTAACCACCTGAAAGTAGCGGGCCAGGTTACCCAGCACAAGAGTTACCACGATAGCTGCGGGTAATGCTCCGATCAGAAAAGCTTTCAACTCTGCATCATTGAAGCCAGAGAAGAAAAGAATAAAATACACCGCCAGGCCCACAGGCAGTGAGTAGACAATTAGATCCAATCGGATAATCAGTTGAATTTGCATGAATCGCCGCTATTTTGCCGGGATTTCCGCCAGGGAGCAGAAATCGGCCGCACTCAGATTTCTATATCGGCATGGAAGGCCATCCAGGGAAGTCCTTAGAGCAGCGGAATAATCCGTTGCCATGGTACAGCCCCATCGCTTGACCACTAAGCCGATGAATTTACCGAATTGGAATGGTGAATGAAAGTCAATAGCTTTCTGGAAGAAGAAACCTATGCTCTGTGACAGAGCGAGCTCTCGAAGAAAATGAAGCGGAGTGCCAGATCGTCCAATCCTTTGGGTCAGCACTGGCACTCGCTTGAACGATAGTTAGAACTTCTGATACAGAAAATTGGGCTCCACACTAAGAATCCGCGAGGATTTGGAGAGAGCCTCCTTTACTGAATCCAGACCGGGATCCGGGTCAAACTTTAGCTTGTAGTATTGAGAGCTTGCAGAAACCAGCTTTACATCTTTAAGCGGCAAGCCTCTCAGCTGGCTCTCAAGGAAAGATTTTCCATCGTCCCCGGATTTCTTGAGCTGCACTATGTACTCACCCGGAACCCGGCGCGGCGGCATTTCTGCGCCGCCCGGTTCTGGCCTGGATAGAGGACTGTCCGGTGATGCTCCCATACAGAATGGTAATAGAAGCATCCCGGTGATGATCAATCCTTTACTCCTCATTGTAGAGTTGCAGTAACTCCGGTTACTTGATCCAGATCTCGCATGGAATTATCGGCGTTGATTGAAACCCCATACTTGGTGTTGGATGCTATATCCGTAGCCGCTTCCCCTCCATCGATGATCTTCTGAATCGTATCGGCAGCATCATAGTCCGGATTGTAGGCTCGAAGTAGAGCAGCCAGTCCGGCCACATGAGGGGCGGCCATAGACGTACCATTCAGATAGGAGTAAGCTGTATTGCTCGGTGTCCAGGTTGTAACCACCATATCTGCAACAATCGCCCCGGGCCGATTCGCAGTGACATCGCTAACATGCTGGTATCCAATTGTACAATTGGTACTGCCGAGACAGTTCTCCAGGAAGTGAGTAGAGGAAGCCACGAACCTGGTTCCTCCGTCTTCACAAAAATAGGTTGTAAACTGACCCCTGTTGAAATCAGGCAACTGAAGAAACGTCCCGGAGCCCACAGGATCCCCTGTAGAGGAAGAATAGGCTGCGCGAGTATAATCGTAGCAAAAAGGAGAAGTTGGCTTATCCTCGCCATATGCTACGATGGTATGCCTCAGGCTTATATGCGTCGCACTGGAACTAACGGAGAAGTTTCTGTAGATGCGACGGTCCGCACTGGAGGGCATTACCGTTACTGTTGACGTTTCTCCTACCAGGAATTCCCAGAAAGAACAATCCGGGACTGTTAGCATGTCCAGAGCATTGGCCCCGGTACCACATTCGTCGGAAATCCAATCTGCGGCCGGGCCTGTTCCGGCGGTTAGCCAGCTTGAGTACACTGAGCTCCCGGAAAGCTCAGTCTCCGTGCCGTAAGCACTCATGATGTTGGTGCCTGGTGCTCCCAGGTCCACTGCACGAGAAGATTGGCTGGATGTATCAAAATTTGAAAAGCTGGCTCGATCAAAGTCCTGATCCAGGGCTGCTACACAGAGGATGTTGCTGTTGGTTAGCTCGCAAGGATATACGTTATTGGATGCTAGATCCTGGTTCGAATTTCCTGCTGCAATAATCACCACCACATCATTGGCTTCCGCAAAATCGATGGCATCCTCCATCAACGAGCTAGTGGAACCCCCTCCAAGACTGAGGTTGATTACCTTTGCACCATTGCGTACGGCGAACTCAATGCCCTGGGCAATGTCATCCAGTGCAGCACCTTCATGACCAATAACTCGAACAGCCATGATATCTGCAGTCTGACAGACTCCGGAAGTGCCTTTGTTATTGTTACCCACTGCTCCGATGGTGGCGGCTACATGGGAACCATGCCCTTCTTCATCGGCGGGGTCGTTATCATCATCCACGTAATCCCAGCCATGGTTCGGACATCCACCGGGCACAGTGGTACCATTTTCGTCCACACAGCCGGTGCCATCCCACATGTTCGCAGATAAATCCTCATGGGAATAGTTAACACCTGTATCGATTACAGCAACCGTAGTGGCACTGCAGTCCGATGTTACATCCCAGGCATTGAGAATATCAATGTCCTTGCCGGATGTTCCGGGATTGTTGGTGGCGTAGGAGGGACTGCTCAATGTCTGTCCTGTATTGTGCAGGCCCCACATCTTTCCCCAATGAGTATCATTGGGGGCCGGCGCAAACTTCTGGTAGAGATAGTTTGGCTCTGCGTACTCCACCATAGGATCCTTATTCAAACGAGCCACGGCTTGCTCCACAGATTCACCTGTAAGAATTTTCGCTTTCCTGGCCTTGAGTCGGGGCATCCGGATTGAAGTCTGCAATCCCAGACCGGTGGTTCTAGCTGTTTGAGCATGATCGCTAAGCCCGGGTTTGTATTTCACAATCACTTCACCTGGAACATACTCTTGTCTCTGAAATACCTTTGTATAGGGTTCGTTGAATGGCTCATAAACCGGTTCTTCTGCATTTGGGCCTGCCAGAAGAGTGCTGGTAAACAGACCGGTTATTAAAAGCCCGAGAACAGCACCAAGCTGACGTGTTCTGAAAACTTTGTTCATATTCTTATCTTTCATGATTTCACCTCTTACTGTGGAACGACCACGGTTTGTTGAGCAGATGGAGGTCCTCCATCGGTATTAAAGCCGGCGAATGCATACACCTTGATATACCAGGTGCCATGGTAATTCACCGTGATGACCTTGGAAGTCGAAGTGTCTCCAGACCCTGGCCACGATACCAGGTCACAGAAGATGGTTGAGCCATCTACATCCGCCGGATTGAATCCAGAGTTCTGACTGTAACAAACTGCGTATCCGCCGCCTGTATCGCTCACTCCCTGCTCTTTCGCCTGGTCCCATTCTACCAGAATGTCTCGACCGGAGTGCCCTGTGCCGCTAAGATTCAGGGAAACCGAAGAGGCTGAACCATCATCCCCGTCATCGCTTTCAATATCCAGGGTTGCTGTCTTTGAGCCAATGGTATCTGGTTCAAAGGTTACGTTAAAAGTGATGGATCCCCCGGGAGCAATGGTTGTGCCGGGCAGAGCCGTGCGAACAAACTGAGAGGCATTGGTGCCGCTAATGGAGACGTCCAGACCTGTTAATGTGTCTGTTCCGATGTTTCTCACTGTGATCGACTTGGAAGAGCTTACATCGTCCGGCCATACAGTACCGAACGTTGGAATGGACCCTCCGCTGGTGTAGTCTACACTATTGTGCTCAATCTGAATCATCGGTTGCGGTTCCGGAGTAGAAGTGCCCACAAGGTCCAGTTCAAATGCCGGAAAATCCGGATCATTTGTTTCTATCGTCAGTGTTGCAGTCTTAGATCCGTCCACTGTTGGTTCGAAGGTTATTGTAAACGTTCTTGAGTTACCCGGAGTCAGATTTGCATTCGAAGGTTGACCTATTGTAAACTCAGTATGGTTTGTTCCCGCCTTGGAGATTGCTGGACTATTTGTGAAAGTCAGGTTCTGACTACCTGTGTTCGTGATTGTGAACGTCCGGGCGGATCCGCTATCGTTCTCCTGAACGCTACCCAGGTTAATTTCCGCGTTGTGGGAATAGCTTGTAGAGCCTTCGGTGATGGCCATTCTGGGTGCTGCCCCGGAGCCCTCGCCAGTTAGATCTAATTCGTAGGTCGGAGTTCCATCATCGTTACTTTCGATTTCGATAGTAGCAGTCCGGGTGCCATTTGAACCAGGAACAAAAGTAATGGTAAAACTGGTGGAACCACCTCCAGCGATGGTAGTGCCGGATGGCTGTGAGATTGTGTAATCTGAAGCGTTACTTCCGGATTTTTCTACAATCGGTGTGCCGGATAGCTCCAGAGATTCATCACCATCGTTATGAATTGTGATGGTATAGGTTTTGCCAGAGCTGGCATTTGTAATTTCGGAACCGAAATCCAGTGTCGTGCCACTTCCATAGGTTGCGCTATTGTACGTCACCCTCAGTGAAGGGGCCTTTCGAACTGGTGGTTCTCCTCCCAGAAAGAGAAAAGCTAGACCGTCATTTCCTCCTCCGCTCGGCGGACAATGCAGTGCAAAAAAGCACACTGCGACTACGGAGAGTAGTCTTCCGTATTTGAGTATCATTGATCATCTCCCAATATCTATTTTTATCCTCAGGAATCGGTTTACAGGAGACAATGCAAAGGGCATAGTCCCTGCTCTATATGTTTGTTGGTATACTAGTTTTTGAGGGTACAACAGGGGGACAGTTCATTTTTTTATAAAAAATTCGTATTTTATTGAGACTATATCGTCTTGGATTCGTCACCTATGGATTTCCCAGTATTCTTCCCCGAATTGTTACAGAACGTCACATTCTTACAAAGACAGGCTGATTGCGGAGCCAGGAGGATGCGCTAACGCCAGAATCTGCCATTCCAGCTCTCTAACCGAAGAATCAGCTTCGTTGCGCTCCCTCGGTAGCAGCAACGAGGATCAGTCAGGGTTCCTATAGGTATAATTGGGCCGGGATGAGTGGGATCGGGCTGAATCATCGAGCGAACTCCCAGAATCGTCCCGGTCTGCAAATCGGTAAGATGGACCCTGGGCTCGATTCTGTAATATGACATCTCCGGCGGGATCTTCCAGAGATAATCTGACATAATCCGGGGCCTCGCCAAGCGTCCCAATGTGACATAATCCGCGGCCCTATGACCAGCCGCAATGTGACATAATCTGGCGCCTCGCCAGGCGGCGGGATGTGACATAATCCAGCGCGCTGACCCAGACGCAATGTGACATAATCCGGCTATAAGTTCCAGCCCAATGTCGCGCCAGAATAACGTGAATCCCGGCCTCCGCCATCCATATAGGACTCCAGCATTCCCTCGGAAAATAGCCGTTCGCCAGGAACGGAAACCGAACTGAAGGACTTATAAAAAAACAAAGGCCCGGAGCATTCCGGACCTTTGTTAATCTGGCTGAATTCCGTATCTGCGGATTCAGCGGATTGCCGCCGGAAAAGGCCGGCGGCTTCATTTGATCCAGGTTCCCTTGTCAGGAGCTGCTTCTCTGAACGCGACGATAGGCGTTCAGGAATCCTGCAAGAGGATAGACCTGACGGGTCTGAATCCAGACCTTACCGTTACCGGAGAATCGGCAGACAAGACCTTCACCGGACAGAAACAGCGATTTGTATCCGCCAACTTTAGTGATGTTGTAATCCAGGCCTTCTGTAAATGCTACGATGCAACCTGTATCTACGACATACTGGTCTTTCACATCGATCTCTATAATCGCTCCATAGGAGTTGAACCATAGATCGCCGGATCCAGTACATTTGATCAGGAACAGGGATTCTCCGGAGAAAAATCCCTTTGCCAGGCCCTGCCACTTGGTCTGTACTTCCACACCCATTGTGGATGCAACGAATGCCGAGTTTTGCAGGAACATGGTTTCATTGTTCAGATGAACATGAAAAAGATCTCCTGGAGGCCCCGGGGAAACCGAAACGCTTCCGTTGCCGCCTTCTGCAGTAAATTCATTGATAAACAGAGATTCGCCGGTAAGGAATCGAGAGAATCCACCTTTAAACCTTGTCTTCATTTTGACGTTGGTGTCCATCGCAGCCATGGCGCTCGCTTCCACCTTCAGGGTCTGCCCTGCAGGAACATCGATTACGGCCATGGAGAAGTCTGGACGACCTTCCATTTTAAAATTCCAGCTTTGTCCTTCCATATATTACTCCTTGCTCTCTGCTCTGGATCAACCTCGACGGGGCCGCAGATGCGGAGTCATAGCCGCGCCAAAAGCCGAAGGGTTATGGGACTGACAGTAAAGCTTACCTTTGCCAGAAAATCGACATACCAATCCTTCTCCGCCCAGGAAGGAGCTGATCCAGCTCTTTCCAGCTTTAGAGATCTTGAAGCTCAAAGTCTCCTGGAAGGCTACAATATGCCCTGTATCCACGATGAAATCTCCGTCCACATCGACGGAATAGATCGTGCCGAAGGAATTCATCAGAAGCTTGCCGGACCCTTTCATGCTGATCCAGAACAGGCTTTCGCCGGAGAACATGGATTGAAAACCTTGCCAGTTCATATCCATATCGACGGTTGGTTCGGCAGCAAGGAATGAACCACCCTGTACGATCAGGGTTTCCTGATTCAAAGTTACCTCCTCGATGTCTCCAGACAACGTAGGAGCCACCCATACATGACCGCCGTTTGCGCCGGCTGTATAGTGGTTCAAAAACAGGGACTCTCCGGTAAGCAGTCGCTTCAAAGATTTAAGGATGCTACCTTTTCCTTTTTTATGGGTAGTGGTTTCGATTTGCATGTCGCCACTCATGGCAATCATGGAACCACCCTCTGCAGTAAACGATTCCCCTGGGCCAAGATCAACTCGTGCAGCTGAATTTCCAGGTCTGTAGTGTATTTCAGTATTCATAGTTTCTACTCCTGATTATCAGCCCCAGAAGAATGGGTTGATCCATCCGGCCATTCCGCTCAGACTTCTGGTCTGAAGCACAACACGGCCCTTTCCTTCCAGGCGGGTCACCAGACCCTCTCCGCCAAAAAAGCTGGAGAAGATTCCGCCGGCCAATTGCATCTTAAGTTTGATTCCTGGATCGTAAGCCACCAGGTGAGACGTATCTACGATGTACTCTCCATCCAGCTCCTTATCCACGAAGGCACCATAGGCGCCGTAGTAGAGCTTTCCAGTTCCACTAACTTCTAGCTTGAACAAGCCTTCGCGACCGATGAAGGATGCGAAACCTGCCCATGCAAGGCCAAGCTTCAGGCCAGGAGTGGATGCGATGTAAGCTCCGGGCTGCAAACAGAACGTTTCATCGTTCAGTTCTATCTCGCGGATGTCTCCGGGAGTGGCCTGGACCAGACTACACCGAGCTGGTTTGTCTGAGTTATTTGTGAACTCATTCACAAAAAAGGACTCTCCCCCGAGAAACTTCTTAAGGGGAGCACGAAAGAATCCACCGTTCAGTTTGGCTTTCATATCGAGGTCGGCTTCCATGGAGGCCATGGCGCCTGACTCTGCGATGATGGTTTCGCCTGGTTCTAACTCAACGTGGATGGACGCGAATGCGGGAGCACCAGTGATTTCACTTTTCATAGGCTTATTCTGGGAGGCTGATCCTCCGCTGAATTTTCTGAATGTCCAGCGGAATTTTTTGAAATTTTCGGTCTGGTGGCAATTCATCGATTTTTTGTTGGATAAACTCGATGCGTTCATCGGTTGCTGGGTGTGTACCCATCACTGCCATAGCGCTCTGCTCCGTTTCAGACATCTGCTCTTCCTGGATTTCCTTGATTCTGCGAAAGAAACTTAGCATTCCCCGAGGATCGATGTCCGCTTTTACCAATAAATTGAATCCTGTTTCATCTGCCTGGCGCTCAAAATCCCTGCTGAATTTTTGAGATAACAGAAAGCCCCCCTGGTCCGCCAGGGCCGCGATCAATCCCTGGGTATCTCCAAACATCGCTCCTATAATTACATAGAGTCCAATGCGACGCACCAGTAACTGGGTTCCATGACGATGGATTACGTGCGCCATCTCATGAGCCAGTACGCCGGCCACTTCTTCAGCGGAATCTGCCTTCTGAATCAATGCAGAATGGATAAAAATGGAGCCACCGGGAATTGCAAATGCGTTTACATCCTGATGATGGACTACCTGGAACTTGAACGGAAAGGGTGACTCGGCCACAGCCAGAAGTGG
>PBEB01000057.1 GCA_002717505.1 Leptospiraceae bacterium
GCGGATTTTCTCCTGAATGGACTGAATATGCTGGCTGTAATCCTCTTCTTGCAGATGGCGAGTGGGCCCCAGGTCAAAGTATTCCTCTTCGCTCAGGGAAAAACCTGCAGACGCATTCGGAATCGGAGTATGGTCCGTTGTTTCGGTAGAGGGCGGAAATGCGTAGGCGGCCAGCACAGGATACTGGACTGGTAGAGGGCCGGGCATGGGAGCTTTCTGAAAAATACAACCCATCTCATAGCTAAACAGGCAGGCTACATCGTACTTCTTCTTCCATTCATCGATTCTTGAAAGAGCGTTCAGGATGTCTTCTTCCGTGGGATAAGCAGGGACAGAATTCTCGACTCTGACATTGAGTCGTATGGATTCTACCGGATTCTGGTAATGGGCCTGAAGGATGGAATTCTGGCCTTCCTGTCCATAGAACAGGAAGCGAATCATCCTATACTGGTCCTGCTGATTTTGCTGGAATCCGTCTTCGCAGTTGATGGTTTTGCCTGAGCCATGGTTTTTAGTGCCAGCATTCCGCAGGCTCCATCCACATCTTTGCCGGGGCTCCCGCGATTAAAGGCGAGGATGCCCTGCTGTCGCAGCGCGTTTTGAAATCGACTCATCTCCGTTGCTGTGGGAGCTCTCCAACCATGCAACGTTGTGTTGAGAGGGATTAGATTGATCTTGCAGCGCACTCTTCGTGCAATACCGATCAATTTCTGTAAGTCTTTTTCGGACATGTTCTGTCCAGGAATCATAATGTATTCAAAAGTAATCCTTCGCTTTAGTTCACGGCTGTAGCGAATGGCCGCTTCCATCAATTCTTCCAGGGAATGCTTCTTCGTAACATCCATCAATTCCTTTCGCTTTTCTGGATCCGGATGATTCAATGAAATGGCAAGATTAAAAGGCTGCTTTTCATCGATAAATCGATGTATGGCTGGAACTACTCCTGCTGTGGAAATCGTAATGTGTCGCGCTGCCAGATGTAATCCATCCGGATGGTTCAGAATTCTGGCCGCCCGAATCACGTTGTCGTAGTTGTGAAACGGCTCGCCCATTCCCATGAACACTACGTTCGTAATTCTTTCGGCGCGAAGAGCCATTATCTGATAGATTTGATCCAGAATCTCATAGGTGCGAAGATTCCCAATGAAGGGCAGGGTACCTGTGGCGCAGAAAGTGCAGTTCAAAGTACAACCGGCCTGGCTGGAAATGCACAGCGTCTTTCTTATTTTTTCCTCGGAGGCACCAGACTGATTATCCGATACAATCCAAACAGCTTCGAAGATTCGTTTTCTGATTCCATCGCGGCCAGGTACTTCTTCCGGAGACTCAAAGATGTATTTTTCTGTGCCATTGGATGACAGGCTGCTCTCAGTACAGTTCAACAAAGGCAGAGCATTGGTTTCTTTCAGCTTCTCTCGTAGCGGAAGCGAAAACTCTGTGAAATCATCCAGGTTTCTGGCAAGGTGATGATGAATTCTGCGAAAGGCCTGTTTTGCACGAAACCGCTTTTCTCCCAGGTCCAGAAAAGCCTTCTCAAGGTCTTCCAGTGTAAGATCGTTTAAAGCGATGTTCGAATCGTTACTCATCTAAGAATACTACACTCTTGTCTCCTTGACGCTCAATGATTTTCCCCAGCACGGCTGGCTTTTCATCTGTCATAGGATCAAACGGTAAAGAGGCCCATAGCTCATTCAATCGGGAAAGCAATGCATCGGATTGCTCCCTGGATACAACGATTAAATAGCCATACCCACAATTAAAGGTAGAATGCATTTCTTTCAAGGGCAAACCCGAGTCCTTTTGAATGCGATCAAACGGGTTCGGTAGTTTCCAGGGTTTCAATTGCGCTGCCAGATCCGGAGAAAGGATTCGTGGAACGTTCTCGTAGAATCCTCCACCGGTTACATGCACCATTCCATGGAGGTCGAAGGATTCCAGAATAGGGCGGATTAAGGGTTCATAGATAATGGTTGGTTTTAGTAGAATCTGATCACGTAAGAAATCCTGAATCTCCTGGTCTGCTGGGAGTTGACTTTCTGAAATATACAGCTTGCGAATCAAAGATAATCCATTGCTATGGATTCCGCTGGAAGGAAGGCCCAGGATGATATCTCCGGCCTGGATTTTACTACCGTCTACAATCCTGGATTTTTCTACCGCTCCAACGACGAAGCCTGCCAGATCATATTCTTCGGGTTTCATAACTCCCGGATGCTCTGCGGTTTCCCCGCCCACCAGGGAGCAATTTGCTCGCCGGCAACCTTCTGCTATGGACTCCACAATGGCAGCCATGCGCTGCGGATTCAGTTTACCTGTGGCTATATAATCCAGAAAGAAATGAGCCTGAGCGCCGCCTACAAGCAGGTCATTGGCGCACATGGCCACCAGATCGATTCCCACGGCATCATGCCGGTCAAATAGCTGAGCCAGTACCAATTTTGTGCCTACGCCATCTGTAGCTGAAACCAGCACCGGTTCATCGTATTCTTTCAGAAAGGAAACATCGTAGAGCGCACTGAAGCCGGCGGATGGGCCCAGAACTTGGGGGCTGTGGGTAGACTTAACGGAACGGGCAATGGCTTGAACAAAGCGTTGTCCGGCCTCTGTGTCCACCCCGGCATCCTTGTAGCTCACAGTCTTTCGGTCCATACGACCGATTTCTTACACGGCGCGCGCAGGTCTTTTCCGTTTTTGCGCGGAATTTCCTTTTGGGGGAGCGGATTTCTGATCCTGTAGTTGAACGGCCGGAGCCAGCGGAGCATTGGGAAGGGCCTCTTCCTCGGCTGCTTCCACCAGGCCGGCTTCCATATCTTGCATGCGTTTCTGACACTTGCGGCAACTGGACATATGTTCCCGGATGTCTGGATCGCCACTACGTCCCAGACTGTAGTTCATTATGTCAGAATCCTGCAAACAGGCCACGGTAATTCATCGGCCGGATTTTCGAGCCTGGGCAATCATTTTTTTATAGGCTGAACCTGAATTCCGGATGGTTCTTTGCTGACTTTGAAAGTCTACATCCACCAGACCAAACCTGGCTGTGTATCCTTCGGCCCACTCAAAGTTATCCAGAAAGGACCAGTGATAGTAGCCCTCCACCGGGATCCCTTCCTCCAGGCATCTGGCAATTTGCTGTATGTGGGAAACCAGGAAATGCTCTCTTTTGCTGTCGGCAGCATTCGCCAGCCCATTTTCTGTAATTCGTACCGGCAGGCGATACCGTTCATGGAACTCATGGATTACACGATACAATCCTTCCGGGTATATCTCCCAGCCAAGATCGTTTGTGGGAACGTCGCCCACAGGGTCCTGCTCAATGAACAACCGGGCAAATGCAGTGGGCGAAAATCGAATCTTATCTCTGGTATAGTAGTTCAGACCAATGAAATCCCAGCAAGGACCGTCATGGAACTTTTCATTTTTGCCCAGAGACCCCTGGAGCCGGCCATCATGGATGCTGTCGGTCCACATCAGGTTAAAGCGATACTCTGCTTCCGCCGCTCGGTCTCGGTCCATGCGATTGTCTGGCCGCGCCGGATCAAAGATGCGAACATGCTTGGCCATACCAACGCTGGGGCTGGCAAATCCTTTTCGTGCATGGGTCTCATGGATCATATCATATAGCTTACCCTGGGCCAGTGCCATGTTTCGCAGCACTTTCATCGCTTTGAAATAGCCCGATAGTCCGCTGATTCCCGGAGGCCAGAGTCCTTCCATATACGAAAACATGGAGTATACGTTCGGTTCATTTATGGTGGTATATTCAGACACCAGATCTCCGGTGTTTTCCACAATATAGGATGCGAAATCCATAAATGCCTGGAGGTTCTTTTCCTGGGCCCATCCACCGCGCTCCAGCCACCATTGTGGCACTGCGAAATGGTTCAAAGTTAGTAGCGGACGGATTCCTTTCTTGTTTAATGATTCCAACATCCCACGAAAATGGTTCAACGCTGCATGATCATTTTCGCCTGGCCTGGGTTCCATACGAGACCAGTCCACTCCCAGTCTGTAGGCATTGAATCCCATGGATTTCATAAGCTTAAAATCTTCTTCGTAGCGATTCCAGTGATCGCAGGTAGTGAGGCAATCTTTGCCATCTGCAATGTTCCCGGACTTTTGCGAAAAATGGGCCCAATCAGAATGCAGATCTCCGCCATCCACCTGCGTGGCCGATGTGGCCGTGCCCCAGAGAAAGGTCCGGGGAAAGACCCTGAGGTAGGATGGCGCTGCCGACGCTGATCCGGATGACTTTCTATTGCTGCCGGCGGACTTCTTGGATACGACCCTGGCCTTTCCAGCGCCAGCGGACTTTTTTGTAGCCTTTTTCGATGCGGCTTTTTTCGCCGATTTTCTGGGGGTGGCGGACTTCTTCGCCGCAGATTTCTTACTGGTAACTCTTTTAGGGGCTTTTTTCTTTCCGGTGGATGCCATATGCTCCAGTCCTACGGGCCGAGGCCGAGTCAACCTTTTCCAGTCTTTCAGCTTTACAGTAACTGTATTGCAACAAATATGGAGGTATGCGTTCCGGGTTCTCTATCCTGGCTTTTTCCTGCACTTTGCTCATGCTGCCCGGGTTGCTGCCGGCGGACAATGGTTTATCGGTAGAGGAATGTCAGAAGTTGTATGCGAAACAGCTTCTTCTGGCGACGAAAGCAGGACCATTGAAGCAGGCTCTCCAACTCAATCAGAAAGGTCTGGTAGGTCGTAGCACACTACTGGCTGAAGTCAACGCATGCCGTAGCCAGGTGAGTCGCAGGATGTTTCAATGTCAAATGGCGGCTGAATCCTTTCTGGAAATACTACTGTGCGAAGAGACCCTGGGCAAAGGTCGCTCCCTGCCTGGTATTGTGGAGCAGTTTCAGAAGCGCCAGGCAACCGCCGACAGCACCTCGGATGGCTCCACAAATAACTCTACTGATTCGGTGGACAACGTAGATGGGCAGCCTGCTGAGCCGGGCAAAGAAAAAGCCACTGCCGAACAATGCGAAAAGGCCTACCAGAATATGCTTCGCATATACTCTGACAGCGATTATCTGAAACAAGATCCAGATCGCAAACAACTGCTGGAGTCCTGGAAATCCGAGTCAGCCCGAGTTTCCTTTCAAAGCCGCTGCGTACAGCGTTTTAGCGCTTCGGACGCTGGCTGCCTGACAGATGCCAGAGACCCTGCCGCTGTGCAGCAATGCCTTGCAGTGATACCGGCCGGTTAAAAAAAGCATGACAACCTGGAGGCCGGGATTCATACCCTGGACAGAGCCTGTATCGCACAGGCTTTACTATCGCTCGTCGGCTTACTGCGACGGATGGAGGACACCTCTTATGAAGAAGAATCTTACCATTGGATTTGTATTATCTCTGGGATTGCTGGCTTTCGTAATTCCTGTGTCGGGCAAACCTGGTCAGGGACCAGGAAAGGGACAGGGACCCTGCATGCAGGAAATTCAGAAAGTGTGTCCCAATGCCACCACGATGCTGGAAAGGCATCAGTGCATGATGGAGAACAAAGATAAGTTTTCTCAGGCCTGTCAGGATCGCATGCAAGAAATGCACGGAAAAATGAAGGAGATGCATGAAGCCTGTACTCCCGATCGAGAAAAATTCTGCGAAGGAGTGAAGCCGGGTCAGGGACGCATGATGCAATGTCTCCGAGCTCATAAAGATGAGCTTTCGCAAGCCTGCAAGGATGCGTTGCCGCCAGGATTCTTCGATCGTCCTGGACAGCCCACAACCGAGGATGCGGAATAAATCAATTCGAATTCTGCTAATACAGAACCATTAGCATAGGGGCCGGATCTGAAGAGCAGGTCGTATTATTAGATCCGGTCCTTCGCCTAAATTACGGCCTTTAGTAATTCTGCCGGGATCTTCTATCTGTGCCGGTTCAAAAGAGGTCCGAAAGGTTTCTTGGAATTCTTGCTGACCAGGGGAGCGCTGAACTGGCATGCCTTCCCCTTGCTCTTCTCTAATGCTGAAAGATGCTTTCGTAGCCCAGACGGTCCAGTTCCACTCTGTATGGCAGGTAGTCCAGGGAAGCCTGAAGCAATTCTGCTCGACCTTCTCGATTGATGATTTCCAGCAGACCCCGCTTCACAGCGAAGAGATAGATTACATCGCTGGCTGCATAGTTGAGTTGTTCATCGGTAAGACGGTTGCTACCCCAGTCCGATGAAGTGACCTGCTTATCCAGAGTCTCGCCGGTGAATTCTCGAACCACTTCCTTCAATCCATGACGGTCTGTGTAGGTCCTGCCCAGTCGGCTGGCGATCTTGGTGCAAAACACATTCTTGATTTGAATATTGGCTCGCATCCGCAAGAATAGACAATCCAGGCGTGCGAAGTGAAAAATCTTCTGAATAGAGGGGTTCTCGAACAATTCTCGGATGCGGGCCGGAGGGGAGGACTCATCCACCTGAACCAGCGCACAGGTGCCATCCTCGGAAGCAACCTGGATAAGACAGAGTCTATCTCTCCAGGGGTTCAGGCCCATCATTTCGCAGTCTACGCCCAGTTCTGTTTGATTCTTAAGGGCTTCGTAGAGGTCGTCCGGAAGATCCTTTTGCACCAGGCGGGCACGGCTCATACTCCATTATGAGTACTACCTGGTGGGGGTCAATTGGAATCGCTGAGTGCAAACCGTATTGCATTGCATCCGAAAGGCACGACTTCTATACCCCGGCGCTTCAATTTCAGCATACAGAACCTCATCCGGTACCAGAAATACATGAATCTGGCCATATCTGTCCGCGCGGGGCCAGCTTTCACGTTGATACATTGTTCTTGAATGTAAGGAAAGTCGAGCATCGGGCACCGGGTTCCCGGCCAGGTCTGTGATCTGAAGCTCCAGCCTCGGACCTTCCCGAAGTTGCTTCAGGGCTGCCAGTGAAATTGGACGCATGCCCATTATTGATTTCAAAGCGTTCTCCCAGGATGGCGTGGACATAGAGCCTTCCACAATCAGGGCCATGGTGCCCAGTTCATGATACAACCAGTCCTGGTCGGTTCCATCTACGGAGTAGAGCTTCCTTGCGGCCTCGTACTGCCGGGTGGTTCTGTAACTGATTCCGTGACGGGCAATGCTGGATGCGAAAAACCTGGCCGGATCCGGATAGGGATTGGATGCGCCATCCGCAGTATAGGGAAATAGAACTCTGGTGGCATAGGTATGAAAGGAAAAGGACATGAGAAATCTATGTTTGCGAGCCAGGTCCATCATGGCCTGGGTCTCAGGTTCCGATGCAGCCTTCGGGCCTCTATACTTATAGGAAGAGGCCGATCCGCTGGATGCCAGATTGTTCCAGGATTCCCAGTAGAAAGGATAGTTTCTGTTTAGATCCACTCCGTTGGCATTCTTACGGCCCATGTATCCGCTCTGGGTCCAGAAACGGTGAAGCCCATCCGGATTCACCATAGGAATGATCCAGACGGTGAATTCGTTCAAAATGTATTCGCGCAGCTCTGCGTTCATGAATTCTGAATGAGGATAACAGATTTCATTCAAGAGCAGGCAGGCAACGTCCAGAGAATAATCTATGCTTAATGCCTCCATGCCATGATGGCCGGAGTTAAACATCAAAGACTTCTTTACGGGATTGTAGTTTCGGCTTATGCGAAGCGCATAGATGGGTCTGTCCTGCACCGATGTACCTATGCGGACCAATTGAGCTAGAGATGGGTTCTCACGGGCCAGATGCTTGAGAATTCGCTCCAGCATTTCATTATCTTTATACCCGTACATCCAGTCCTGAAACTTCCTGGAACGCTTTCTGGCCTTCAGACCTGGATCGATCCAGAGAAATGGGCCGCCTTTCAAAACGGAAAATCCATTCTTGCGAAAGAAGTCCTGATCTTTCTTGAACACTTTATAAATTTTTTCCGCGCCTCTGTCTTCGGCCAGCATCATAGGTGGAGCATCGCTCATACGCTTGATTCGAAGTACCTGACCTCGAGAACCTCGGATAAATACAAAATGATCAAACCAGTGAATGTAATCTGGTTCGTAACCCATGTCATATCTGCTATCTCGGCTCTGTGAGGAAAAGGTCCAGAGATCCGAAACCCAATCGGGAACAAGGGCGGAAAGCGCAAAGGAACTCCCTTCGCCGTTGGTCGTCCGGCTTAAGCTGCTGCAACCGGAAATGGAAAATAGAATGAATAAGGATGCTAAAAAGAAAATCCCGGCAGAGCCGGGAAGCTGGGGAGTCGTGTTTGAATCGGATCGCCCGGGGGAGGGCGATCCACGGAGAGAGTTTTGCGGCATTAATCCACCGACTTTTCAGATGCAGGCCCTTTATGCAAGTAGGCAAGCCTCTGCTCTTCAGAAATCTGAGAGAAGGCTATCTCTTGCTCGGTGCGGGCTTTTCTATAGTGTCTACGGATCTTGACCCAATATCGTTCGATGTAATAGCCTCGGGAAACGTTTCCCGGACCGGCATTGTAGGAAAGGGCTACCAGTCTGGGATCTTCCATTTCCTCAAACAGATAATTCAGATAGGTTACGCCCAGGCGAACGTTCAGATCGGTGTCATGAAGTTTGTTCAGATCAGCGCCTGTGTTGTATTTTACGTTCATCCAGCGAACCGTATCATACATGAGCTGCATGTATCCGCGAGCATTGGCGCTGGAAACAGCATACTTCTTGAAAGTGGATTCGGTTTCGATAAAGGCCGTGACCAGTAGTTCCGCTTCAACGGGCTCTCCGTCGATTTTTGCGCTTTCCGGTATACGGAGGTTGCGAGAATGCTTCATAATGGCCCGCGCCAGAACATCGCTTTCAGCGGGATCTACGGCCGGGTTATATTTTTGAATGTAATCTGCAAGAAACGCGTAATGGGGATCTTCCACAGAAATAGCATCCGCTTCGGATCCTCTAGTATCCAGGTGGCGTCCCACAATAATTGCTACTACGAGCAGGGGAGCTGTAATCATAAGTCTCATCTTCGGGCTTTTCATATTGGCCTCCTGACCTGGTTTGGTGCGTTGCACCACTCTCTGGTCAGATTTTTTTGCGGCGCACTACGGTCCAGTACTTTTTGTATCGGTCTATTGGGCTTTTTGCTGAGCCTTTCTAAGCCTCTGTTTTCGGAAAACAGCCCGGATTCTGGCCTGAATCCCTGTTTCGATGGCAAATTCGGGGTTCAAACGCTCCTTTGCGAAGGAGGACGAGCCCGGATTCCAGGGAAAAAAAAATTATCTGATCGGAAGAAAAAGGCAGAATCCGTGGATTTTGCGGTGCCCCGGCAGAGCTCCGGACCAGAGGAGGACAGGGAAAAGCACCGAAATGAGTCCAGGGAATTTCTGAGGGCACCCATACCCGAGCTAGCCGAGGTGCCGGACCGTACCCAGCGGTGGGAATTAGTCCTTGTGGAAGGGGAGGATCGGCCGGAGCCAGATTTCGATGGGGATCCCGATGCTCCGGAGCAACCGGAAAACCCGGAGGATTCGAAGGAGGATTCCGCAGCCCAGGAATTTTACCCCTGGACAGGCCTTTTGTATTGGGATGGCGCGGAGACACCAGGATTTCAGCCGTTATACTCTTTTGAGGCTCTGGGCATTTCCGATGCTGGAGGCACCGAGAAGCCCTTTCACCGGGCTTCAGGTAGCCGGGGACAGATAATACTGGGAGCCGCTTACAGTTTCCAGAATTTCGGCGTGCTACTTCTGGGAGCAGCTCATGGACAGAACAGTCTGGTTTTTCGTAGGTCTCAGGGCGGGCTTTACGCCGGCATGGTCTGGTTTGGCTCCCCTTATATCAGCTGGCCTCAGCCCAGGGGAACTCAGAGCTGGATCCGAGCCGGTTATCAGCCAATGGTTTCCGATAACCTGGGATTGCTCTATGATCTGCGAGCTCCGGGTATCAGCCTGGGCCAACAGTTTCAAACGGGTCTGGGTGCTATTCTTGGGTTTCAACTGCATGCCCTGGATCTTTCCGATTCCCATCCTTATTATTCTACCGGGCAGCGTACCGGGAAGTCGCGCTACTATGGAGGAGAGTTGTCCTTTTTTAAGGATGGATGGCTGGTAGAACTGAGCTACGGAAACTTCCGGCTCAATGGACAGAGTGCTCGGCAGGAAGGTCGATGGCAGGATTTGGTTCTCTGGGAAGGTCAGAGCGGGTTACCGGCACAGTATGTTCATTATTCTGGTCTTGCAATGTCTTACTACGGCCAGGAATGGAGTCTTGATCTCCAATTCTATCGATCCCATGGACTGCAATCGGCGCGCACTGATTACGGAGGGGAGGAATTCCTTTCTCGAAAGACCATTCGAGGTTGGATGGCGGCGGGCCAGCTGATCTGGTCCTTTCTCCCCGATCAAGAACTGGGACTATCCGGCCTGGGTAGCTCCAGACAACGAAAGGATGCAGAGGATTTCCATGGATTTGCGCCCCTGAACCCGGTGCCTCGATTGCTGGGCGGTCTGGGCTCCATTCTCATCAGCGCTCGCCCGCCTTTCGATCAGAGTCATCCACTGTCTAATAGAAGATTCTACGATTCCTTTCCGTCTTCGCACATCAGCGAAAATGGACGAGTGGTGAATGCAGAAATCCAGGAACATGACCTGCTTGTCCCGGATCATGCAAACCGAGGAATTCGCATGGCCGGCATTTTCTGGGAAAAGCAGATTCCGGTGCCCGGGCTCGGTGATGCCTTTCTGGCAATTCATCTAAATCGCGCCGAATACAAAGAGGCGCAGGGTACAGAGGGAATTCTAGTTCTGGATTATTATTACGGAAAGTTGAATCTTACTTTCAGTGCAGCCGGCGCATTTATCACACCATCGGCCGAGACGCCGGACCCATATACTGGGTTCATCCCTTCCGCAAAAAGGAGATATTTTTCCAGGTACGCTTTCTATTTTCTTCTGCCCCTTGAATGAGAAAAACAAGAACGAACCTTTCTTGCGCATGGTCTAAAAACGGTCTGGAAGAAACCGGGCCCGAAATAGGAGCTAACTATGAAAACCAGAATCTACGATCTCAAATTCCTGCCGGCCCTATGCCTGGTCTGGATTATATCTATCGCTTCCGCGCAGGCAGAACCTGCTCAGGAGCGTTTCACCCTGGATCGCTCTCGCAGTTCCATTGAATTCTTTGTAAATGCCAAACTGGTAGATGTAAAGGGGGCATTTCGTAGCTTTCGCCTGGACCAGTTTTCCTTCGATGGTCAGAACCCGGAAACCCTGAAAGGTGGTCTTGTAATCTGGCCTGCCTCTGTGTTTACCAGGGACCGAGATCGAGACGAGCATCTACGTCAGGATGATTTTTTCTGGGTGGAAAAATACCCCACTTCAAAGATTACCTTGAAAAAAGTTCAAAAGAAGTCTGAAGGTCTTTATGATTTCGTATTCACGATGCAAATTCGTGACAAAGTGAAGGAATACACGGTGCCTACGAAAGTGGCCGCAAACCAGGGCCACATTTATGTAGAGGGAACCTTCCTCGTAGATCGTCGAGATTTCGACTTAAATGGCGAGCACATTGCCAACCTGGTGATGAATAACCAGGTGGAGCTAAAGTACATCATCGCTCTAAAAGATAACTCCAAGAACTAGAGCATCACAATGTGCCGGGGCTTTCGTAAACATCGGCGAAGGTCCCGGTCCAATCACACTATACTGGCTCAAATCGGATTCAGTAATCAGATCAACGGAAAAAGCCAATGTTTGTTAATGCAATATTAAAGGTTATCTCTGCCATTTACCGAGCCCTGCCTGCGTCAGCTTCAGATGCAGGACAGATAAGAAAGAAAAAGGAACGCCAGCGAAGAAGTGCCGTCCGAACTCCCGTTCATTCTTCCATATTCGCGATGGCTCTGCTTGCAGCAATGTGTATGTCGGGAGCGGTACTGGCCAGGCCTGTGTCAGTGGCTTCCATGGATTCCATTGCTGTACATTCCATGCCGGCCAACGGCGGAGCAGACCTGGCCTATCTTGGACTGGACGCTTCAGGTCAACCAATCTATGCCACTGTCAGTTATACAGATGGTGAGCTGAATTACTACACCATATCCTCCGATGGCCTGCAGGGCCAGGGAATGCGCATCGATTATTTCCAGGGCAAGAACCTGGGAAAGCATATTGTAAGCGAAACCAGAACTTCCATTAACATGCCAATGGGAAATGGAAGTCCTCATGACAGGGTTCCCCGAGACAACTTCAGCCTTCGTGCCACTGGCGTCTTGAAAGTGAATCGAAGCGGAAATTACACATTCATAACTCGAAGCGACGATGGAGTTCGTCTCTACGTAAACGGCAGACGCGTAATCGATGAATGGAGGGGAATGGGGACCACGGAATTTCGCGCTTCGGTCCATCTGATTGCAGGCCAGACCTATAAAATTCAACTTGATTACTTTGAACAGGGAGGTCCCGGACATCTGGAGTTGCTATGGCTGCGTCCGGGAAGCGAAACGCCTTCGCATCTCAGCAAGGCCGGGACCCTGAGCTCAACAGGCTTGCTGATACGAGAAACAGAAGGAATCCAGGGCGCCTGGCAGGCGGAGTATTTCAAGGGAACGAAGTTCGAGCAGAGTAAACTAAAACGATCTGAAAACTTCATAGATCATGACTTCAACAAGACATCGGCGGCTCCCGGGTTGCCCAGGACGAAATTTTCGGCAAGATGGAGCGGCCGGCTAAAGATTAAGACGGCCGGGCAATACACATTCTACACAACCAGCGATGATGGTGTGCGATTGTATGTGAACGGAGAGCTGCTTATAGACGAATGGAGAGGGATGGCCCCTACCGAACATTCCGGCACTGTTACTCTTCAGGGCGAGGCTGATGTCATTCTGGAATACTTCCAGGGCGGCGGCGGTGCAAGCATCCAGCTGGAATGGGAAGGCCCGAATTCAGCCCGAAGACTTCTTGGACCGGCCGGCGGCTTTCGGTCGGTGCGTATAGAGTCTGCGCCGTTTGCCAGAAGGATTTTCAGCGCAGAGACGGTTCCCGGTAATCTTGCCCGGGACCAATCCATTCGACTGGCTATATTGACCGGGGGAATTCAGTCGGACATTTCGATCTTTGAGATCCAGGGCGATGGAACGGTGTCCAGGAAAGGACCGGTATCCGGTCCATCGGACATGCAAGCAGCCTTGCAGGAAAAGGGTCTCATGTATTTCAATGGGCAGGATCTAAGGTTTCTTTCCACAGACTCAGGATTAGTAGCGGATCAGGAAAAGGCCCTGGCTTCAGAGGAGCCTATCAGTGTTTGTTCTTCAGGCCCTGTTGTCTTCGCCACAGAACTTGGCATTCCGGCCCTGGACTCTGGATCAATGCAACGTCATTCTATTGCGAAGGCCCTGCAATCCGAGGATTCCGGTGGAGAGTCTGTTGTTACCGCCAGTTGCTCTGCTGGCAATATTTGGATCATGACATCATCGCTTCTGTATAAGATGAGTCCCGGAGGTATGTCCCAGGGATCTATAGAACTTCCGGATCAAATCCGGAAGGAGCAGCCCGGAAATCTGCGTGGCCTACAGTTTCTGGCCGATTCGCCGCCCACCTTTGCCTATGGAAGATACGTTTTTCGTTGGAGCGGTAAAGAAGTTGCGGCTTTCGCAGGTCAGGGAGAACTTTCCTGCGCTGTAGGTCCCACAGTGGTATGTCTTGATAGCGATGCAGGAACCATCTGGCAGCTGAAATTCTGATCGTCTCTTTAACCAGCTACCAGCTACCAGCTACCAGCTACCAGCTACCAGCTACCAGCTACCCGCTACCCGCTACCCGCTACCCGCTACCCGCTACCCGCTACCCGCTACCNGCTACCNGCTACCNGCTACCNGCTACCAGCTACCCGAAGCTCCGCCGCCTCCACAGCTGCCCCCGCCTCCGGAGAAGCTACTGGAAGAGCTGAACCCCGAGCTAAAGCTTGAACTGGAGCTAGAGCTGGAATAGGAAGTACCGGAGGAATAGGAACCAGATCCTGAGGATCCGCTGCCGGCCACCGAGGCAGCACTGAATACCGTTCCAAAAATGCCTATGAAAAAGGCCACCATACCACAGGCGAAGAGGCCAAAGGCCCATCCGTCAGTGAGGTAATACACCAGGAAGCCAACTCCTGCAGAAATAAAGAAATTGGTAATGGCCAACCATCGGCCGACGATCAGTGGTACCAGCACACCAACCAGAGTAAAGATACCGCCAATCAAGCTAAAGACAGAATAAAGTGCCAGCTCATCTTCGAATTTCTGCACCGGGTCAGGTAAAGCCTCTCCACGAACCAGCTTATCCAGTGTAATGACAGCATCTTGAATGCCCGTTGAAAAGTTCCCGGCTCGAAAGGCGGGAACGATGCGATCCTGGATAATGCGATTTGCTACGGCATCGGGGATGGCCCCTTCCAGGCCATAGCCTACCTCGATACGCACTTTGCGATCGTCTTTGGCCACAATGAGCACAACTCCGTCATCCACGCCTTTGCGGCCCACCGCCAGGGATTCGGCCACACGAATGCCGTATTCTTCGATTGATTCTTCGCCTGTAGTGGGGATAATGATTACAACTACCTGGGCCCCTTTATCTTTTTCTAGCTTTTTGAGTGTTTGATTCAGTTCGGCACGGGTATCTGCTTCCAGCATGTTCACCGAATCATAAATATGGTCTGTTACCTCCGGCACAGGCAGGGGCTCGGCCATAAGTGTAGATGATGTGGTCCAGCTCAATGCCGTCAGAAGCAACAGTCCTGCGAAAAATCGCCCTCTGCCGCCTCCAATACAACCCGCTCGTCTCCGTCTTTGCTCACCTGGATCTATTCTTGTTTCTATTGTGGGCCGAATCATCATATCTGAATGCTAGTTCTTTCTGTGGAATTGCAATTAATTTTCGGCTTCATTCTGGCCTCCATTGTTCCGGTGTCTTCTCTTCTATTATAGAAGCCATTTCAAGAGCTCCGTTCAAGAGCCCCTCAAAGTAGCGACCACGAATCAAGCTGGGCATCATGAAGCTATCGATGACAGTCTGAGCCATATCGTTGGTGAAAAATGTATTGGTTCCGTATCCCAGCTCGATTCGAACTCTTCTATCCTGTATGGCCAGAACAATGGCGGATCCATCGTCATAACCAGCCCGGCCAATTTTCCATGCCTGCATAACAGCCAGGGAATAATCCTCAATGGATTGGTCCCCTGTAGTAGGCACGATCAATATTACCAGTTGGGCGCCAGTTCTTTCTTCCAGTGTGCTGGATATTTCACTGAGCTCATTGATTTCATCGGAAGAAAGCAATCCTGCATAATCATTAACCCGTCCCTTTAGCTCCGGAATTTCGGTAGATACCCGGACTTCCGTCTGGACAGGCTGCATTGATTTCTGGCAGGACGAAAGGCCAGGCATTAGCAGGACGGATAGTATTATTAGCGATGCAAGACGGAGCGCATGAGAAAGGGCAGGGTTCAGAGCAATAGAAAGGTGCACCCGGTTATGTTTACGATCGATCGAGCAATTGGATAGATTTTTTTTGCATATCAGGAATCGACAATAAAGGGTGATGCAAAATGGGACGGGTCTGGATTCGAAGCCAGGTCCGATGCCCACAGAGCAATCGCCAGGAATAGCAAACAATATCTGGAGATAGTAAGCATACGATGGACGGAGTTAGTCCACGTTTCATCCTCTGAGCATGGATTCAATGATCTTCGCACTTCTGGGAACCAGAGGAAAGGGCCGACCGCTTCCTGTAGTCAGAGTTGCCTCCGGATCCAATCCTGCAGCTCTGTAGAGTGTTGCAGTTACATCTCGCACATGATAGGCCTGGTCTTCTCTTGCCGGTCTCTGAGCTTTCTTATCGCTTTCGCCGAATACAGCACCTCGAGGAACAGGGCCGCCTCCCATCAAGCTGGTCCAGACCCGGGGGAAGTGATCTCTTCCATCCCTTTCGCCTACTACAGGGGTTCTACCAAACTCACTGGAAAGGTAGAACATGGTCTGATTCAAAAGTCCCGAGCCGGCCAGGTCTTCGATCAATGCTGCAATGGCAGGGTCCGCCTCTTTCATGATATCTGCTATCTTGGCCTGGTTGTTGTTATGGGTATCCCATCCTCCGATGGTAATCTGTATGAAGGGCACTTCTGCTTGCGCCAGTCGTTTGGCCATGAGCATCGCTTTTCCGGCCCATGTTTCGCCGTATCGCCTGCGATTCACGGCGGTTTCCTTGCTCAAATCAAAGGTTACCAGCTGATCGCTATTCATGAACTCAAGGGCTGAATCAAACATTCCTCTCCAGACTTGAACCTGAGCTGCCTGGGAGCGATTCTCAAAGTTATCATTCAACAGGTCCAGGAATTGCTCTCTTCGCTTCAGTCTTTCTTCAGTAATTCGCCCTGCAGCCGGAGTCAGATTGTTCACTGGTTTGTCCACGTTCCCAATATGAAAAGAAGAGAAGCGGATGGGCAAAAAGCCGTGACGACCAATAATTCCTCCTCGCTGTCCGAGAGTTACTACCGAGGGAAAATAGGGCCCTTTGTAGTCCTTCTTTTTGCCGTACGCTACCGTACATCCCCAGGATGGGATATCGGGAAATCCGGCGGATTCGGTCATACGATAGCCTGTATTGAGCAGCCTTTGTGCGAATCCATGGTCTCCATCCTCGGACCAGGTTGAGCGGATCATACTCAGATGCTTGAGTTGGGCTGCGGTCCTGCGAAATGGTCCACCAATCTGCACTCCTCGAATGGAGGAGTTTACAGTACTAAATCGGCTCTGATTTCTCCTGGGGTCCAGGGTATCCACATGACTCATGCCGCCGGCCATGTTAATAAATATTACGCTCTTAATTTTGCTGGGCAGCACAATATCGTAAGGATCCTCATCCCATTCTGGCATTTCCTCTGCATGGAGCTCAGGGTTCAGGCCCAGAGTGCGAGCCAGGGCATCGGCGGCGCCATTGGTCAGTCCCAGGCTGGCGAGAAATCCCGCGGTGCCCCGGAGAAAATGATTTCGGCTCATGTTTCCGGCGGTGGAGCTGGTCTGCTCCCTGTTTTCGCTCTGAGTCTTTGGATTTGATTCTTTCATGATGATTTCCTCTTTGTGAGTTCTGCGCGCTGCAACAGTTCCAGCGCTTTAGTTGATATGAATGAATTCCTGACTGTTAAAGATGCTCCAGATCAGATCCTGCAATGCCTCCTGATTAAAGCGATCCTTCTTGTTTCCTGACAATTCGGTGGCTGTAAGTCCCTGGATTTGTTGCCACTCTGCATTGCTCATTCTTCGCGAAAGCAGGCTTTGAAAGATTGCATTGGCTGCATCTTCTATGCTTCCTTCCTTCTGATAGTATTGATGGATGTAGGATCCTTTCCGGGCGAAGTTCTGGGCCAGGCGATTGGTGAGCCGCCCATTCAGCAGGGTTAGAACCTGCTCGATAGTCGGGGCCACTTCATCGTCGGCGATATCGATTCGTGGACCTGCGCCGAAAACAGCCAGAAAAGAGTTATAGTTCACCGGCCTTTCCACTTCCGCTGCATCGGAGAAATCTCTCTGGTTCTGACTGGGCGACTTCAGAGCGCCCAGTCCTTTAAGATTAATCGCGGAAAGGTCCGGTTTAGATGTTGCCAGAGCAACCTTTCGTTCGCGGATGTCGGAAACGGTCATGGCAAAAGAACCTTTGATCAATGAATTCATCAACTGATCTGGATCCATTCTCTGCGCCTGGAAATAGCGAATGGAAGACCCGGCATCCCGAGAATCCTTCTCTGGCATGGATCTGGCGTATGCGCGGGAACTGACAATGTATAGGACCAGATCCTTTACTCGATAGTTTTGCTGAACGAATACCTGGTCCAGATGGTTCAGAA
>PBEB01000058.1 GCA_002717505.1 Leptospiraceae bacterium
CAAGGCTCAAGGCTCAAGGCTCAAGGCTCAAGGCTCAAGGCTCAAGGCTCAAGGCTCAAGGCTCAAGGCTCAAGGCTCAAGGCTCAAGGCTCTGGCTCTGGCTCTGGCTCTCAAATTCAAAAGGTGATTTGAAAACCAGCGGATACTGGTGAATTCGATAAAAATCGCACTTTTCCTTAGAGATCCGATTCTAACTGCTGGATTCGCCTGTCCGGACAGGGAATCTGGTTTCAATCCCTCTATGCTCTTATATAGATCAAAGCTGTCTGGAGCCCTTGCCCTTGCTCTTCTCTTCCCTCTAGCTCTCCGCGCAGAGGATGGTGCAGTAATCATAGAGATCCTGGGTGGAGTGGGCACCGGTAGCGGTCCAGCGGTTGAACGAATCGAATCCACGGATCATACGATATTCCTTCTGGAGGATTATCTGAACACAACCGACGAAGAGATTCGCAGGGTTCAGATATTTCAAAATTCTCGAGGCTTTGACCCAGATATCAAGACCTCTTCTCAGCGCTTCAGCATTATGGTGCAGGGCAATGGATTCTTTGAATTGGGGACTTCACTCCAGATGTCCAACTTCAAAGCGACGAACCTGTATCCGCGATACCTCAAGCCGCTGTTTCCCCAGCCATTACCTTTTTATACACCTTCATGGAATGAGAGTCCCTTTCGTGCCCTGGCAACCACGGATTTGAACTCCGCACTTTATCTATACAATCTCCGCCAGGAACAGTACCTCGATCCTTCCTTCTTTCTTTCCATTGATCTGAGGGTACTGCTACCTCTGGGACCGGCCGCCGTTTATCTCACTGGCTCGCTGCCCCTGGGAGATAACTCCGGCAATGGTCGATCCGCATTTGCACTGGGCATGCGACTGAACGTGCTCCCGGGCCTGGCTCTCTACGCAGAAGGACATAGAAGCTATTCCAGTGTATCCTGGACAGACCAGTATGGGTCGAATTTCACGGACATTGCTTACGATACCGGGGTTCGCTTTGGCATTGGAATCGGAGGTGAGGGATTGAATTAGTGCCAGGGAGCGTAGGTGCCAGCAGAGATTGATTGATCAATCAGTCAAAAATTTAATGACAGTTCCGTCATCATTCGCTAGCTATGGGCATGGCCCAGAAAAGAAGCAATCCTCATTTTACCACTACAACAGAGCTGGCGCAGGCACGTCAGTCCTATACTCCACAGGTACGATTGGATGAAGTCCGGAAGGGCTCTTTGAAGCTCCGTGAAAAGCTTCTGTCCATGGATCAGGTGGTGTTCTACAAAACCTGCGATTTGATTCGGGCTCCGTATCCTACCAAATATGGATTCCTGAATGCCTACTCCATGCCCACTCCTTTCATGCACATCCTGAACCGACTATTTATTGTTCAGTATAAAAGCAAGACTGGAATTCGTACTTTATTGTTTTCCCCCTCCGACATCTATGGAAACAGGCTTACTCCCTTCTTTAACAGGCTGGGAAAATCCTTTGGCCCCTTTGAAGAGCTGGGAGCAAAGTTTATGGCTCCCGTAATAGGCACCGTAGAAGAATGGTTACAGAGCACAGGGATCTCGCCCGAACAGGTAGATTATATTTCCTACGATCATCTGCATACCCAGGACTTGAAGAAATGGCTGGGTAATGAGACGGATCCTGGTTTTTTCCCCAATGCGAAATTACTTGTAACCCGGCAGGAATGGGAGTCCGCGAAAGCCCTTTTGCCGCCCCAGGCAGATTGGTACTGCCCTGGAGGACTGGAAGGAGTGCCTGAGAACCGGGTGATTTTCTTTGAAGACGATATCATACTGGGCGAAGGTGTAGCCCTGGTTCGCACTCCTGGACATACGGAAGGAAACCATTCGCTGGTTGCCCACACACCAGAAGGATTACTGGTATCGTCCGAAAATGGAGTCAGTGCAGACAGCTACAGCCCTCTGAACTCTCGTATTCCGGGAGTTCGCTCCTATGCGAAAAAGACCGGCATGGAAGTTATACTAAACGGTAACACCCTGGAAGGAGGTCTGGATCAGTACATCTCCATGGTTCAGGAAAAAACCATCGCCGGGCCTTCTTCCAGGAATCCAGATTATTTCAATGTTGTTCCATCCTCTGAGCTAACATCATACTGGGCCTTTCCTTTTGTGAAGCCCACATTCTCCTTTGGCCCACTGGAATTCGGCCGTCCAGTAGCCGTTCCATTGCAGCAGGGTCCGCAGAAGCGAAGAGCCTACAGAAACAATCCAGGTCAAACCAGTAAGAAAGGTCGATCCGGCTCCCAGAGCAAAGCCTCGGGCCCGAAGGGTAGAAAATGAAAAGCCTTTCTATCTTCATGACCGGTGCTGCCGGTGGAGTGGGACGCGTACTTGCTGCCGATCTGCTGGAAGCTGGTCACCGGCTGATGGTTACGGATCGCGATCTGAAACAGCTGAAGTCCTATTATGCGGAGGCATCTGAGCGGTTCGGATCCAATCTTTCGCTGCAAAGACTGGATATAACTTCCTACAGTAGCTGGAAAAAATCCCTGGATACTTTCGCAAAGAAACAGGGAGAGTTGGATGTTGTTTTGAACATCGCTGGCTTTCTACAACCAGGATACAGTTACGACGTGGATGATTCAGAGATTGATCGGCATCTGGATGTCAATGCCCGGGGTACCTTCTATGGTATTTCTCTGGCTGCAAGCATCATGAAGGAGCAGAGGCACGGGCACATTATCAGCATTGCTTCTCTGGCTGGCGTAGCTCCCATTCCTGGCATTTCGTTGTATTCTGCTACTAAGTTCGCCGTAAGAGGCTACAGTCTGGCAGTGGCTCAGGAAATGATCCCCCATGGAGTGCAGGTTACGGTACTCTGCCCGGATGCCATTCGCACACCCATGCTCGATCTTCAAAAGGATTACGAGGAAGCAGCCCTGACCTTTAGCGGCTCCAGGTTCCTTACCGCAGGTGATGTAAGCCTGGCCATGCAGAAGCTTATTGCAAAAGGGGAGGCCGGAAAAGCTCCCGTGGAACAAACACTTCCTGGTAGTCGCGGATTCCTTGCAAAGATCGCAAGCTTTGCACCCGCTACAAATATGAAACTGGCTGGTATGCTTCGCAAGAAAGGCATAAAAAAACAGAGCCAGTACAGGGTTGAACCAGAGAAGTAGGCTGGCGAATAGCTGTCGATAAGGGCGCGAATTTCAGAGGACTGGCCACCCGATCAGACAGTCGAAAAAAGCTCGCGATTCGGAGAAATCACCACCCGGTCAGGCAGTCGAACCAAGCCCGCGATTCGGAGAAATGACCACCCGATCAGGCAGTCGAACAAAGCTCGCGATTCGGAGAAATGACCACGCGATCAGGCAGTCGAACCGAGCTCGCGATTCGGAGAAATGACCACCCGATCAGGCAGTCGAACAAAGCTAGCGATTCGGAGAAATCACCACCCGGTCAGGCAGTCGAACAAAGCTCGCGATTCGGAGAAATGACCACCCGATCAGGCAGTCGAACAAAGCTCGCGATTCGAAGAAATGACCACGCGATCAGGCAGCCGAACAAAGCTCGCGATTCGAAGAATTAACCACGCGATCAGACAGTCGAACCAAGCTCGCGTTTTGGAGAAATGACCACGCGATCAAGCAGTCGAACAAGACTCGGGATTCAAATCGACGAACCAGAAGAACTGACAACCGGGGGATTTCCGAAATCAAACGTCTTTCGATTCCTTCCCTTCTGAAAATCCCCGAGCTCTCTAATAATGAGCATCGAGACTAAATGAAGAACTTAAGCTTGCTCCAGATTTTTGTAGGATTCTTTCGAGGCTGCGAGGCCAGAATGATCTCTGTATCTCTACGATACTCCATGCACTGCTCACAGTGAATCATCGCCTCTTGTTCTATCACTGCAAAATAGGGCTGCAATTCCTGGGCGGAAAACCCAATGAAAAGATAGTGTTTCGGTTGCCCGCTGGCAGCCCGGGGGATGCCCCATAGATGGAAACTATTGTGAGGTGATCCCACCGGGGGCAGCTTTCCCATGCGACTTTGATAATCCAGCGCACCGGCCAGACCATAGTTCCGGGCGATAATCACTGTTTCCGTCTGCTGCCGTTCAGGTAACTTTCGATAGATTCTATGGACTTCGCTTTGAAGATTGCCCCAGCCAAACATTCCAGCGAAATGTTGAGGCATGGTACCCCGATTGTGGTTTTCGAACTTTGGGGGCTGCAATCCCAGAAATTTCTCGTAGCTAACATAGTCCCCTGCGGATAAGAGAGGTAAACTCAAAGGAGCAAGCATTGCACCGGAAATCAATACCACCGAAAACGACAGAAGACGGACCATTCGTATTGAGAAAAAAGAGTGGCTGCGAATCCTTTCCAGACTGGAAAACAGAACCACGGATCCAGCGGGTATAAATAAAACAACCAGAGGAGCGATGTAATAGCTTTTTCCTTTTCCCAGAATGGAAATGAAAAAAACAGTAAGCGAAACCCATCCCAAAGATTTCCAGAGATTCGCTTGTTCTGGCTTTTGTTCAAGAAGTCGCTGCGCAGGTAGCAACAGGCAGAGCAGGCCGCCAAGCCACACAGGCATTAGAAGCGGGTTCCACTCCAGAATCAGGCCACCAAGAAACGATAGTGGCTGGAAATAGTTTTTATGCAGGGTCGCATTTTGCATGAATTCCAGGGTTGGCCATTCATGGCTATACTGCCAGTAAAGATGAGGTAGAAAAATCAAACAAGCGATGAAACCGGTTAGATAAGGTCCCGGTCGTAAAAGTAACCTGCGAAAGCGAGAGAAGAGCAATCCGAGAAAGAAGCCAGCACCAGGCATGAGGATTCCGTATTTGTTGATCAAACCCAGCCCCAGCAGAATTCCAAGAATGGACCAATTCTTGAGCTCGGGCTTTTGCAAACATGCTATAAAGTAAAGGATGGCCGACCCCCAGAGCAAGAGATCCAGAGAATTCATGGAATAGAACTTGGTGAGCCCCAGCAATACGGGACACAGCGCCACAGAAAGCATAGAAAACAGGATGGAAGAATCATTTCCGCCCAGGCGATGCGCAATGATGCCTGCAATAACTATGGAAATCTCCGCTGCCAGAAAAGGAACCGTGCGAATGGAAAGCAACGAATCGCCGAAGGTCTCCACCTGCATTCGCAAAATCCAGATAGATAGAGGGGGATGATCTACGTAGCCCAGGTCCGGTCGAAAAGAGCAGGATAGATAATAGTATTCATCCAGGAAATAGCCATAATCCGCGAAGGATAATAGAAATAGTATCAGACGAAGTATCAGGATCAACGATCCACCCAGAAGTAGCCTTGAATTCATGGCCACAGTCTAACCTGGAGATTGATTTCAATCCTACTGATCTCAATAATATTTCGATGGATTCTGAATTTAGCTGATGGATTTTGAAATCCATCAGCGATGCAAATGACGCTTACGAAACTCTGTGGGAGTCTCACCTGTACTATTGCGAAAAGCAAGATTAAAGGGAGCCAGAGATTGATAACCCAATTCAAGAGCCAGAGTCAGTATCTTTTTATCCGCCTGAGATCTGTCCTTCAATGCCTCTTTGGCATCCTGGATACGATGAGCATTGAGAAACTGATTAAAATTGGGATAACCAAGCTCTCGGTTAATCAGACGCCTCAGAATGTATTCCTGACAGTTAAGGTAGGAAGCCATTTGGCCGATGGTAAGCCCTTCTCTATGATGAACTTGATCTTTGCGTATGGAATCCTGTAGCCCACTTAGAAGTGCATTATTACTGGATTGCGATGCGGATATATCGCCCAGTGTTCTAATTCGTGGCTGGGAAAACAAGTCCTCCCTGGGAACCAGTAACCAGAGCATTAGCGTAAATCCCGAAAGAAGAATCATTACCAGCTTCAAGACTTCAAGGTAAACGGGAACTAAATGACCCGAATAGTAAATCTCCGTAACAGCGATGGCCAGGGCGAATACTCCGATGAAGGAAAGCACCCAGATTCTCAGTCGGTACCTCCACAGGATCAAATCGGAGGAACGGCCTCGCAGAATTGTAAAGAAGGCGGCCAGGATGAAAAGAGAGAGTACCGATTGTGGCATGGATTCCAGAACTGGTTTTCCGAAAGGAAACATGGCCATCAGCTCTGGCTTGAACAGTAGAAAGATCCAGGCAGTAACGGCAGAAAGAATTGCCGCACCAAAAAGGCGAAATGAGAAGGAAAAGCTGTCTTCGAAGACAGATCGGCAAAGCAAGTAGAAGACAGGCATCGGAAGCAATGCCATGATATAAAGAACAGGAGCTATCCAGCCCGGCCATTCTATCGCAGATCCGGCCAGTAGATGTGCGATTACTGAAAAAGCAAACAAAGCCAGAACCCGGGAAACAAGACGCCGGTGGAGGACCAGGACAGCAGCCAGGCTCAGTAACTGACCGACGCTGACCCAGATGAGAAGCTCTTTCGGAGACATAGCGGAAATGATCCGTCTGGCGTACTACCCGCAAAGTAATATTCATCGTTTCCTGCGAATAAAGAAGCGATGCAGTTGGCCTATCCGGCCAGTCAGCATACAAAAGAAAGCTTATCAACTTTTTTTACTTCACCTTTCTGCAGGGAAAATAACAGTGCGGTTGGAAGATTCATGCAAAATGAGAAAGAAAAAAATTACTCTGCTCCTGACCGCCTTCATCCTGGTTTCCCCATTGAGCGCGGAAATAGTCTACCTCGACGGAGATTGGTACATTCGCCAGGGCTTTGAGCCAGCTTTTACATCCATTACCAGTGCTCCGCAGCGCCTGGGCCCGGAGGGATTTTCAATACCTCATTACTTCACAGAGCCTGCGATACGCCCCATACAGGCTGTCTGGAGAAAGGTATCTTATCCGGTGGACCTCAGCGCATATAACGATGCCGACTACCAGGGCTGGATCACTCTGCGATATGCAATACCGGTAGAAAAAATCTTTTCCCCTTCAAAAGACAATACAATGGTTCATGAGCAGGGAGCTAGAATCCTCGCACTCTACTCGGGCATGATTTCTGATGTTTCGCGATTCTATGTAAACGGACATCTAATCGGCGGAAATGGCCAGCAGGATCCATACATTAGTGGCTCCTATCTCCATTTTCTGGAGAGCTTCCCGGAGTCTATGCTGGGTAACCAGGAGACCATTCATCTTACGATAGCACTATACCGCCAGGACCAGTTCAAGCTCTATATGTCCGATTCGAGGCTGCAAATTGGTCCGGCGGACGAGGTGCTGAGCCAGTACTATGCAGAGGAAATCATAGCCTTTGCTCTCTTGAGCATCTACGGAGCCGTAGGCCTTTATCATCTTCTTCTTTTTTCTCGCAGACGCCTGGAGCTGCACAATCTGTACTTTGGACTTTTTTGCATTGCAGTGACTCTTTACTGGTTCTTTCGCACTGGCGCAAGGGACCTGGTCTTTGGCCATAGCATCCTTTTGCGTACCAGCGTTGAATACAGCCTTGCATTTACCCTGGGACCGCTCCTGATGCTCTTCCTGTCTCAGTTCTTCTATCGCAGACACAGCAGAATCGGGCTGGGATATGCAGCGTTCTGCGGACTACTCATAGTTGGAACCGTTGTCAGCCCTTTTGCCATTAAATCACTTCTTCTGGCCATCTGGCAACTCAGCGCCCTGCCCTTTCTGGTCTACATCCTGTTCTATGTAGGAAGAGAGGTGTACCGGAGAAATACAGATGCTTACTGGCTTCTGGCCGGATTCATCTTCCTTTGCTCGGCGGCCACCCACGATATCCTGGCAGCCCGGGGAATAGTCAATACTCCGCATATGGGACGATACGCCTTTGTGATTTTTATTCTGGGTATTGCTGGTATCCTTGCCAATCGCTTCGTCCGGGTACACAATCAGGTAGAGGAATTGAATCAGAGCCTGGAAAAGAAGGTAGAGAAAAGAACAGAAGAACTCCAGAATTCGCTGCAAGAGATTCAGACTTTAAAGGTTCAACAGGATGGAGACTATTACCTCACATCGCTATTGATCAAACCTCTGGGCGGCAACTTTGTAGAAAGCAAGAATGTAGACATTGATATACTGATTCGCCAGAAAAAGCAGTTTCAGTTTCGGAGGTGGGAAGCAGAAATCGGAGGGGATCTCATAGCTTCGCACACCATTGAGCTTCAGGGTAAGCGATATGCAGCTTTTGTTAATGGAGATGCCATGGGAAAATCCATCCAGGGAGCGGGAGGAGCACTGGTTCTCGGAGTAGTATTCAAAGCAATCATTTCGCGCACTCAGAAATCACAGGCTATGCAAAGGATGAGTCCGGAAAAATGGCTTCGGATCTGCTTCGAGGAATTGCAGAACGTATTCGTTTCGTTTGACGGAACCATGATGATTTCTGCTGTACTGGGCCTCGTGGACGAAGACACAGGCTTGCTCTATTTCATCAACGCAGAACATCCATGGACGGTGCTCTATCGAAATGAAAAGGCCACATTTCTGGAGGACGGACTGCAACTGCGAAAGATTGGCATCTCCGCTCTGGCCGGAGGACTGGAGGTCCGGACCTTTTCCATGCAACCCAACGATGTAATTCTTGTAGGTTCCGATGGACGGGATGACATACAGCTGGGAATCGATGCATCCGGCCATCGAATCATCAACGAGGACGAAGGTGAATTTCTGCGAAGAGTTGAGGAAGGAAAAGGCCAACTGGATTTGATAGAAGAAGGCATTCTGTCAATGGGCAAGCTCACCGATGATTTCACCCTTCTTCGCATAGCATTCCAGGAAGATGCGCCTCTGCAAGAAGATCCCGATCCGAATCTGATCAACACCTGGACCAATTTAAAGAACGGTTTTTCAAACGCCAACGGCCAGTCTGTGAAGGAGATGGCATCGCTTCTGAATCATATCTCAGGACTCCGGCCGTACGTAACGCAGAAAGAAGTTCTACGGGAAATGGGGCACATGGCAGGCCGATGGAAGGATTCCAACCTGGCAGTGAAAGTGTACGAATTGTTGTTAGATCGATTTCCGGATGACTCGGACAGTCTGTTTCGCCTTTCTTACCAGCTCAAACTTGCAGGACAGTACAGCCGAGCAGCGGATGTAGGAGAACAGTTGAGACTGAGAGACAGAGATATGGTCAAAAATCTGATCAATCTTTCGGATTGCCATCGACTGGCTGCAAATCGAGACCGAGCGACCAAGATTCTCAAGGAAGTCTTGATTCTAGATCCTGAGAACGGAAATGCACAATTGCTTCAGGGAAAACTGGGACTGGAGGATTCCCTGAGCCCAACTGGATGAACACTGACTGGAGGGCGTGCATTCGCTTCCCCGGGTTGGGGCAGAAGCACTCTGATCGAACAGCTCCAGCGTCAGTTCATAACTTCCGATATCAGGGTATCATCGTATTTGGTGCCTTTGTAAACAGAGAGTATTTCTATAGCGATAAAGCTTCCGCTGGTTTCTGAAGGCTTATGTGCTGGAAGCTGCACGGTTTGCCATGCATTTAGATCCTTTAACTCGAATTCCTTTCTAGTCAGAACCTGCCAATCGCTATAAAGAAGGCCTATCTGAGTAGCATCGCTACGGGCAGGACTGAGTGCATAGATTCTAACCTTGCGCGGTCGATTGTTGGCCTTAAAAAGTGCATCGCTCAGGGCAAAACCCGTGCGAATCTTGATAGGTCGGGAGGAGTCCTCAAGCTTGACGATCAATACTTCTCCAATCCCCGGGCCTTCCACTCCTTCGGCCCAGGCTGTTTCCTGATTCTTATCAAATGCACGAAAGGCAGCGAACATGCAGGTCCAATCATGAATATCCATATCTCCGTCCAGTTCTACATCGTAGTCTGGCATGCGTTTCGGCGGCATCCCTTCTGCTTTTAGAAAGGATGTCGCCCATCGTTGGGCATCACCCGTAATTCCGAAATGAAGAGTCATGCCCGGGATTTTCCCTTTTTCCAGAAGGGTGCGAATCTCAGAATTTCCGTCCTTGCAAGCCTCTCCTTCGTAAGCCTGAGCCCGGGCCTGCTGGAACGGAAGACAGAGGCCAGCGAGCAGAGCAATCAGTAGAATTGGCAGGGACAGAATTTGTCGGCTTTTGCCGCCTTTGCCAGTCAGAGATCGGGATGCCTTGTTGGATCCGACGGGCCTTTTCATTTCGCAACTGAGGTCATTATAGCAGGCCAGAGATTTGCTTTGGAATGTATGAGCAAATGCAGCTTGATAGTTGGAAGATTCAGGCATACCTGGATAGACGAATTCCCGGGCATCCGGTGCAATCATTTTTCATTGAGTTTGCAGAGCCCATCTGCCTGATGAACCGGTGAAAAGTGCACTGGACTGGACCTACTGTAAATATGCCAATCGAAGCCCCTTCTTTCCGGAAGGCTGGGGTGATCCAGAACTACTACGATATCTACTCAAACGGGATATTTCCGTTACAAAAGGGCGGAAAGTGAAACCCATACGTGTACAGCAGGGTCCGGCCCGCAAGATTTCCAATGGAAGGCTTTCTGAAGGATCTTTCGAAAGTCCTTATGAATTTCGCTGGAAACGGAAAGAGAATCTTCCGGATTTCGCAAAGAAGGCCCGGTTCCTGCTGCTAGAGCCGGAGCAAGAAACCAGGTCCCTGGTCATCCATTTTGCAGCCACCGGCGATGAGGGCTACAGTCGCAGAAAAAGAATCGCTCTACCTTTGCTCAAGGAAGGCATGGCACAACTAATCCTGGAAAACCCATATTATGGCAGCAGAAGAAACCCGGAGCAAAAGAAAGCTGTTCTGCCCACCGTTTTAAGTTTAATGCGAATGTCCAGGGCGGCCCAGGATGAAGGAATCGCTCTGGCCCGTTACTTTCGCAAACAGGGCTACGAAAAGATCATGATGACCGGCATTAGTATGGGTGGCTACGTTGCGGCGGCCGCAGGAAGAGAGATTAACTTTCCCGTAAAGATCTGCTGTCTGGTTCCTTCGCACAGTGCAGCCCCGGTTTATACAGAGGGCGCTCTGCGAGGAGCCTGCGATTGGCCCACTCTGTATCGAACCAATCCGCTGAAGGAAGAACATCCTCTACTGGTAATGCGAAGACTGTTTACGATATCGGATATGCACAGGCATGCGCCGCGAAGGAAACGCTTTGATGCCAGCGTAATTGGTGGTCGTCGCGATGCCTACATACCGGAATATTCAGTAGAAATTGTCCACGATGCTCTGCCCGGATCCAGTCTGGAATGGATTCGCACCGGACATGTAGGGGCCTTTCTGTTAGGCACCGGCCTTTACAGAAGAAGAATAAAAGAGCTAATGGAGCGCTAGAAACTGAACCCCGAACTCAGGGCAATGCGATACGTTCGATCTGACTTCTGTCCAGAGTCATGCGCTTCGTTTCTCTCTCGGCTTCCTCGGAAGAAATGCCGAATTGAACCTGCGCTATGTCTGCCTTGGAAATCGTTTTTGTGGGCGGTCCACCTTCAGGCTTCTTCAGGCGAATGGTCATACTGGTTCGATTCTGATCCACAACCCGGCCATCCAGAATATCTCCGTTCTTGAGTCGAACTCGATCCACTGTGGTGGAAGCCTCTTCGCCGTCCGCGCCGGACTCAGACTCAGGCTGAACCTCCACTTCAATCTCAAAGGCATCCTCTCGGATTTCCACAAGGCGCCCTTGATGAGAATTTCCATCTTTCATAATGAAGATAGGCTGCAATTTGTTGGGTCGAGAGGTTCCCTGATCCTTCAAGTGTTGGGCGATGGTATCATCCAGCTGCTTCTGAATCTGCTCCGGTGTGCGAATCACAACTTCTTGATCGCATTCCTGGAGTAAAACCGTGTGCCGGGTAACGGTCGTAAAAAATCCCAGAGCTCCGTTTACCACCCAATCCAGCCACTGATCTTCCATGGTGTAATTGTAGGTGCGACTGGCCTGGAACTCGTAGGAGCTAAAATCAGCATCCCACAGTCGATACATATCCCAAACAGCCTGCCATTGACCGTCTTTGGCCACTACCCTGCAGTTGGAAGTCTCGGATCCAATGGCTACCGGGGCTTCTCCTCGATGGATGATGGAGCGTGCAGTGCAGCTTGAACCCAGAAGCAGAACGCTGAAGGTAAAAACTGAGAAGGTAAAGAAGAAACGTTTCATAGGGACTTCCATGACAGGCCATGCATCAGCAAGAGCAGGATTCGATGATGAATAGCATGATACTTATTCTGTAGGGGATATAGTCAAGTAAATGCCTGGCAGGCAGGAGCCAATCAGGACTTCAGATCGTAATCTACCGGGCCTGCGAAATGGACACCTGCAAGACCATAGCGAAAGCGTACCGGTAGAATTTTGAGCCCCATTTCTGCGGACCTCTGCAAAGATTGCGCGAACTTTGCATCGATATCGGAAGCGGGTCGAAATCCACCGCCTTCTGGCCTTGAAAGGGCAAAAACTACGGCGCAGGCGAATCCCTGGTCTGCGAGAGCACCCAGACTATCCAGATGTCGAGAGCCTCGCTCTGAAACAGCATCTGGAAACTGAATCCAATCGCCCTCTATCTGAGTTACATTCTTCACTTCCAGAAGCCAGCCCTGCCAGTACAGATCCGGGCGAAAATCCAGGTCCCGCAAACCCGGCTCTGCGATTGCTGCATCCTCGGATTTCTGTAGTCTTTTGAGGGCTGGTTCCGAAAGTAGATCTCGAGCATCCTTCTTTTCTACGCTCCGGACATCGGGCAGAACCAGGGCATTCTTACGCAACGCCGAAAGCACAATTCCGTTGGTACGCATGGTATTCACCCCGATCCAGCCGCGCCCGGAATGCAGAAGTTCCAGGGTTGCTGGCAATTTGGCACCGGATTTCTTGATCTGTGCCTCCGTTTTCCAGGAAATCACGGCCCGGGCCCTTTCCCGGAGGCAGCTCTTCATGGACCCGGTGTTCGGATTGTGCACAGTCAGTGTCTGACCATTTTTCCGCACTACATCCACCAGAAAGCGCTTGTAGCGCCGCAGGAATGTAACCTCCTCCAATTCCTGACCAGGTACCAATTCTTTCAAAATTTTCATTCGCAGTCCAGAAAGGCCAAAAAATCGTGGCCAGAGATGGCGGGGAGACGTTTTCCTCTCCATAAGGAAAAATGATTCCCATCATTCCGATCAAGATAGCAGGAACCCATCAGCGGTTTCCCCTCGTTCGAGAATTCAGGTAAGAATCGTCTAAAAAAACCAGAACAGTCAGATCCAAGGAAGTCCCATGTCCACCCTACAGTCGGAAACCAAAACAAGCCGTGTTACAACGGCCATCGTTCGCTTTGCCGGAGATTCCGGAGACGGAATGCAGCTTGCCGGTATGCAATTTACCAAAGCAACAGGTATTGCTGGAAACGATCTAATGACCTTTCCGGATTTTCCGGCGGAGATTCGCGCTCCCCAGGGAACCATTCCAGGCGTATCTGGATTCCAGATTCACTTTGGTAGCGACCATGTGCATACTCCCGGAGATCGAGTGGATGTGCTGGTAGCCATGAACCCGGCTGCTCTGAAAGCCAACCTCAAAGATCTGCGCCATGGAGGGACTTTGATCGTAAACACAAATGCATTCGATGAAAGATCCCTGGCCAAAGTGCAATACGAAAGCAATCCGCTGGAAGATGAGCAACTGAAAAGCGATTATAACGTAGTAGAAGCGCCCATCAGCGACCTGAACAAGACAGCTCTGGAAGATCTGAAGTTAACCGCCAAAGAAGTGGATCGCTCCAAGAACTTCTTTGCACTGGGCATTACCTTCTGGCTCTTTCAGAGAGATATGCAGCCCACCATGGACTGGATTGCTGGCAAATTTCGCAATCATCCAAAAATCAAAGAAGCCAATGAACGCGTACTGAAAGCAGGTTTCAACTTCGCTGAAACCTGCGAACTGTTCCACAATCGCTATGAGATCACCCGGGCCGAATTTGAGCCGGGAATGTATCGAAACATCACGGGAAATACAGCAATGGCTGTGGGTCTGGCCGCTGCAGCTCACCTGGCAGATCTTCCAATGCTCTACGCAGGGTATCCCATCACCCCAGCATCCGACATTCTACATGAGCTTTCGCGTTATAAAAACTTTGGTGTAAAGACCTTCCAGGCAGAGGATGAGATCGCCGCGGTTTGTGCGGCCATCGGAGCATCTTACGGCGGTACCATTGGCGTTACCGCCTCTTCCGGTCCTGGAATCGCACTAAAATCAGAAGCCATCAACCTGGCCGTAATGACAGAACTTCCTCTGGTAATCATCGATGTTCAGAGAGCTGGTCCTTCAACAGGAATGCCCACCAAAACGGAGCAAGCGGATCTGCTGCAAGTAATGTACGGCAGAAATGGCGAAAGCCCTGTGGCAATCCTGGCCCCTTCCCGACCATCAGATTGCTTCGAAGTTGCCATTGAAGCTGTGCGATTGGCCTTACTCTATATGACTCCGGTATTCATTTTAAGCGATGGTTACCTGGCCAACGGATCAGAGCCCTGGAAATTACCTCACGTAGATGACCTTCCAACGATCAAAAAGCACTTCGTACCTGAAAATGCCGACCCGGCCACTTTCCATGCCTACGATCGAGACCCGGAAACACTCTCTCGCTTCTGGCCTGTACCGGGGCGACCGGGATTTGAGCATCGCATTGGCGGAATCGAAAAGGACTCGATTACCGGAAACATTAGCTATGACCCGGACAATCACCATCGCATGGTGGAGATTCGCCATAAGAGAATCCAGGGGATTGCTCAGAGTATTCCGGATCAGGAAGTTTTCGGCGATGAGTCCGGCGACATTCTGATGCTGGGCTGGGGTTCCACCTATGGCTCCATTCGAACTGCTGTGGAACATATGCGAGACAAAGGTTATTCCGTATCCCATGCTCATCTGCGATATGTGAATCCAGTTCCTCAGAACCTGGAATCTATTCTGCGAAAATTCAAGAAAGTCATCATGCCGGAAATCAACACCGGACAACTGGCCATGATTTTACGTTCAAAATTCTTGCTGGATATCGAGCCGTTCAGTAAGGTAAGAGGAAGGCCCATCAGTGTAGCTGACCTCGAAGATAAAATTGAAAGCGCCGCTAAGGAACTTAGCTAAGGAGAGGCACTGTGAGTAATCCAACTACATTAACCAAAAAAGATTTTGCATCCGATCAGGAAGTACGCTGGTGCCCGGGCTGCGGCGACTATGCCATCCTTTCCGCCATTCAAAAAACCATGCCTGAACTGGGCCTTCCTAAAGAGGACATTGTTTTTGTCTCAGGCATTGGATGCTCTTCGCGTTTCCCTTATTATATGAATACCTATGGGTTTCATACCATCCATGGTCGGGCCCCTGCCATTGCCAGCGGACTGAAGTTAATGCGCCCGGAACTCAGCGTCTGGATGATTACAGGAGATGGCGATGCACTTTCCATTGGCGGGAACCATCTAATTCATATTCTGCGCCGAAACCTGGACATTAACATCCTTTTGTTTAACAACCAGATCTATGGGCTGACCAAAGGTCAATATTCCCCGACCAGCAAAGAGGGAACGGTGGCCAAATCCACTCCGGAAGGCTCTCTGGATCATCCCTTCTCGGCACTGTTGCTGGCCATCGGAGCCGGTGCCACATTTGCAGCCCGGGTGCATGACAAAGATATGAAGATGATGACCGATGTCTTCAAGGCTGCCTACGAGCACAAAGGGACTTCCTTTATTGAGATCTATCAAAACTGTGTGATCTTCAATGATGGCGTTTTTGATGAGTCCGTGTCCAAGGATACCAGGGAAGAGCATACCATCTACCTTCAGGACAAGCAGCCCATGCTCTTTGGAAAGGAGCAGGATAAAGGCCTTCTTCTGGAAGGTTACCAGGCCCGAGTGGTTCCGTCCGAGGATGCCACCGATGCCGTTACCATCCACGATGCCTCCAGAGAAGATCCTTCTTTCGCTTTCGCCCTTGCCCAACTGGATCGACCGCATTTCCCGGTACCCATGGGGATCCTGCGACAGGTAGAAAGACCGGTATATGAGGAGCTGGTGCAGCATCAGGTTGATTCTGTGGTACAGAAAAAAGGCAAAGGCGACCTGGAAGCCCTGATTCATTCCGGTGATACCTGGGAGATCAAAAACTAACCTTCATGCCTTTCGGGGGCCCCTGGCGGCCCCCTTTTCGTAATTTTTTTTTAACAGAAAGGCCCCTGTTCAGATTTTTTACTATGCAAGCCAAAGTTGCTTGCTTACTTGCACTGAAATTCGCGCATGCGAAACTCCAATTGGAGGGAGGTGAAATGGAAGATCCGCTCGGTGAACACTACATCATTGAACTGTACGAGTGCAGTCACGAAGTACTGGATAACCTCGAACAGGTTCAAACAACCCTGCTGGATGCAGCAGATATTTCGGGAGCCACGATCATAGATCAAAGGTTCCACAAGTTCAGTCCACAGGGAGTATCAGGAGTGGTGGTTATCGCCGAATCCCACCTGAGCATTCACACCTGGCCAGAGCTCGGTTATGCCGCTCTGGATCTATTTACTTGCAGCAAGGATATGGACATCCAGAAGGCTCTGGATCTGCTCAAGCAGGTTTTCAAGCCAGGAGACATGGTCGTTGAATATATTCAACGAGGTCTCATGGATCCTACCTACCGCAAGAATCAAAGACTTCACCAGTACCGATTGGCCGCGGCCGGTCGAGAGTAAGGAGGGCAGGCATGCTTGTAGCTACAAAACGAGTACAATCTCATCTGTCCGATGCAGCAGAAATGCGGCAATCTCCGGTTTCTGGAAGTGGTGTGTTCGCTACTCGAAACATCAAGAAGGATGAACTGGTAGCGTTGTGGGGTGGAACCATTTACCGTGAGGATCAACTGGAATCACTTCCTTCCGAGCTTCGTCATTATCTACTTCAGGTGGACGAATCGCTCTATATAGGTCCGGCGGACCTGGAAAACGTCGACGACTCAGAATTCTTCAACCATTCCTGCGAGCCCAACCTGGGTTTCAAGGGACAGGTAGCCCTGGTTGCAATGCGAGACATTGAAGCCGGAGAAGAACTGACGTTTGACTATGCCATGGCCGAGACCTACGACCAGGAATTTTACTGTGGCTGCGGCTCAAGCCTGTGCCGTGGTAACATTCGTGGATCGGACCCGTATCTGCCCCAGCTGCAGAAGCGGTACCAGGGTTATTTCAGCTCCTGGCTGGAAAAGAAACTCAACGTAAAGCCAGAAGACCTGGCCGGTAACCTTCAATTTGAAGAAACCGGAGCCTGGGGTCTGGTAACTGCCCTGGATCTGCATGATTGCAATGGGGACACTCTTCGCAGTCGCGAGAAAATCTATGAATTTACTGTAGAGCTCTGCGACCGAATCAAAGTTAAGCGATTTGGTGAGCCCACCATCGTTCATTTCGGCGAAGATGAACGAGTTGCTGGCTATTCCCTGGTTCAGCTAATTGAAACTTCGCTGGTAAGCGGCCACTTTGCCAACGCAACGAACCGCATTTACCTGGATGTCTTTAGCTGCGCCTGGTACAACCCTACTGAGATTGTAAAATTCGCAGCGGACTTCTTCGAAGCTCGCGACTACAATGTAAATATCTATCTCAGACATTGATTGGGTTCAATTTGGAATACCCGGTAAACGTAAAGGCCCTTCGGGGCCTTTTTTTATTTCATCGATTGCGAAGATAAGCCCCTTCAATATCGCTGGATGCCATGGGTCTTCCGAAAAGAAATCCCTGACCTTCATGACATCCGGACTTTAAGAGATGGACTCTCTGGGCTTCGGTTTCCACCCCCTCTGCGATTACCGTAAAACCAAGGGTCTGCCCCAGTACAATAATAGCCTTCGAAATAGCGGCCAGACTTGCATCGTCCGGCAATCCATGTATAAAAGAACGATCAATCTTCAAGCGGTCCACAGGTAAATCCCGGAGATAGCTCAGGGACGAATACCCAACGCCAAAGTCATCGATGGCAATGCGAACACCCTGCTCCCGTATCAGATGAAGCTGTTCCAGAATTACGCTGTCCAGACCAATCAAAGAGTTCTCTGTTATCTCGATTTCCAGTTTGTCTGGAGCAAGTCCAGTCCGGGACAAAATACCCAGGACCCTGGAAGAGAAGTCACCGTTCTGAATCTGCACCGGCGAAACGTTCACTGCAATGCAATCTATGTCCAATCCCAGAGAAATCCATTCCTGAGTCTGGCGGCAGGCTTCTTCCATTACCCATTGACCCAGCGGCAGAATCAGACCCAGCTGCTCCGCCACCGGAATAAACTCGTCCGGATTAATCAATCCATCAGACACCTGCCAGCGTATCAAGGCTTCCAGACCAGTGAGCTTTCCATTGTTCAGGTTGATTTGCGGCTGAAAGTGTAACAGGAATTCCCCTGTTTCCAGCCCTCGACGGATTTCGGATCCCAGGCGAATGCGCTTCAATGCTTCGTCGGTAAGATCCTGACTGTAGAAGCGATAGCGAACTCCTTCCTTTTTGGCGCGATACATAGCTGTATCTGCTTGCTGAATTAACTCTTCTACTGTAGAAGCATGGTCCGGATAGAGACTCATCCCCAGACTTGCCGATATAGCGACTTTGCGTTCGCCCAGAGTAAAGGATTGTCCCAGCGCATGGACCAGATCGTCGGCAACCAGAGCTACTTCGCCCGCTGATTGAGGTCCGGGAACCAGAACAAGAAATTCATCCCCTCCAAACCTCGCAAGAGTCTGATCCGCACGAATGACTTCGCTCAAGCGAGCACCTACATCCCGTAAAAGTCGGTCCCCGGTAGGATGACCCAGACTATCATTTACATCCTTAAAGTTATTCAAATCAAGAAAAATGATACCTACTTTGTCGTTGTGACGATCTGCCAGAGTCATGGCCTGTCCCAGGCGCTCTTCGAATAGCAGTCGATTGGCAAGCCCGGTAAGAGGATCGGAATGGGCCATTCGCTCAAGTTTGTGCTGATAATCCTTGATACTGGAAATATCTGAAAAAATGGCCAGATACTGAACCACCTCGCCACTGGTATTTCGCACTTCAGTGATTGTGGAAAGTTCCGGAAACACTGTACCATCCTTTCGACGATTCCAGATTTCGCCGCTCCAGTACCCCTGTTTCTTCAGGGTTGCCCACATGGATTCATAGAATGCCGGGCTGTGATATCCGCTGGCCAGGAGTCTGGGATTCCTACCCAGCACTTCTTCCAGGCTGTAACCTGTAATCTTGCTGAAGGCATCGTTAACGGCTGTAATGCGAACATCGGAATCGGTGATTAATATGCCTTCCTGTGTGTGCTGAAAAACCGCAGCGGCCTGTCTGAGTTCGCTTTCCTGTCTTTTTTTCTCCGAAATATTCTCCACAATTCCATCAAAGACTTTGCTACCATCTTCCCGGGTTCGGGTACTGGCAGTTATAGCTACCCATATTGGGCGCCCTTTCAAGGTTTTGAGTCGCAACTCTTCTCGGTCCAATTCTCCCCTGGCCAGAAGCTTATCGGAAAAACGCTGCCTTTCCTGGGGGCTATCGTAGAGTTCGGCAGCACGGCGAAAGAGGAAATCATCCAGTGACTTTGCTTCGAACATCGCGGCCATGGCTGGATTGGCATTCAAAAACCTTCCGTCGATTCCCGGCTCATTCCTGTACACTCCCACGGGCAGAGCTTCGAAGAGCTCTTTAAACTCCTCCAGGTTCTTCTGCAATAACTGAGGTTCGGTATAATCATGAATTATCGAATGCAAGTAGCGTTTGCCCAGAATCTCAACAGGTCCTGAATACACCTTAACGAACCGGATTTCTCCGCCGGCAATTTGATGCTTGAATTCGAAATAGCGTCGCTGCTCTAAACGTGCTCGATCCATTTCGCGCTGAACTTCATCCGAAGGTAGCTGGTTGATTTCCTGGATACTGAGCGAACAAAGCTCTTGTAAAGAGTAACCGTAGAATTCCAGGGCTGCAGGATTGGCGTCTACGATTCTGCCTGTATCCGGATCGATTAACAACTTGGGAGCAGAATTTCGAGTAAACATCTCTCTATAGATAGAGACCAACCCGGGATGGGATATGTCAGCGCCGTCTAGAAATTCTGGTAATGAGTCCGGTTTCATTTCAGGAATTCAAAGCTCGCAATCCTCACTGACCTTCGTCTTACATCGGATCCGGAATTCCCGTGTCCGATCTTGCAGCCACAATGTCAGAGTAATCCCTGCCATCCCATACTGGTGCGAATTAGTGTCCAGAGGATCTAGCTTTTCGCTCCAGAACAATCTGGTCTCGAAGTTGAATCCCATTCTCAAAAATCGGCTCCTGGTAATGCTTCGTGAAGTAGTCCGAGACTATGGCGATCATTCGAAAATCAAGCTTTTGATATAAGGAAAGAGCAGCAAACGATGTGCTTCCCGTTCGCACTCGCACCGGGCCCATCGCACGGGCCAGCATTGATTTGATCAGTCCTTCGGCAATTCCCTGTCTCCGAAAGCGCGAAGCCACAGAGACATTGTAGATTTCGATGCCCGAATAATCTGATCCCGGGCCAAACACGCAGATTCCGGCCACACAATCGTCCCGGAGATCGCATAATCCCTGGCAGAATTGTAGATAGTTTCTGACGGCCGCTGGATCGGGATCTGCCTCAAGCAATAGATCAAGGTAGGGAGATACCAGCATCTCATTTCCGGGAATCCGCTTCATAGGCTGAGTTAGATGCGATTCAGAGAGTCAAACAATGCTTTCAGTTTCGCTTCGTCTTTGTGTCCAGGCCTGCCGTCTTCCAGTCCTGACGCAATGTCCACGCCCCGGGCTGAAGTGGTCTTGAGTTTTTCCAGTGCATTCAAATGATTGATTCCGCCGGCCAAAAGATAGGGCAGAGTAATGGCCTGAATCCATTCTTCATCTATAGTTCGCCCGGTTCCTCCCAGTGCATTGGACACTTTTCGATCCAGCAAATACATATCTGCCTGAGCCAGTGCCAGAAGGTCTTGGTCATTTACCGGCCCATCCACTCGAAGCACAGGCCAGATTGGTACATCCGCTCCCATCTGCTGCAGGCTTGAAGCCACTCCCTGGATTTCTTGCGATGTACCAATAAGCTGAATCGCATCCACTGGAAATCGGGCATTATTGATCTCAGAGAATCGCCGAAGCAACTGAACCAGTTTCTCCGGCTCCATTCCGCCCATGACGGCAACATGTTGAATATCCGGATAATCCGCGCGGATACCACTGATGAACTCACTGGCTTCCTCTGGAGTAATTAGACGAGGGCTGGAAGGAACAAAGATCCATCCCATAAAATCTGGCTGAAAGGAGGCCACCATATGGGCATCCGCGGCATACCGGTTTCCGCAGACCTTGATCAGGGACATATTCCAGGGTGGTCCGTTTCGTGAAACTGGGAAGCACTTTCCTTCTTGCAATTGTATCGCCAGAAAAAATCCTGCAGCTATGTACTCCGGGGGCGAGGAAGAAAACATAGACGCTCTGGAAGATGAGATTCTGGAGAAAATGGAATGGCTGAGCGCGCCTTCCAGAACACATCTTGCAGAAAGCCAGATCTTGCGCGCAGGTCCGTTCAGGCGATCTCCAATCTGGATCCATTCACCTATCAGAACTCAGGACCCGGGAATCTATCTCTTTCGACCGGCTGGTCTTTGCAATTATCTAACGGTTCGCCGGTTGGTTCCGGACTTTCAGCTCAAGACTATCTGGCTCCTACCCGAGTTCGTTGGAGGTGCAGGACATAGCCTGACCCATCTCTGGATTCCCGAACGCCAGATGCTGGTATTCTATCTATGTCCATTACGTATCTATGGCTCCACTTCGGGTGAGCAGGAATTGGAAAAACCCGCGGGTAGCTACTCTGTAGGTAACATTCCCATGCAAAGGTTGGAAACGATCCGCAATGGTCAGATACCTGCCGGACGCATGAAGCAACCCAGGCCTTTGCTGGATTCTGTACTGGGAAGCATCGGCGAAAAGCCCGAAGTAGAACATGGATTGGGTAAATTTCTCATTCCGGACTCTGTACTTTCGCCCAGGGAACTGGCGGATATGGAGCGAATCAGCGATAGCTGGAAGAAAGCCCTGATTGAAAGAAGGAATCGATATTGATGCAGACGAAAAGCTCCCACACCTACACCAGTGGAAAAATAGAAGCCCAGGTATTTGGAATGGATGCGCTGAGACATCTGGAGCATCAATTCCCTTCCGGTACCCCGGAGGATTCGGAGCATAGAAACCTGAGACCGGATGCAAGCGGTCACGGTATTCAGGATGCAGCTCTTGCACGTAAGCAAATCGAACGCAGCTTTCTTTCCTCCGCTCTGGATTTACCTCCGGAACGTATTTTCTTCCTGAAACAAATCCACGGCCCTGATGTTATTCGCATCACCGAACATGATTTTATATCCGCGAACCTGCCCATCGCTGTGGCGGATGGGATGATTACTCAGGAAAAGGATGTAGCTCTGGTCATTCGCACAGCAGATTGTCTTCCCCTCTTCTTTCATTCTGGCACAGATGCTCCAGATACTATGGCCGGCGTAATCCACTGCGGCTGGCGTGGTCTGGCTCGAGGAATCATCCCGCGGGCCCTGGATTTAATCACCTTCCTGGTAGAGCAAATGAATCGCGAAAAGAAGGAAGTTGATCCCAACGTAACGGTGTTTCCCGGACCATATATCTGCCCTTCTACCTACGAAGTGGGCCATGAAGTGGCAGCACAATTTCCCATTATCGAGCAGAAGCGATCGGCCCGCGGAAGACCACTTCTGGATCTGTATAAAAACGCAGCTCTGCAACTTGAGAAAGCGGCCCCATCTGCAAAAGCCAGTTTTCATCTGGAGGACCCCTTACAGGCTCAAGACGAAAGTAGATTTAAACATTTCTATTCGCATCGACGGGGAGATCGCTCCAGAAACCTCAATGTCATTCGAATCAAGGGGGCTGGATGAGCTTCACAACCGAGGAGATGAGAAACCTCCGCAAATTCAAAAAGGCGATTCTAGACGTTCTTTTCATCCATTGCGAAACATTCTATATTCATTGCATGCCTCATGAACAACTTGTGCTGGGAAAGCGAGGCCTGTTGAAGAAAGAACAGACCGAAGGTTTGATCCTGGTATTTGGTCCCTATAGCACCCGAAAACTAACCTGGGACGATGATTCCCTGGAGTGCGAAATGCAATTCTCTCGATGGGAATACGTTCGCATCCCATTCGATTCCATTGTGCGGATGTTCGATAAATCCGGCCAGGTAATCATGCAATGGGCCATGCCAGAGCTCGAAGAAGTGACAGGACCGGATCTCAAGCTACACGTCACCGATTCAGATGCCGATGCGCAGGAAACGGAAGGCGCCGGCTCTTCCGGGGACAACGAAGCCGATAGCTCAGAAAAGGCCAGACCTGCCGGAAAAAGCGCCGCTCGCCGGGCCACCAAAAAGTCCTCCAAGAAGAGCCGAAAAAGCACGGATGACAACGTGATTGAAGTGGACTTCACTCAGAAGAAAAAACCCTGAACGAATCCCTTTTGACATCCTTGATCCATTGCAAGCGCTCCGCACTCTCACCCTACCAATCGCATAGTGCCACTCAAAGATTGTTACCTAAAGGATAGGATTAACTATTGATTTTCGAAGCCCTGATCCACGCCGGAGTCCCATTTCGGGATCCCCTATCCGGGGGCTCCCGCTCTCATTTATTCGATCGCATTGGACCTGGCCCCGCTTTCATCTAAGCGACCGCATAGGGCCTCGCTCCTGAGAAATAACGACAGAATCCCGACATCCAGCATTCGGATAATCAGCAAAAAGAAATCAATTTCCGAACAGTTCGGCCCAGGCGGCTGGAATGGAAGGAGAACGCATAAGCGAAGTTCCGATCAAGAAAGCATCTGCATATTCGCTCATTGCTTCCAGGGTTTCTTTCTTTTCAATCCCTGATTCTGCGATCAGGACACCATCGGGATTTCGCTTCTTTAGATCGGGAGCAAGCCTGGAAGAAAGAGTGAGATCCATTTCCAGAGTATCCAGGTCCCTGTGATTTATGCCTACAATCCGAGCCCCGCACTGGCAGGCTCGAATCATTTCCGATTCCGAATGCACCTCCACCAATGGTTCCATTTCCAGAGATCGAGCGTACCCAAGAAGATCGGCCAGGGTTTCATCGTCCAGCAACCGAACTATGAGTAGAACTGAGTCGGCCCCTGCAGCTCTGGCCTCATGGATCTGCAAACGATGAATCAAGAAGTCTTTTCGTAGAACAGGAATACCGGCCAGGCGGGCAATCCTCAGATGATCCAGATGTCCTTGAAAGAACCCCTGGTCCGTTAAGACGGAAATGCAACTGGCCCCGAGACTGGCATAGCTCTCTGCGATGACCGCAGGATCGTAATTTTCTCTGATCAGGCCCATAGAGGGACTGGCTTTCTTGCTTTCTGAGATAATGGCTCGATGCCGAGGAAGATAGTCAGGGGAAATCTCGGTCTGATTCCTTAATCGTCCCCCCGGTTTCTTCAATGATTGTAAGAAATCTCTGGGTCCTTCCAATCCATCCAGGGACGGAATTCCGGCCTTTTCCAGTGTTTCGATTTCTTTTCTCTTACTGGCAACGATTCGATCCAGCAAAGAGGAACCTGTGGTGGTCATATCAGGCTTTCAGGGCTTCTTCTTCGGACTCGTAAATGTCGAATAAGCTGGTGAGCTCGATTACATCAAAAATGCGCTTAACCGATGGACGAATATTCGTCAGCTTAAGACTGCCATCTCGTGCATTGAGCTTTCGAAGAGTAGCGATGCAGGCACGGAATCCGGAGGAGCTCATGTACTCCACCTTATCCATATTCAGGATGATATGCTTCTGGTTTTCCTGGTCGATGAGACGGCTCAGTTCTTCTTCCACCTCATTGGCCACCGACACATCCAGTCTGCCTTCAAGGTATACTATTAGCTTATCTTCTACCTGTTTGGTCTGGAGCAAAACGCACCCCCTGCTTCTCTACAACAATCTGGTCCCATCAGGCCCGGTGTCAATGAAATCTATGCGCTGAACCAAATTTTACTGACAGCCTGGATGGTGCGAGCATTTCTACAGCATGGCCAAACGTCCTACCCTTCTAGTTGTCGATGCCCATGCCATGGCCTACCGGGCCTATTTTGCCCTCCAGAATCAGAATCTGACCAATGCATCCGGCCAGGTTGTGACGGCCATCTTTGGCTTCTTTCGAATGTTCTTCAAAGTCTTGCGCGATCTTCAGCCAGAAATGACAGCCATTACCTGGGATGCCTCCGGAGGTAGCTTTCGCAATAAGATGTATGATCAATACAAAGCACATCGGAAGCCCATGCCGGACGATCTCAGATACCAGATCGATGAAATCAAAGAGATCCTGGGAAAGTCAGGATTCCAGAACCTGCTTGTTCAAAATTACGAAGCCGACGATCTGATGGGTAGCCTTGCCAGCCGGTATGGCAAGAAGCAGAGAGTCGTCTTACTAACTGGAGATAAGGATTGCTACCAGCTTCTGAACAAGAACGTTATGATGCTTCGAGGCTCCAAAGGAGTTACAGAATTCATAGAAATCGATCCGGACTGGGTAAAGGAAGAGCTCGGTGTTACAGTAAAGCAGATCCCGGACTACATGGCGCTGATTGGAGACAGCTCGGACAATATTCCAGGAGCGAAAGGCATCGGGCCCAAATCAGCTGAGAAATTAATTCAGGACTACGGCTCCATTGAAAACATCTACAAGAAGATTGAAGAAATCAAGCCCGATGGAGTGAAAAAGAAACTTCAGGACTCCCGAGACGATGTGATTCTATCTAAAGAGCTGGCCACAATTAAGCTTGATGTATCTGAAATAGAAAAGCTCAAAGACGATTCCATTTCGACTCCCGATTACCTAAGCGATGAAGTCCTCAAGATATTCCTGAACGAAGGCTACAATGCGATCTACAAGGATCTTCAAAGAGACCGACTGGCTTCCGGCTCAGCAAAATCGGACGATGCTGCTCAGAAAAAGACCGGCGGAAAAAAAGGTCCATCTGGAACCGGCGGCCGCAATTACACCCTGATCAATACCGAGACCGAACTTAAGAAGCTGGCTACCAAACTGAAAAAAGCGAAGGTGTTAGCTGTGGATACAGAAACCACCAGCCTTTCGCCGATGTTTGCCTCTCTTGTGGGGATTTCCGTTTGTGCGAAGAAGGAAGAGGCCTACTACATAGCTATCAAAGCAGGAAGTGATGATCTTTTCTCCGCAGAAGGCGGAGAAGCTCTGGAACTAACATCTGCCGCCCCACATTTAAAGGATTTTCTGGAAAATCCAGACTGCAAATACGTAGGTCAAAACATCAAATACGATTATCTGGTACTTCGTCGTCACGGGATTCATCTGCCGGCCATACACTTTGATACAATGATTGCCTCCTACCTTGCGAACCCAAATGTTCGAAGGCACAACCTGGACGATCTGGCATTCGACCATCTGGGAATCGAAACCATCAAGTATGATGAAATAGCGGGTAGCGGAAAGAAACAGGTAACTCTGGACCAGGTGAATCCGGAAAAAATACGGGACTATGCCTGCGAAGATGCAGATGTAACCTTCCAGCTATACCAGATTCTGGAAAAGGAGCTAAAAAAGACTGCTCTTCAGAAAGTCCATGATGATATAGAATGTAAATTGATTCCAGTTCTGGCTCGCATGGAAGAGTCAGGAGTTGCAATAGANGANAANTANTTNTCCAAACTGAGCAAGGANTACAGCAAGAANCTCGAGGGTTTNGAAAANAGNATATTCCAGGAGGCTGGATACGANTTCAACATCAACTCTACAAAAGAACTTCAGTCCCTGCTGTTCGAAAAACTCAACCTCCCGAAAGGCAAAAAAACCAAGACCGGCTACAGTACAGACCAGTCTGTCCTGGAGGAGTTGAGAGGGTTCCATCCCATAATTGACCATTTGCTCGAACATCGTANATACTCGAAACTGAAGTCTACCTATGTTGATACACTTCCTCGATTGATTCATCCGGAGACTGGACGAATCCATACAAGCTTCCAGCAGACCATTGCAGCCACCGGCCGTCTATCCAGCACGGACCCNAATCTGCAAAATATCCCCATTCGCGAGGAAACCGGTCGTGCTATTCGAAAAGGCTTTGTTCCGGCCAGNGGCAANGTACTTCTGGCCCTGGACTATTCGCAAATCGAGCTGCGAATCCTGGCCCATTATGCGAAAGATGAAGCCCTTCTGGATGCCTTCAAAAACGATAAGGACATTCATGCCATGACCGCCTCTTCGCTCTTTGGAGTGAAACAAAACGATGTGAGTCCGGATCAACGATCTCAGGCCAAGACTGTGAATTTTTCCATTGTCTACGGTGTCACGGACTATGGATTGAGTCGGAACCTGGGTATTGCCCGAAAGGAAGCCCAGGAATTGATCGACTTATTCTTTCAGACCTATCCTGGTGTTCGCAAATACATGGACGATACAATTGCCTTTGCCGAGAAACATGGATACGTAGAAACCATGTCTGGTCGCCGCAGGCAAATACCGGAAATCAATGCTTCCAATCGGTTTCGCAAAGAAGGGGCGCGACGAACCGCCATCAACACACCCATTCAGGGCACCTCCGCCGACATCATCAAAATTGCTATGATCTCGCTGCAGGAGAAACTGGACAAAAAGAAGTTCCGTTCCCAAATGATTCTTCAGGTGCACGATGAACTTTTGTTCGATACTGTGCCTGAGGAAAAAGAGGAGCTAATTCAAATGGCTCGAAGCGAAATGGAATCGGCCATAAAGCTGGACGTTCCTCTGCGAGTGGATGCTGGTGAAGGCAAAAACTGGGACGAAGCGCATTAGGTACCAGGCGCTATAGAAGCAATACAAATCAGGAACGATTTCCAGTAACTGGAGAGGCGAGGCATAGCAATAACAAATCTCAGTAACCGGAAAGGCGAGACAAATGAGAAACAAATTCCAGCAACTGGAGAGGCGAGACATATCGGCAACCAACTCCAGTAGCCGGAAAGGCGAGACGTAGCAAAAACGAATTCCAACAACTGGAGAAGCAAGACAAATCAGAAACCAATTCCAGGAACCGGAAAGGCCAGACATAGCAAAAACGAATTCCAGCAACTGGAGAAGCACGACAAATCAGAAACCAATTCCAGGAACCGGAAAGGCGAGAGGTATCAGAAACGGATTCCTGGCGACCGGAGCTGCGGTACTCGAGCGCAGAAATTCAGTTTTTCGCGATATTCGCCTGGCCGNGCCAGCTTGTCCCTGCGGATCCAGGCATGCTGGGAAACGGAAAAAAGTGGNTGGGAGATTTGGGTTTTCAGCGATTTACCAGTCCTCCCTCTTGCCTCCTTGCGAATGAATGGATTGGGCGAAGCGAAAAACAGCCANGAAAGAGTTACCCCCTTTTNGGATCAGGNCAGGTCTCGTCAGGTCAGCCCGCGATTCCGAAACGAAGAGTTAGCAGTGAGCTATCAGACCTTATCTCAAAAGGATATCGCCAGAATCATAGATCTGACTGGCATTCTGGTTGAGCTGGAAAGTCTGAGCGGAACCTGTGTTGGAATTGATGGTAGCTGAAGGTCCGGTATAGAAACCAGGAGAAAAGCTACTGGGATTCTGAAAGCAGTCGATGTGAGTATCGATCCGGCCATCGTATGCAGGAGCAATAGGCTCAACAGAAATTCTGTACTGATCCGTTACATTGGGCAAACCGGCCATGTAAAAGCTACCGTCTCCATCTAAGCCGGTGAAAGTGGATACGAATCGTCTATTTGGACCGTCAGAACCCCCATCTAAATCAGAATCNTGGACGATTACCAGAGCTGCAATGGCCGGTTCGCCATTGGCCTGAAGTACCCGTCCCTTTACTGTAGGCCAGACGTTNGTCACAGATGGACTCACTGCAGATAGCTGGGGCCGCGCCTGGAAGTTACATGGATTGGATGCATAGACCAGCACCAGAGCTGNAAGCAGGGAGTCATCGTTCTGCTTTCGACATCCCGATACCAAAAATAAGGCCAGAAGTATCCACACAGTAAGGTGCATCCTCTTCGTTGGCATAGCGAATCTCATTCCGGCGGCTGCTTTTTGTTCGATTCTTATCATAACCTTATTCTGTCCGGCGATGCCGGCAATGCTGCCTGGTCCATGGCCAGAGCTAAAGCATATCGCACTACCAGAATTTCCTCTCATTCTCAAGCGTCCGTGCACCCTCTCCATTCGCACCGGAATTCCCATTTACTCCAGGCTTCCCCTGGGCTACTNTCCATACACAGTTATCAATCCGGCCTTTTCATCGTCTGTTAGAGTCTTCGGGGTGCTCAGTTGAGACGGGCTGGGCGCAAATGGATGCATGACCGGAATGAATCCTGTGGTGGCCTCTACACCGGAAGAGTCCAGATTATTTCCTGCCACAGAGTGCGCAAAGCCAAGGACATGCCCCAACTCGTGCAGGAGAGTGTAATGATAATATTTCTCTTTGTTTGCGGCAGTCATCGAATTGAAACTCTTCCCGTTTAGAATCATTAGCCCCGAACAGATTTCGTTTGGACGCGAAGAGTCAATAGCCAGAGGCACTCCAATGCCTAATACTCCGGAATCAGGATCTATTCCCAGGCTCTGAAGCACGCTACCGTTGTCATCGTAAACCACTCGGATGATTCCCGGAGTGGGATTCCTCAGAAAGGAATTCACTGCGCTTACATCCATGGTAAAGTATGTGATGTTTGCCCCATTGGTAGTGATATCGGTCAGAATGTTTACATTTGCGCCGGAATCCTGATTCCATTCGTCATGCACGGACTTGATTAGATTACCATATATAATGTCGCCGTTGGAAGGGTCATCTGAGTCGTAGGTTACGGTGATGGGCCGACTACTGGAATTGCAGCCAGAACCGAATACCCATTGCTGACGCATCCCATTCTGTGCGATAAAGAAAAACCAGGCTTTCACCGTTGAAGGCGATAGAATGGCAAAGAAGGAGATTCCGGCAAGAAAGACCACGCCTGCAAATAGAATGAACCGACTTGCTCCAGACCATCTGGATTGCTTTCCACCAGCAGCNCATGAAGAAGTCCGAGAGCCAGATAGGCTTTCCCGTGCTCNNCTTTTCTTGACCTTATGCCTGGTTCTAAGACTTCGCAGAAACATGTTAACGATTTCCTTTTACAAGACTGCGAAATTGATCTAGAGAGAGCCGCTTGCCTTCATAGGCTTGCCCGAACCCAGAAACCGGACGAGCCAACCAGTAATTCCCGTTCGAATCTTCNAGAAGCTCAATCTTTCCCCAGTGAAGAGATTTCAGGGGATAATACCCTTCGCCGGTTGGATTCCCCAGAAAAACCACCCATCGAGAGCCTGGTCCCTCCAGAACGGGCGACGGCTGAATGACTCGAGACGCAGAAAAAATCCGAATGTCGATTACAGCCGGTAAATTGCCCTTCCACTCTTCCAGAACCGAAAGCCTGTACTGCACCAGGTTCTTTCCACCCGGGGCTGCCACTACGTTTTCAATTTCCACCACGGCAATGTAGCTTGCTGTTCCTACGTAATCCCTGGTAGTCCGGGGAAACTCAATGGACCAGAGCGGAGAAATCAGAAGCAACAGGGCTGCGGATATGAGAGTTCTATTCATAATTGATATCTATTATTAGACAACACAGTGCGATACCAGGTTTGCAGGAATTAGGCTTGACCGGCACCTCCTGAGAACGCTTTTTCAAGGTCTCAGGGAGAGGTGTCATTGGCCACAAAAAAAGGGACCGGCAAATCTGCTCCAGAACCTTCAGAACCGGAAAAAAGGGACCTGGCTCAGGAACTGGAGCGAGCAAGCGGACGGCTGCACAATCTATTTGTTCAGTTGCCACATAAACTGGGAGTAAGCCGTTCGGATGCTTTACTCATGCATTCCCAGATAGACGACGGCGCGCGAATCAAATCCCTGCCGTACTGGATGTTTGTAATATCCTCCTGCGGTATAGCTACCCTGGGTCTCATTATTAACAGCCCGGCTGTCATTATCGGCGCCATGCTGGTCTCTCCATTGATGGCTCCCATTATTGGACTCGGTATGAGCGTTGCGATTAGCGATGTTTACCTGGGCCTGAAGTCCGGTGTAAACATTGTGCTGTCCAGCATTGTCGCGGTGCTAACTGCGGCAGCTATAACCTACCTTGTTCCCATCAACGAATTGACTCCGGAAATCCTTTCGCGGACCAGTCCTACATTTCTTGATTTGTTCATCGCACTTTTCTGCGGACTTGTGGCTGCCTTGAGCTCCGTTCGAAGCGATGGCGATGCGATTATGAGTTCTGTTGCCCCGGGAGCCGCCATTGGTGTTGCTCTTATGCCGCCCATCTGCGTCGTAGGATACGGACTGGGCACAGGTTTTACGGCGAGCATTATGTGGGGAGCGTTCCTCTTATTTGTTACGAACCTATCAGCCATCATCATGGTATCCTCCGTATTCTATTACTTTGTTTACGAAGGATATAACATTCAGAAGTTGATTCGTCTGCTTACGGGAAGGAGAGAGAAAACCGAGCCGTTATTTCGCCTCCTGGGTCGCCAGGAATGGTGGATTCGTCTGAATGAATCCATTGGATCTGGAAAGCGCTTCCTGTTTCCGGTGGTCCTTCTGGCATTGATCAGCTATCCATTGATTAGCTCTCTTGCGTATCTGAAAGAAAAAATTGACATTCGCAACTACGTCTCCCAGGAACTTAATGGCGTGCAGGGTATGAGTCTGATTCGCGGCACCGATGGCTTGATATTCGATCGCGATGATGTAAAAGGAACCATAGTCTACTCTTCCGCAGAACTCCCCGGAGCAGATTTTCAGGACAAACTGAACCAGGATATTGAAGCCAGGTTTCCCGATTATAGATCCAGCATTTCCCTTGTAAGAATTGCNNGNGAGTCNGANCTTTCCAGCCTGCGAAAGACCCAGGAACTGACTCTGGAGACTTCGCCGGAGACTTTTCATGATGCCATTCGTAACAGGCATGCTACCGAACTGGTAGAGCGCGCTCAGACCCTGCTGCATGCTCGGTTCCCGCAAAGCGCTGGAATTATTCTGGAAACCCGACTGATCTATACCACCGATGGTATGGAACGGGTTCTTGTTGAATTTGCCGGTGATCCACTGCCCCGGGAAACGAGAAACATTCTAGAAGAGACCCTGACAAGAGCCCTGCAAGCGCTGAAGGGAGATCTGCGTTCTGTAGACATCAATCGCCAGGGGCGAACCAGCGAAGTCTTCCGGTGCGATACCGAGGCACAAAAGAAGGTCTGGAACGATCAATGGAACCAGGATCTCTCCAGGTTAAGGAGTAACCCTTACCTGAAATTGGTTGTATCACATTCCGGTGCGACGGAGCTACTGGGGCCGTCCNGAGATCTGTCCGAGTCCATTTCTCAGCGAATTNCTATTGAAGAAAGNGCCGGAGCCGACTGCCGGATTCAGAGGACCTATGCGCGATAGCCTCCGGAAACCTGATCAATTGGATTCATAGCGAAGATACACACGNCCCGGGCACACTATTCGCCCGGAGCGATCCGCCACAGGCCCTGAGCATCCCGCCTATTACGCCACTGAGCAGTGCCCCTTGCACACCCTGGTACCGTCTGCTCTGCCTCTTCCGAGCAGACAATTTTGATGCCGAGTCGATTTGCTTGTGCAACTAACTTCGCGCTGCATTTGCCATAGCTCACTGCCGCTTCCTCTGGAATCTAGATTTCCTTCTTCTCGGTGGTATTTACAAACAATACATCGCCTACGTCATCGTAACCACTGAAGACTTCAATGCTTCGCTTATGCTTGAGGATCTCTTCTCGCACACCCACGATCACAAGGTCTGCATCTGCAGAATTAGCGTTTATCAGACTGCGAATCGAATGCTCGGGATCGTGCTGAATCATCTGAACATGATTTCCAGATATTGGGAGACGACCGATTTCAATCAAAGACTGTAGCTTGCGACTCTCAGCTTCCATTTTGTCAGGAGGAGCAACGTCAAAGATCTTCATGAATCCTCCTTCCCATTGTGGGTGACCCAGCAAAATGTATGCAATTAACACCATCAAGTTTCCATTCTCATAATCGTTTTCTGTAATCCAGACATGGATTTCATGTTTATAGCCAAACTTTCGCGGNGAGGAACCAAGAATCATTAGGTCAAACTCCTTGGCCTTTATCAAAGGTACATTATCGATAATGTCNTCCAGCTCCTCCGGATGCTCCCGATTGTATTCAAACAGGATCATATTGTTTTCACGTCCCGATACNCCGGGCAGTTGCAGAGCCTGAGCGATGGCCGTGGTATAGGAAGGACTCACCATGGTAGAGAAAAATACATTGCTACTGGAAATATCTGCTATATGCACAAGCCGCCTTAGAGCCTCATCCGCCGCTTCGCCGGTGCTTCGAGAAAGGTATCCATTGATATAATGAATGTAGGTTCCAAATCCATATTTGTACGAAATCCAGCGCAGAATCTCTATCGCATCATAACGCTCGAAGGATTTTTCAGAAAGGCAGATGATGTATGGACGCCAGTGCTTGTCCGCCCGCGACTCAGATTTCTGTAGAAAAATCTGAAGCTGTCGAGCAAGCTGCGACATAGCTCCCTGAAAAATCGCGGCCAGACCTGTCTGGCCCGGGTTGGATTTNGCAATTCCCAGATAAAGCACTGTCATTACCAGGGCAGCCAGTCCGGCAAATAGAGCGCTGATCTGAAACATCATTATGAAGCACATGATGGCTCCAAGCAGCGAAATCCACCAGCGGCTTCTAAAAGAGGGTCGGTAGGCCGGATCAGCCGTGAAATGCTCTAGAAAAGAAATCAGGCAAAGCGAACCGTAGGTAATTAAGAAGAACATGGTGATGATCTGAGCTACAATATCTACATCGCCGATCAGCACAAAAACCAGCGCAATGCTCACTGTTACCAGCAATGCATTCACTGGTTCATTGGTCCTGCGGTTACTATGCGAAAGCCTCCTGTTTAATGCATCGCCCACCAGGATCCTATCGTTGGCCAATGCCTGCAATGTTCGAGGGGCAACCATGATAGAACCCAGAGCACTACTGATTGTAGCGCAGGCCAGACCAATGGGAATAATGGGTCCCCAGGCCGAAATCTTGCTCATGATGAGCTGATCGTCAGCAAGTTCCTGGAGGCTGGCATTCGCCGCAAGTTTGTAGAGCACCAGAAAATAAATGACCATTCCTATTATCGTGGCACTCAGAGTACCCATGGGAATGGATCGTTTTGGATTCTTCAGGTCTCCGGAAAGTCCGACTCCGGCAGTCATTCCCGTCAATGCTGGAAAGACAATGGCGAAGACCTTGAAAAAGGAATCGCTGTTGGCTACGGAATCCTGGAAGGGAATGCTCTGTGGCGGATTGCTGCCCTGACCTGCGAAGAAGAATACCAGCGAAACGAATAGTACAAATACAATGACATAAAGAAGAGCAGCACCGGTGCCGGCCCCGCGAAAGTACAGAGTCAGAAAGAGAATCAGGAGGGCCGGAACACTGACAAATCGTCCATCCGGAATCAGTACTCCGGTTACAGAATAAACCCAGTCAAAAAGAGGCTGAAAGGATTGAGCAAAAGCGATGAGGTAAAAAGCAACGCTGATGGACTGAGACAAAAACAATGCTATGCCAATAGATGCACCAATGTGCAAGCCAAAGGAACGACTGATAATGTAGTATTCACCCCCGCCTTCCACACGCTGATTTGTTGCAATCTCCGAAACCGCCATGGCAGTGGGAATCGTAATACAGTGTCCGATCAGAATAATGGCCCAGGCTCCATAAAGGCCAACATGCGCCACGGAATATCCAAACCGTAGGAACATGATGGCGCCAAGGATTGTTGAAATGGCAGTAAAGAAAACCGGAGCAGTGCCCATGATACCTTTTGCGCTACTTGACGGATTGCTAACCATGGATTCAGTTTAGGTGCGCCCACCGATGGGCAAGCCCTTATTTTAGTCTGATCCTCCTTTCCAGTTTCTCAGAGTTTATCTTTTTGCATACCGGCTCAAAGAGTGTATTCCAGATCCAGGCATCTCCTGTCCGCGATCCATAATCCTTTTTATATAAAGCCAGGAACAGGTCTCGGGCCCGAGTGAGCGCGACGTAAGCAATACGAACTTCTTCATCCCGAGCCTGCTCGTTGGTTGCTCCGCTCCAACCGCCCAGAATGTCCAGTATAACCATTTCGAATTCCAATCCCTTGGAACGATGAATCGTAATGCATCTTTCTTCCGAAAGTCCAGCTTCCAGCCATCGATCCTTGCGATAATTGCTACGACACAGAATTGTCCAGTCCAGTGAGCACTGCTGCATCATTTCGACAATTACCTCTTCTGGATTTCCATCCAGCGTAAGGGCCAGAACAGAGTCCTTAACTTCCGAACGATGGGGGCGAACCTTTTTCTTGATCTGACCGCTACTTGCCTTGATCAGTCGGTTGCCTGCTTTAACGATTCCAGGAACGCTTCGAAAATTCACAGAAAGGAAATGCCTCTGCACCGCTGGAAAATGGCGCTTAAATTTGAGGAATGGCTCTATGTCAGCCCCCCGAAAGGAGTAAATTCCCTGCCAGTCATCTCCTACAACCACCAGTCTTTCCGGCCGCATTCGCTTCAGGAATTCCAGCTGATGAGGGTCGGTGTCCTGAAATTCATCTACAATAATAGTTTCAAAGCTTCCCGGAATTTCTCGGGCCCAGGATAGCTTTTGATTCGCAGCTTTGAGGCCAGTGAGGACCAGGCGAATTAGATCGGAATATTCTAAGAGCCCATGCTTCGACTTGTACTGCTCCCAGAAGCGAAAAATACGAAAAGCAGCCCTCGGAAATTCCTCCCTGAATCGCTCCGGGTTAGAAAGCAACATAGAGAACGGGATGCCACCTATTTCATAGCGAAAGCGGTAAAAAAGTGGCCGGAGGATTCTCAGTTTCGTTTCATCCTCCACTACCTGTAACTTCTGCCCGTCCGGGTAATGCTTGCGTATTGTTTGGTAGCAAAAGCCGTGAAAAGTATGTATCTGCGCCTTCCCGGCATTGCCGTCCAGGCGATCATGCATTTCCTGGCAGGCCTTACGGCTAAATGTCAAAAGCAGCAGGGGATAGGTGGGTGACTCAGTTTCCTCCCGTTCGTTTTTTGCGATGACGTTCTTCTTTCTTACGAGGGCATGGTTGTCCCCGCTTGCTTCGCCCAGGATTCCATTGGCTATGTCGATTACCGTTCTTGTCTTTCCACTCCCTGCCGCCGCAATGATCTGCTTCACGGAAGCGCTGGATTCGATGACTGAAACCTGCTCTGCTGATGGCTCTAGCTGCACTTTCTAATTATGTAGATCGGAGTTGAATCGTTCACATCAACCGGGAATTTTATTGTATCCAGGGGAAAATTCGTCTCCGGCATGTTTCGCCGGAGAAATGAGAGTCCAGGATTTCTATCCGAACTCTTCGCATCATTCTTCTATAAATGTCATCAAAACGATGGAGAGCCAGAAGCGCTCAGTGACCTTCGAAAAAGTGTTCGATTCAGTCCGTCCATTCTTGTCCTTCCCTGGAAAAAGCTACCCTGCAAAACTGGAAAAAAAGTTAACGAATCCTCTGAACCTCACAGTGGGCAATAGAAGGGCAGAAAGGCCCGAGGAGGAAGTATGAACAATCTATCGCTGGTAATCCTGGATGGTAACCTGGTGCAGGATCCGGAGCTAAAAGAGCTATCCCGGGATCGCAAAGTTGTAAACTTCACGGTAGCTGCCAACCATGGCTTTCGTTCAAAAGAAGACAATTCCAAAGAGTTCGTAAGCTATTTCAACGTGGAAGCCTGGGACAAACAGGCAGATGCCATCGCCCAGTATCTCAAAAAAGGCTCTCGCGTTACCGTGGAAGGCAATCTACGACAGGATCGCTGGAAGGATGATGAGGGATTCAATCGGAACAGAGTGAAAATTGTGGCACGAAATGTTCGCTTTGACTGGGTACAGAAGAGTGAGCAGAATAGCCGGGCCGCTTGAAGCGTATTGCAGTGGGATGCGAAAATGCCGGCAGATCATTAGCTGCCGGTGGCTCTTCTCCGGACTGGATAGATTTTTCGCATAGTGTTTAATCCGCTATCGTGGAAAAGAAAGCGCAGTTCCAGAAAAAAAGGATCTGGAAAAGCCTTTGAGTAAAGTCAGACTGAAATGTGTGAACTTGGATTAAAGGTCATTTCAGGGCAGTTGTCTGAGCTCTCATTGCAGTTTCCACACTTGAAGGCGAACATTCCAGTCCTCTCTGGGAATTTCCAGATACCGGTCCAACAAATCCACTATGGAGAGTCCACCGGATTCAGGTAGAGTGAGCAGGAAGGAGAGGTCATTCCCCTCCCTGGACAGCTCTGTGAGACTGGTCCGGAGATTCTTTTCATGAGTCCGCATCGCCGATTTATGCCGTGGCAGGTTTCGCACCCTTTTGCGCTTTCGATCCCNCTTTTCGAATTGAATGGTTTCCGGAGCATCNCTGAAGCATCTNCTCAAAGNGCNGNGCATCNTNCGANTGAAAGAANCGCANNGTNTAGCCCTGCNTGATCCTTCTTTTCNTTTTTNCGGTTNTCGGAGAANTCCAGAGNCTTNAGCTCCANNCCNGCGGGTAGCNGCTCCGNGATTNTATCGAACCANTNCTCNGGATGAACNGNNTCATACACAGANACNTCNGCCAGNTCTNTTTCGCTATGCATATAGATGGGNAGCGAATCGCCAAAGTGAAACTTTTCATGCTTGTTNTAGCCCCTGGTAAAGGTCATGGGTAATCCGGCTCGGCGCAGGGCCTTTCGCAGAGCATCCATGGTGTCCAGGTGACTTACATAGACAAAATTGCCTGTTTTCGAAAAACCAAGTTTCAAGAATCCCGCTCGATTCTGCTTTTCCAGCGGAATACCCACCGGTTTCAAGAGCTCAGGAGGAAAGTCTGACTCCCGCAANGCCTGCTTATGCGGCGGATTCATGTTCTCTTCATTTATGGATTCGAACTTCTCAAAATCCTTGATTAGCTTCTCTCTGGGAAAACCTTCCACGATTTCTTCAAAAGACATGGGAGTGCCTCCAGGTTTCTGCCCCATCCAGAGTTGTTGAAGAGTGGGAGGCAATTCTGCCATCACAGGTTCCCAGATGTTCTGCCGAAAACCATCATCCCAGGAATCGAAGCTAGCTCCTGCGCGAAAGGCCTTTTCCAGATAGTAGGACACTCGATGATCCGAACGACTGAGTAATCCCTCAACCCAGCTCATCCATGGAGTGGGATGGCGAACATGAACTCGATTTGTGCGAAGCCCGGCCTTGATCTTTTCAATACTGTCATTAAAGAATTCCGGTCCTTTTTGCTCTTCCCACTGGAACGTTGTGAAAGGCTTTGGCACAAAGAGAGATACCGTAACATTGACTTTCTTTCTGGGACCGCATTCCCGGGCAAGATCACCCAGGGCATTCAGAGATTTTATCAGATCATCTACTTCACGGCCATCGCGGTCGGGGAGTCCTAACATAAAGTAGACCTTGACCAGGTCCCAGCCCCGACCATAGATTTCCCGTATTAGATAGTGCAGATTGTCCTCAGAGGACTTTTTGCGAATTCTCTCTCGCATCAGCTCGGAGCCAGCTTCCAGCGCAAAAGTAACGTTGGATTTGCGTATTCCCGATGTCATCTCCAGTACCGGAATTGTTTTTACCTGCACTCGCAAGCTGGGAAGAGAAAGGGACACTCCTTCCGGAGCATAGGCCTGAGCCATTTCCACCACCAGTTCTTCCAGCCATGGATAATCCGCGATGGATAGACTGTGAAGCGTGATTGTATCGTTACCGGATCGCTTCAAAAGATCACCGGCAATGCGAACCAGATTGCTAACCTCGGCATTTCGCACCGGCCGCTTCCAGAAACCAGCATGGCAAAACCGACAGCCCTGTCCGCATCCCCGGTTTACCTCTACGACAACCCGGTCCTGGGTTATAGCAATGCTCGGAACAATTACATTTTCCAGAGCCGCAAACTCCTTCGCTCTATAGGTACGCTTGGCTTCCATGGGACCATAGTAATGAGCTTCTCCATTTTCGTGAATTGTAGCTCGGTAATGTTCCGGTAGAATCAGTCCATCTACCGACTGTAGTTCTTGAAGTATGGCTTTTCGGCTGAGCCCTTGCTCTTTGCCCCGGGCCACAATTTCCATAACTTCTAGAATGGCATCTTCGCCATCCCCCATGAAGATTCCGTCCAGAAAATCGAATAGTGGAAGCGGATTGGAGACGGCGGTACCGCCGGTAATGGTGATTGGATCTGCGGCCGTTCTTTCTTTGCGCTGCACCGGAATCCCGGCCAGGTCCAGTGCATATAGCAAGTTCGTATAATGTAGTTCATGTGCGGTGTTAAAGGCCCACACATCGAAGGATCTCACTTCCAGAGGTTGATCCAGGCTATAGAGAGGAATGCCCTCTTCCTTCATTAAGCCGCGAAAATCCGGCCAGGGAAGAAACGTTCGATCCGCATAAAGATCCTCCTTCCTCTGGACACAATCGTAAAGAATCTTCAGACCCTCATTGGACATTCCCAGTTCGTATGTGTCGGGATAGGAGAAAACAATTNTGGCACGAGCGGACTTCGCATCCTTGTAAGGTACCCCGAATTCTCCCCCGGTATAACGTCCAGGCTTATCGACTTTTTGTAGTAGAGGTAGAATTTTTTTCCGATCGATGAAGGCAGGATCAGTTCCGAACGGAGTTTCTCCATCATATGCGCCTCCAAAGTCTATTTCCTCCACGACCGGGGATGTGGTATGATGCTCCGGATGGTTGGTCTGGTCCGATTCTGGCTGAGAACCAACGGGGGCTTCCCGTTCTTCCGTTACAGGGGATTGATTTGGTGACATGAATGCTCCCGAAAAAGCGAGTTAGAAGTGAGTCAGGGCACCATGGAATGCTACCCTGCAAGACAATTTATGGACTTGAGGGCGGATGTCCAGTGAAAGCTTCGGAGGATTAAGTGCGTTCCACGGCCTTGATCACCCGCTCCGCAAGCACATCTCGCTTCACCGGCCGGGTAATAAAATCCAGGGCTCCCATAGCCAGCACAGTCTTAATGAGAGGTGCACTGTTTTCCACGGATACAAAGACAACCTTGATCTCGGGAGCCAGAGTTTTCAGTTCATGGAAAGCAGCATATCCATCCACTACCGGCATGATAATGTCCATGATCACAACGTCCGCGCCTTTGGGATTGTTTTTGACCCAGTCCAGAAGTTCTTTTCCGTTCTTGCATACCTGAAGCACCTTAAACTTTCTTGATTCAAGGATTTGTCGAAACTCCAGGGCTTCGAAGTTCTTATCATCGCATATCAGGATTCTGGGATTCATGTAGCTTTCCTGTTGCTCAGTGCAAAATATTACAGGAAGCTAATGATGGCATCTGTCATTTCCTGTGTATTTACCACTTTTTCCCCGGGGCCAGCCAGATCTCCCGTTCTGACTCCAGACTCAATTGCCTTGCGAACCGCTGCATCAATGTGATCCGCGACGGTGGTTTCCTCGAAGCTGTACCTGAGAAGTAAAGATGCGGAGAGAATTTGTGCGATAGGGTTTGCGACACCTTTCCCTGCGATATCGGGAGCTGTGCCACCGCTGGGCTCATAGAGACCAAACCCTTTCTCTGTGGAGAGAGAAGCGGATGCCAGCATTCCAAGGCTACCGCCAAGCACGGAAGCTTCGTCGCTNAGAATATCACCAAACATGTTCCCACAGAGCAATACGTCAAAGCTTGCCGGCCGCAGAATTAGCTGCATGGCGCCATTATCCACATACATATGATCCAGTTCAATCTTGCGGGCCAGGTCTTTGTTATAGTTCTCGGCGAACTCAGTGACTACTTCTCTCCAGAGCACCATGCTACTCAGCACGTTCGCCTTATCAATGCTGGTTACTCGTCCTTTTCTCTGCGCCGCCGAGTCGAAAGCTACTTTTGCAATTCGCTCGATCTCATAGCGATGATAAACCATGGTATCGAAGGCTTTCTCTTCTTCCCCTTTTCCTTCGCGACCTTTTGGTTGACCAAAGTAGACGTCACCGGTGAGTTCGCGCACAAACAACATATCTACGCCATCGCCGATGCGCTCTTCTTTCAGAGGCGAAGATGCAGATAGCTCGGGAAATAATCGAACGGGACGCAGGTTGGCAAACAGGGAAAAATGTTTTCTCAGAGGAAGAAGAGCTCCGCGCTCCGGCTGCCTTTCCGGTGGCAGATTTTCCCATTTGGGTCCACCCACCGAACCGAACAGTATAGCATCTGAGCTTTCGCAGAGCTTCAGGGTTTCATCTGGCAAGGGAACGCCGGTAAGATCAATGGCTGCGCCTCCAACCGGAGCTTCTGAGAGGGAATAATTGGACCACTGATCCCCCAGAGCCTTTTCCAGTACTTGAATGGCGGAATTCATCACCTCCGGACCAATTCCATCTCCGGGCAAAACAGCAATCTTACGAGCCATGCCGCAATAAATTGGCAGGCTGCATTAGTGTCAAGGTTGACTTGGCGAAGATAAGCCTAGCGGTGATATTCGAGGTAAGCTTTGAGAGGACCCAGGAAATACTCTCCCCATCCTTCACGATGCGCCTCTCGGACCTTGCGACCGGGAAGCCCGGAATGGGAGAGAATAACTTCAGTGCCGCGATCCATTTCTCTGAATGTCCAGGTAACCATGGAGTCCTTCCAGTCTGGATCCCACCATGCCTCTCTGAGGGTGTACATCATTCGGACGGGAGGCTGAATTTCGCAGATCATCCCGGACATTTCTCCGTCCCAGAAAAAGAATTTCCCGCCTGGTCTGGCCTGAAATCGAGAAGGGCCGGCCCCCCACTCATCGATGATTCGGGCAGTGGTCATGGCATCGAATACCTCGCGAATCGGGGCCCGAATCACTTCAATCTCATAGATTTCTGCTTTAACTTCTTCTTTTGTGCGATCCAGTAATGCCATAGTTCTATCCCCTCTTGAATACCGTCGGACAATGGAGCCAATTCGCTTAGCCTTTTTTACCCTTTAGACATTTGGGCGTCCCGGAGAACGGACTGGTTTCAGGTTGTACCGTGNTAGAGGGTCCGAAACAGCTGAACCGGACACAGCTGAGGGATAGGGGGCTTCCGGGCCTGGAGCCCTGTAAAGGGCAATGCAATCCGTACTGTGCTTGCATTCCAGGGATTCGAATTACTGGAGATCACCGAGCCTCAGGCACCGGTAAGATAGCGATATTCCTTTTCGGCGAACCGATCGGTCATTCCTGAAATATAGTCCGCGATTACTCTTTCCAGCCCCACCGTTGCAATTCGTTCCTGAACATGCGAGGGCATCAGATCTGGACGTTTCATATAGGTCTCAAACAGATGCTCGATCATTTTTTCCCCGCGAAAAGACATCCGCTTCACGGAAGGGTCCATATATAGTTTCTCTTTCAGAAAGGCATGCATGGACTGCAACCTGTGCCTTAAGGAATCACTATTTCGCACTGGCAAATCCGCCGGCTGTACAGTTAGAACATCGGCCAGGGAGCTGAAACCAGAANCTTCCAGAGCATCCTGAGATGTAAGGATTAAATCGTTCAGGCATTGGTTCAAAAGTGAGCGCACCACCGTGCGAATCTGCAAGGGTAACCTGGATGTGGTAAAATCTGCCCGGAAATGGAATTCGCATTGCTGATGAGCCTCCAGCCAGAATTCCTCTTCAGACAATTCTTCCATGGTCAAGTAACCGCTATCCAGTCCGTCTTCCAGATCATGATGTAGATAGGCAATGCGGTCACATAAATCCACCAATCGCGCTTCCAGGGATACACCGCTGCGAATACTTCGAATGGATTCCAGCTGATTATCGCAGCTGTAGATCTTTCCATGCTTCATCATACCGGCCAGAGTAATTCGAGTCAGATTGAGTCCGGGCCAGGATGGATACCGGGATTCCAGGGCGCTTACAATGCGAAGACTCTGGCAATTATGTTCGAAGCCGCCATGTCCCTGCATGAGTCGGTGGAGGGCATCCTGGCCTGCATGACCAAAGGGAGTATGACCCAGATCATGAGCCAGTGAAAGGGTTTCTGCATAATCGGCATTCAGGGAAAGGGAGCGAGCAACGGACCGCGAAATCTGAGCAACTTCCAGACTATGAGTTAGCCTGGTTCGATAGTTGTCTCCCTCCGAGTTCACAAAAACCTGGGTCTTGTAGCCCAGGCGTCGAAATGCTTTGGAATGCAGTACTCGATCTCGATCCCGCTGCAAAGCCGTCCGAAACGGATGTTCCTGTTCTTCAAACAGCCGACCGGCATGCTCTCCATGCCGCACTGCATAAGGGGCAAGAGCCCTGTCTTCCATATGTTCCAGATTCTCTAGAGTTTTCATCCTTCGCTCTCGTTTATTCTACCATTCTGTCAGAACAGTGCGACATCTTTTTTTGCTTCCCATCCTGGCGGCGACTGGGATCTATCCAATATGAAGTCTGGTACCGGAATCGGCGCAATTCTCATTTCCTCATTAGCTCTTTTCTCGCTGATGCAATGCGCATCCAATACCCGGCCCGGCTATACCGAGCCGGACGATGTTTCTGGAGCAGTGAGCTATTACGATGGAATTCCTCAACAATGTAATGAAGTTCGAGGCCTGAAGCAAAAAATCGTAAAGGCCGGTGATTCAGAACAGGAGCTAATCGACCATTACGGAATTACCTTCCTTGTGCGCTTTCAGGACAAGGAAAGCCCGGCTCTCTACGGTACGCTTTACTATCAGAATCCCAGAAAGAACCTGTATTGTATGGCGCTTACTGATGGTCGATTCGCCAGCTTCAGCGATAGCCAGATCGATGCCAATCGCAGGAACTTCATACAGGAAGTCTGTCATCCGCTGAAGAAATGTGAACGAATTAAAGTGGATTGATAATACGGTCCATTCGAGAGCAACCGCTACAGTAGAATTCCAGGGCCTGCTGATCTGTGGAATTGCAACTCNGTAACAGAACCAGGGCAATAGCCATGCTCTATGAGAAATTGTGTTACGTTTCCGATCAGGTGATCTAACGGCCGAAGTTGCGAAAGCGGGAAATGGTGAACTAAAAGCCTTCTCGGGCCATTCGTTCCTTTTCCTTCTGAAAAAGAGTCCACACATATCTCTTATCATCCATCCAGCCGGGCTCGGCGGATCGCATAGCTCGATCAAAATAGCTCTGTGCCTGATCCATATCCCCACTGTACCAATAGTAGGCACCCAGGTTCCAGAGAGCCGACGTTGAGGTTCCGCCGGATTCATCCAGTGCGCGTTCCCACTGCCGAGCAGCCATGTCGAAATTTCCTTCTTCTGCCCACTTAATACCTTCTTCCAGGAAAGCCTGAACTCGAGAAGGTTCCCCGCCGCGGAGACCATCGGTATCATCGGAGAGAGGGATATAGAATGTCACTACTTCAGGAGAAAGATTACGCGCAATTTCAGTGCCCACCATATCCATTGCTTCATCAAAAGCTTTGAGCTGGGAAGGACATTGAGTGTTGCCCACATCGTTTTCAAGACGATGCGGCTTGGTATTGGAAAAGCTCATGGATCGACCGGTTTCCACGTTCACCAGGGTAGCTTCCACAAAGACTGTAAGATAGGTTACTCCGGTAGGCTTCTTATACTGAGCATCACCGCTGCTCTGCCCTTTGGAGGCGGCGGCCATGGCCAACTGCAGGGCTGCTGTGGAAAGATCGGTGACTTCTTCAATCTTACATTCCACNCGAGGCAGGGCGGTCATGCGCACAAAAAGAATACTCTCTACAGCCAGCTCACGACCAATCTGAAGTTGATTTCTGGTCATCCCACTTTGAGCATGAGCCAGCTCCTGGTAGCGACGATCCCGGCTATCCAGGTCCACAATGGAATAGAAACCCCTTCCCTGCATTGCGCTTTGTACCGAACCACGAATGGTATCCTGCCACTCAGTGGCCAGACCCAGACGATTCAGGTTGGTGCTATAGCCTGCAGGTAAATCCCGGGCCACAACAGCCAGCTTGCGCTTTCCATCCAGCACCCTCTGAAGCTGCTGACCTTGATTGCCAGCAGGGTACTGAGGGAACTTCACTGGAATGCCGGAGGCACAACTCCCCAGATAAACAAGGAGTATTAAGCTTATGATTCGGGCCCTATTGGAGTTCATCGTTGACGACTTTTAGACGAAGCTTCCCTGTTTTGGTTTACATGAAAGAAAATTTCAAGCGATTTTGTGGTTGGATTCTATTTCCCGAAAGTCCATGATCGGCTTGCTAAAGAAGGCCATGGGATAGTATTCCAGCTTTCCGGACAAAACCGTGGTCTTGGGTACCAGGTAGTCAATGCCCATCCGACCCAGAAAGCAGCGAGTGAGGGGCTTGGCCATGGGTACGTCGAATCCTGTGCTGGCTACGACTACCATTCCACGGTATCCATCTTTATAGAGACGTTTGAGCATGGTTAGGCCAGCCATCTGCGTTTCCATGGTTATATCGGTAACGATCACATGGTAGTGTTCCAGGCCCTTTTCCTTTACTGCGCTATAGCCGCTGGCTCCATCCACGGCGCGGTCTATAGAATAGCCCAGGTTCTTATAGTACTCATCCAGTATTCTGGCGTATTTGTCGTTATCATCGACGATCAATAAATGCTTCATGGAATCCCTTTCTCTGTATATTGGCTCCGGCATTGCCAGAGCGTACGGCACTTTGCCGCAATGTTAGTCCTTTTCGTTTTCCTGCTCGGGAGAGTCCTCGGCAGGTTGAGTGGCCTCGCGACTGATTTGCTGAAGCCTGGCATACAGCCCGGAGCGATTCATCAGGTCTTTATGTGTTCCGGCATCTTCAATCCTGCCGTTGGACACAACCACAATGATATCTGCCTTTTCTATAGTAGAAAGGCGGTGGGCAATCACAAAAGTAGTACGATTTTTGAAAAGGCGCTCCAGAGCTTCCTGAACCAGACGCTCGCTCTCTGTATCCAGCGCCGAAGTAGCTTCATCCAGAATCATGATTTCCGGATCATGCAACAGGGCCCGNGCAATGGATATTCGNTGTCGCTGNCCNCCGGAAAGNGTNACNCCTCGCTCACCCACCATTGTATCGTAGCCTTCCGACAACTCNCTGATGAAATCATGGGCATAGGCCAGCCTGGCCGCCTTTTCTACNTCNTTNGGNTCATGTTCCGGNCTTCCATAGGCAATATTNTCGCGAATACTNCCGTGAAATANNAANGTATCCTGCTGCACGATNCCGATATGACTTCTGTATTCAGCCAGAGAAAAGNTGCGAATATCTACACCGTCCACAGTAATGCGACCTTTGTCCGGATCGAAGAAGCGAGCCAGCAGATCCATCAAAGTGGACTTGCCGCCTCCACTTTCGCCTACCAGGGCAACGGTGCTACCGGCCGGAACTTCCAGATCGATACCTTTGATTACCTGCGCTTCAGACTCTGGATAGGTAAACTCCACATTTTCAAATCGTATTGAATCAGTAACACCAGGAACTGGCTGCGGTTCNGGAGGATCGGTAATATCTGGACGACGATCCGCGATGGAAAAGATTCGCTCCGCAGCCGCCGATGCCTGGGACACCTTGCCTATCATGGATGAAAGCTGGATGATCGGACGGATAATGAACATCAAGGCCATCAGGAAGGTAATGAATTCCCCAATGGTAAAATTCGTTCCATCCAGATAAGCAGCACCGAGAGCGATAATGGCCAGAGTCATAAGCGCAGAGCTTAACTCCACGAGATTGGGCCCCATCTTAAGATAGAACTGCTCTTTAAAGCTTCGCCAGCTCAATCGCTGGTTGACTCGTTCGAATCTTTCTGCTTGCTGATCTTCCATAACAAAAGACCGAATTACTCGAACGCCCTGAATATCTTCCTGCAGGTTTGCATTTAGATCTGCCAGCAATTCCTGGCTCTTACGCGTAGAACGAGAAATCTTTTTCGTAAACAAAGCCACCGGCGCAAGAATCAATGGAAGGGTGACGGCTGAAACGATTAATAGCTCCAGATTCAGATAAGCGAGTAGAAATAGGTGCGTAATCAAATAGAAAAAGTTTGTAATGGAATCTCGCATGTTCGAGGAGATGACAGCAGCTACGATTTCCACATCGTTGATCAATCGACTCATCAANAGACCGGTTTTTTCCCGGTAGAAATACGTGAGTGGTAAATTCTGGGCGGCGCCGTAAAGATCGGACCTTAGATCCCTCACAGCTTTGTAACCGGTTCTGGCGATAAGTTGCACCGAAATGAGATGAAAGACTAACTTCAAAAAGTACAAAGGAAATACTACCATCAATGCAGTGTAAATGACCTTCAAAGGATCAAATGCGGCTTCATTGATTTTGAGCTTCCAGCGAACCATGGTGCGCAGATTTAGCTGCTGCGCTCGGTTCAGACCGTAGTCCTTTTCGTACCTGGTATAGTGAAGTAGTCGCTCCGCCAGGTCCTTGCGTATCTTTTCGGGAGCATCCGGTGCAACGGGTAGTTTTCGCTCACCTGAGAGCAAGCCTACCTTCTCAGGCGCTTCGATGTAATGGATAGCACTGTATTGTACAGCCTTGTTTAAAAGCTTTCTTTCGCTTTCGGAGAATTGGATAACAAAGGGTTCGCCACCACCTTTATCTCCCAGCGCATCAAATAATGGGTAGAAAGTGGTTAAGCTAACGCCATTCAGGATGGCCACAAAGAACGAAACCAGCACCCCCATCAGGAAGGGGGTGCGGTAATGAAAGGAATATCCGAGTAGACGGAGAAAGTGCCGCACAGGCGATCACTTCGCTCCCAGTCCTTCTTTCTCGGCTCCCACCAGGATGGACATATTTCCCGCCGGATGCTTGTTATCCTTCATCAGTTGATGACAGTCACCGGTTTCTTCAAATTTGTAGACTTTGGAAAGCACCGGATCCACCTTCTTGGCGATGACCAGGTCATTCAGTCCTTTTGCATTGTCGTCGTTTGCAAAGTGAGAACCCTGCAGTCGTTTCTGGCGCATCCATAGATAGCGAAGGTCCACCGTAGCATTAAATCCTGTGGTACCGGCACAGATAACAATCATACCTCCCGTATCGCACACGAATGCAGAGGTTGGGATGGTGCTTTCTCCTGGATGTTCAAACACAATGCCAGGGTTCTTTTTCCCGGTAATCTCCCAGATGGCTTTTCCAAATTCACGGGCCTTTTTGGTCCATTCAACAAAATGCTTGGGATCGTTGATATCGGAAGTCAGAGCTCCCCAGTGATCAAAATTCTTGCGATTAATAACGCCATCGGCGCCCAGCTTCTTGCAGAAATCAAACTTGTCTTCGCTACTCACAACTGCGACTGCGATTCCGCCGGCTGCCTTTACGATCTGGATGGCCATGGCCCCCAATCCGCCAGAACCGCCCCAGATCAATACAGGCATTCCTGGCTTCACTACGTTGGGCTCCCAGTGATGCAGCATTCTGTAAGCAGTGGCACCTACGAGCATGTAGGCTGCCGCTTCTTCCCAGTTCAGATGGGGTGGCTTGGGCAGACACTGGNGATCCTGTACTTTGGCAAATTGAGCAAAGGAACCCCAGTTGGATTCGTAGCCCCAAATAATCTCGGAAGAGGCAAACATAGGATCCCCGCCTTCAACGATGAATGGATCGTCATGATCCCACATTCCGCAATGGACCACAACTTCATCGCCTACTTTGACGTTCTTTACTTCGGATCCCACAGCATAAACGATTCCCGAGGCATCGGAACCACCAATGTGAAAATCCTCTTGCTCTCCTTTCTTCTGGCGAGCAGCGATTACGTTCACTGGATAGCCAAGGGCTGCCCAGACATTGTTGTAGTTCACACCGGCAGCCATCACAGCGACCAGAACCTCCCGAGGACCAACCTCGGGCACGGGAATTTGCTCAACTTTGAAGGCATCCTTCGGATCTCCGAACCGTTCCGGCCGGATGAGCTGAGCGTGCATTTTTTCGGGAACCACTCCTACCGGAGGAAGTGTTCCAACAGGGACAATTTCAGGGCGTTCGGACATGGCGGACACAATCCAGAAACCTGTTAATATTTCCAGTCAAATTCTCCTTTTCATCCATGCCTGTTCGTCGAATATTGGGAGAGGGAGACCATTGTGAGCAAGTTCGAACTTTTCGACTTCACCCCTGAAATCGTAGAATCCTTTCGTGAAAACCACGAGATACCTGTGCACTTTTACAATAAGGATGGACAGGTCCTTATTCATAAGAAGGAAAATGCATCAGAGGCGGAAATTGACCGCTTGCTGCGTTTTATCAAGCAGGGAATCTATTACGATATCGAGGATTCGGATAAACTGGGTATCCAGGACAAAGGACGCGATGTCCCGGATGGTCTGACCGACACCAAGTTAATCTCCGAGAACATTACGGAGGAGCTAAACGAAGGCGCGAAGGAGCTGTTTAGCAGTCTCAAGCGGACTTCCATTACTTCTGTCCAGGCTCGCAAGACGTCCGAGCGACTGGCCACCGCATTTGATGCATTCGAGTCTCAGGCGGATATGAGCGTAGGCCTGGTTAACATTCTGGACCTGATGCAGGGCCGGGATAACACCTATGAAGTGGAATTGGCCGTGAAGCGAACTGTGGTAGCCATGGCCATGAAGACCCGGGGANCCGCAGCCATCGGCGCCAGGGATCGCGCGCGCCTGGAAGAAGCGGCAAACGTTACGATGATGTCCGCCCTTCTCTGCGATATCGGATACAGTCGAATGACCATGCCCGATGAGGACGGCCTTTCCGACCAGCAAATGAACTATATTCGTAACCATCCCATCATGAGCTATCTGATGATTGCCCATGAACGGTCCATCGACCCCCGGGTAAAACGAAATGTCCTTTCGCATCATCGCCCGATGAAATCGGGCACCCCGGGGAATAACTATCCATCCATCAAGAGCATTACTACGAGATTAACTGCACTGAAAGAAAAGTACAGCCAGGATCCTGCAAGAAGGCATATTGCCGAAGACATAGATATGCAATTAAAGCTCCTTATGCGAGACATCCCTTATGACGAAGATGCTTCCATTCTCGCTGTTGCATCAGAGTTTGCCTCGCTAACATCTAATGTTCCGTGGAGAAAGGCCTACAATCCTCGCCGCGCTGTACAAATGCTGGTGAACAATTCTTACTTCACCTATCCAGATCGAATTGTTCGTGAGTTTCTGGATTATGTAAGTATCAGTCTGTGTAACAATGAGAAGATCCTTAAAGAAGGGGACTTTATTATTGTTGCCGCACGCTCGGGTAGCGGAAAGACCTTCTTCGAAGTAGGCCAGATTACAAATTCCACTCGATTCCAAAGCAAGCCCGGAATGGACCGGTTTGCCACAATCTTTCCAGAAATCGGAAAGACTCCCAAGTTCCAGTTTCTCAAGTTTCCTCTAGATAAACTAAAAGCAGATCCAAGAAAAGCGCACTACGAACTCAGCAAGGATGATACCAGGCATATAGTGTATGCTGTGGATCCCACCTACGACCCGGATCTCTACGAGGCGCTNTTNAAANTGACACGAACTTCCTCGCCTGCGGCAGGCCATGCAGAAGCTGGTCAACCAGCTACTTGATGACTCCAGGGCCGGTATCCAGAGGGATGCTTCGGGTCGTCAGTATTTTCGCCAAAGAAAAGTCCGGTTTCGCACCATTCATTTCGATCCCGAGGAATTACTGCAAGCCGGCTGGCTGGAGTTTGATCGAAGTCTTGTTTCTCCCTACCGGGAAGAGAAGGATCCATCCTCTGCACGAATCAAGGAATTTGCCCGGCTCAGCTCCGAACGATTCCTACATTTCTATTATCGCGTTTTCGATGTTGCAGTAGCGCGAGCCCTGTCTACGCTGGATACAAACCTTTTCCGGGTACCCTTTATTGTGCCGTCAATATTTCTGGATCTGGGCATTCCTGAGGAAGCCAACGCTGGCTCGGTGCCTCCAGCGCTCCATGCACGAATCAAATCTCAGTACAGTGCCAGCCGCGACTTTGCCATGCTGGACATTCCGGTTTCAGAAAGTCCATCGCATGACCTGAATAATCCGGCGAAAATCGAAATTGTCCCCGAATCCATGGAAGAATCCGGATCCTCTCATGAAGTTTTACTCGAAGGACAGAACGGTTCGCTTTTCAAATCCGACGAAGCACAAAATAGGAATACTCATCCCGGCGAAGCTGATAATACCCCGGGGAAAATCAATGCCAATGTGCGGAATGAGAAGGGCCGCCGGCCAGGGGATGCCAGTTCGCAAAAGGAAGCCGAAGCCGAAGCCGAAGCCGATGCCGATGCCGACGCTACTAAAATGGCCGAACCTGGCCAGGCACATATCTATTTTCTTTCCGCTTACTTAGGCGGATTAACAGACGATGCAATTGAACTTCTAAAGCCCTACCGCCAGCTCTGGGAGTTGGAAGACAGGCTCCAGGAAATCCAATCCGTCAGCCGAAACATGCGAAAGGACTTTGAGGCTCTACTGTTGAAAAACAATCCAGAGCAAGCTCTGCAACAAATGACTCAGTCATTGCACCAGGCACTGAAAAAGAATGAGCTCCGTGCGATACTGCAGGCCACTCCGGGCGCGGACCTGAGAGCCAGCATTCGACTTTTCTGGGACCAGCAAGAGGTTTCTGCCCTTTATCATTTGCTCCGACACATCCAGGACTTCGCAAGGTTTCTGGATGAGCCTACCATGGCAGCAGCAGGATTGTTCCTGTTGCCCGAAAAACTGGAACGCCGAATTCGGAGCGCATTGCTTCAGGAAAGCCGGTTGCATGCTCGAATTATGCGCTACAATTTCCTGAGGTATAGATCTGTACCGACTGGTAGAACCAGCGATTTGCGATTGTTGCATGATCAAAGAAATCAGGCCCATCGAGATGCAGTAAAACTTCTGGAATCCGCTAAGAAACTCAATCCTGAAGTTCAGATCTGGAAAGAAATTCTGGAAGAGCATGCATCCATCCGTCATCAGATTCGAAAAGTCTACGAAAACTATCTGAACCCGGAAAGTAGCTCCACCGAGACAGATGCGCGAAAGGCCGCGAAAACAGGAAACACTACTTCTCAAACCATGGGAGAAGAAAGCGGTCCACAGCCCCGGTTAGACCTGGAGGGTGAGCCTGTAAAACCGGATTTGAGCAGACCGGCTCCGGAGTCCAGGATTCTGCGCGCTGCCACTGAACCACTGTTGAACAAACCCGACTCAGGACAGAAGCCTGATCCTCTGGCAAGTGCAGATGCCTGGCTCCGCTCTGAGAATCTGCAGAAAACGATGCAAGCAGCCACCAGCCGCTACGGTAAACCTGTTGAATGGCCGGCCCACATCCGATACGGAAATCCTTTTGCGAGAAGAGAAGTCTTGTTGCATATTAAAGAGCAACTTCTGGAGCGGCTCAGACCTGTGCGAAGCACCACCACCGGCTACTCCCTGATTCCCGGCAGCCGCCATGGAATTCTTCCTCTGAATCCTGTAATGAAGCTGTGGAAAGAAAAGCCGGGGTTTGAAGCCAATCTTCCTGAGATCGCTACCCGGGAGATCAATACACCGGCCACGGTAGAATGTTTACTNTCTCTGGCCGCTCTGGTTGATCAGGATCTTTATCGCAGGCAACTCAACCTGGGTCGCATTCTTAGAGAGAAGCTCGGCATTCAAAGTCTGGGGAATATGAAACTATTTCTGATGCCCGGCTCCTGCGGCGCGGCAAGGGAGATCGAAAGACCGGATTTTCCCGAATTCAGAAACTCTGTAATAGGAGAAAGCAGAAAGCCGGAAGAACTGGGCATTGCAGGGGAAAATGCAATTCTAACAGGGGGATGGTATAAGAAGCGAAATCATGCTCTTTATTATCCGATTGGGGGCGATAACGGTCAACTGCTACGAAGCATCTACCTTGCCCTTCGCCTGCCCGGGCCAGCTGCCTTTTTTTTTCGCTCTGGGGCAATTCGTCCATGACTGCTTGCCAGACAATCTGATCTATTACGCGGGCTCCGAAGTNCCCTTTCGCCAGATCACCGAGGACTATTATCGCCAGGAAGACAAAGTGCGAAAGAATCGAGGAGAAAAAACAGGACGAAGAAGGGTGGATAACAGCCGACCTGCTGTTCGATTCATGTTTGCCGTGGCCTATGCCCGGGCTCTTATGGAAGCTCTTACCGGNAGCTCTCAGAGCAATTTTCGCCATCCACCTACAGAAAAATGGATGAGCCGCTATCTGAATCTACCGGTTCTTTCTGTTAGTGAGCGCAGTCGATTCAAGGAGCTCAGAAGAAAAAGCAGGTCCTTGATAGAATCCCACCCGGGCTAACTCAATCTAGCCTTTGGTTCTGCTTAACCAATGACTTTCCTTTTCCAGCTCTTCGCGAAAATCCGGATGAGCAATAGAAATTAGCAGCCTGGAACGTTCCCTGAGGTTCTTTCCGAACAGATTTACGACTCCAAATTCAGTGGCCACAAAGTGAACATCACCCCTGCTGGTGACAACTCCGGCTCCGGGAGCGAGTACCGGACAGATCCTGGATACTTTGCCGCCTTTCGCAGTGCTGGGTAATGCGATAATCGGTTTTCCTCCGGGACAACGAGCGGCTCCCCGAATAAAATCGACCTGCCCTCCGATACCGCTAAATATACTGTGTCCCATGGAATCGCTGTTCACCTGGCCGGTGAGATCTATGGAAATAGCAGAGTTGATCGCAACCATGTTATTGTTTTGAGCGATGACGAATGGATCATTAACATAGTGACTGGCCCGAAACTCAAATATTGGATTATTATCTATGGCATCGTAGAGTTCTCGACTTCCCATGGCAAAGCTGGTCATTATCTTGCCTCGATGCAGACCCTTCTTCTGATTGTTCAGTACTCCTGAAGATAATAAAGGAAGAATCCCGTCGCTGAACATCTCAGTATGGATTCCGAGGTTGCGATGATTTCGCAATTGATTCAGAACGGCGTTGGGAATTCCTCCGATGCCCAGTTGCAGGGTTGCTCCGTCATCGATCATTTCAGCGATGTTCTTACCGATTCGTTCCTCTACATCCGAGGATTCCTTCAAAGGAAGCTCAAACAGTTCCTCTTCCTGCTCCACAAAATAGTCCACGTCCGTTACATGAAGAAAACAATCCCCCAGAGCCCGGGGCATTCGGGGATTGACCTGAGCAATAACGAGCTGAGCCGCCTCTGCGCAAGGCTTCGTAATACTGCATTCGACGCCATAGCTCATATAGCCGAACTGGTCCGGCGGCGAAACATGGATCAGGGCCACATGAATGGGCCAGTCTCCTCCGCGTACAAGCTTCGCGATTTCGCTCAGAAAAATAGGTATATAATCCGATTTCCCTTCATTCACAGCGTCTCGAATCGCGGGACCAAGAAACCAGGCATTATCTCTAACACCTTCAAGATCTTTAAACGGATCGTCTCCAAAGGTAAGCAGGTGATTCAACTCCACTTCTTTCAAATCTGCTGCCCTTTCAGCCAGGGCAGCGATCAGAGCACGGGGCATCGAAGCGTTACCCGAAATAAAAACCTTTTGGCCATCTTTGATATGTGTCACGGCCTGAGAGGCTGAGATTTTACGCGAATCGTAGTGGGGTTTCCATTCCATGGCATGAACTGAGCATCGGTACGCCTCCCGTCCATAAGAAATTGGCAGCCAGTGCGCAACTGGGTCAGACGCAATTGCGACTCAGCCGCAATAAGTTTGAAGGTTTATATTCGGAATGCCAGAGGGGTAACCAGATCGGGACTCCGGCTGCGAATTCGTAGTAAAGGCGAGACATCCGAAGCGAAACGCCGGCTTCGAAGGCCCAGAAAAGGCCCGGGAACCAGAGCGGGCTCTGGCATCCGGCTGAGTTCAAGTTAAAATCTAGAAGTCTGGGGCTGAGCTCTCGGTGGAATCGAGAATTCTGAACTCTGTCCGTCGATTCTTTTGATCGAAAGGTTCCCCCTTCTTCGCAACTACCGGTCGACTAAAGCCTGCCCCTTCTACTTCCAATCGATTCTTATCGATACCATGATAAACCAGGTAGTTCTTAACGCTCATCGCACGCCGATAGCTAAGCTTTTCATTGTATTCTTGCGACCCATGCAGGTCTGTATGACCAATAATCCGCAAACGAGTTTGGGGATTTTTCTCCAGGTAGGACAGCAGACTCTCCAGGTAAAACTCGGATTCATCTCTTAGCACGGCGGAGTTCGCATCGAACTGGATATCGTTTACCTCGAAGGATTCACCTTTTCGCGCTTTCTCAAGATAAATGATCCTTTTTCCTGTAAACACCGCCCTATAGTCAATAATTCGATGATAGGTTGAATAGCCGGGAATCGAAATTGTGATTTCCAGTCCTTCGCTATCAAAGGCAGGTAATCTGAGTTCGCCGGTATTGTTGCTGCTGGTTCTCGTAGGAGCTGGCCTGGGTTTGTTCTCATCCCGGTAGTATGGTTGCATTTTCACAGGTACGGATAAAGGACGACCTGTATCCTTATCCATCACCACAAGGCTTTCCCGATCCGGTCGAAACCGATCAAGGTTTGGAGATTCGGCCCCTTCGAAAGCCAGTTCCAGCCCCCGGTCTATGCGATCGCGGTATTCATCCGGAGCCTCTCTTTCGAAGGCTCCGTCCAGTCGGGCATCATAGTTCTGCAATATTCCTTCCAGATCCTCTTCGCGACCGGAGTTGACCGTAGGATTGCTGTAAGACTCCGTATCCCCTTCTCGCACATTCACTGAAGGCTCCCTGGTTGGCTCCTCCGTGGATGCATCGGCAGGCTCATCGGTTCGCATCGCAAACTGAGGCGCTTCCATATTAATGCCAGTGTCAGTGGAATAGAGATCATAATGCCCTTTTCCGCCAGATCGATCGGAAGCGAAAAAGAATGTCCCGTCATGGATACTTAAATGCATTTCGTTTTCGGTAGAACTAAGTTCCGGGATCAACACCGGGTCAGACCATCCTGATTCGCTTTTGGAAGTTCTGTAAAAATCCCATCCTCCGATGCCCCCCGGCCGTCGTGATGAGAATACGTATGTATTGTTTTTTAGAGGCATCAACGCCGCTTCCTGGTGACCCGAATTGATGGGGGATGGCAGGGCTTCCGGTTCGGAGAATCCGCTGCCATTCCAGCGAGCTACCATGATCTTCGAACCGGTAATATCCCCAAATTCCCAGGTGGTGTAGTAGATTTCGCGAGAATCAGGGCTTAAGGCCGGCGCTCGCTCATGATCCGAAGTCTGAAAGTTGCCAGGAATTCTGCGAGGCTCAGAGAATCGGCCATCCTCGCTTGCCCGAGCCCAATAAAGATCGTAGGATACCCTTACCCTTCCCTGAAGATCCGCTGGCATCTCGAGGCTTCCGTCGCGGTCCGATGCGAAAAGGATGACCTNGCCATCTTCGCTCCAGAAAGGAGTCTCATCGTTATAGGGCGAATTCAATTCGCGAACATTTCGAACCAGAACCCATCGATCATCTTTTTGCTCCGCAAGGTAAATGTCCTGGTATTGACCATTGCTTGTGTTGAACAGCATGCGCTTCCCGTCCGGAGATATGGTAGGGGCAAAGTCAGCCGCTCCTGTATTCAGTTCTGAAAGAGCCTCGATTTCCACAGGCTGATCCGGTTGCTGCACCCCCTGACCGTGGGCAAAGGCTGGCATCAGCAGACTTCCTGCCAGAATTAGAATCATTAGTAGCACTGCTGCTTTGCGCATCAACTTAAAGGACCCGGAACCGTTCATAGTATTGCTATCGGCACCTGATGAAAAAGGTTCACGGCGAGGCCCCTTTTTGAGGCAAAAAAGAACGGTGCACAACAGATGCACCTCCGCCAGTTCATCGAACCCTGGGATGGATTATGTCTTATTTATAGCGAGCCTGGGAGCTGGAGACTAGAGAAGCATTCCCGGTGCAGATTTGGCCATGGCCCCCGCACAATAGCGAACCGCTTGAACCAGGGTCGGCCAGGAAATGAGACATCTGCACCCTCTACCCTTTTCTGATTTTCATGGCTCCAGGGGCTCGCTACTTTGGTCCGGGGATGCACCGCATCGTCGCGCGGCCCGCATGGGAGTGAGGAAAGTCCGGACACCGCAGGGCAGAGGACCGGGTAATTCCCGGGGGCCGAACTGGAAACGGTTCGGCTACGGAAAGTGCCACAGAAAAAATACCGCCTGGCATGCCAGGTAAGGGTGAAATGGTGAGGTAAGGGCTCACCGCACCGGTTGCAAGACCGGTGGCAGGGTAAACCCTCTTCGGTGCAATCTCAAGTAAGCAGCCATTAAGATCGGCCCGATCGTGGCTGTGGGTAGAGAGCAAAGATCTTCGAAGCGATTCGAAGGCAAGATAAATGACGGTGCTCGACAGAATCCGGCTTACAGGTGCATCCCCATCTTTTATCTTTTTTTTCTTCTGCTTTCTATTCTCTGGATTCTTTCTTCCACCTCTCGCTTTCGTGTCCTGTGATTCNAAAACCTAACCTGCGGCTGCCTGCTTCCTGTTTGCTGAACTCAGGCGAAAGGTTTCTGTAGTCCAGAAGGCCAGGAGGAATATCGCACCAAGAATGCCCACCAGAAAGTACTCTGCAGGTCGCCAACCGCTTTCGCCGCTGTGCATCAAACCCATGATAGTAGCCACAATCACACCACCCGCATTACCTGCCAGCATCAACGCACCGGCAGCTCCACCTGCCCGTTCAGGACCAGCCAATTCTTCGGACATGGCCAGCAATAATGCATAACCCGGAAGGAAGAAAAAGCCGAGCAATCCACCGGACCAGTACAGAATNGANAGATTCCCGCTTACGAAAAGAGGAAGGGTTAGAATGAGCCCGGTTATGCCGCAAAGAATAAGCACCGGTTTTCTTTTTTCCAGCTTATCAGAAATGGCAGGTAGAACCAGCGAACCTAGAATTCCACCCAGGATCATCACTCCTCCAATGATGCCCGCATCCAGGGGTTCCACTCCGTTCTGCGATAAGAGAGCTTCAAACCATGTGGTGAGACCGTTGAAGAACCCCAGGGCAAGAAAGGCGATGATAATTACCAGCAACAAAGCCGGGTGCTTTAGAATCGTCATCATTTCGCTGAATGCAGTGTAAGTCTGCACTTCCTGGCGGCTAGCAAAGCCCCCCGGATTCTCTTTTGCAAATAGGATGAACAGAGCCGAAATCAGTGCAGTAAGGATGGCAAAGATAATCATTGTGCTTCGCATTCCATAAGCCTCATGGAGAGCTGGCGTGGCTGCCATTCCAACAGCCATTCCTGTGAACATACCGGCCGTACCCAGCCCGGTAGCCAGAGCTCGCTGATGCTCTTCGAACCAATCCGCAGCTACTTTCGTGATCCCGTTCAGGATGAAAGGCTGAGCGATGGCCACAAGAATCTGACCGATAAGTAGCGCCCAGAAGCTTTCAGTATAGATTCGGCAGATTGTACCCAGAGTCATAATAATGGCCCCAACTGCCAGAGTGAAACGATACCCCCGTCGATCCACCATCGCCCCCGATGGCATTGCCAGAAATACATAGAGCAACGGAAAACAGAGAGTTAACGAAGTGGCCATCATTTCAGATACTCCGTAGCTCTCCTGAATCTGACCCAGTAATGGAACAAAATTTAACCAGAGCAATTGGTTCACTCCGGCCAATAACATAAAGCAGGTTAACACAACCCAGCGATACGGATTTGAATAAACACCTTCCTTCATATATCTCTCCTTTTTCTAAGGCCTGTCTGCGGGCATCTTTCTGGCAGATCCTGTCCACCTCGCATAGAAAGGCATCATCAGTAAGCGGTGAAACCTCCGGGAACCTCTCCCCGAGCGTAGCTCTCAGCAGACCTTTTTTGATCTTTGAGCATACGGCTATTGGCTATGATTCGGACATAGAACGGAATCTTACGAATTCGCTGTCCTGTAAGATAGGCTAATAGATAAGCCTTCGCGCATTTCTCCAGAAGCTCGGAGTTAAACACTAGCTTTTCTGGAGTTACACCGCAAATCAGAACTGAATCGGACATTAGAACGACATTCGATCCCTTCTGCAGTTCCCTGAACAATTCATCTGGATGACTGGCATGGGAATCAGTAGAAATGTGTTCAATGGATTTTCCCAGCTGCCTTGCCTGCTCGTCGAACACAGCAGGCATGGAACCAGGAATCTCGGCCAGGGTCATTCCCCACTCCGGGCAGCCGGTAAGGATTGACCCGACATCGCCTCGCATTTCATAGATTCGCGCATGCAGATCGTAAAGAGTCGGATCCGGGGCAGTTTCTCTACTCAANGCCAGAACCTTATGAGGCTTCCCATGATCCCTCGCCGAGGTATCTAGAAACAGGAACTGATTTCCTCCCGGTATGCGAATGCTCACTGTTCCGTGGGCATTGCCGAAGGCTCCTTTTTCATTCAATCGCCGAGAGATCTGCTGTAAAGATTGTTCGTTGGGATCATTGCCCGGCTCGATCTTTCCTCGGGATGGACTCTGCAATTGTTTAGATTTCACTTTCGCAGGTTTTCCCGCATTCCTTTTATGAGTTCTGGTATTTGCCATGGTATCTCTCCCTGATCGTTTCGTATTTCTTAGACCATCTTCAAAACGGACTCGAAACGATTCAATGCTTCATCGATAATGTTATCAGTATCTGCCATACTGGTGTAAATACGACTTCCGGCCAGAGTAACGATTCCATTGGACATAAAGGCGGCCCCCATCTCTTCCATCATATGCTTTCGTTGCTTCACTTCTTTTAGAACCTTAATGGGATTTTTCATACTCATAAGGAGTACCGCTGATGTTTGCAAGTGCACAATGGAACCCTGATTGTAGACTACGTAGGGTAAATCCAGGCGATTCACAATCTCTTTCAAACCAGCACATAACCGATCGCCGGCCCGCCCGGCTTTAACCGCGGCATTATGCTTCTCCATTTCCCGAATGGAAAAAAATCCCGCTGCACAGGACAGCGGGTTAGCCGAAAGAGTGCCACCTACAAAAGCGCGCTTACCCATTGCGCTGATGCCACCGGCCAGAAGCATCATTACTTCTTTTCTGCCGCCCACACCACCGGCCATGGGATAGCCGCCTGTTAAACATTTTCCGAAGACAGTCAGATCCGGGCGAACATTGAAATATCCCTGTGCGCCGCCCAGGCCCACTCTGAATCCAGTTACTACTTCATCGAAAATTAACAGAGCTCCAAACTCATCACATAGCTTTCTGAGCTCACGGTTATAGTTCTCANAAACTGGTCTGGTTCCGCTTTCGGGTCCTAGAGGTTCTGTAATAACAGCTGCGGTCCCGCCCCGGAGACGGTTTAACATCAGCTTTCTTCTCAGCGCTCCGATGTCGTTGGGAAAGCACTCCTGAGTGCCTGCAGTGGCTCCTCTGGGAATACCGGCCGCTTCGCGCCGCCCTGTACCAGGTATTCGCATTCCATAAACCATGGAATCGCTCCAGCCATGATATCCACCACCAATCTTANTTACTTTTCTCTTACCTGTATAGGCTCGAGCCAATCGGATGGCTGCCATCACACCTTCGGTACCAGATCCAAGCATCCGAAACATCTCAATGCCGGGCATATGACGATTGATTTCCTCAGCCAGTTTGTATTCATATTCATGTAGAAGTCCGGTGACTGGACCACAANCTTGAATTAGCTCGATAACCTTTTTCTGGACAGGGGCGTAGTTGGAGCCCAGAAGCGTTGGTCCTCCTGCCTGAAGAAAGTCGATGTACTGATTTCCATCTACATCGCGAAGATATGCTCCTTTTGCTCGATCCATTGCAAGGGGAAATGGATAATTGAATGCCAGGTTGTGTTGCACTCCTCCTGGAATGACCTTNTGCGCTTCATCGGAGATTGANTTGGATTTCTTGCACTTCGTCTCGAAATAGNTCAGTACTTCATCCATCTTATCCCGGCGAATGGGACGAGGTGGCTCCTTTAGAAGAGCTTTCAGTCGATCATAGATTTCGTCCGTGTTATGCCACGACGAAATGGCATACTGCTGGGAATCGGCTTTTTTACTTTGCGATCCATTCACTTTCTTTTTTGAGTTTCGTGGGGTTTTCCGTTCTATACTTGCTGTGCTCATTTTTTTCTCCCGATTTTTCTATGTGTAAGATTATTCTATTNTCAGGGCAGTTCTCAAAGCTANTTGGCTTTGTATTTCGCAACCCGGTCGTCTCTCTCGATAGCTCTCTCCATCATATCTTGCGATACTCCGCCAAACTTCCCAGAGCCTGATGAATCACCGGAGCGGAAACCCCGGGACTTCGATTGGTGGAGATGGACTCAGATATATATCGAGCCGCCGCTTTCTCAATCAGTCGGACGTTTCGGATGGCCTGTTCCATGCTGGAGGCTCCGCAGATAATTCCATGATTGCGTAACAGGTAACCGTTCAGATCCGGGCGTAGCTTCTTCTTCAAGGCACTTACCAACATCCCCGTGCCTGATGGGCCATAACCTACCACCGGAACCTTTTCGCCCAGTTCGCTCTGCTCTTCCCCGGAGACCATAGGAATGTCTCGATTTAACAATGCCATGGCGCTGGCAACAGGCTGATGCGTATGCACGCTGGCCTGAATATCTGGTCGGGTGCGAAAGATAAGTGCGTGCAATCCGCTTTCCACGCTCGGACTACGTTCCCCTTCCAGGATTTCAAGTGAATGGATATCCAGAATGCAGATATCTTCGGGCTTCATGGAAAAATAATCCGCTGCAGAAGGAGTTACGGCCATTCGATCTGCCTTTCGCATGGCCAGATTTCCACCAATACCTGCAAGGTATCCCATTGCGGACAGCACATGGCACGCTTCTACTACCTGCTTTCTTAATTCCTGGTCTGACATATTTACTCCTCGAGGCCGTCTGCCTCATCACTTGAATTATTGTCATTTCCCTGGTAACTCAGAATTCCGAGTTACCCGGGCCTGTATTATGACAAATCAAACCCGCGAATTAAACCTCTTCGCGATTCCACTTCTTATATAGTGGAGCCAGCTTCTTATGCAATTCCAGAAACCTGGAGTATGATTCATTCATAACTTCTTTATGCTTCGAAACCGGTTCGTAAACTCTCTGAATGCGAATCTGCTCGGAGATATCGGAATATCCCATAAGACCAAGGCCCACGCCCGCGATCCAGACGGCTCCTCTGGCATTGGTTTCCATAGGTCCTTCCGGTTGATGCACAGGTATGCCCAGAGTATCTGCGAATATCTGGCACCAGATGTTGGAAACCGCGCCGCCGCCCACCATTGTTATGGAGTTCAGAGAATGCCCCAGAAACCTTTCAACTGGAGACATCATCCATCGAGAGTTCAATGCAACGCCTTCCAGAAAGGCCCGTATAATATCTTCGCGGCTATGTTCCAGCGAAAGGTTGATCAATCCTGCTCTTAAAGATCGATCTTCTACGGGGCACCGCTCACCATAAAGCCAGGGTAGATACATCAATCCACGACTTCCCGCTGGAGTGCGCTCGGCGATCAAGTCCAGAATCTTATAAACGTCCGGAGCATGGGCCTCTCTCAAGAGTTCGTCTTCATGATAGAGCACTCTTTCCTTCAGGAAAGTCAGGTTCCCCCCGGCGGTTGTCTGCATTGCAGTCATCAGATACTTTCCGGGAATGGCACAGGGCACCGATGCGATACTGGAAATCACATCGGTCTTCTTTTTGCTCATATGGGCTGCAATCCACGAAGATGTCCCGATGTAAAAGTGAGCCTCTCCATCTCTTACCGCACCGGAGCCAATGGCTGCCGCACTGTTGTCGATGGCCCCAGCGACAACCATTGTGCCCGAAGACAGCCCCATAAGCTCGGCAACGTCCGGGAGCACCGGCCCCAGAATTTCGGTACAGGGCACGATCTCCGGGAATTTGCCTGAATCAATACCGGAAGCCTTGAGCAGAGATCTATGATAGCGAATATCAGCGCTGTTTCTGTTATCTGTAACCCAGGAAGTTAGAATGGAGTCGTAGGTGGCCACGAAGCGCCCGGTAAGCCGAAGATTCAAGAAATCCAGGACATTGAGAAACTTATGCGTTCGCTCATAGACCTCCGGGTATTCATCCCGAATAAAGAGCATATGAGCAAAGGGGTCCTTACCAGAAAGGGCCGGCGCACCGCCGGTAAGCCTTATCCAGTTGTAGAGCTTGAGCGGACCATATCCAGCCACTCGCAGAGGGCCTCCCACTGCACGATTCACATGGGCCGCTCCTCTCATGTCCATCCAGAGAATAGCATTCATTAGAGGATTGCCGCTGGCATCCACTGGCACTGTGCCTTCTCCCTGAGTAGAGCAACATATCGCCTTGATCCGGGCCGGAGAAATCCCACTTTTGCTGATTGCTTCTTTAGAAGTAGCAATCAGGGCATTCCACCAGTCTGCGGGCCTCTGCTCGGCGCCATGCCCTTCCCTTAAGAAGAGATCAACCTCCTGGAAGGCCCAGGCGTGAACCTTCCCATCAAGGGAACAGACCGCCGTCTTGCAGCCCGATGTGCCAAGATCGACAGCCAGAATCATTGTGTTCTCTGCGGCCTCTGCCATAATGAATTCGAAAATGCTGTGCTCCGAAATTTTAGTCAACAACTGTTCATCATCAGCGGTCAAGAATCGACATTTTTTTGTGTATCTGGACAGTTATGCGACATAATCGAGCAAATGCCCGGTGCAAAGATCGGTTTTAACGGACAAATGTCGTATTTTTAATCGATTTTTGTTGACAGATTCGCTTCAAAACTCGATATCCGGGTATGGATTCTCGGCTAAACGATGCTTCGCTAGCCCCGGAACTGGGGCCCAGAAAATTTAAGTTTACCAGTCGCCAGGGGAGGGACCGCAGAGCTCGCCTTCTGGGCGCAGCCCGGGAACTTCTACGAGAAACGTCTCCCGAAAATATCAGTTTCGCCGATGTCTGCCAGAAAGCGGAGATTCCTCGTCCTTCTGCATACCATTTCTTTCCAAATATTCAGGCCATTTTTCACGGCCTACGACTTCTGCATGCCGAAACACTGGTGGACCGAGCGCTAGAGCTCCAGGATCGCCAGTTCGATCACTGGAGGAACTATCTGGATGCTCTGGTGGATACAGCGCGCCAGGTCACCCTGTCTGATGATGCTTACCCGGCCCTGATCTATGGCTACGGATTGGACTTCGTAGAAACCCGGGAAATTGGTCGAGACCTGGACAGTCGTCTGGCAGGTCTGGCTCTTCAGGGAATGAAACAGAAGTTCACGCTGCCCGACCTTCCTAACCTGCATGAGATTTTTGGAATCGCACTGGCAATTATTGATTCAATTTTTCGGCAATCCTTTCGACGCCAGGGAAGCATTTCCGATGAGATGGCCCAGGAAGCGAAAAGAGCAGCAGCGGCCTACATCCAATTATACATTCCGGAATTTAGTCCTCCTCGAAAGCGAGAAATCGAATCAGAATCCGGTGAGAAATAGGCTTGCGGAAGTCCTTACAATGCAGGGCAGACGAATTCATATAGATAGTAATTAGATATAGAAAGAACGATCAGCAGATCGGAAGAGTGACCGCGAAAAAAGAAAGACGATGTGCGAAAGAGTGAGATCAACTTTGGGGGGTTAAGAATGAAACGATTCTTACCAGGAGTGGTCCTTGCAGCCATTCCATTACTAGCAACCTGCAAGAATAATAGCGATGCACCACTGGTTCCGATACCGGGCTCCGAAGAGTCCGCCATAGAATCAGCACTGGGATTGCAGCAACTTTCCGTAGATAGCAACACCTATAACGTAGGAGCATCGAAAGTAGATATTACCGGACCCTTCGCACAAGAGAGTACCGGATACAACAGTCCAGGAGAGACCATGGACGGCCTTGCCATGCGTCTCTATAGCAGAACCTTCGTAATAGAACAGCCAGGAGGTAAGGTAATTGCCATTGCCACGGCCGACCAGCTTCATCTCTACCAGAGCATCAAGCTCGGTGTCATCACAAAGCTGGCCATGGACGGGTACGGACATATCTTCAACGAACGTAATGTGATGGTGTCCGCCACGCATACGCATGCGGCGACGTCCAACCATAGCTGGTACACTCTATTCAACCTGTTTAACGGAGTTACCGGATTCGATGAACTACACTACTATGTTGTGGTAAACGGCATTGCGCAGTCTATTAAAGAAGCCTACGATAATCGGCAGGCGGCGGTCATCAAATTTGCCCGCGGTCCCGTAGAGGATGGAGGATTCAATCGGTCTACCATTGCCTACGACACGAATCCGGATGCAGCGGATTACGATGAAAACGTCGATGAAAACATGACTCTGTTACGGTTTGACTCGGTGTCCGGAAATCCCATCGGCTCTATCAATTGGTACGGAGTACACGGAACCTCGCTGGGCATCAACAACAGTCGAATCCACGGAAATAACAAAGGCTGGGCTTCCTATGAGATGGAAAAGCAGATGGGAGGTGACTTTGTAGCGGCCTTTGCACAGAGCACTGTGGGCGATGTCAGTCCTAACGAACCGGACCCTGCAGATATAACCCTTGCTTTTCTGCGACCCTCTGACCTGGATCCCACGCTGGATACTCTGGACGACCCGGTGGTTCATGGTCAGAAGCAACTGAATAAAGCCCTGGAACTTTATGCTCAGGCCCAACAGATGGATGTGGCCGTGGACTACAGACACAGCTTTGTGAATTTTAACAACGTACCTGTATCCAACACATACATCGGTAGCCATAGAATGGACTACGACACTGAAGTAGATCAGAATCAGGCCTCCACATGTATCGCAACCGTCGGAGCTGCTTTTCTGGCCGGGGATGAAGAGGGAGCGCCGGTGGACTTTGCCGAAGAAGGCGCAATCCGCAACAGCTACACCTTCGAGAATGGGCAATGGGTGCGAAATGAATACAACCTCACCAATCTTGATGGCGTAGCGCAGATCCTGGGCATTCTATGGCCTCTCGCTTCGCAGGTTCTTCAGACAACAAAGTACGATGCCTGTGCGAAGGAAAAGCTGGCATTGCTACCCGTGGGAGAAGTAGACGACTTCTGGTTTCCCAATCCTGATGTTCCTTTCATTCCCGTAAACGTTCCCATGCAAACGATTCGCATTGGTGATCTGGTCATTGCCGGTTCCTCCTTTGAAATTACCACCATGGCCGGACGACGGGCTGAATCGGTGCTGCTCGATACTCTCAGTTCTGCCGGTGTGGACCACATTGTAATTGGTTCCATGGTAAATTCCTATACGAATTACCTGGCCACCCGGGAAGAATATGCTGCCCAACATTACGAAGGCTCATTTACAGTGTTTGGCCCCTTTTCCGCGGCAGCCTTTCGACAGGAAATGGATCGCCTGGCTCAAGACATGGTAAGCGGACAGCCCAGCAACCCTGGACCTGTGCCTCCGGATCTTTCCAGCCAGCAGCTGATTGAAACCTGGATTTCCTCAAATGGAGTTGTGAACGATGGAGGGGACTTCGGAAAAGTGCTCACGGCCCCGGCCTCCAGTTACAATGCGAATCGAGATTCGGTTACTGTAGTATTTCAGGCAGCTCACCCTCGAACGGCTTTGATTAAGAAGCTGGATGGAACTCTGTCCAACTATTACGATCCAGAAAGCTACAATATGATTGAAGTGCAGCGTCGCGTAAATGGTAACTGGCAGACAGTAGCTACAGAAAGCGATCCATATACCAGTTTTCAGTGGGTAAGAACCGGCGGTGATTTAAGCGCTACTTCAGAAGCCACTGTGCTCTGGAAAATCCGCAATCAGCCTACTGGAACCTATCGTATTCGCTACCACGGACTGGCGAAGCGCTGGTACTTCTTCTGGACATCTTACCAGAAGTTCACCGGCACTACAGACAGCTTCCAATTACAATAAATCGAACTCCTTCCGGACCAGGCTTCGGAACAGTTCAGGGCCTGCGATTCGCTTCGCAGGCCTTTTTTGTGTTTTCGTCTACGATAAAATATGAGCGCTAGAGCTCCATCCATCGACACAGGGATCCACGTTCACGCCCTGAATCAACCAGAGACTCTTTTTGCTGCCAATTCGTACCCAGGCCGGTCAGACGGCCGAGATTGAGCAATGCGGGCCGATAGCTTTACATTGACATGGACACTCAGAGCCTCACGCTGGCCTTCAGGTTTCGCAATGACTTGTGAATGAAAAGGGAAATCGGTGAAAGACCGATGCTGTACCCGCAGCTGTAACTTCATCCGGATGAGGCCAGAGCCTGAGCCGGAAAATCCGCTTATACCACTGTTTCGTACGGGAAGGAAGCGTGCATTTGAAGGAGCCAGAAGACCTGCCTGAGAACAACAATGACTTTCGGGAGTTAGAGTCAGGCAGTAATCACCCTCATCGGGTGCCATCTACCGTCTTTAGCCCCTCGGCTGCCATAGCAGCAAAGGAGGAGGTTTTATGATAGAATTAATATCGATCGCGCTGGGGGACCCCATTCAGCGGATTGCCTCAAGCGAATTGTCCGCCGGCAAAGGGCGGTTTCAGGAAGTGGATTCATGAATGTCCAGAATCCATGTTCGGATGCCTCCGGCGAAAATGATTCCCGACATGAACTGGTTACCTGTCCACGGTGCAACCAGACAGTTTCATGCAAACCAACCAGTATCAGCGCCTGCTGGTGCATCCAGGAGAAGGTCTCACGAGAAACCCTTCAGAAATTGGAAGGGATGTACAATGGATGTCTTTGCAAGGAATGCCTTGTTGAGCTGGCAGGGTCTGAAAATGCAACCTGAGCCCTGAACAGTGCGCATAAATGCTCAGCGCCCGGGAGTTCTGGACAGGCTCCAGGATTGAAACCCCAGGAATCGATTGTTTCAAACTCCCATTTCGCGGACCACTGCTACAGAACTGCAATGGCATCCCTGGTATTTACAGATCTTGTGAACGACAGCTAAAGAACCGCTGCATAGACATTTTGGGCCGTCGTCGCATTCATAGATGGCGGCCGCGAACTGGACTGGCCTCGGGTTGCTATCGTTTTCATGAACGGCAGTGACAAGAGCGACTGTAAGCATCCCGCGTTGCCGTCGTTTTCATGAAACGAGGTTACAGAAGCGATTCGATAGCATCCCGGGTTCCCTGTGCACCATAGAAGGCCTCCAGGCGATTTCGAATGGATTGCTCCAGGATTCCGGCCTCATCCTGCCATCGTTCCAGAGAATGGAAGAGAACGCTCAAGACTGCGGGCAGGGATTCGTTTTCTGGCTCTACACCATGCTCGGATAAGAGTGTTCCCAGGTCGGTTTCTTTTCGACTTTCAAAGAATGCAAGGGCTGCACCCCGAATTAAAGACTGGAATTCCCGGGAATCCAGAAGGAATTCCGGCCAGTCTGCAAGGCATTCCACTGCAGCCGCATACTCTTCCTTTGTCACTAACTCCAGCATGCTTCCCAGTTCTCGGCTGGCCCAGTCCTGATAGATTTGATAGGCGGTTTCTGTAAATTCTTCGCCTTCGAAGGCTGTGTAGAGCATCTTCTCGGTATGATGCATGGTAGAATCAATATTTTTGCGAATGAATTCTTTGATAGGCTTTTCGAAATTTCCTTCCAGACCCTCCATGGCTTTACCCAGAAGAGCCTGCCCTGCCCGCATGAGATTTCCGGCAAGGGGAATGTCTTTGCCTATATTTCCTTCTGCCAGAAAGCCCTTGATGCCATTATAGAGTACATCCGAAAGGAACTGCGCGAAGAAAGGATTGTAAACCGCCGTTCGAATCAGCTCTTTTCGCAGATTCTCCAACTTCAAGGAAGCCTGAATTGCCTGCTTCGCTCGGTCGCCAGATATCATTCTATCCAGGCTGAACTTGAACACTTCAGGTTTCTGCTCCAGTATCTCCACGAAAAGCCGTTTCTTCACCATTTCTGATCCAGCGCTTCGCAATCCGAGTCTGACCAGCATCCAGTTCAAATCCTGGAATTGCTCTGCCGATATTGCCTGTCCCAGGTCCAGTGCGGCCTCGCTTCTGAATGTTCTTTGCAGCTCGGACTCAATGGCCTGTCTTCGGTTGCCGGCCCGATACAGTTCAAGCTCATGCCTTACATGAAGCTCAAGAATCTTCTCCATTACTTCTTCCGTCTTGCTCATGAAATGCCTTCCAGTTCTCGCTTCGTCACGCGAATCAGCGTATCAATCCCTTCCTCTATAGTCTGAAGATCCTGCGAAAAACTCAGTCGAATACAACGATCGCGGTGATCAAATTCGTCCTCCAGTCCCGGAAAGTAATACTTTCCGGGAACAACAATGACTCCGGCTTCCTTCAGTTTCTGATAGAGCACTGTAGTGGAAATGGATGCATCGAACCAGAGCCATAGAAAGAAAGCCCCTCCGGATTCATGGACTCGCAGACCGCAGTTCCCGAGACCAAGCTTTAACTTCCGTACAGCAAGATCTCTTGCCTTACGATAGTGTGGCTGCAGGATATTTCGGCACTGTTTTAGCAGTGTTCCGGTTTCAATACTTTTTCGCACCAGAGCGGGACCCATACCGCCACAGCTGAGATTGAAGATTGAGTTCAACTTTTCGATTTGTGCAACCATGTCTGGAGGCGCAACTACGATGCCCGTGCGAAGACCCGGAAGGCCAAGCTTGGAAAGACTGAGAATCACAATGCAGCCTTCCCTGTAAAATGGGGTACTGTCATCGAATACGATTCCGGGAAATGGAAGACCATAAGCAGCGTCGATGAGCAGAGGTACCTGTCTCTCCGAGCATACATTGTACAATCGTTCCAACTCCTCATCGGAAACATTGTTACCGGTGGGATTACAGGGTCTTGAAAGACAAACCGCACCGGTGGAGTCATCGATTTGAAGGCCATCAAAGTCGATTTCATAGCGAAAGGAATTGTCTTCCAGGAGGCGAACCTTTGGCAGAAAGGATTTCAGCGTGCCCGACTGAATCCCTACATCTTCGTATCCGATGTATTCAGGACTCATGGGAAAAACGATACTGGCCATAGAACCGTCTTCGCGTTTTCCTCCCAGGAGATTCATAAGCAGGAAAAAGGCATTCTGACTACCCTGAGTCAGCGCAATGTTCTCCGGAGCCACATCCCAACCACAATCCTGGCGCAGCAGATCAGCGATAGCCCGACGAAACGGAACATTCCCTCCGGGATGATCATAGATACCCAGCGCTCTTTCAAACCGGTCGGCATCCTGCATGAGGTCTTCCATTTCCTTTCGAAAGAACTCCTCCATTTCTGGAATCCGACCGGGATTGCCCCCGCCCAGCATTAGCATCTTTTTCGGGCCGCTCAGAGCCAAGTCCAGATCCACCATCAGCTCCTGGATCCCTGAGGAGCCCTGGTATCGGCGAGAGAAATCAGTCCTTGCCACCATAGACTCAGATTCAATTCGCCAGGCCTGATGCAAAGTGTTTTCCCCTTTTTAACTGGATGCAGGGAGGCAGGCCTGGCTATTTGCAAATATGGATCGAAAAGAATCCGTTCAGCAGAAAGTCAGCGGGGCCCCCCAGGACCCTGGTTGTTACATATGGAAGGATGCGGCGGGGGAGATCCTGTATGTAGGAAAGGCAGACCGGTTACGCACCCGACTTCGCAACTATCTCAAGCCAGAAACTATAAAGACTGCGATGCTCATGCAGAAGGTGCGCGATCTGGAATGGATCACAACTGAAACGTCCGCAGAGGCTCTGATCCTGGAAGACACTCTGGTCAAGAAACATAAGCCCAGGTTCAATGTGCGGCTGAAGGATGATAAGCGCTTCCCCTACCTGTGTGTTTCTACTTCGGAGCCCTTTCCGCGAATCTATCTAACCAGATCTGTACGAAAAGATGGCAATCGCTACTTTGGTCCCTATACTGACGTTCGAGCTGCGCGTCATATTCTTGATTTGATTCATAAAACATTTCCCATTCGCAAAGTACGTCAGAAGCTTCCTCTTTCCAGACCTCGGCGGCCCTGCATGAACTTCCATATCAATCGTTGCCTGGCACCGTGTCAGGGCACTGTACCGGAAGAAGAGTATAAGAAGATAGTAGATGAACTGATCCTCTTTCTGGAAGGCAAGCATGAGCTTCTAGAAGAACTGGTAAAGAAACGAATGGATCAGTTCAGCCAGGAAATGCAGTTCGAAAGAGCAGCCATCTACAGAGATATTCTGAGTTCATTACGAAGATTTCAGGAAAGACAGACTGTGTCCAGACCAGGGGCTGGCGATGAGGATGTCATCGCAGTAGCCCGGGATGAATCCTATGGACAGGCGGTGGTCTTCGAATACAGGCAGGGAAATCTAACAGGGAGGAAGGCCTTTCCTTTAACAGGATTGGAAGCCGCCGACGAAGATGATCTACTGCAATCATTTATTCGCGAGTATTATCTTTCCAACCAATCCATTCCACCTCGAATCTTAATGTCTCATAGAATGGATCACCAGGAACGTTCCATTCTGGAGGAATACCTGAGCAAGACCAGCGATCGCAAGGTGCGACTGCGTCATCCTCAAAGAGGAGCTTCGGTTACTGTGCTTGAGATGGCACGAAAAAATGCAGAACTGCTTCTGAAAGAACAGGTAATCAAAGTTAGAAGTAAAGACAGGCGAAGCGGACTGGAAGAAATCAAAGAGTTTCTCGGACTGGATGCAGCCCCGGAGATAATTGAATGCTATGATATTTCCCATTTCCAGGGCCGTCAGACTGTAGCCGCCGGAGTCCAGTTCGAAAATGGCCAACCAAGAAAGGCAGGGTACAGGAGATATATTATCAAGTCAGTGGAAGGTATTGATGATCCTGCCTCCATGCGTGAGGTAATCGCCCGTAGAATCCAGAGATTGATCAATGAAGACGGCAAAATGCCAGATTTGATTGTCATCGACGGAGGTAGCACCCAGCTTCAGGCAGCATGCGAAGCCGCAGCTTCCCTGGGTCAGGAAGACCTACCCATGGTAGGCCTTGCCAAGAAGCGCGAGGAAATCTATCTTCCAGGAAGGCCCGTCCCTTTAAGCTTCGATAAGAACTCAGCCGGAATGCGCATACTCAGGCATTTACGCGATGAGGCACATAGGTTTGGCATTTCGCATCAGAGAATTCGGAGCAACAAGGCTCAGCTGAAAATCCTGGAGACCTCAATTCCAGATATTGGTCAGCAGAGAATCCGTGCAATGCTCAAGCATTTTGATGACCGAAAAATTGGGGATGCAAGCATCGAAGAATTGATGGAAGTGCCTGGCATTGGCGAAAAGCTGGCCAAAAAGATTCATCAGGCATTGAAAAGTACAGAGTCCGAGGCTGCGCCAGATTCAGAAGCCCCGCTGAAGAATCTGTCAAGATAGGCCCTGGCCTCTGAATCATTTCCCCGGGCAACAACGCCGAAAATGCCGAAATAAGGATCGCATGATTCGGGAACAACTATGACAGAGAAACAAGCAAATCAAGAGCTGGAAGGATTCCATATTGTCACTCGACATCTGGTCATGGAAAAGGATCTGAATTATCATGGAAATCTTTACGGAGGTACTATGCTTGCCTGGCTAGATGAATCCTCCGCACTCTACATTATGGAAAGCATCGGTTATACCAACTTTGTAACCGCAGGAATGGAAAACGTTAAGTTCAAGTCGCCGGCCCGAAGCGGCGAGGCTGTGGTCTTCTATTGCAGAACTGCAGAGATAGGTCGAAGCTCCATTACTGTTCAGACCAGGGCCTTTGTCCACGATCCGCTCAGCGATCGAAAGGATGAAATTATTAACTGCTCCATCACCTTTGTATGTCTGAAAGATGGAAAACCCTTCGCCTATTTTGAAAGCGAAGATTACAAGAACCGCCGAGGTGGTCTGCGGACTTGATCCTCCTCTCCTGGAGCAGGCCTTCGTCCTGAGTGACTCCTGTCTTTCCCCGCATCCCAGGTCCAGGGATCGCGGAACTCCGTGCATTGCAGGTCCGATTATTAGCGCACCCTTCCGCTTTTTGAAGACTCTTCGCGGGCCGCTTTATACTAAGGATCGAATGGTCCATCTCATTCGCCAGGTTGCTACAGAACACTGATCTTCGCATTTTACAGATCCAATAAGAAATTGACTCACTTTTGGTTATGCAATACCGAGGACCTTATGGCAGACCTACAATTTCAAATCTCGGCAAAAAGCGAAAGCGCCACTCGCACGGTAGTGGAGGCCAGGAATTTCAAGCTGATTATCGATGAACCTGAATCGCTGGGCGGAACCGATGCCGGCCCCAATCCAGTGGAATATGAGCTTGCCGCTCTTTCTGGCTGTCTAAATGTTATGGGACACCTGGTGGCTCGGGAAATGGGTTTCGAATTACGCGGCGTCTCCATGGAGTTAGAAGGAAACCTGAATCCAGGGCGTTTTTCCGGCGCTTCCATGAAAGAAAGAGCCGGATACAAAAACATTCGTGTCAAGATTCAACCAGATTCGGATGCAGATCAGGAAACTTTGAAAGAGTGGCTGAAAACCATAGAAAACCGATGCCCGGTAAGCGATAACCTCAGCCACAGTACTCCCGTGGAACTGGTTATCGCTTCCGATTAGTCGGACCTGGGATTAGAAATGCTCATCGCTATTGACTGCCATGAGCTCAGTCCGGGCCAATGGTTGGATTCAGCGGCGAAGGCAGGCTTGATGAAAGAGTTACGCACGGCCCACTAGAATGCGCGATCTCAAGGCACTATGGTATCCCTGGGGTCTTCTCCGGAATCTCAAGGCATTCTGGAATCCGTGGGTTAATCTCCGCGATCTCAAGGCATTCTGGAATCCCTGAGGTCTTCTCCGGAGTCTCACGGCATTCTGGAATCCGTGGGTTCTTCGCCGCGATCTCACGGCATTCTGGAATCCGTGGGTTCTTCGCCGCGATCTCAAGGCATTCTGAAATCCATGGGTTCTTCGCCGCGATCTCAAGGCATTCTGAAATCCATGGGTTCTTCGCCGCGATCTAACAAGGATTGTTCCGGAGCCAGTAACTTTTCGATATACAAACTATTGCCTTCGAATAGCTGGCCATCTTCGGTGCGAAATAGATAACTATCGTAGCTCTTTTTTCCCAGAACTTCCAGCGTGAAGGTGCCGGGACTTCCCATTGAACTGCGATACACCAGCGAAAGTTCCATGGCCTGTTTATTGTCCAGTCTTGGAGGCACTTCATCCAGGAATTCCCGCGCTCGAATATCCAGCAGGTCGTCCAGTAGCAGATTCATCTCGGTGGGTCTTACCGATCCAACCTCTGGCTGGAGCATTCTCCAGTCCCCGCCTGCACGAGCCAACTCCACATTTCGATAGCCGGCCAGCGTCGGATTCTTGAAACGAACGTTTAACCTGGTAACAGAGTCCCTGCCCTGAATGGGGATCATCTGACGATTGCGAAAGTATTCTGCATTTCCAGCCCCCAGGTCTCGACGAAGGTTTTCCTGTACAAGGTATATAGAATCGTCCACGAGTACATAGGATTCATTTCCGCGAATACTGGAACGCCCTACCAGGATCTCACTTCTACTTCCATCATCCAGGATGACATTGATCTCCAGACCATGCTCCAGATTATATTCCTTGAGCGCAGACGTATCGTTATCCAGCTCGTAGTATTTCCTGCTTCGCTGCAAAGAATAGAGAAGTCGTGCCAACCGCTGCACATCGGCATAACCAACTTCCCCCGCTTCGGTTTTCAAGTTCCATTGAAAGCCCTGCACAGAATCGATTAGCTTCTGCTCCTCCGAGGGCTCCACTCCATTCTCCGGGCGCTCCTCTTTTACAGCCACAGCATCCGATCGCTGGATAGAAAAACCCGCCTGTCCCTCTACGGAAAGATCCCGAACCTCAATTACATCGATCCTTGCAGGCGCCACGCGGAGCAACGGTTCAGCGTCCAGATAGGAGGTGCGAATCCAGCCAAAGGGATCAAAGACAAGAAAGGCTGCCAGAAGCAGCGAAACATTCAGTCCCATCAGCGAAAAACCCGGATTCTTTCGAAGTAATGAGGCCAGCTTTTGCAGTCTGGCTAACAAGGATGATTCGGATTTACTCATTGTCCGTTGCTCGCTATTAACGGTGGAATCAGTCATCGACAATTCCTCGCTTCTGATTTCTGCGATTCAAACGAATCAAGCCATAGATTCCCAGAATCAATGGCACCAGAAGGATGTGAAACCACTGAAAAACCACCTGAAAGCCTTTCTCCGAAGGAATAAGATAGGTGAACCAGGATGGAGGCCCTTCAATGTAGTCTACACCGCGCGTGCGAAGCCGGGCTGCCACCAGATCGCTATCACCTTGCAGGGATTCCAGAGCAGAACTCAAGAAAGCCATATTTACCTGAAAAATTCGTGCGTTGGATTCGTTAGTAAGAAATACATCGGAAACCATGTACGCAGTGGGAACCATAAGGATAGTGGAATTGGTGCCATCCGTCTGGACCTTCAGCCTCCGTGCATTCAATTCATCCAGGCGGCGAACCTCCCCTGCCGAAAGCCCGGCCTTCGCTTCCTCGATCAGCTTTTGTACTTCCTCATCGCTGAACGCACTGAAGAAGTTGCCCGTTGCCATGGCCATCATCGCACGTGGAGATGATATGTACTGATCCTCGGTGGATCGCCCGATCTCTTGCATGTTTCGCAGATCCAGCGAATGGCTTTCGGCTACAATAGCCTGATCGGAACTTTTGATCAGTACGGAATACTCCACCTGGGGCTGTCTGTTGGGTTGAACTTCCAGAGATCCGGTCCATGGCAGGATGATCTGCACTGCATTCTGCGTCAGAACATGTTCTTCGTTAAGGTTCCCAGATTGATGAGAGTAGACGGCCCAGGACGGATTTCTGTATTCCACCATATACTGCCCCTGGATATCCATTTCAGGGGCGGCCAGAATGGGCTCGAACAGGATTTCGCTTAGAATCTGCAGTCCATATTTTTCCAACCAGGTGTTGAGGGGGGGAAGCCTTTCGGAAATCTGGGCTGTGCCGGCGGTTCCCATACGAAGCTGAGCCATGGGACCGCCGCTCTGAAGCGAAAAGTCAAATGGTGAGGCCATGAAAATGAGATTCCCGCCCCGCAGGAGGAATTGATCCAGAAAGAATTGATCTACGGCAGAAAGCTCGGGAAGACCCACAATGATCAGGGTTTCCACATCATCCGGAATAGATTGTCCTGCCACGACATCCATCCAGGGGCCCATATCGTTCTCGGAAAGCATGCGAAACCAGTAGATGTTATCTTTGCCATATTCTTCCAGGCTTCGCGGTCGGTAGGTCTGAGCTGTTCCCGGGGCATTAAAGAATCCAATTCCGCTGGGCCCCGGCTCTTCTACTAGATCCTTGAGTCTGCGAAGAAATGCATACTCGAAATTTTCGATGAGAGCACCGCCCTGCGCCAGTTCCAGAAGCGCCGACTTCTCCCCGGATTGAAAATAGATTCCAAAGTATCCCTGCCGAACACTGGTTTCTTCCATTGTGGATTGGCCCACTGGCTGACCTGTGATTCCACGGGACGTAGCTCTGTCCTTTAGCTCTTCGGTGCTGGGGTCATAAATACGAACCTGTAACCGGGAGCCTCCCACACGGTCCATTTGCTGCAACTGAGCGATGATAGGATCGAGAATTGCCTGGATCTCTCCGGGAACATCCCTGCTAATGTAGGCTTCTACTATGACATTTTGTTTTAGCTCAGAAAATACCTGATGGGAACTTTCGCTCAAGGAATTCACCTGATCCCGGGTCAGGTCCCATCGAACGAAAGCCTGCGAAGCCACAAGATTCAGGAGTACGAAAGCTAGAATGGCATTGATTGCAATGAACCTTGAATCATGATTCCATCGCTGAAAAAGACTCTTTAATTTCTGCAGAAATCCGTTCATGTTCGACTCCTCAGAACTTGAACATTGGCAGCGAGCATCAGTATCGTAAATGAAAGGAAATAAATTGTATCCCCCAGATCTATGACACCTCTGGCAAAGCTGTTTAAATGGGAGCTAAGGGTAAAGAACGAGACAATGTTACCGAGAACCGGAGGAAGATGTCGCGTAACCACATAGAAGTTTGCCAGGTAAATTAACAGACTGATAAAAAAAATCAGAATAAAGGCAACGATCTGTTCTCTGGTAAATGCGCTGATTAACATCCCCAGGGCCACATAAGCGCCGGCCATCAAGAGCGAACCCATGTACAGAGCAATGGTACTTCCCCAGTCCAGATGACCGATCCACCAGATCCCGAATGTAAGGGGTAACGAGGCCAGCACCAGACCGCAGACGAAAGTCCAGGCGGCCAGAAACTTGCCCAGAACCATTGCTTCGGTTCGTAAAGGCAGTGTGGAAAGAAGTTCGATAGTTCCGGTTTTGTATTCCTCTGCCCAGATTCGCATACTGACGGCCGGCACCATTAAAATGAAAGTTAGAGGCAATAGATCCATGTAGGATCGGACACTGGCAACTTTGGCTTCCCAGAAGGCAGGGATATGAAAGAACCCTGTAAAGAAGAAAAGAAAGTTAAAGAAAAGTGCCGTAACGGCGAATACGTATCCAATGGGGGTATTGAAATAGTTTTGAATCTCTCGGAGGTAAATATTTCTCATCACCTATGTGTTAGCTCCTGAAAGATCTCCTGCAGGCTGCGACGACCCGGCGAATAGGAGCGGATGACGTAGCCCTTTTGAAGAAGTTGAGGTAAGAGCGCTTCCGGACTTGCATTATACTGCAATTCCACAGAGTGGAAGTCCCCTTGCTGGCCTTCCGTGTCGGACCGCGAAACTTCATTGGAGTCCTGTTCCATGGCCTTCAATGCCTGGGAATCGTCATCCGACGCTTCCCCCAGATGCCCGGGGTTTTCCGGCGATGTTGCCTTTTGCCCTGCAAACAGCACGGACTGTATTCCGGAAAGCTCACTCAATTCTCGGTACATGGATTGAATAGAGGCATTTTCCTTTTTTAGAAGTACCTGTATAGATTCGCTTCGTTTTAATTCTTGGGTTGGCTGGTCTGCCACTACCTCGCCGCCATGAATGATGATGACCCGTTCGCAAATGTCTTCCACCTCCTGCAGGATATGAGTAGAAAGGAGGACTGTGCGGTGTTCGGCTAGCTTACGAATGAGGCTGCGAATATGCTCGATCTGATTGGGATCCAGGCCGCCGGTGGGTTCATCCAGAATGATTACAGAAGGATCATGGATTAGAGCTCCGGCCAGTCCAACTCTCTGACGAAAGCCCCGGGAAAGCAGGCCTATGGGAGTATAAAAATGCGATCCCAGTTCCAGCTCCTGAATCATTCGGCGGCCAGCTTCCTGAAGGGGCGCCCCTTCCATGCCACGACATCGACCCATGAATTCCAGATATTCAGAAACCAGCATTTCCGGGTACAATGGATTATTCTCCGGGAGATAGCCCAGCTGACCTTTGATGCTCAGTCGGTGGTCTTCAGAGTTAGCTTCAATGCCGGCCACCGTAATGCTGCCTTCATCCGGGCGGAGATAACCGGCCAGCATACGCATTGTAGTGGTCTTGCCTGCGCCGTTTGGCCCAAGCAAACCCACAACTCCGCGGCCAGGCTGAATTTCGAAAGAAACATTCCGCACTGCAACAAAGCTTCCAAAGGAACGCTTTAGACCGGATACCTGAATCATCTGACTGCACAATCGAAGGGGGCCTGCGAATTTCAATCAAAATTGGAGGGATTACTTGACCGACAGGCAATTCCATAGAATAGTCCGTTCTCATGGAACCGGTTACCAATCTCAACCCGCTAGAACGTCTGGAAGCGCCTCCCATGCTCTATAAACCTTCATCGCCTGTTGAGGTAACGGTGATTGAGAACACCAGGCTAACCCCCGAGAACTATTCCGAAGAGATTCGCCACATTGTATTAGATCTGAAAGGTACAGACTACCGCTACCTGGAAGGGCAATCTATGGGCGTTATTGCGCCGGGGGAAGACGAACGTGGCAAACCGAATCGGGTAAGACTGTACTCCATCGCCAGTCCGGCCATGGGCGAGCCGGAAAATCCATCTCATGTAGCTCTTTGCGTCAAAAGAGTCGTCTTTGAGGAAGGACAGGACACTTTCTATGGTCTTTGTTCGAACTACCTGTGCGACGTTAAGCCCGGAGACAAGGTCAAGATTTCCGGACCTAACGGAAAACGATTCGTAATGCCCCGGGACCCAGAAGTTGACCTGCTCCTGTTCGCAGCGGGCACAGGAATTGCTCCCTTTCGCGCATTTTTTATGCGTCTATCCGGTCTTCCAGCAGAAGAACGCTCCAATATAGTCCTGTATTACGGTAGCCGTCGCATGGAGGACCATGTATACTACAATGATCTGAATAACGATCTGGGAAATCTGGCCGATTCTAAAAATGTCATTCACTCAGCACTGTCCAGGCAGGATCCGAAAAAGAAGATGCATGTTCAAGATCGCTTTCGTCTGGAACCCGGTCCGGTAGAAGAAGCATTGAAGCGCGGAAAATTTCTGATCTACATATGTGGCATCAAAGGAATGGAAAAAGGAATTGAAGATGTATTTCGCGACATCGTGGGACCGGATAGCTGGGACCAGACCAAACAGGAATGGAAGGAAAAAACTATCTGGAACCAGGAAGTGTACTGACTACTTCGCATATCATTCTTCGCCACCCCTTCGAACCGCATCCGGGCCGGGCGCCTCTCCTGGCCTGAACCAGTGCCTGGGACGTATCGGCCTGCTATTTTCACTTTGCCTTCCGCTCTGGGGATGCGTGGATTTTCAGCGAAGCCAACAGCAGATTCAAGCCGCTCTGGACCATCGAAACGTTGAGCAGGCCAGAATTCCTTACGAAGAATATACTCTGGAAGCCCTGGCGGTGGGGCCCCGGGATGGAACACCTGTTCTCTTTATCCATGGCTCACCGGGCAGCTGGGACAATTATCTGGATGTGATTGAAGGTCTTCCAGAGTTCCGACTGATCTTTTTTGATCGCCCTGGATTCGGAAATACCAAACCGCTGGAATCACTTCCCGATCTAAAAGAGCAGGCCGGGGCTGCTCGCGCGGTGCTTGATCATTTTTCCAACCAGCCGGCTCTTGTTGTAGGGCATTCCTATGGCGGTCCCATCGCTCTGGAACTTGGCCTGCGGAACTCCCGGCATGTACGTGCTCTGATACTGCTGGGTGCCAGCGTTGATCCAGAACTGGAAGAGTTGCGCTGGTACAATTATCTTACTTCGGTTTTGGAGTTTATGATTCCGGGTGCACTGGTTCGTTCCAACGATGAAATGCTACCGCTACGAAATCAACTGCAAGCTCAGAAAAGAGAAATCCAGTCAGCAGAACCGGATGCTTTGCCGCCCATATATGTAATGCACGGAAGCGATGATGGACTGGTACCGGTAGAGAATGTGAATTATATCTATGATTTACCGGGATCTCGGTCCAGCCTGGTCTGCATTCAAGTTCTTTCGAACCAGGATCATTTTATTCCGTGGAAACAACCTGTTAAACTGGCGAAGATGATTCAGGCTGCCGAGAAACGGAGCTGTTCCGGGGAGCTCTATTCTGCTCAGCATCAGTAGTCTGGCAGGCAATTATTCATCCCGATAGGGCTTCAGACCTGATTTGGGCTTATCCACTCTTCTATGCTTTAGCAGATCTGTGAGGTCATGATAAAATCCATACTTCTTCTGCAGTCGGAGCGCCCTCTCTAGCAATTCCTCCTTTCCCGGATCTCTCCCATCGAATGCGATAAGGATACGGCTGGCATTGGAGAAGCTATGGTAGGTATGGGTGTGGTCGAATATTTTTCTCAGGGTTACTACGCTTCGCTCATGGACTTCATCGTCATAGATATTCAAAAATAGCACACCACCCGGATTGAGTATCGATTTTACCTCTTTATAGAATTCAAGCGTAATCAGATGCTCGGGAATGTAGCCACCACCATAGGCATCTCCCATTACCAGGTCATATTTGTGAGGAGTTTGCTGCACAAATCTTCGCGCATCATCCACATGAATATCGTAGTTTACACCCGGATCTGTGCGAAAGTACCGCACAGCCATGGCTGCCACTCCTCCGTCAATCTCTACGCCATCGATGTACAGATCTGGCATAAAGCGATGGAAATAATTGCTCAATGCTCCCCCACCCAGTCCAAGAAGCAGGAAACGCCGGTGCTGTTTCGCATAAAGCAGAGCCGCGGGTGCAAGCTCTCCGTAGGCCAAAACCAATCTTTCCGGACGCGAAAGATCGATCTCAGTTTCTTTATAAAGAGAACCACCTCGCTTGAAGTATAAAACAAGATTGGTACCTTCTTTACGCACTACAACATGACTGAACGAGGAGCGAAAGTCTTCGATGTCTCCCTGAGGAAGATCCCGTAGCTCCTGTAGGCTGAGCGGCTGAATCCTGTTGGGGTCTTGCTCCTGCCAGGGGGAACCGTATAGAATTCCCACGGCAACAATAACCAGGGCCGGGACGCATACAACGGCCAGGATGCTTTTCGAATATGATTTACTACCTTTAGTTTCCATCATATCTTTCCGCCCATCTGTCTGTACATGTTTTGAATTTCATGTTCGTATTTTTCGGTAACTATATTCCGTCGTACTTTCAAGGTTTGAGTCAACTCCACTCCGGGCTCGAATGGTTCTGGCAGAAGATAAAAGACTCCGATTCGCTCAAAGCTTTTGAACCCGGTATCAGAGGCAACTCTGCTTCGGACTTCTCTACGGTACAGCTTCACTATGTCTTCGTTCAGATTGTAGTAATCTGGATCTATAGCGCCCTGCAAATTCATGGCTTTCAGCTGATTCTCGAGTCCCGTATGATCAGGAACAATCAACGCTCCCAGAAACTTCTTGTCCTGGCCCACCACCATCACCTGATGGATCAATGGACTCTGACTTAGAGCGAATTCCAGAGGCTCCGGTTCTATGTTTTCACCACCCATCAAGACGATGGTATCTTTGGCCCTGCCGGCGAACTTAAGAAGTCCTTCCCTGGTCCATATCAGCAGATCTCCAGAATCCAGCCATCCATCTTTCAAAGCGGCACGGGTCTTCTCTTCATCCTTATAATAGCCCTGCATAATATGCGGCCCTTTGTGATAACAGACTCCTTTCACGCCCGGCTTTTTAACCTCATTGCCCTGGCTATCCAGAAGTTTTACCTGAATGCCTGCCACTGGTTTGCCTACAGTGCCGATGACAAAGTCCCTACCCAGGCGAGCCACGGATACTGCGGACGTTTCGGTCATTCCATAGACTTCAAATATGGGAATTCCAATGGCGGCAAACAATCGGTCGATATGCTCCGGCAGAGCACCTGCACCGGATACCGCATATCGAATCTCTCCACCCAGCACTCCCTTTATCTTTTTAAATGCCAGCCTGGAAAGCAGAAACACCGGCCAGGTTAGAAGTACGATGACCAGAGAGAAAAGTCGTTCAAGCAAAACCAGAATTCCAGGAACCGCCCGAGTATGGTAGGTTTTGCCTCGCATACGATCCCAGTGAAAGCGAAAACTCAAAGCCACCTTGCGAAAGAAAAAGAATACCTTTTGCCGGCCGGGTGATGCCTGGCGGACCGTTTCCAGGATTTTGTTGTACATCGCTTCCCATACTCGCGGCACAGAAAACAGAACCGTTGGTCTTACCTCCTGCATATCTCTGGAAAGGCTGGTAATAGAAGTAAATGCAATACTGGAGCCACAATGATACAGCACGGTTTCCCACATCCTTTCGCCAATATGCCATGGGGGCAAGAATCCCAGGGAACGATCATCGCTGGTATAAGGTGTGCCCTGCTCGGCCAAAATGTGCAGGATGGTTCTGGCTTCCCAGGCCAGGTTAGAATGATTGAGCATGACTCCTTTGGGCGTTCCAGTGGTTCCGGAAGTATAGATGATTGTAGCCAGATCCTGGGGCACCACGCCAGCCCCTTCTTTGTCTACCGCCCCTGGATTTCCATCCAGATGTTGTCTTCCTTTTTCCTGCAGTTCCTCCAGCGAAAGGGCCGCGACTTCGGCAGGTATGTCCAGATTCGACTCTTTTTCAAAGAAGAAGATGTATTTTAACCCGGACAGATCCTGGAGCGAATCCTTCAGTTTTTCGTACGCCGTGCGATTCTGCAAAAACACGGCTTTCGCCTCGGAATGATCCAGGATGTATTTAAGATCCTCTGCTGTCGCATCTGTTCCCCGGGGCACATCCACCATACCCACGGAGTTTAGAGCGCCGCAAATGCGAAGCCACCTGGGGCCTACATCGGCGATAAGTGCAGCACGATCCCCTTTCTCTAGATTCAGCGCCAGGAGGCCAGCAGCAATGCCGCTTAGCTCTTCGTAAAATTCATGGTAAGTGATACTTTGAAGGTCGCCTTTCTCATCCCTGAATCGCTGGCATATCAGGTTGGTATGTCGGCCGGCGGATTCGCGGAATATATGATACATGGTTGCATCAGGACTCAGCGGATTGAACTTCATGGCCTGACGATGCCGGGTCCTCCTGCCAGAGCAAGGCATTTCCAGAGCGCCACGATAGCGGCCCGAACCCAGACCCATTGACACTGCCCCAATGCAGAAATACCCCCGGATACGAAAACCTACGGCAGCAAGGAGCCTGCATCGCTAGCGGAAACCGGAAACCCAATCCATAAAAAGGATGTGCCCCGGTCAGGCGAAATCCTGGTCCTGATGCAAAGACAGGGTTGTAGCCAGCAGTACATCGCTAAGGATTCGCGGCACTTCAAACTCCACGGACACAGTATAGAAAAACTGACCCCTGACTTCCAGCCCCTCTTTTCTGATGATCTTTCCTTTGAATTCTAGCTCCGTGCCATGTCGGGAATCTACGCTGCCGCGGATGCTACGGCTGGAATCCACCTGCAGATACTCCTGACTGTCCAGGGCAAAAAGAGCTCCGGTTTCGCTCAAAGATAGCAGATAGGCCCGGAAGAATTTTCCACGATGATAGATCCGGACCCGGAAATGGAAGAATGCCATTGGTTCTGCATACATACAGAGAAAATGGCTTCAACCTGTTACCCCGGCGTTACAGCATTTCTACGATCCGGTTTTTACTGGATGGCTCCTGGTCTTTCCTGAAATACCGCCTCCGTAATCGCTCTGTAATAGGAGCCCGACTGCAGATCTTCAATAGATTGGGGACTGAGGATTTTCCAGTTCGGATATTCATCCACTGTGCCTGGCATGTTTGGCTGATGAAGGTCTCCCGTGAGATCGTTCATCGAAACCAGCACCAGACGAGAAGAGCTTCGAGCCAGGGCCCGGTGGATAGATACGGAGAGCTCCAGCAGTTCGGAATCCGGCGGAGCTTCCCCTTCTCCCATAGAATAGTCTGCGGCCCGCTGAGCCAGTTCTGGAAGGGAATCCAGATCCGAACCGAGAAGCTTATTGTCTGCCAGGTATCGTAAAATGTGGTTTCTATCTGTCTTTCGCTCCTCCAGCGCATTCAAAGCGTCTTCTTCGCTGCGAAATCGTTTACAGTCCTTGCGATCCAAAATATCGGCTCCCAACCAGTAGCCATTCCAGGTAGGCAGGTCATGAGTATTCAAGGTGGCCACAGAAAGAGGAGGATACTCTTCGGTACTGCTGAGCGAACCATCCTGATTTCGTTCAAAAAACAAGACCTTCCAGGAGAGCATATGACGTTTACGCAGAATGTCTTCGATTTCATCGGGAACGGTACCCAGGTCTTCGCCGATGACAGTACACCGATGCAAATGACTTTCAAGACAGAGAAAAGCCGTCAATTCTCTGTAAGGATAATATACATAGGTTCCTGCATCCGGATGCACCCAGAAAAGTCGGAACAGCCACATCACATGATCCAGGCGAATATAGCCGTCCGTTATCATATTCGATCGAAGCAGGTCTCGAAACGGACGAAAGGCCTTTCGCTTCAGCGCTAGCGGATTCCAGACACCTATGCCCCAGTCCTGTCCCATGGGCGCGAAAACATCGGGCGGGGCTCCAGCCCTTGCTTTTTTCGCGTACAGATCCGGATTCGTGCGATGATCGGCTCCATCGGTGGCCACACCTACAGCCACATCCGTATAGAGTCGCAGACCCTTTTCTGCCAGTTCAGCGCAAACTCGATCAAACTGATCACGAGCGGCCCAGAAAAGGTACTCATAGAAACCCAGTCTGCCAGCGTACTTCTGGCGAATTTCATTGTCCGTCTTGCCGGCCTTCCATAAAATCTCTTCTTGAGTGCCAGAGGTATCGATCTCTTGCAACAATTCAAACAGAGCATGCTCGTGCACTTCAGGATTCTGCCTCAGATACGTCTGCATGCGGTCTTTTCTATGGATTACTTCTGGATCTCCGGAAGTCTGAAATGCATGGTAAGCATGCTCTAGCAGTTCGAGCCTGGCTTTCATAGAGCGGGGATAGTCGATGCGATAGTCCTCCGGCAAGAAAGCCGCTTCTTTCAATAAGCGTTCGCCTTCGGGAACGGACCGCCATTCGGGCAGAAGAGCCGGCCCAATATAGAATGGATGAATCTCTTTACGAGTGGAAGGATAATAGGGGCTTCTGAGCTCAGGATGATTGAGAAACAGAGCATGCAGGGGCGATAGACCCAGTACATGATATCCATCCCCGGCCAGCTGATGACCCAGGTCCAGAAGATCATGAAAATCCCCTGCTCCAAGGCTGCGCGAGGAATGAATAGAATACAGCTGCAACGTCACTCCTGTAGTGCGCATACCATCATCGAAAGAATGGCCGAGAATCGGATCATGTCCCATTTTCCCTTCATGGCTGGCCCGGGAATTGAGTTCGGCTCCATCCACTGAAGAAACGTAGCAGCTGTCGGGGCTGATGACCAGCGAACCTCGATCTGCAGCGATACCGTCTTTTAGAAGTTCCAATATGTAATAGCCAGGTTTTAGATCGCCGGGCAAAGGAATATGGTAGGCAAAGTAACGAATATCATCCAGGACCGTCGAGCCCTGCTTCCATCGTTCTTCCAGCGGAAGATGACGAAAGCTTTCGCCATTTTCATACATGATGGTTAAAGCATGTCCATCCCCGTCCTCTTCAGGCAGTCGAACTTGCACAAAGCCTTCTTCCGTGTCCAGCTCGCTTTCAAAACAGACAATGCAGGAGTCCAGCGCATCGTTCCAGTTCTGGCGCTTTAGATCCAGCCTCACTTCATCTGGCTTAAATCCTTCCGGAACGTTTGGCAGAAGTTCGCGAATGATTTTTTCCAGTCGTAGCCCTTCCAGATAGTGCGTTTTTCCAGTTAGATCGGTGAAGGTTCTCAGGATCCCGATTTCATCGGCCAGCTTCTGCAGTTCGGGCTCCCTGGATTGACGATCCAATTCGCGATCCAGCCAGCCTTCCTCCGCTTCAAAGATGCATATGCCTTCCGCTCCCAGAGTAAACCAGGCACCGGGCGGTAACTCTCTATGCTCTATGCCAGAGTCTCCATTATCAGAATAATTCCCTTCCGAGCATAGTACGCAGGTCCAATTGGCCTGAAACAATGTAGGAATGCGAAACCGCAGCTCACGGTTTTCCGGATTAAAACAAATAAACAGACTTCTGCCTTCCATTATGCGCTTTAGATCGGCGCGGCGGCCGAATTCAGAAGGGAGGACTACAGAGAATGCAGTTCCGCGCTCATGCCATTGTCGCTCATCCAGCTCATCGCCGGAAGGGGCAAGCCAGTACACATCCTTTATTTCAGATCCTCCCGGATCGTACCCAAACAGAAAATTCTTCCTGCGCAGAACTTCGTTTCGCTTGCGAATCTCAATAAGTTTTCGGGTCCACTCAAGAAGTTCCTGCGTCTCTTCGCCTAGTTTCCAGTCAAGATAGCTAATCGAATTGTCCTGGCAGTAGGCATTGTTATTTCCTCGCTGCGTGCGTCCGCGCTCATCTCCGGCCAGCAACATTGGAACTCCCTGAGACATGAGTAACGTTGCCAGGAAAGCCTTTTTTTTTCGCATCCGTCGAGCCTGAACGGCAGAATCATCCGTTTCGCCCTCGGCGCCATTGTTACTGCTCAGGTTGTCATCATGCCCGTCCCTGTTATCCCATAGATTACTTTCATTGTGCTTTTCGCCATAGGTTACCAGATCATGGAGAGTAAATCCGTCGTGGGCTGTAATGTAATTGATGCTCGCTGAAGTTTTTCTACCTGCCGAAGCATACAGATCCGATGATCCTGCAAAACGAGTCACCATAGTAGCCACCCGGGCCTGCCCAAGGTTCCAGTACCTGCGCATTTGATCCCGATACTGGCCGTTCCATTCCGCCCACTGGCCGGGAAAGTTGCCTACCTGGTATCCACCTTCGCCCAGGTCCCAGGGCTCTGCGATTAACTTCACCCGGGATAGCACCGGATCCTGACTGATAATGTCAAAGAAAGATGCAAGACGATCCACTTCGAACAGTTCTCTGGCCAGGGCGCTGGCCAGATCGAAGCGAAAACCATCCACATGCATTTCTGTAACCCAGTACCGCAAGGAGTCCATGATTAGCTGGAGCACCCGGGGGTTGTTCATGTTCAGAGTATTTCCGCAGCCTGTGAAATCCTGGAATAGATGGGGAGCATCGGGCTGCAGGCGATAGTATGCTTGATTGTCGATGCCCCGGAAACTCAGAGTGGGCCCGGTATGGTCGGTCTCAGCCGTATGATTGTAGACTACATCCAGAATCACTTCCAGACCCGCACGGTGCAGAGTGCGGACCATGGTTTTGAACTCATAGATCGCATCCGTCTCGCGGCGTCCTACAGTGTAACGGCTGCATGGAGCAAAATATGCCAGAGTGTTGTAACCCCAGTAATTGGTGAGATTTTTCTGAACCAGGGCATGCTCCGATATGCTATGATGCACAGGCAACAACTCCACAGCTGTGACGCCCAGAGATTTCAGATAATCGATTACTGGTTCGCTGCAAAAGCCCAGATAAGTTCCTCTGAGGTCCGGGGGCACTTCTGGATGTCGCATGGTGAAGCCCTTGATGTGGGCTTCGTAAATCACAGTATCTTCCCAGGAAATCCCCGGAGGCCGGTCATCTCCCCAGGTGAACGCCGTATCCACCACCGCTCCCAGCGCAACATAAGGGGCTGAGTCGGTGTAGTCCGCAGTTTCCAGCTTATCAGGGAATTTCCAGCCATACAGAGATGGATCCCAGGTAAGGTCCCGACCAATAGCCCTGGCATAAGGATCTAGAAGAATCTTGGCAGGATTGAACCTATGTCCTTCATGGGGAGCATAGGGCCCATTTACCCGGTACCCGTATAGCTGTCCCGGACGAAGTCCTGAAACATAACAATGCCATACGTAATCCGTTCTTTCGTGCATGGGAATGCAATAGGATTCGGCTGTGTCCGAGGCATGGTCAAACAGACACAGTGTAATACTTTTCGCGTTCTCCGAGTACAGGGCGAAGTTAACACCGGCCCCATCCCAGGTGGCACCCAGGGGATAGGGTCTACCGGGCAGTACTTTCATTTTCGTACTCCTTCATTCTCCGACATAAGAACAATGCAAACTTTCGTTGATCGATCATTTCCGCTGGAAAACCATAATTCATTTGACAAAATGCTGATGCAAGCGTGACTCAGGTTACTCGCGAATCCTGTTTCGCATATCAAAAAAACGAATAAATGAAGCCGCTGAAGATATTAATGATTGGATGGGAGTACCCGCCGGCCATTACCGGTGGGCTTGGCATGGCTTGCCGTGGATTGGCTCGCGAAGTGGCGGCCCGAGGCCACACTGTATATTTCGTTCTGCCCCGGGTCCATGGAAACGAGCCCGCTGACCCGGGTGTACATCTAATCGGGCTGAATACCAGGGATCTTCCTATATCTGATGCAGAATTGCAGGACATGTTGCTGCATTTTGCAGAACGACATGAAGATGCCATTCGAAATATGCTTCCCATCGGAGCATACGAAAGCCCGGCGCTTACTGCAGAACAGATTTCTCAGAATCTTGACCTGATACG
>PBEB01000059.1 GCA_002717505.1 Leptospiraceae bacterium
AGTGGTCCGCATTGGGCCCGGGGCGGATCGGGTCGGCTTGATGAAGAGGGGGCCCTGGTCTGAACTTCTTGCGATTGTGCGGACCTGCTCTAGGAACTGTCTCATAAGTATGATAAAATCGTATGGGGTACAATTTGCATCGATTGGAGGGGGGCGATGCGGCACTATGGGCTGGGCCTATAGGCTGCCTTGTTGTAGGGACGATATGTGACATAATCTGGTGGGTTGTCGCATGATCGATGCGCTGAATCAGGGATCGGGACGGAACTTCGCAGGAAATTCTGTATGCCGTCATATATATGCTTTACAAAAGACGGTGTATTGCCGAGCCTCTCAGTATGGAATCTCATCTACTGGTTGAATCGGTGCAATCCACGCATTTCTGGGATCGTCGTTCGCCTGCTCTTCTCTATGGGGCATCCCCTATTTTTCCGCTAAGCCATATTCTTCAGGTGCATTTGTGGCAGAGTGGCTATCGCATTTTCAACATAGACTGTTCCATTCGTTTTAATGCCTTCCAGCTAATGGATGAGGCTTTGCGGCGGGAACTGCCTGGAGAAGAGATGCTCAATTCTATTATGATCCAGCGGGCATTTACGCCCTATCAGATCCTGGATCTGTTCTGGACTGTCTGGCGAAAGGAAAGGCGAAGCTCTAATCCAGCTCTATATTTTATTTTTGCTCCGTGCAAACAGTTCTTTGACGGAGATGTTCAGGAGGAGGAGGCCAGCTTTCTATTGAAGAAACTGAGCTCGGTGCTTTCCCTCTGGAACGATGCCGGGATTCCCTATCTAATCGTAGAAACTGGTTCCTATAAGAGCAAACTGTTCGCAGGCGCCATTTCTACTTTCAGTGCTCTTACCGAGTATCAATGGCAACTGGAGGCCCTTCCTTTAAGCAGTGGCAGGCAGATCCGTCGTAACCGTCCTATGGTGCTTCGAGATATGAATCTACAACGAAACCGAAGTCTTCCTTTCGCATCTGTGGGATCTTCCATCGATTCCGGTAACTCAGGACAGTTGGCATCCGCAGATAGATAACCCCGAGGAAGGAATAGCACATGGGAAGAACATTACAACCTTACTCAAATCTAGTAGATAACGTATACGAGAGATTCAGTAAATTTCGAAAGGCTCTTCGTAAAGAAGACCGAAGATCCTTCGATGCGTTGATGATTGCAGCCAGGTCGCAATTGCAGGTAGGAGTTATGGCAGCTCAGCCCAATCCATTTGATTCCATGGCAATGTGTATGATGATTGAAATGCATAAGGAGCTGGGCTCTCTGCAACGCAGAGTTGAGTTTCTGGAGAATGAAAAGCGAAGCGCATCGTCGAAGCCAGAGGATTCGAGAAAAAGCACATAGTATCGGAGCGAACAAACCTGTCAGTACTCCGCTGAGAGGTTTGGCCGTCGCCAGAGGCCAGTGGGATGACAGGGACAGCATCAGGTTTCGAAGACCGCGGTCAGTTTGTAGTTTCTGGCTGGCTATTTGACATCTATCATCTGGAGGATCAGATCTATCTATGTATTCTGGATGAGGATGGAGCTTTTTATCTGTGTCGGGATCACTTCTATCCTGTCATTTACGCCAGGGCTCCGGAAAAGACGCTGCATAAACTGGTAGAAAGGCTTCATGAAATGGAAGGCCTGCATGCAGATCCTCATTATGTAAAAAGAAAACTATTCTATGAAAACCGGGAAGTGGACGTTCTGGCTCTTCGTATCAGTCGGCCTTCCCTTCTTCGCAAGATTCGCAATCGGTTGTATGCGATGTACGGTCGTATGGATCTTTTCCATACAGATTTTGAAGTTCCCACAGGATACATGCAACAGAAAGGGATCTTTCCTCTCTGTCGTCTGAAGGCAAGGCTTAGTCATTCCCGGCAATCTAGAAGCATCTACGGGGAAGACCACTCAGGCGGATTCCCCGTCTATAATCTCGAATCCATCCAGGCCTCAGACGATATTTTTGATCTGGATTTTCAATTGCCACCGGTTCGAATCCTCAGGCTTCAGCTAAACTACGGACATCGGCTTCTCTATCAGCAGGTCCTATCTGGATCCTCCAGAAAGCTTTCGGCTCCTGACCAGAGAATTCAACTGGAATGTCAGGGAAGGCGACTGGATCTACCTGTGAATCCCGGAGCCAGGGACTTAGATGCATTGAATGATTTTCTTCAGTTGTCCGATCCGGACATCATACTGTCTGCTTACGGGGACCAGGTCCTTTTTCCAGTTCTGTTTCAAGCCTATCAAAAGCACAGAATACCTTCGTTGATGGACCGGGATGTTGCGCCTGGCTCCAGCCGAAAGATTGTGACCGAGGGCACCAGTTATAACACCTATGGGAACTGGATTTTTCGCGCTCCCTCTTATCCACTATTTGGCAGATGGCATATCGACAGTGCCAACTCCTTTGTATATAAAGAAGCACAGTTGATGGGAATCGTGGAACTTTCGCGGATGAGTAGAATTCCCGTGCAGCGATTGTCCAGGTCATCCACCGGAGCTGCTCTTACTGCTATCGAATGCGAAGTAGCCTTGCGAAAGAACTACCTGGTTCCCTGGCAGAAGAGTGCTCTGGAAGAACCCAGGACAGTTATGGACTTGCTGGAAGCGGACAAGGGAGGACTGGTTTTTGTGCCGCGAGCCGGACGAATCATGGAGGATGTAGCCCAGATCGATTTTTCGCAAATGTATCCTTCTATTATGAACATCCATAACGTTTCTCCAGAAACCATCAATTGTATCTGCTGCTCCGATGAGGAGACTGAACATGTTCCGGAGATTCATTTTCGTATTTGTAAGCGAAGACGGGGCATTGTATCCGACGCTCTGGCTCACATTTTGAAGCGACGCAAGTATTATAAAGACAGGATCAAGGAGTTGAAGCGAGAGATTCGATACCTGGAAGAAATAAAACATGGCGAGAGTGTTTCCAGTGCCAGTGACGGGAAGAAGCGAAACGACCAGGAAAGCACAGATAAAGTTTCAGTAGCGGGTCATACGTCCAGAAAGGATAATCCATCTCAAAGCCAGGCTGAAGACAATATCTCCGGAGCCGGTGTTTCCGGAGAATCCAGTGGAATATCGAATTTGAAGGATGAGATGGAAATCTACGATCATCGCCAGTCAAGTCTGAAATGGATGCTGGTTACTTCCTTTGGATACCTGGGGTACAGAAATGCAAAGTTCGGAAAGATAGAAAGCCATGAAGCTGTTACAGCCTTTGGCAGAGACAAGTTACTTACGGCCAAGGAAATCGCAGAAGAATGGGATTACAGCGTAGTTCATGGAATTACCGATTGTCTCTTTCTCAAGTTACCTTCGGATGGAATCTCCGCGCGATCAGACACAACAGACACAACAGACACAACAGACCAATCAGACCAATCAGACCAATCGAGAGGAGGGCGGAAGAGCGGTGAAGAAGATCTGGAACGACTGGAGCGAATGTGCGCATCTATTGGAAAGTCCACTGGCATCGAGATGAGTGTTGAAGGTATCTATGATTGGGTAATCTTTCTGCCTTCCCGTTCCAAGCCCGGGGTGGCTGTTGTGAATCGATACTTTGGACGGTTCCGGGATGGTAGCCTGCGCATTCGTGGCATCTCGGTTCGAAGAAAGGATCGGCCCGTGTGGATCAAACATGTGCAGGACAGCTTCCTGGAAAAAATGGCCCTCTGTACAAGTGCCAGGGAACTCAAGTCCATTCATCCTGAAATGGAATCTATGTATTACGACTTCAGGCGAAACCTGATGCAACGGAGCATTCCCTGGACGGATCTTTTGCTCCGAAGAACAGTAAGCAAAGGCCTGGAGGACTATGCTGTGGATGGCCCGGCCCCGGCCGCACTGAGGGAACTGGAACCCTTTGGAATACAGATACAGGCCGGGGAAAAGGTGAAGTACATTGTACTGGAAAAAGGGCAGCCAAAGGCTTCGAAATATATGTCTGAAGAGATAGCCTTTCAGAGTTTCGGCCGAGAACCTTCGCAGCAACCTCCTTATAGCATTTCCTATTACAGTCAGTTGCTCTATGATGCCTTTCAGGAGGTCTGGGAATATGCGGCGCCCGAAGGATACTTTCAGCGAAAGGATCTACAGCAACTGGATTTACCAGGTTGTTGATGGCGCGAAGTAAACAGAACGGAATTGCTTCGTTAAAACGGGGTACAGGGGCGTGCCATTGAGAATCGCAGATCTGTCTCTGGATTGGATTGATGTCCCATTGCCCCCTGGAATTTCTGGCCTATGTATACTCCTCCCTATTTCAAGCTAAGCAATCGCGGCGATATGCTGGATCTTATTCGGAGAAATAGCTTTGGTATCCTCCTTTCGCCTGTAGGCGACAGGCCCGAGGTAACGCATATTCCGTTTATTGTATCCTCACCGGGCAACATGGGCTCCAGTGCAGAGGAAGTGCAGGTAAGTAAGGCAGGGCAAACGGTGGAATCGGCATCCACAGGAGGCGAAGGAGCCGAACTGCTATTCCATGTGGCTGCTGCGAATCCCAACCCCCGTCCGGGGAAGGCTATGGCGATTTTCCAGGGCCCTCATGCTTATATCTCTCCATCCTGGTACCAGGAAGAAAATACTGTACCTACCTGGAACTATGTTGCTGTTCATGTTCGGGGAGAGCTTGAATTGATTCAAGATGAGGAAGAAATAAGAAACCTGATGGATACAACAATTAGGCAGTACGAGCAGAGTCCATCGTCCTGGTCTATGGATTGGAGTAACCAGACCATAAAAAAGATGCTGTCAGGTATTCGTTGCTTTCGGATGAAAATAGAAGAACTGGAAGGAAAGGCCAAGTTAAGTCAGAATCACTCAAAAGAAAGACGGACAAAGGTAATCCATAAGCTGAGTCAAGGCTCAGAGAGGGAACGAGAAGTGGCCAGGCTCATGGCTCAGAAAATGGAACAACCGTAATAACTCCCATCAGGAACGAAGCACAGGTTTTCACAATAGGCGATCTCAGGAGCCTCTTCGCATGTATGAGATGGACGAAAAAAACTGTAATTAAATGTGTTAGCCGGGATCAGCCGGTTGCATTGTCATAGTAGCCGTTAGCCGTTAGCCGTTAGCCGTTAGCCGTTAGCCGTTAGCCGTTAGCTTGATCTTTAATCTAGACAGAGCAAAGCACAGGAAAGCATAAGCAACTCTATCCCGGTTTTCGCATGCATTCAGATTCAGAGACCCGGCCAGCGAGAAATGGCCAAGGACACCGCTTTCATTCCATAAGACTGGCAGGGTCAAATCCAGGAGAGCAGCGGAAAGTGGAAGAGCCAGCAGCCAGAGAACTCACCTGGAACTCACCTGGAAATAATGCCGCCGGCCAGCACTATATCGGAAATCGCCGCATCTCGGGAAGGGTAGATAACGGCGCTCTGTCCCGGGGTAATGCTAAATACTTCCTCCAGGCATTCCACAGAAATGCGATGACCGGTGGGTTGACCGTTCACTGCAAGCTCAGGGCGATGGTCCAGGTAGCGAACTTTCGCCCTTACTGGAGATGAGCGGTATCGCACCTGAACCCGGACTTCCAGATCAGAACTATGGTAGTCCTTGAAGAAACGTTCCGGACTCAAGCCCTGGAAGTTGACCTGCTCCACAATGAAGTTCTGGCTACGAGTTTCTTGCACCGGACCCAGAATAACATCTCCATTTTCTTCAATGGAAATTACGTACAGTGGTTCGCTCCAGGAAATCCCAAGACCTCTTCGCTGCCCCACAGTAAAATTCTCTTTTCCTTTATGTTTGCCCAGGATGCGACCCGAAGTATCTTTAAAGTATCCGGGTTGGAATTCAAGACCACGCTTTCGCAGATAATTTCTGTAATCGTTATCAGGAACAAAGCAAATCTCCTGAGATTCCTCTTTCTCTGCTATGGACAGTCCGGCTGCGCTGGCATACTCTCGGACTTCTGGTTTTCTGCGATCTCCCAGCGGAAAGATGGTATGCTCAATGGCCGACTGGTCCAGACCGTATAGATAATAGGCCTGGTTTTTCTTTTCATCCACACCTTCACGAATGGCCCAGCGGCCTTCCGATGTGCGAAACGTCCTTGCGTAGTGGCCCGTAGCAATCCAGTCGATGCCCAGGGCACGAGCCTGCTCGAAGAGGGAACCAAATTTTACGAAGGTATTGCACTCTACGCACGGGTTCGGGGTCCTTCCTGAAGCGTAGTCTGAAACAAAGCGATCCATCACCTTCTCTTGAAATACCTCTTCCATGCGAATGACATAGAATGGCATTTCCAATTGTAGTCCTACATCACGAGCGTCCCGAATATCTTCCGGGCTGCAGCAGGACTTCTTTCTGGGATCGCAGCTTTCTTCGTATTCCCATACGCGCAGATTTACTCCAGTGACATGGTACCCATCCTCCATAAGGGCCAGCGCTGCTACGGCGCTATCCACCCCGCCAGACATGGCTACCACAACCTTCTCTTCGGTAGCAGGGAGCGAGCCTTCGGTAAAGGTTTCCTCGATGGCATAACCGTGCCCCTGATTTTCATCGGACAGAGACTTCGCTTCAGTATTCCTGGACTGGAGTCTGATCTCCGGATGAATGAATGGCCTGGTTGCTTCCATATCTTAGTATCACAATCGCTTTACAGTATCTACGGCCGCCCAATCTTGAGCGCAGGGACAGCATTATTATGAGTAATACAGAGTCATCCGGTTTCAAGTCAATGAAGGGCCGGGCCCTGGGGATGGTCCTTCTGGCCGTAACCGCTTTGCCAGCGGCGCCACGGGTCAACGTTTCTATCAGTTACGGGGAATTTTCTCCGGATGGCGATGGTTTTCAGGACTATGTTTGGCTAAATGTCCGTTCCAGCGAATCCCCGCTCTTCGCCAGCGACTGGGTTCTTACCATCCGAGATTCCGAAGGAAACATCATCCGACAGATCAATGCAGATCGACGGAAAATCCGACCCAATCGGGGAGTAGGCAATCTATTTCTACCCGGCAAGTATGACATGCAGTCCCCTGTATTGCCGGAACGGATCTACTGGAATGGCAGGGATAGGGACGGCAAGCCGGTCAGGGACGGGTCCTACCGGCTCTCCCTTCAAGGGGAGTTCAGGTCCGGTGGCTATGTAAATGAAAACTTCCGAGTGCGGGTGGATACCAAAAAGCCCCGGGTCACATTGGCGGCCACAGCTCCCGTTCTGGTGCGCCCTCTGGCTTCCGACGGAAGCATCCTGCAGCCTCGAGGAGAAATTACTATCATTCAGCGCTCCCCGGCCGGGGCAGGATATACTTTTACCGGGCATATTCTGGAACCAGACGGCGACGTTATCGAAACCCGTGAGTGGAAAGATCGGCTTCCAACCTCCATCTCATGGAACGGAAGGGAACCTGGAGGTTCCGCTGTGGATCCCGGGAACTACGGGTATCGTCTGGTGGTTCAGGATGGAGCCGGTAATGTGGTGCGAGTGGAGGAACACGGAATCTATGTAACGGCCGGTGCCCCGGACATTGTGCTACGAGGAAATCGATACTATTCCCCTCAGGGGCCCAATCTTACACTGGAAACGGTTGCGGTGAGTGGCGGACTATCCGTAGGAGGCTACGAATTTCAGGTTCTGGACTCAGGCGGCGATGTTGTGTTTCGCGAGACCGGCGGATCCAGACTTCCAGNGGGGTTCAGCTGGAGGGCCGGTAAGGACCAATCCGAGGGATACTATCGAGCGCGAGTGGTTATGGATCGAGGGGGCCGAAGAGTGATTACTCCCGAGTTTGTCTTTTACCTGGATCAGTCCGGCACCAGTCCGTCCCTTTCACTTTCTACCAGCACGTTTACTCCGGATGCAGATTTCCAGAACGATGAAGTAACCTTTGAAACCTCCACTTCTGGCCCGGTTCCGATTCAGGACTGGACGCTGTCCATGGTTATCATTTCTGATTCGCATCCGGAATTGAAGGAAGTGTTCATGGCTTACGAAGGTAAGGGCCTGCTCCCGTCCAGAATCCTCTGGGATGGTGTGGGGTATCAAGGTCGGGAACTGGAATCCTATGAAACCATCATCCCTGTGCTCAGTATTCGCAATGAAGCGGGGGTAATTCGAAATTACGAAGCCAGTGCACTGAGTACTGGNGTCGTCCTGAGGCCAATTAAGGAAGGTGGCGTGGAGCTGGTAGCTCGTTTTCCTAATAAGAACTACTTCGATGAGGAAGGCGTGATCAATTCAGAAGGCGAAGCGGTTGTGGATGCCATCCTATCCCGGATCAATCGGCATCAAAGATACTTTCTTCGGGTAGAGTGTCACAGCGCCATTGCTGGACGCGAGGAAGAGAATCTGGAACGCACGGAAGAAATGGCCTATACGATTTTCCAGAAATTCCAGGGGACATATTGGCCGCTGGATCGGATGACCTATATGGGAGCCGGGGAAACCGAAGCCATCTATGAAGCCCGTGGAATATTCGAAAACTATCGCAACGATCGAATGGAGTTTCGTCTTGAAGATGACAACTTCGTTGTAAAGGATTGATTACTTATTGAGTAATTCTTTTGCCAGGGAAGCAATGTTCCTGGCTCGCAGACCATAATGGTCCATCAGTTTTCCGGCTTCGCCACTTTGACCAAATTTATCCTGCATTCCCATTCTGTGCACAGGAACCGGATGTTTGGACGATAACGTTTCGGCAACCGCTGAACCAAGACCGCCCAGTACATTGTGCTCTTCTGCCGTAATCACCAGGTTGGTCTTTTTTGCGTATTCAATCAGGAGCTCTTCGTCCAGGGGTTTGATGGAGGACATATTGATCACAGCTGCTTCGATACCGGATTCGCTTAAAAGGGCGGCTGCCTCTTCCGCTTCTGCTACCATCACCCCGCAGGCTACGATCGTTAGGTCTTTGCCGTCTTTTCTCAGTTCCCCTTTGCCAGGAGTAAACTTATAACCACTTTCTCGCTCTATGACCGGCACCGATGCTCGGCCACAGCGTACATAGCATGGACCCTTCAGATCCGCCACGGCCTGGATGATGGCTTTTGTTTCGTTGTAATCGGAAGGAACGAAGACGTTCATCTCGGGAATAGCTCGCATCAAGGCAATGTCTTCGATGATTTGATGGCTGGCTCCATCTTCGCCCACAGTAATGCCGGCATGAGTGGCCACAAGCTTCACGTTCAGACCAGGATAGGCTACTGAATTTCGCACGATCTCCCATGCTCGGCCGGCCAGAAACATAGCAAAGCTGGAAGCGAAGGGGACCAGTCCACTGAGTGCGAAGCCCGCAGCCATCCCCACCAAGTTTTGCTCGGCTACACCTACGTTGTAGAATCGCTCGGGAAATGCCTTTGCGAATACTCCTGTCTTGGTGGAACCCGAAAGATCTGCATCCAGAACTACAATGTCCTGTCTCGCTTCTCCCAGTTCCTTCAGGGCCTGGCCATATCCATCTCTGGTCGCTTTCTTTTCCAATTCTAGAATACCTATGATTGATCTGTTCCCGGCGGGGGATACTTTAGCTAAGCTTCTTGAAGCCGTTTTGGCGTCCAAAACAAAAAAGCGCTCCATGCCGGTCTGACAGGAGCGCTTCTGCAACCGGGCCTTAACGGCCCCGGGAATGGATTAGCCTTTCAGCGCATCCACTCGGTCTGTTTTTTCCCAGGTAAAGGTCTTCCCTTCTCGACCAAAGTGGCCATAGGCCGCTGTGTCTNGATAAGTTCTTCCTTTGGGATCCAGCAGTTCCAGCTCTTTTACAATTCCACCGGGGCGGAAATCGAAGGCATCTCGGACCTTTTGCGAGATTTTGTCATCGTCCATGGTTCCTGTTCCAAAAGTATCCACCAGAACGGATGTAGGCTCCGGATATCCAATGGCGTAGGAGAGCTGAACCTCACATCGCTCGGCCAGGCCGGCCGCCACTACATTCTTGGCCGCATAGCGTGCCATGTAAGCTGCAGAGCGGTCCACTTTGGATGGGTCCTTACCGGAGAAAGCGCCACCACCGTGGCGTCCGTATCCACCATAAGTATCTACGATAATTTTGCGGCCTGTAAGCCCGCAGTCTCCATGAGGTCCACCTACTACAAATCGACCGGTTGGATTGATCAGATACTTGGTATCGTTGCTCAGCATCTCGGCAGGAATTACTTTTTTGATCACCTGCTCGATCATCATTTCTTCCAGCTGCTTGTGTTCTACATCAGCCAGGTGCTGGGTAGAGATTACTACAGTGTTTACCTTGTAAGGTTTTCCATCGCGGTATTCGATGGTTACCTGGCTCTTGGAGTCAGGCAATACTTCTTTAATGGTTCCATTGTGTCTTAGCTCTGCNAGGTACTGTACCAGTTTGTGGGACAGATCGATAGGCATAGGCATGAGGCTGGGAGTCTCTTTACAGGCAAAACCGAACATCAGGCCCTGGTCGCCAGCTCCCTGGTCCAGGTGAAGGCCTTCCCCTTCAGAAACACCCTGAGAAATATCTGGAGACTGAGCGTGCAGCTTAACCAGAACCTCTGCGGTGTCGCAGTTGAAACCGATATCATTGTGAGTGTACCCGATATCTCGAGTCACTTCACGGGCAATCTTCTCAACATCTACGTTGGTCTTGGAAGTTACCTCACCGGCCACGCAAATGAAGTCTGTAGTGGTCAGAGTCTCGCAAGCAACGCGGCTTTTGGGATCTCCGGCCAGATATGCGTCCAGTATGGCATCAGAAATCTGGTCAGAAACCTTATCCGGGTGACCTTCTGATACTGATTCGGACGTAAATAGGAAATTTTTCAATGACATGTAATACCCCTGTTGACTTGTGCCTGAAAAAGGCATCAATTTATCTTGATATCCTATTTTTTCGGTGGGGGATGGAATGTCAACGGAAAGAAGGGACCAGGCAGCCGACCGAAGCGGTAGCTCCGAACAGCCGCAGCCCGCTGCGGGCGCCAAAAAAGGCCTCAGACGCCTGATCCTGTGGATTTTCTGCCTTTTCTTGCCCGTTCTCCTGCTCGGGGTTGGGGGATTCTCCTCCTGCGTCACCGGTTCCCCCTTCTATCTCTGGAACGCAGCCGCCGGGCAATGGCAGATTATCTGCAACCGGCGCCCAATTGTTGAAGTCCTGGAGGACCCGGAGCTGGATGCGGAGACCCGCAAAAAGCTGGAGCTGGTGCTCGAAGTGCAATCCTTCGCCCGAGATAGCCTTGGTCTGAGTACCGGGGACTCCTATCGTTACTTCTCCCGAATTGATCGAGATGCCGCAGCCTACAATGTGATAGCAGCGCCCGCTCTATCCCTGGAGGCCCATTCCTACTGGTTCCCTATTGTGGGCACGGTGCCCTACCTCGGGTTTTTTTCCCGGGATGAGGCCGAAGAGCATGCCAGAGATCTTGAGGAGAAGGGACTGGATGTGTTGATGCAGGATGTAGCAGGATACTCTACCCTGGGATGGTTCGACGATCCTTTGCTTTCCTCGCAGCTAAGGTATTCGGAATACGGCCTGGTGCGTCTCGTGATCCATGAGGCCGTCCATGCAACCGTGTGGATTCCGGGATCTGTGCGCTTCAACGAATCCCTGGCCTCCTTTGTGGAAGAAGAAGGTGCCAGGCAGTTCATCCGCCGGAACGATCCCGACGGCTCCCGGATGGCGCGTCTGGATGCGATCAAAAAAGAGCAGGCCATGTTTCGCACAATCATGCATAGAACAGCCACCGAGCTGAAGCAGCTTTACTCCGGCGAACTGTCCAATGACGAAAAACTGAAATCCAAGCACAGAATTATTGAGAAAATGAAGGAATCCATGCTGGCTGAGCCTTTCGTCTACCTGGATCGGGCGAAACTCGCCGAGAAAACCTACAACAATGCCCATTTCATGTCCTATCTGGCCTATAATTCAGGCACAGATTACTTCCAGAGTGCCTTCCGGGCCTGCAACAGCGAATGGAACTGCTTTCTTCAGACGATGAAGGGCCTGGACCGCGTGCCGGAAGACTGGAACTAGATACTTCCCTGAACGTTAGTGTGTTCTAAGGTATAAAGCCACTGAAATTTGAGGAAATCTATGTATTCTGTTACAGGGCTGTGAAGGCCGGCAGACGGATGTGGGAGAAAAACGTTCAAAAAATTTTGTAAAATATTTTTTGTAATTGACGAAGCCCGAAATTTCCAGCTATCTGCGAGACATGAGTGCTTCTAATGATTTGGTGTTGTCGATGGGTACGGCCTTTCGCGGCGCCATGGACATTATCAGGGACGGAATGAGCAAGAAAGAAAAACTATCAACACTTGCTCTTTCTATCCTAATCCATGTAGATCAACAACAGGGTATTTCGCAAGGCGAGCTTGGCAAGATGCTCCGTAGAGATCCTATGACTATGAGTCAGGCGGTTCGCGCCCTTCAAAATGCGGGGCTTGTAACAAGCGCACCCGATAACGAAGATCGTCGTGTAAAGCGTCTGACCATTACAAAAAAAGGTAAGACCCTGGGTGATAGCCTGCTGGACAACGAAAGTCGTCTGCTGGGCAATCTGGCCAGGGAATGGGGCAAAACCCGTGTAACGCAGTTCTCGAAAGATGTAACTGAGTTTAACGAGTTTCTGACCCGTATCGCAGGCTGAACCAGTGGGGCCTTCGGGCCCCGCTTTCCCAGCATTCCACCTCTGGCCTTCCGGCCCGGTTGCCCTCTTATTGATTATCTGAATCTATGGCCTGTATTTCTTGCGGCATCGGCGGATGCCTCTGGCAAGAAGCAGGGCTCTCGGGGAATCCTGGTGCGAAATTCCGATTTCCACTACTGTTGCCCTTCTCAGGGTTCCAGCAGATAGTACTGTTGTCCTCGTTTGCGAAAGCGTCCCTGCACGGGATAAGGCGCTCTGCGGCTCACTTCCATTTCTTCCAGGTAAGGCTCGATGTTAATTGGCATCAGTTCTTCATCGATCCAGACTCCCAATTTGGTCTGACCTTCCAGGATCATCAGGGCCCCGGGACCATCGGCATGATAATGTCCGGGATGCCCGGGAAACAGAGAAAGGGTTCCATACTCTGGAACGGCCACCTTCTTTGGCAGTCTCTCTCCGGTCTTTCGCAATCGAGATACGGGGATTCGCTTTAAAGGTTCGGCACGGGTAACGAAGAAGAAATCCCCCAGACGATAGCAGCGATGTTCCTGAGGCCCGGGATCTCGAACTACTCGGTTTGTCGATTCGCCGAAAGCGGAGTCAACTCTGCGACTCACCGAGGGGCTGTAGTACATCAGAAGGTCCGGATCCAGAAACTTGTCCAGCTGTCGATTCAAAGAACCATGCAGTACCGATTGTTGCTTCTCTTGTTGCAGGAGTTTATGCGAAATAGAGAGGAATCGCTGCAGTCGTGACCTTAAATAGGTGGGGCCTTCAAATGTGTGGAGGAACTCCGCTGCTTCTTCCTGTAATTGCTTGAGAATTCCATTCGCAGATTGCACATGGGAGTCCATTTCCAGTAGTTGCTTCTGTAGCTTCCTGGCATGCGCCAGGCTTTGCTCGAGCTGGACTTTCTTTTTTCCGGCCATCACTCTATATTATCGGAGAGATGTGGATCAGTTTACGTATTTTCTGCGGAAGATACTGAGTAAGATGCCTGTGGCCATTAAAGAAGTAATTAAGTGAGATCCGCCATAACTGACGAAGCTGAGCGGCAAGCCGGTCACCGGTAATAATCCCAGAGCAATCCCAACATTAAAGAATATATGATAGAAGAACATGAAGCCCAGACCGGCGGCCAATAGCGACCCGAAGCGATCCCGGGCCTCGTAGGACATTTGCAGAGCCCGGAGCGGAATGGCCGCCAGAATCAGAAGTAAAAAGACGCTGCCCAGAAATCCTGTGCGCTCAGCCCAGGCGGTATAGATGAAGTCGGTATGGGCTTCGGGAACCACCGGAGTGTCCCCAATGGTCATCTCACCATCGAACATTCCCTGACCCACCCACTGGCCAGAACCTATAGCCGCTTTGGAGGCGCGAATTTGATAGGCATGACCTCGGGGAAAGCGGTCTGGATTGATAAATGCAGTTACTCGAACAACCTGGTGATACTTGAAAGAGAAGGTCCAGTGTATGGAAAGAGCGGAAAGAATTGAAATTCCAATTACACCAAGAGGTATGTAATACTTTCTCAGTGATTTAAAGCTTACACCCTGAGTCAATCTCCAGATGAAAAGACCAAGAGCTGTGAAAGTGCAGAGCAGCGCTACTACCAGAAGAAGGATGTCATTGTCCAGAATGCGAAGCAGCATCCCGCCCTCTTCGATGCGAATACTCTCTGCGGCATCCTGAAGATCGATAAACAGGCTCTGGTTTGTCAGAATGTTGCCCAGGTATTCGCGATCGGAGCCTGTGACTCCTTCTGGTATCTTCGCTTTTTCCAGAAAGGCCCAGATATCCGATTTGAGAATTCTTACCGCTGGCATTAGTGAGTCTTTGCCCAGTTCGCCGATTCGTGTCAGTACCGAGTCCACCAGCATAATGTTATGGTACTCAATGTAAAGGGGTACAAATATGGAAACAGCGAAGAAGATTACAATGGAACCAATGTGATAGATATCTGCACCGGCCATGTACAACATCGAAAGCAGGATTGGTGCGATAACGAAGGCTCCACCAAAGTCCGGCTGCACCACAATCAAGAGCATGGGAAGTACAGCGATTCCGAAAGGAATCAAAAGCGAATAAATATGCTCCAGTTCCCGTTCTTTTAATTCCAGATATTTTGCCAGCAGTATGATGGTTGCCAGCTTGGCAATTTCTGAGGTCTGAAAGCCCACGGCGCCAAAACGAATCCAGCTTCGCGCCCCTTTATGTTCTGAGCCAATAAAGGGAATAAGAGTAATAAGCAATAAGAAAATCGCAACTCCGTAAAGGGGCAGGGCTATTCCGCCAATGACCTGATAGTTCACTTTGCGAAGAGCGAACATTAGAATCAGTCCCAGTCCAAAAAAGATGCTTTGCTTCATCCAGGATGGAAAGGAAGTCTCGGCATTTGTCTCCTGGGTATAGAGGACAAAAATGCCAGCGCCCACAGCGAAGAGAACGGAGAACAGAAGGACAAAATCGATTCGATACTTGCTAAACATCAGGACTTTAAGGCGCTATTGATGCGCATCCGCTCCTGGTTCGTGTTCAGGATGCAGAGCCATCTCTTTGGCTGGATCCTCGGGAAGCGGTCGATCCCAGTTAGGGTAGGCGGCTTCGAACATACTCATGGCTACCGGAGCCGCAGAATAAGAACCTGCAATACCATACTCTACGAAAACCACTACAACAAGTTGCTCCTCTACCGGCGCGCCGTAGGGCGCGAATCCAACGAACCATGCATGGTCGCGACCGGTTCGCTCACTTCTTGTCTGGGCCGTACCTGTTTTACCGGCTACCGGAACCATATCTTTGCGGTTCAGATAGCTTGCAGTTCCTGCGGTAATCACCGCTCGCATCCCTTTTTCTATGGTTTCTACATGAGACCGGGAAAGCGGTACTTCTGCCAGTTTTTCCGGGCGAATCTTGCGCACCACTCGGCCATTGTAGGAATCCCGGACTTCTCTCAAAACATGGGGACGGAGAACCTTACCGCCATTCAAAATGGCGGAATACATCACAGCCAGTTCAATGGGAGTGGTTTGTAGAAAGCCCTGACCAATGGAGAGGTTAATGGTATCTCCATCGTACCATCGACTGGACCAGGTAATCTGCTTCCATTTTTGATCGGGAACAAAGCCCTGAACTTCCCCGGGCAGATCGATGCCCGATTTCTTGTCCAAACCCAGAGCCTTGGAAAACTCAATGATTGGAGTAGGGCCAATCTTGTATCCCAGTCGGTAAAAGTAGACGTTACAGCTATGGGCGATAGCGCCGATCATGTTGTTCATTCCATGACCGGATGCCCGGTGGCAGTAATAGACACTGTCCGGAACGCCAGCCACGGAGCTTTCAAGGGTCCATCGACCCGGACAGTGGTATTTAGTATGTTTGCTTACGAAATCACCGGGAAAGGACTCCAGACCTGCCAGCGCCACTAGAGGTTTGAACGTAGAAGCCGGAGGAAACTTGGTCTGTATCGCTAGATTTAAGAACCCATTATAAAGGCGAACTTTACGAATGTGCTCTGTGCGAACGTCACCCGTGCCGCTGGAAAGTATATTCGGATCATATGTGGGCGCAGAAACCAGAGCTACCACTTCCCCCGTTCCTGGACGAATGGCAATGGCTGCTCCTCTTTTTCCACTCTTGATGAGAGCCTGGTAAGCGGCGGCCTGAACGTCCCGATCTATATTGAGTACAAGATGATTTCCTTGCTGGCTCCGTTCGATGGTCTCCTCGCTATCCAGAACCTTGTTGCGAACCAGGATACCGTCTTTGCCCCGTAAATCGCTATCGTAGAAGTCTTCGACTCCGGCCTTACCCAGTGTCTGGTAGGGCAGGGCTTTTCCTTCTTTGATTTCTCGACGCGTCGGTGCGCCGGTGTAACCGGTAACGTGCGCCAGAGCAGGCCCCATGGTGTAGTAGCGCAGGAATCTGGTTACAAACTGAGTTTTATTTCCTTCAAGCTGGATACTGGCCAGACGAACCTGCTGGGCTCGACTCAGTCGATGCACCAGAGTTACTTCTTCGTTCTTTTTCGAGAGTTCTTTCCATTTCGCGGGCTCCAGAATGTCAGCATAATCGGACAATGGATAACCCATGATGGCGCAGAATCGCTTGAGAAAAGCCACTCCATCCTCTCTGGTTTTGAAACGGCCCGGGTACAGATTGAAGTCTATATATAGAATATTCTGAACCAGCGGCTTTTCCAGGTTCATATTGCGATCGTAAATGAATCCGCGAGGCGCCTCTTTGAACTCCTGTTTGCTTACGAATTTACGCGAAAGCACATGGTTTTCGGCCCCATGCAATACCTGGAGATTCCCGAGCTGGAAAACGCATACCACGGACAGAAACAGAATCAGGGCAGTGAAAAAGTAGATCCTGACATGGAAGCGTCGCTCCAGGCGAAATTCTGTGGAGGATCGTGTGCTCATCGATTAGAAGAATCCAGCCTGTAAATCATTGTAAGCAGCCAGAACCAGATAGGCCCCAGACCGGCTGTGAACACAGCAGGACCCAGTAATGGATAGGCTGCCGAAAACTGATCTACCAGCCCCATAATCAACCACACGGCAATTCTTACAATCAATGTTGTGGCAAATACCAGCACCAGAACAGAAGCTATGCTGTCCCGATCCAGTAACCGATTCAAGCGACCGATGGTATAGCCGGCCACGCAGTAGACCAGGGAGTGAACTCCAATGATAGATACGAATTCTCTGGCAGATTCATCGTAGGCCAGCAGCTGGGAGTCTTCTAATAGTCCGGCAAAAAAACCAATCCAGATTCCGGTGAAATCCCCTTTGCGAATGCTGAAAAAGATTACGAAGATCAGCAAGAAGTCCGGATAAATTGCTCCGGTACCAAATGGATCCAGGCTCAGAAAGTTAATTCCCTTCAAAAAGGATGAAATTATCAAACCAACGGCAATGACTGTTGCTTCCAGAAACATTTTACTGTCCGGCCCCCGGTATATTCAGATTCTCAAGTCGCCGACGAGGTCCAGGTCCTTGAGGCTCAGGCTTTTCCTCTTCGGTGGTTTCCGGAGTCTCCTCCTGTTGCTGCGCTCTTCGCTTTCTTTCCTCTTCTTGTTGTTTCAGCCTGCGTTCTACTTCGGGCAGATCTGGAAAGACAGGTGGTCCAAACTCGGTAACCAGGTTATCTTCGATTTTTTCTCTCTCAAACTGCTGAGCCCAGTTGGATGGTCCTTTCAAGAGTACAATTACCGTATCCAGACGGTCGATGGGCGCGTAAGGCTTCACCATAGCAGTGCGAAACTCGCCATCCGGATTGCCTTCTCCTGTGATAATGCCTACGGGAATGTCAGGAGGAAAGATGCCGCCCTGGCCGCTTGTGTAGACCGGAGTTTTTAAAATCTCGACGCTGGGATCCTTGAAGACCGTACGATGTTCGAATGAATCTGAGCTAAGGTAGGTTAGAAGACCTCGCGTTAGTGAACCGCTGTTTCCGGAAAAGATGGCCCATTGTCCTGTATGAGGCATGCGAACGCCCATGTTGAAACCAGGATGTACAAGAGGCTGAACTACAGAAGAGGAGTCTCCTGCAATGGCAACGATGCCCACTACGGCTCGTATTAAATTCTTATTTTCGTCATGGGCCTTGCAGATCACCGGCATGAATGGCCGGACCCCATCGTCTCGACCAACGCGAATCAGAATTCGAGGACTGATCGAGTTTAATCGAACGCCAATGACTTCAGCGGTGAGCTCCTTCACTCCATCCATGGGAGGAAATTCCAGGGCCTCGCGAAGCTTCTGATTCTCTCGATGCAAAGCGTCGAACTTATCTTTTTCCAGGCGGTATTCTTCCAGGCGTTTCTGAGCCTGGTCGTATTTTTCCTGAAGATCCTGATATTGATCTACGCGGACCCATAGTTCCCCTGGCAGGGAAAGTCCTGAATTGATGGCTCCGCCGATTTCATCGGCCAGTTTTCCGAAGAAGGCTGCCCCGGCAGCAAAGGGATTACGCTGCCAGAGGATACAGGTTATAGAAAATAGAACGCAGAACCCCAGACTGAAGGTAATCTTTTTTCTCCAGAGGATCTCCCACAGCATGGATTACTTCATTCCGGATCGAATATTCTTGAGCTCATCCAGGTAGCGGCCCGTTCCCAGAGCCACGCAGATTAGCGGGTTTTCTGCGCGGAATACCGGAACACCGGTTTCTTTGCTCAGGAATTTATCCAGACCTTTTAGCAGGCATCCGCCTCCGGTCATAACAATTCCTCTTTCAACAATGTCGGCCGCCAGTTCCGGTGGAGTGCGCTCCAGGGAGCTCTTGACTGCTTCCAGAATGGCATCGATGGGCTCTTTCAGTGCTTTTCGCATTTCGTTGGAATCGATTTCCAGTGTTCGGGGCAGTCCGGAGATGGCATCCCGACCTCGAAGTTCCATAACTTCCTGCTTCTTTTCCGGATAGGCATTTCCGATGGTGAGTTTCACATCTTCTGCCATCCGTTCACCAATCACAAGGTTGTATTGAGTTCTCAGGTGTCGAATTACTGCTTCATCGAATTCATCTCCACCGATTCGGATGGAATCAGCAATTACCATTCCTCCCAGGGAGATAACGGCGATTTCTGTAGTTCCACCCCCGATATCCACAATCATGGTTCCTGCTGGTTCATGGATGGGGACGTTGGCGCCGATGGCAGCGGCCAGAGCTTCTTCGATCAGGAAGATTTCCCTGGCTCCGGCCTGTTCGGCGGATTCTCGAACGGCTCTCTTTTCTACCTCTGTAATTCCAGAGGGAACACCGATCACCATTCGGGGTTTTACCAGAGTGGTGGTTTTATGCACCTTCTGGATGAAATATCGGATCATCTTTTCTACGGTTTCGAAGTCCGCGATTACACCATCTTTCATGGGGCGGATGGCGACGATATCGCCAGGAGTTCGGCCCAGCATGCGCTTGGCCTCATGGCCTACGGCCAGCACCTTACCGGTGGAGGATTGAACGGCTACCACCGAAGGTTCGGAGAGGACAATGCCCTGTCCTTTTACATAGACCAGGGTATTTGCCGTTCCCAGGTCAATTCCCATGTCGTTGGAAAAAAGTCCGTATAGGTTATCAAGAAGCATAAAATTTATCCAAGTTTGCCAGGGTAGAAGAGGATCAAATTACCGGTCTCCCTTAGTCAGCGACCGTGTCAACTAATCGCTGTCGCTACCTATTTTTCGGCATGAATGCAGATAATCTCTCCTGCAAAAAAGGATCTTCGCCGGAAATCCGAAGAGCTTCTTGCAAATATGGAATTGCGAAATAAGGCCCGTTCTGCCTGGCATTGATTTCCCCTTCCATTCTTGCTGCCTCAGCCCGATAGAAGGCCGGGACTGATGGATCATATTTCACCTGTCGGACTGAATAAAGGGCCTGCATATAGTCTTTGGCCTGGAATCTTGCGTAGCCCATAAGCAGTTGCTTCTGGTAAACTTTCAGAAATCCCCGAGCATTTAACGGATCCTCTTGCTGTGTTGCATCTGCTGCTGGCTGGGCCGGGTCGGTGATTTCCTTCAGTTTCTGGTGGTCTCCCAGCAGTGCATATAAACCCGAAGCCACCCAGATCCATTCCTTGCGCAACTCAGGAGGTAGCTCGGAAGGGTTCACTGCATGCAAATGCTGTAAAATGGCCGGATCAGTGCGACCGAAATACATCAAATCTCCCAGGGCTACACCAAAATGGGCCAGAGATTTATAGCTTCCTTCCGGATTGTAGGCCAGGGCACGTCGCATGTATCGAGAAAGCTCAAAGCCGATGCTCTGCACGGACCTCTCTTCCAGAAGACTGGGCCTGAGCGGGGGCAGGTAACCGCGACCAGAAAATTCGATGAGATTGCGGCTATCTAGCTGTATTCGGAGTAGCAATTCATAGAGTTCGTACCGGCCTCTCCAGGCAGCCATGGTTCCCAGATCCTCTTCCGTTCGAGCGATGATTTCGATAATTCTCCGGTTCTCATCGATTTGCTGATACAGAGCATCCTGAAGCTTGAAATAGGGATTCTGGGCAGGCTCATCGGATGAGGCCGGAGGAGTCATTTCTGCATATCGGGAATAGGAAGCCAGATAGGCATCTGTACGTCCCTGCAGTCGCAGGAGGCTGTCCGAAGCAAAGCGCACCTGAAAGTAGCGAAAGATGTCCTGGCCGTAGAGTATACCGCCTGCAGTAATCAAGGAAAGTGGGATGAACCAGATCCAGAGTCGTCCACGGCTCTTCTTTCGCCGGGACATGGGCTCGGGCATTTTGAGCATTACAAACTATTGTCTCTGAGAAAGTTTTTAAATCGATCTACCTCGCGAGTCAGGATCAACGGAGAAGGACCTCCATGTTCCGGAATAAAGGCAAATCCACTGTCCAGAAACAAAATCCGCGTCAGGTCGTCCACCCGGTATTGAAGTCGAATACTATCGCTATGAATCAAAAAGGTTCGGTCGGAATACTGCATCTGGCAGGGACCCATACGCTTCAACTTGCTAAAAAGATCCGGGGATACCTGTTGCCAGTGTTCCGCGGCGCTCACGGCCTGTCCTGACTCATCAAGGAATAGTACGCCTTCGAAGGTGGATCTTGCCTGGCCCTGCCGCTGCATTCCGGGGCCCGGTACGCTGCGGGACCAGAGGGAATCAACTCGGGTCCGGGTAGTCCCGGGGCTGCGGCCGGTATGCATGGATTGTGAGGCGGAAGCGCTGCTGAGATGACCGTATCGAGCTGAGCTCTCCTCTCTGGAATTCTGTTCCAGCGGGAAGGAAGATGTATCGGTTTCGCCAAAGCCAAACTCCTCCAGTTCACTTTGTTGAATGGCCGGCTGCCCGGAGGCGGAGCCATATCCCGCATGGGAACCAGGTCCTTGCTCCGCGATATCTGAATCCTGGCGGCCCTGAAAATTTCGAACCACAAAAAGGTACAACAGGCAGCCCAGGCCTATGAATATAAATGTGATGGCAAGGTAGTACATCTCCTGGAGAATATCGGCCTCAAAGCCCAAACCCTGCACGGTTCTTTTGGACCCGTTTTCGACTGGTCAACACGCTCGGGGCCAGCAAAATCGACCCGTGAAAAACATCATCGATTATGTAAAACGCCTGGGAGCGGGTATAATTGTTATCTTTCTAGTTTTGATGATGGGGGTGACATTCTCCAGCCAGCCTATGGATGAGATCCTGGCAATTTTCGCAGGTCAGACCAAGTTTGGCTCCTTTGACGGAGAGGATATAACCGAAGAAAACTATGGCTTTGCCTACAATGCCTGTAAGCAGCGATTCGCCCAGTTCGGGGATGTGCCCAATATCTTTCTGAATGGTTGCCTGGAAAGCACGCTTCAGGAGCTCTACGTATTACCCAAAATTGCCGGTCGTCTGGGCCTGGACGTTTCAGACGAAGAAATCGAGCAGGATCTGGTGGAATTGGCCCGACAGGCCTATCAAACTCAGGAAGTGCTGGTGGAGTCAGACCGCCAATCCGTGCAGGACTTTTACCGGGACATTGTGCGACAGGGATCCGTAAAGCTACGCAGCCGAGAAGCAAGTGCTCGTAGAGTCAGTACTGCAATTCTTGCCATGGAGTCCTCACCGGCATTGATTGAGGCGGCCGCTCGTGCCCGCGCAACAAGCGTAAGCTTTCGTATGGTGCGGTATACGCAAACAACCTTGCTGGCAGGCTTTGATGACCAGGTTCAGATTAGCGACGATGAGGTGACAGCAGAGTACCAGAACTGGAAGAAAGAGAAGCCCGATCTCGAGCCTCTGGACAAGGTGAAGGGTCAGGTGCTGGATCGAGTGCGAACCGGAAAAAAGCAGGCAATGCTGGCAAAAGCGAAAGAAGAACTGAGCAAACTGAAGCCAGAAGATGGTTTGAATTCTGTATCCGATATAACTGGCATCAATCCCAGAGCGCTTCAGAATATTCCACTGGAGGCTCTTTCCCAGATCCGTGCCGACGAAGGCAAACCAGCCAACCTGGCCACCGGGGAGTTCTTTCGAGATCTGACTCGGTATGAGCCCGGAGCCCGTCGCTACTATGGTCCCTATCAGGACGGAGAAGCCACGGTCTATGTGGAAATTACAAATCTAAACTCCGGAGCCGTTTCAGATGCCGAAAAAGAAAAGGTACTGAATGAAACTGGTGCCCGGGCCAGGCAGGAAGTGTATCGTTATATGATTCGTACCGAAGCCCAGCGAGGAAAGTTTAATTTTCGAGAGCTGGCTACAGACGATGAGCGACAGGTTCCCGTGCAATAATCAAGTGCAATCAGCGTGAAAGCCGAGTTAGTAAATCCATTTCTTGAAGCTGCAGCGCTGGTCTTCCGGCAAATGTTGCAGATGGAACTGGTGCGCGGAAAGACAACCATCAAAAAGTCTCCAGCGCCAGGTTATGAAGTGGCCATCGTAATCGGCATTACGGGCGAAGTAACGGGCACTGTAGTCTATTCCATGAATATGGATACTGTCCGAAAGATCGTCCAAAAGCTTATGCCGAACGTGGAACCGGGTGCAATCGAGAAAGAATACAAAGATGTGGTGGGTGAGGTGGGCAACATGATCACCGGTAATGCATTGAACGTATTTCTCAAGAATGACAAAGACCTGGACGTCACAGTTCCTCGGGTAGTAGATCTGAGAAAACAGGAACTGAAGCTTTCGGATGGTGTAACCCTGGGGCTCAATCTGTATTCTCCCTTTGGTCTTATTGAAGTCAACATCTGCATGAATGAAGCCTGATCCCATTTCGGGGTTGAATCCACGAAGCCGTTCCAGATCGGCCAGCCGTAATGAAGTGCACCTTTCGCTCCCTTGCAGGCCAAACCTGATTCCAGCCCTGAAAGAACCATTTAAAAGCTAAAACACCGGGGTCCTGTATTTGGGCCGGGCATAGCGCCTTTATAGCTTCGCTTTTTGCGGTCCATGCATACGGGGACTTTTCTGCTTTTCGCCTCCCTCTTTCGCGACATAACATTGTGAATCGCCTCCTCCGCTTCGCCGGGTGGCATTCAATGCGCTGTTCTCAACTCCATCCAGTTGACGATGGTAGCCGGAACTCCTGCAGCCTTTAAAGTGTATCTTATGAATGAGGCAGTCTGTGCATGTCCCGACTTAAAGTCAGGTTAGCCTGGATGGGGTTGTGCAAGAAAAGTACTAAGTGGATTTCAGAGGGTTCCCGAATAGTATAATGTCATTCGTGTAACTCCGTAGGGGGCCCGTAAGGGTCCCCTTTTTTTTGCCTCAATGTTGTATGGAATACTCTGACCGGAATGTATAATCCGCTTTAGGTCTGGTTCTGCCATTCGCGGAATCCAGAAATGCGAAACTCTATGTATCGAACCAGCGAGTCCCCAAAGCAATTTCGCAAGATGCTAGTTCGGTATTTTCTAGAAGGAAAACAGGTTTGAGACTTTGCGAGCCGTCATGAAACCCGGGGATGATGTCAGAGTATCGACGTTAGATCAGCCTGTTCAGAAAGAAGGCGAGGCTTCTGTGCCTCGCCCTGGTCGCTCCACTCAATTCAAGCGCCCTGCCATATTCCGCTATCGTTTTTCCAGCCAATGGGCGCTCCCTTCGCTTCCAGAAATTCCCTGGATTCGTCAAATACAGGTTTGTAGGAAAAGAAGGGCACGGTAGGATATAGATGGTGTACAAGGTGGTAGTTCTGCCCTAGAAGCAATGCATTCAGTACTGAACCTGGAATCACTCGAGTGTTATGGAACCTTTCTCGTGACTTATGCGGATAATGCGGAAGCCAGTCGAAGACAATTGCCAGCATCATCAGCGCCAGTAGTGCAGGTACCACCCAGAGCAGAAGCGGTTGCCATGGATTGCTGAAATAGGCCCAAACACTATAGATGGCGGCCAGTCCAAGGAGTCCCAGAAGTGTAGCCGGCATTTTATCCCGAGCCTGTTTGTCCGGGAATGTAAAAAAGTGATAGTAGTATCTGGGGATAATGGTGAGTCCTCGAAGAACCAGAAGCAACGGATTCGAAGTTGCCATCCAGTGATCGGGATCTGCTTCGGCATTGTTCGTATTGCTGTGATGACGCAGATGCAGGACTTTAAACGCCGCGAAAGGGGCAAATAGAATGGCCCCGCTAATCCAGCCTATGACTCCGTCCAGCCATCGAAATGACCCTTTTCGAGTACCAATGTTGGAATGACTGGCTTCATGCAATGGTGTAAACACTACGTAGCCAATTAGGGAATTGGCTATCAAGGCGGCCCAGATGGGAACATAGCCTAACGCGGCGGCTATACTCATGGCCGCAAAACCGCTAAAACATAGGAATGACAGGACAACTGTGGGCCAGGCCACTTTGCCGCTATAGGACTTCCAAACACTCTGAATATCTTTTTCCATTTTGCTCCTCTCGATGCTTGTCTATATCTCAAATATACTGACCGGCCGGCCAGTCAGTCAATGGAAAAACCCGGAAAGGATTCAAAAAAAGTCGGGAAAAGCTCGGAAGAGCCCGGAAAAGCTCGGAAGAGCCTGGAAAAGCTGGAAAGAGCCTGGAAAAGCTGGAAAGAGCCTGGAATGACGAACACTCCAGGAATGGTCAGAAATAGCCAGAAAGGCCAGAATGACCGGATGCTCCAGAAATGGTCCAAAGTCAGGGAATAAGCGAAAATAGCAGTAGAATCTCTCTCTGGAATTCGAATACAGGATGGTAATCTCTTCCAGGCTGCGTGGAAGAAAGACGGTGGGGCAGTGATCAGGGATTTGTGGCCCGGTGCAGAAAATCCCTCCTGGGGGAAGAGCTGAGGTCCTCTGCGGAGATGGTACTGTATTGGTCCGGCCTTCTAGCCGTTGGATCGATCCGAGGCCAGGCTGGCCTCATGTTTTGCCTTTGTTCTCTGGAAAATATATTGTTCCAGGCGCTTGAAGTCGTCCGGACCGGCGCCGGTGAAACGAATCCCGATGAGGTAGCCATCTCGTGAAGGGAAGAGTCGGGTGATATCTCCTTCCATTTCTAAAATGTCATTCTTTAAGGGAAGAAGTACGCGCAGGGAATCATGATCGATTAAGTACTCGAAGAGGACGTGGTTTTTGATTTCGAATAGAAGTCCGGCAATGGATATATTGCTCAGCCGCGCCATGGGTTCTGTATAATAGGTGCGCGCCACAGCCGTTCGCGACATTGCGTAGCTAAGAAGTGTTGCCAGGATGTCAATTCTGGTAGCGTCCTCGGTGCTAATTTGATGTTTTTCCAGAACTGTAGTGTATAGATAGATATGGCCTACAACCTGATCAAAAACGGTAATGGGTGAGCAGACATAGTTATAAAGATGCTTTCGGAGTTCTTCTTGCTGGATTTTTTCGAAGGCTTTTCTGGCTTCCTCTTCGGACATTACGTTTAGCATGTTGCGAAATTCGCGCTCATAGTTGGTGAGGCCGAACAGGTTTAATTTGCGAAAATAATTGTCCAGGCGATCGGTATCCCGTATATACAGCGTGCTTTCCTGGGAGGTTACAATCTGCTCCATCAGGTTTTTCTTTTCCCCTTTCTTATAGAACTTCAGCTCAAAAAACTGGGATATGCTGTGTAACTCCTCGGCAATCATCCGGAGGATCAGCGCCATATCCGGATAGTCCTTATGTAGCTCTTGAACTACAAATGAGTAGCGGTCCTCTACAATCTGTCCAATGCCTCGCTTTCCGAAGATGGGTCTGTACTGAAACAGGAATCGCAAAAATACATCGTCCGGGTACACCCTTCTGTATTTTCTCCTGGTGGCGGACTGGATGCTGTCCGGCATACGAATCCAGACCAGTTCTCCGTTAAACTCTTCAATAATTACTTCGAATTGATAGAAAATGTTTAATGCATCGAAGCGAATTCGAATTCTTCGTTGAGGCCCTTCCTCGAAATGCGGAATCCGCAGTAGTACATGGTCATCGTCCACATCCGCAATGCTGCCCTGAAATACTTCGATTCCGTAACTAATGTCGATTTTGCGGTTCTCGGCCCGGAGATGAAAGAAGAGATGACGGATCTGATTGATGTCCGAGCCAATAATCGTAAATTGAGTGGATACCATGCGTTCGGTTCCATAGATTTCCCGCATCATATCAACCAGAGTGCCCTCCATATCCTCCTGGATCTGGTGCATACTTTGAGAATCATCGGAACCAAAACTGGTCCAGGCTCGAGGCAGCTCTGTCACTGATTACTCATCGACGAAGCCAGGTCTGAAATTGATGGAACGGGCCCGGTATTTAGGGCTTTCGGCCGGTGATTCTACGGGGGTGGAGCAAGGGAAAGATGGGCAACGGAATCAGGAGCTGAGGGCGCTGTCCAGGGAATCGGAGATTTCAAAAAGCATATCCAGCTTGGAAAGCTTTAGCAAAGCCAGCAGGGATCGGGAAAGATTGCAGAGAATCAGTCTTCCTCCGTAGGCTCGGACATCCTTCATAAAGGCAACCAGGGCACCCAGGGCAGAACTGTCAAAGTACTCGGTATCGGCCAGGTTCAGTACAATTTTCTGGGGACGATCCTGGATATGCTGAGTGAGGCCCTCCCGAAATTTGCGTGCAACCACCATATCTACTCGTGGTTCCAGAACATGCAAAATTACAGTATCATCTTTCTTTTCAGCGCGGATCATCCTGTCTTTCAAAACCTTCCGGTACTACCGCGGTCAATTGTTTTTCCTCTGTCAGCTTTTACAGGTCCGCCAGGAGGAAAAAAATCATCGGTACTATGTAGCAGAATATCGGAAATATGATTGCTGGAAATGGGAAAGGGATGCAAAAAAAGTATGTGAGTTCCCCTGTATATGGATGCGGTCACGACGGGGGAATATTATCCTCGTTGGTTTTCGACGGCAGTCTTTTGGGGATCTGCCAGGATCAGAGGTGCCCTGAGCATCTCTGGGAGCTATAAATAGAATCTCACGGAAAGTGAAAAGGGGGCTTAAATGAGCAAACGGGTATTCTTTTTTGGAGAGGGACGTACGGACGTAGAATCGCCGAACAAGGCAGATCTGGGGGGCAAAGGAGCCAATCTATGCAAGATGGCAGCCCTGGGCGTGCCAGTTCCTCCGGGCCTTGTAATTCCCACATCCGTTTGCAACGAATACACAGAAATTCGTAAACTGCCGGATGGCCTGATGGATGAAGTGAAAACAAGACTTCAGGAAGTGAACCAGCAAACAGGCCGAATTTTTGGAGGATCTGATAAGCCTTTGCTAGTGTCTGTCCGATCGGGTGCTCCTATCAGTATGCCGGGTATGATGGATACGATTCTGAATCTTGGCCTGAACGAAGAAACCAAGAAAGGCCTGGCTCTGGAAACCGGAAACGATCGCTTTGTGGAAGATTCCCATCGGCGTTTTATTCAGATGTTTGGCAACGTGGTGATGGGCATCAAGCATGAACTCTTCGAAGAAATCCTGGAAGAGCACAAAGAAAAAGCAGGCGCCGCCGTGGACACCGAACTGGATGCCAGTGCGCTGCGAGAATTAATCGAAGAATATAGAAAACTGGTAAAGAAGGAAACCGGACAGGGCTTTCCGGATGATCCCTGGGAACAGTTAGAGAAAGCGATTGAAGCCGTTTTTCATTCATGGAACAACGAACGTGCAATCTATTACCGCCGAATGCACGCTATTCCAGACTCTCTCGGAACGGCCGTAAATGTTCAGTCCATGGTCTTCGGTAACATGGGGGATGATTCTGGCACAGGCGTCGCTTTTACTCGCAATCCATCCACCGGGGAACGGAAGTTCTACGGTGAGTATTTGATGAATGCCCAGGGAGAAGATGTGGTAGCGGGCATACGAACTCCGCAGCCCATCGCACAGCTGGAAAAGGACCAGCCGCCGGCTTACAAACAACTCATTGATATACAGCAAAAACTGGAAGGCCACTTCCAGGATATGCAAGACATTGAATTTACCATCCAACAGGGAAAGCTATACATATTGCAAACTCGGAATGGAAAGAGAACGGGCTTCGCTGCCTTGAAGATTGCCTGCGATATGGTGGATGAAGGGGTTCTAAAACCGGAAACGGCCATCACTCGTATGGATCCAGAATCCGTGCCTTCGCTTCTTGCTCAGGTCTTTGATCCCGCTGAAAAATCCCACGCTGTTTCGCAGGGAAGGATTGTGGGCAAAGGTCTTAATGCAGGCCCCGGCGCTGCATCGGGCTTCGTAGTGTTCAGCTCTGAGAAAGCGCATCAATATCGTTCCGCAGGGAAAAAATCTATCCTCGTGCGAACAGAGACGTCTCCGGAAGATATTTCCGGAATGGAAGCGGCGGAGGGTATTCTAACTTCCAGGGGAGGGATGACTTCCCACGCTGCTGTTGTGGCCCGGGGAATGAATAAGCCCTGTATTGTTGGCTGTTCCGCCCTTCGCGTAGATGAAAAGAAAGGAATCATGACCATTGTCACAGATGACAACAAGTCCATTGAGCTGGGCGAAGGCGATGAGCTTTCCATAGATGGAGGCACCGGCGAAGTGATCCTGGGGCTGATGAAAACGCGAGAAAGCGAAATTCAGCAGGCTCTGGCCGGTGAAATCGATGCCGAGAAGTCCGAAATTGCTCGCAACTTTAAACGGATGATGGAGTGGGCTGATCAGTGCCGCAAACTGACGGTTCGCACAAATGCAGATACTCCAAAGGATGCAAAAGTAGCCAGGATGTTTGGAGCCCAGGGGATTGGTCTATGTCGAACAGAGCATATGTTTTTCGATGGCGATCGCATTCTGGCTATGCAGGAGATGATTCTTGCTTCTACTGTTGAACAGCGAAAGAGAGCACTGGAAAAGATTCTGCCATATCAAAAAGAAGACTTTCGGGGTATTTTCGATGCCATGGATGGATTTCCGGTAACCATTCGATTGCTGGATCCTCCTCTGCATGAATTCCTACCAAGAGAAGATGCAGACTTCGTGAAGCTGGCCTCTGCTTTGAATATAGATGTGGAACTGATCCGACGCAGGGCGGATGAGCTGCACGAGCAAAATCCAATGCTCGGACATCGGGGTTGCCGACTGGGCATTACGTATCCAGAGATTACAGAGATGCAGGTCCGCGCCATCCTGGAAGCGGCCTGCGAATCCAGCGATGCAGGGACCGATGTACATCCGGAGATAATGGTACCTCTTGTTGGCAAAGTAAACGAATTGGCCATGCAAAAAAAGATCATTCAGGACACCGCCGAGAAGGTTTTTCAAGAAAAGGGATCTAAAGTGGACTACATGATTGGCACAATGATTGAAGTGCCCAGAGCTGCGGCCACTGCCGATGAAATCGCCGCCGAGGCAGAGTTCTTTAGCTTTGGAACCAATGACCTTACGCAGATGACCCTGGGGTTTTCGCGGGACGATGCGGAGTCCTATATTAGAGAATATTTACGCCTGAACATCTACGAGCGAAATCCCTTTCAGTCCATTGACCAGGATGGTGTGGGCGCCATGGTTCGCATGGCAGTAGAGAAGGGACGGAGCACTCGGTCAGCCATCAAACTTGGCGTTTGCGGGGAGCATGGGGGCGACCCTACTTCCATCAATTTCTTTCATGGTCTGGGTCTGAACTATGTAAGCTGCTCTCCGTTTCGGGTGGCGGTGGCCCGGCTGGCCTCGGGAATTGCTGCTGTACAGGGTTGATCCCGCAGAGTAGGGCTCCAGGCCTTTCCTGAAGCAAAGCCTCAGTCCATGGAGGCTCCACTTTTTCGGGGCTCATGGCTCATCGGAAAAGCCGGGTAGAACGAGAGGCTGATCCCCCTGCCTCGGCTTTCTTGCTTTGTGGCCTATACTCCGGTGGGAAAGCTGGGGCTCTTTGTGTCATGCTGAATTCTGGTGCTGAATCCAGGACCGGGCTAATAAAATGAGCCCAGGCCGTTAAGTACACCCCCTCCATTCCCGATGGAAGAAACAGGAGGCTTCTATGCAAGTAAGCGGAAACTCAGGTGCCGCTCAGGCCATGCAACAGGTGGCTCGAGCAGCAGAAACCATGAATCAAATCAATCAGATGGCCCTGGATAAAACCATGGATCTGAACGGTAAGATGATTGGAATGAATGCAGAACAAAAGGTAGGAGCTCAGAAGACGGAAAACATTGCCGACTTCCTTGCCTGATCTGCGATAAGGTTATTCCCTGGAGGGTCCGGGTCAGTTCCCCTCGGGTTTTGGCTCGCCGGCGACGCCGTTTCCCGAATCGCTTACAGGTTCTGGCTCGGCCCCCAGGAGAAAAACCTCATCTCCCTGCTTGAGCACATAGTTGGCCGGCGGTGCAAAGACCATGCGGCCCCCGGATTTCTTGATTCCAATAACCAGATAACGTTCCTCGCGATATTTCGCCTCTCGCAGCGGAAGACCCAACCGAGGAGAATCTTCCCCCATTTTCTCAACCTTCATATCGAACTCATACATGCCCGTGTCTCGAAAAACTGAGAGAAAACTCTCTATATCGGGGTGAACAAAAGAGCGCGCTACCTGTAGCCCGCCCAGTGTATTGGGAGATATTACGTGATCGGCCCCGGCCTGCAGCATCTTCTTTCTTGACGATTCATACTGAATACGTGCATGGATCTGTAATTTAGGACTCATTCGTCTGGCGCTAAGGACGACGAAGAGATTGTCCGCATCGGTGGGAAGGCAACAGGCCAGGCCTCTCGCTCGCTCGATCCCCGCTTCTTCCAGGGTCTCATCTAGCAGAGCGTCTTTCAGGATATGAGGCCAATCCGGCCTTTCCTGAAAGAGTGTAGCGCTTTCGGACTGCTCAATGAATACAAATGGCTGACCATAATGTTCAAGATGGGAGCCAACCACGCAGGCCATTCGGCCGCCTCCTACAATGATAAAATGGTCTTTAAGGTTGCTAATGTATTTCTGCATTTTCATTTTCTGGGTGAAGTCTTTGAAATTATGATTCAGAAGATGATGGACGAAGTCATTGATGGCGAATGCGTACATCAATACGCCGCCCATCAAAAGAAAGATTGTGAAAACCTGCCCTCTGGGACTCAATGGATGCGTTTCGCCAAAGCCTACAGTCGTCAGGGTAATCAATGTCATGTACACAGAATCCAGAAGATTCCAGCCTTCGATTATATGGTAACCGGAGGTTCCCAGCATCAGCAGGAATAGTAGAACACTCAGTGGAACAAGAAAGAGCTTTCCGTAGGAAAAGAAATACATAACAGTTTTCCAGACTGCTTAATTGGTCCTGGCCTCGGAGCTCGAAGCTTCCTGCCGCGAAAGCAATTTGCGAAGCAGCGCCGGATGCTTCTGAAACTCGGATGAAGTCTGCTCTGTCAGTTCCTGACAGGCCGGAATGAACACAGTGCCTACAAGAAACTCCTTACAGTTTCTCTGCAAGAGCTGACCATAACAGGCTCTAGATAACGTTTGCATTTCTGGAGTATGGATGGAGATTCGCTCCTTTAGATCTCGCTGCAGGGATTCCAGGCAAGTCTCCATGTTCACCTGGCGCTGATACTCAGGACGAAGAGTTCGCAAGAACGGTGCATAGCACTCCTGCATCTTTGCGCACATGGCTCGTCCAGCTTCCAGATGAAACTTATAGTAGTCCGGCTCTCCCAGATTGTACTGATCCCGGGAGCAGCCAGCTGATAGTAGCGAAATTACAATGGATGGCAGAAGTATCATCCATCTCATGGAGATCAGAAGTCTGGTCCTGGATCGATAATTGTGAAGAATATGCATTTCGCTTTCCGTTTCCCTTTTTCTGTCGTACTGAGCTGATTTTCGCTTCGAATTACTCACTAACATGTCCACTTGCGAAGCAAAGACAGATCATGACTTAGAAGATCGAGCAATCCTGCTTTCCTTTCCTGGTCATATAGATCTGCATCCAGAGTTCCGTGAACTTCTTAAATGCTTCGTTGACTTTTACAACTTCCCCCGGCTGTGGCACCCTCAGGCCTACCATATTCTGGTAAATCGCTTCATCCTTCATGAACTCGAACATTCCCTGGTCCCAGGGGTTCTGAAAATCTCTGGCATACCAGACCTGATATCGTTTGATTACGCGGCGATTGTGTATCACCTCTTGTTCTGGATATTCCACTACTTCGCTAAAGAATGTGGGCAGAATGATTCCGAGAAAAGAGACAGATTTTTCGCAGGTATTTTCCTGAATGTGATAGAATAGATAGTCCTTACCTTTTTCCAGCCCCGGCCAGTAACTGAACTGGTTCCTCTGCATAATGTTTATAGAAGGTACATATTTCTGCTCTCGATTGTAGAACCATCCAATGGAAGCATCCTGATATCGATTGGCTACCAGTCCGGTTTCTGGATGATCCTTTTGAATTCGCTGCACTCCAGCGATCACATTCTGGAAACCCAGGGTGCGGTAACCGGGAACCCAGTAAGTCTCAACAGGTAGATAGACCGCCAGAGGTATAGAAAAGAGAAAAAAGAAATCCAGAGCAAGTACCGGTAACCAGCCGAATAAAAACAGTCCGCGCAGTATGGGAAAATTGAGCGAAGCAGTCGTAACGTCTTCGGATCCGGCCATGGTATCTGATTTAGTGGTAGAGGTAGTCTTTGAGCCAGGAAAGAGATAATAAACCAGTAGAAGGACAGCTGAACCATAGGCAGGGAATACCCAGTTCGCCTGTATTTCTCGGTTGCCTGAAAGAATCGCAAAGAATACAAACGGAATTGCAGTGATGATCCACAGAAAATGCGATACGGCCCGATTCTCCGTTTCGCCTGGCGAACCATTTGAATTTAGACCCCGGTGGCCAGTGTTTCCCGGTTCCTTTTTTCCACGAATACGAAAGATTGCCCTCCGCGCAATGCGAAACAAAAAGAATCCTGCCAGTCCCAGGAATGCAAGCATCCAGAACGGCGAAAACATGATGAGCTGTCCTGCCAGGTATGCGCCGGTGGATCCGCCGCCGCTCACACCTCCGGAGCTGCGAAGGTGTATGATGGCGCCAACTCCATCCCAGTGGTTCTGATAGTTCCAGATCAAAATTGGACTGATCATACAGACGGCCAGCATCAATCCCATCCAGCTTGCAGGTCGGAACCAGAATTCCCGATAAGCAGGATGGAGCAGCAGCCAGACAATGAGAGCTACCGCAAATAGAAACATAGTATACTTGGATAGTCCTCCCAACCCCAGAAAGAAAAATAGGCCGAGTAGCGACCATGCGCTCCGCGTGCGAATCGCGCGCAGGGACATCCATAAGGCGCCGGACCAGGAAAGGATCATCATGGAATCGTGCATGATGAGATGGTTACCGCCCAGAATTCCAGGGATGGAGAAGAGTATGAGCCCGGTAAGTAGCGGTTGCAATCCCCTCAGTCCCCATTCCACACCGGCCATGGAGAACATGAAAATTGTGAGAAAGCTGGCAAATAATGCAGCCAGCTTCAAGGTTAGATAATGGTCTCCCAGCACCGAAGTCCAGAGCCAGATGTAGTAGGCTATGCCCGGCCCCTGATCATAGTAGGAAAGTGCAGGTATTTTGGACCAGGCCCAGTAGTATGCTTCATCCGGATGTAGCTCGCCATCCACTGCAAAGTACAGTTTGATCAAATGAAGCAGTCCCAGAAAAATCGAAAGCCCCAGAACCGGGCGCATTCCGTGATTGGATCGGTCTGAGAAAAACAGGTAACTCTTAAGTCCAGATTGCACAGTTTATCCCTGCAACTGTGGCTCAAAGTGCAACCAATTCTGCGATTTGAACTGCCTGGTGTTCCGATAATCCGACTGCTTTCCAGTAGGCGCCGTCATCCCGGAACAGGTTTCGTAGGTGTCGGTCCGAGGTTTGCCTGGAAAACTGGCCGATGCGTCCGCAGAAAATGCGTGATCAGTCCAGGCGGTCGGCATGCAGATCAGCCCCGGTGCAAAGTAACATCGGGGCCGAACGAAGGAGTGGGGCAGGAAGCAATGCAGGGAACGGAACGATTGCGGTCCGAACCCCGGAATTAGGCCGGCTTCCCGGCCATGTTATTATTCTCCCTGGTGTTCTCGGGCCATTTTCTTTCCTCTCGCTTCGTCCACAGACATGTTGACGATCAAGGCGATCAAGAACAGACCGGAACAGAGCAGAATGGCATTCTCCAGGCCCAGCATGTACTGTAGAAAGCCCAGACTCAAAAGGCCGAAAATGGCAGAAAGCTTGCCAGACAGTCCCCAGAATCCAAAGAATTCACCTGCTTTGGACTCTGGACTGAATACACCTACCATCGCTCGAGCCGAAGATTGGGTGGAACCAAGACAGAGTCCGGCAAGAACGCCGATGAAAAGAAAGACCGTCTGAGATTCCAGCTGCGATCCGAAGGTGCTATTAATCCACTGGGTTAGTCCGTTGGCCCCCCAGATCAGGGTCACTGCAATAATCCAGACAATTAGAGTAATTGAGTAGGTCTTCTTATCGCCAATTCGATCCTGAATGAATCCAAATAGCAGAGCTCCTACCGCGGCGGAGAGGTTGGTCAGAACAAACATCAGAGCCTGGGCTGATGCATCCCATTTAATGACCTGGTCGCCATAGATAAATGCGAAGCTAATCACAATGGCGAGGCCTGCGTAGGCAAAGAAAAACGAAAAGAGAAATATGATCAGATCGCGAAAGTCCTTAATCTCTGCGATGGTCTTTTTGAGCCTATCGAATCCGATAGAGAAATAGTTTCTTCCCGGCGGGAGCTCTTTCGCTTTTCCACGCTCTTTCAAAAGCAGGAAGGTTGGAATACCGGCAAGGAAGAAGAAGGCTCCGGTGATGGGCCCGATCAGTCGAACTCCGTCCAGGTTTGTCATATCGTGAGGAGTTGTTAATGCAAGCACAAGGCCGGTAGACAGAATGCCACCGAAATATCCAATACCCCATGCGAAACCAGAGATCTTACCCAGATCTTCCGGAGGTCCTAAGTCGGGCAGAAAAGCTGAGGCGAAGTTTTCACCTACAGAGAATCCATAGTTTGAAACCGCCACAAGGATGATTCCAAGGACCACGGCATAGGGCTCGCCAGGAACCACGAAGTACAATGCTGCGGTGGCCAGAACTGTGATAATGTAGCTCCCAAACAGGAACTTCTTTTTGGAAGCGGAGAAGTCCATGATTGCTCCCAGAATAGGACCGGAGATGGCAACCAGGAACAGTGCAATGGACAGTGCATAACTCCATAGCAGGTTTCCACTTTTTTCGTCTCCGACGATTAGCTTGGGAAAGACTACACTGAAGGCCACAGTGATGATGACGGTGGTGTAAGAAGAGTTGGCAAAGTCGAACATCGCCCAGCCAATGATCTCACGCAAAGGAGCTCTTTTCTTTTCTGACATACGGCCCCAGATTCAATCCGGGTACAGGGTATTCGCAAACCTTTTTTGAATAAGTTATATTTATTTTTGCTACCTTCTGGCAGTGCAGAAAGCATATATATAACTTGCCGCTTGGTGGGAGTAAAAAAATCTGGAAGTATGAGGCCCGGGGATATACTCCCTTTCTATCAGCCCGTTTTGTCTGTGGCCGACGGAAGTATCTACGGTTATGAGGTACTCGGGAGGCTTCGTCACGAAGACGGAACGGTTGAGAGCCTGGGCCCCTTCTTCCACGATGAGAACTCTGATCTAGCCGAAAGGATCGAAATCAGCAGAGATATTCGCAAAGATGCATTCCGCACAATAGATTCTCTTGCACCGCACCAGAAGATGTTTGTAAACATCAAGCCTTCCTGGATGTGGAAATACAGATCCCATCAAAGTCTGCCAACACTGGATATGCTGGATGAGCTAGGGGTTTCCGGTCAGCGTGTTGTGATTGAGATTACCGAGGATGAGTTCCAGGGAGATCTGGATGAGCTCTTCGACATGGTGGCTCGATACCGCGCTGCAGGCTGCAGAATTGCCGTAGATGATTTTAATTTCAACTTCATGGATCGCCTGATCCATCTTCAGCCAGACATTGTCAAAGTGGATATGGCCCTGGTGAAACGAATATCTCAGAGGCCCGAGTATCGCTCGCTTATTGAATACATTGCCAGCTTTGCGCGGGATTTCGGAATTAGCGTCCTTTTCGAAGGCGTAGAGACCGACCGAGAGCTGGAAAGCGCTATCGAAAGTGGTGCTGAGTTCGTACAGGGTTACTACTTTGCTCCTGCGGCAGAGAGCTTTCTTGAATCAAACCAGTTCCAGGAAAAGCTTAGAGATGTGCTGCAGTCGGTAGTTCAAAGGAACTGGAATCGAAATCGCAATGTAATGACCATCGAGTCTGTGATGAATCGCCTCCTATCTGAATTGCTGTCATCCATGAAGATCAAGTTGAACGGTAATGGAAACATCAATCCAGATATGGCAGACGATGTCCTTCGAGGAGTTCTGAGCGGATTACCTCCGAAGTGCTACAGAATCTATGCCTGCGATGATCGTGGGGATCAACTTTCTTCCAATTTTGAGAGGGATGAGCAGGGCGAATTCGTCCTTCGCTCCGAGTTTCGCAGGATGAACTGGAGCTGGCGCCCTTATTTTCTACATAACCTTGTGCGTATGAAGCACTATGGTCGCGGAATTATTTCTACACCTTACCGGGATACAGAAACCAAGAAGGAAACGCTCACATTTTCCTGTCCTGTCCGGGATAATGTATATCTGTTTATGGATTTTGAATTACCGGATATCCCGGAAGCTAACGGCGATGTAATGGCCTGATGATCCGATGGCTGCAGGCCGGCATCTAGCATGGCTGCCCGGAATCATTCACCAGGTACATCCTCTTCGAACTGTAAGACTCTTCTCTGTGTACTAAATGTGCCTGCAACTAATTGTGCGACGCAATGCTTTCGAAAGCTGCTCTAACTTTCTGTTTATGAAGCGGGGATTGCGCGGTACACGGATGATTCTAAGGGTTTCAGACTTGGAGGTAGCGTAGCCAGATGCAGCCCGAGGCAGGGTGAGCCCCGGACCGTCCAGCGGCGAAGACGACTCTGTTTAAACTTGTTCTGGGTACGCTTCGTTTCCGTGCTCTAGAATATCCAGACCTTCAATCTCTTCTTCTTCCGAGACTCGCAGTCCGATGGTGTACTTGAGCAGGAAGGCGATGACCAATCCCATACCCAGCGCCCAGACGAAAGCGATGCCAACGCCAGCTGCCTGGACGCCCAGAAGCCCCCAGTCGCCACCATAGAACAGGCCCTTTGAGCCAGACCCATAGGCCGGATGCGCGAACAGACCTACGGACAGGGTACCCCATGCTCCTGCGAACCCATGAACTGAGACAGCTCCTACCGGATCGTCGATATGCATATGGTCCAGAAGGATGACACCGCCCACTACAATGACTCCTGCCACAAATCCTATGACTAGAGAAGCAATGGGATCCACGTCATAGCAGGGAGCAGTGATCGCTACAAGACCCGCCAGGGCGCCGTTGATTACCATACTGATGTCCGGCCTTTTGAAAAGAGCCCAGGATAAAAACATGGATCCCAGAGCTCCGGCGCATGCTGCAAGTGTAGTAGTGACAGCAACGAATGCAAAAGCGCCGCCATCCACAGCAACGGTGGATCCGGGATTAAATCCGTACCAGCCAAACCAAAGTATAAACATACCCATGGCGGCCATGCTCATATTATGACCGAAGATTGGGATGATCTTGCCATCTTTACGATATTTGCCCAGTCGAGGCCCCAGAACAATGGTGCCCGCAAGACCCAGCCATGCACCTACAGAGTGTACTACAGTGGAGCCAGCGAAATCTATGAATCCCAGTTTTACTAGGAATCCTTCTGTTTCTCCATTGAACAGGTTACTCCATGCAAGACTTCCAAACACCGGATACACGAAGCCCGAGGCCAGAAGCGAATAGAATAAATAGGCATGAAATTTTGTGCGCTCCGCCATGGCGCCAGAACTGATGGTGGCGGCTGTTCCACAGAAAACCATCTGGAAAAGGAAAAACCCAAAGTTGTTCGGATCCGGTTTACCATCGCTGCTTTCGAAGAAGCTAAACGGAATGGGAGAACCAAATCCGAGACCTTCAAGAATGTGAGGGCCAAACATTATTCCAAATCCAAAGAGAAAGAAAGCAAGGCCTCCCACCGAGAAGTCCGAAACGTTCTTCATTAGAATATTCACGGCATTCTTGGCCCGGGTAAAACCGGCCTCCACAAATGCGAAGCCAGCCTGCATGAAGAAGACCAGAAATGCGGCGATGCACATCCAGAGCAGGTTGGTTTCGTTTCTCAAGGTAGCGTCGGACATTTCCTCCGCAGCCAGAGAGCTGGAGCCAAGAATTAGTAATAATGTGAATTTGAAGAATCGTATCATATTTTTATCCAGATTTTCCGGCGCTTTCCAGGACCACACCATCCATCTTTTTCATGGCGGTGCGAATCTTTTCATCTCCGGGAGAGCACTGATGTGCAATGCGAAGAACGTCCTGGGCACGCGCAGGACGCTCTTCACGTACATAAACCCTGGAAAGCATGATGGCAGCTTCGGCAAATCCAGGGTTGACGGCAAGAGATCTTTTGTAACTGGTCTTGGCATCTGCGAAGTTACCGGTTTGATACATCACATTGCCCAGCATGCAATGAATTTGGGCGCTGGCTTCCCCGCTGGAATGAATGTACTCCCGCAAATAGCGTCCGGATTCATTCAGGTCTTTCTTTACGTAGGTGAGCTTGGAAAGAAGCAGCAGGTTTTTCAAGTAGCTGGGTTCTTCATTGTATGCCTCTAGAGCCAGCTTTAGACTCTGCTCGGAATCGGAAGCCTTCCTTGCCTTCTCATGAATTGCTTCGCTGGTTGCGAAGAAAGGAGAGCTTTGCAGTATCAGCATGGCAAAGTCGTCTTCTGCAGGTCTCTGACCTGTGAACTCTTCGAATCGGACCAGAAAGGAAGGCCCCAGCATGTCGGCCATGGCTACTCGTTCCCGCTCCATGAGCCGGCTTTTTTCTTCCTGCAGCCAGGAAGCTACCCGGGGCACGCCCGCCGGTTCTCCGGCTTCATTTCGTTGCTCTGCGAATCCGTCCGTCAGAAGCACAAGGAAATCGCCGGGGCGAAGTTGTCCCTTTTTCTCGATGTATTCTTCTCTGCTAACTTTTGCAATACCCAGTGGAATTCCCGTGCTATCCAGGCCTTCATAGGTCTCTGTGTTGTAGTCGAAATGCAATAGCTTGTGATGTCCGGCATTTACAAAGGAAAAGCTATGATCTTGATAGATGCGGACTATTTGTGCAGTAAAATATGTACCATCCGGTAGGTTGGGTTGAATCTGACGGTTCAATTCCTCCACCAGTTCCGGCAGGCTGATATTGATGGTAGCCAGTTGTTGGAAGTGATGATGCAAAGCCATGGTTACCAGTGCAGCCGGTACTCCGTGTCCTGAAACGTCGGCGATAATGGCAGTCATGGTATTGCCCTGTCGAATCACGTTAAAATAGTCTCCACTTACTTCAACCATAGGTTCATAATGGTAGTAGAAATGGATCCCGTTCCAGGGGTCTATGCGACGGGGGATGATGTGGCTTTGAACGTTACGGCCCATGCGAAGGTCGCTCTCGATACGGCTGCGCGCCTCCATAAGACCTTCAACCAGTTCTACTTCGTTCAGGGCCAGACCCAGTTGCGAAGCCATGGCTTCCAGAATCTCCAGGTCATCCATTCTGTAGAAATACGGGATGTGCTTTTCAATGGAAAGCGTACCCAGTACCTGATCGCGATACATTACAGGAACGCAGACTACACATCGAGTCCTTTCGCCCTGATCTATCATTTCAGGATGTCTGGTTAAATCCTCTTCCAGCATGGATTTGCGGTGTGCGAACACCGTTCCACTGAATCCCTCACCCGAATCCAGCGGTCGGGCCGGGGGCTCTGATTCAGCCATAAATTTCACGGGCATCAGTTTATGATTTGAAGCGCTCCAGAGTCTGAGGTGAATATTATCTACCTCAAAGATTTCTTCGCAAAGGGTGAGAACCCGGTCAAAAAGTTCGCTCTGACTGTTTATCTGAGCGAACTCCCGGCTAATATATAAGAGAATGTCGATTTTATTCTTCGCCGTAAGACCGCCCACAACCATGCGGGCGCCGCGATAATTAACAACCTTCCGTTTTCCGTACTTTACATCGATCATGTTGTCCTGCCTTCCGTTCTTGACGGCGGTGACCCGAGGGCCTACCTACAATGTCCATCCGCCAGGCGGATGAGTATGGAATGATCTGTTTCTTTTTCATCATTCCCCGGATACTGCTCAGGCCTTATCGGCTGATCAGCAGCAATCCATCCTATATAGGCAATAACATGCAATTAACGTGCCGGACTTTAGGAGTGGGGCCAAACCAGCAAATCGGATGGGCAGGGGGCAAAAGATACTGTAACAATCACTTTGCTTAAAAAACAGGCATCAGGGTTGCCCCACCTTTCCGCAGCCTGAAAAAGATCCGACTCTGCTCTTTGCGCTGCGAGATCGATTTTACTCTGCTATTCCGTTCTAATATACCCGGAGTAGTATACTCTTGAGGTAGTGGCCTTCCGGATGATTGGCTGCCAGCGGATGGCAGGGGGCCTGTCTGTGCTGGCTTATGATCTGTCCCTGACGCCCTTCTGAAGCCAGTGCCTCGATTACTATGGATTGAAAATGATCCGCTGGTATGAAATGCGAGCAGCTGCAGGCCAGAAATAATCCGCCGGGACTCACCCTCTGAATGGAGGAGCGATGCAGCTTTCGATAGGCCCGAACGGCATTTTTTACATCTGACTTCTTCTTTGCGAAAGCGGGGGGATCTGCAATCACTATGTCGAACTTCTTCTCGGCGGGTAATTCCCGTAGATACTGGTCTACATCCATACAATGATGTTCACTTCGTTCCAGGGCCTCCGGGAAGTTCTCTGCGATCTGTTTCTGGCTGATGTCCATGGCAAGACTGGATCGGTCCACCTGCACAATTTGACTTGCTCCTCCGCGAATCGCATGTAATCCGAAACCGCCGGTATAGCTGAATAAATTCAATACACTTCTGTTTTCGCACATGGTTCCCAGAAGCTCTCGCATGCATCTCATATCCAGGAAGAAGCCGGTTTTCTGTCCGTCCTGTACATCTGCGATCAGACGAATGTCATNCTCGGAAAACCAGATTTCTTTGTTCTCCTGTCCTAGATGCCAGGTCTTAACAGGCGGCAGACTCTCGGCTCGGCGAAAGCCGCCATCTGACCTTTCCAGGAGATTCAGGCTATCTGGAAACTGACTCTGCAGGCTCTGAATGTGACGAATCAACGCCGGGCGCANAAGGTCGGTGGCAGCGGTACTGATCTGCATAACCAGAGTACCCTGGTAATAGTCCAGAATCAGGCCCGGAAACCCATCCCCTTCTGCGTTGATCCAGCGGAAGCCNGAGGTTGTTTGTCGGGTTTTCTTTATACCGGAGCCGGGAATGGTCTCTGAATGGGCGCTTGCCGGGATGGCCCTTCCCTGGACCTTGTTTGCTGGCTGCGAAGAGTCCNGGGNCATTGAAGCACCCAGGCCGCTGGCATGGCTTGCACCCTGATTGAAGTACTCTGCAAACAGATTCTTCCTCAGGTCCAGGGCAGATTGCAGCTTTCGCAAAATCCAGACGTCGATCAATCTCTGTCGCTCTTCAGTGCTGGCCTTAACCCATTGCTGCAAAGCCTCGGGCTCGGTGATGAAGACCCGGCCGCATAATCCGACCTCCGGATTGACCTGCACGACGGCCATTGGCTCGCCGTCACGGGACTCCAGCATTGCAAATCCTGTCCTCGGAGGGGCGGACTCCAGAGCTCCGGAAAAAACATAGGGATGGAAACGCTTGAGTGGGATCTCTTTGCCCTTCTTCAGTGGCAGGTTACTTAGAATCCATGTTTCCGAAATGTCATTATGCTGTAACAAGTTCGGTTTCCTCTTCAGGGATGAAATTTTTAGTCACTAAAACCAGGATAGCCCTGGCATTCATTTCTGTTTTGCTTCTGGCTCAATGCGGTGGCGACGGAGCCTGGCAGATTTTGAAGCAGGATCCTACCTGGATGGCCCAGATCACCAGAATGAATCTGGGTCCGGATGAGTACTTTGAAGGTCAGTATAGATACGGGCCACAAAAAGAGGGAGATCGCTTTATCTGGGTTCACTTGAATTTGAACAATCAAACAGGTTCGCCTATCTCCTGGGACCATACGGGAGTAATCCTGAAACAGGGCAAGGTTTCCCAGGATCCCTTTCGTGTATTGAAAACCGATGGCATCAATCAGAGTCCGGTGAAAGAAAAAGAAACCATCCCGGCTGGCACTAACGTTCAGAGANTTCTTATCTATAGTTTTCCTGGAGATGTGAAGCCAGAGTCCATAAAAATTGGTCCTCTGGGCGAGGCGCCGGTACCGGAAAGCATTCTCTTTGAGTATCGATAATCCGCACATAATTTGCGGCGGAAAAGGCCTACCTGTTTTGCCTCCCCCGAATCCTTAATGCGAAGAGTCGGTCTCATACTGGGCAGTGCTTTTTTCGAATATGCAGGGCCCCGAATGTGTCAATGCACAGAAGGGGCCTGTTTTCTGCGAAAGGAATCGCAGAAGAAAAAGCCATAGCGCCTAATAGCTCTGACCTACGCCATAGGCATCTCGGCCCTTTACCGGTATGAACTCGGAGCCGGGATGTTCCTTCTCCAGCATATCGCATATAAGCTCGGCTGTAGAGATGGAGGATTTAACGCCAGCCCCGTATTCGTTGGAGCCAGCATCTACAATGTATCGTTTCGGAGTCTCGTTAGTGGCGCTCATGACTTTAATGTGTCCGCCGTTTGTGGGTTTGAAATAGAATTCCTCGCGCTCCAATTGTTTCACAGTTTCTACGTGAGGCTTGGTTCCAATGCTGAAAAACTTCGGATCATGGTTTTGGTCGGAAGGAATAAAAGCAACGTAGGTAAGATGCTTTCCGTCATACAGCGCATCCAGGCCTTCCTGAAAGCGTTCCCAGCGGATTTTTTCCCAGTCCACCTTAGGAGTATGACGACCTATCTGAAATTTATGCTGGATGGTAACAAAGAGAGGCTTCAGGTTATCCTCTTTCTTGAGGCTTAGAATTTCTTCCGGGCTAAAGGCATTTTTTACGAATTCCAGAATACTTTCCTGTAACTTCTCTTCGTTCCGAAAGAGAGGCCAGCTCTTGATGATTTGCAGGGCTGCTTCGGCCTTTTCGCTGTCTTCAAAATTATGCTGATGTCGCAAAAGCGAATCGCCTTCCTCCGGACGAATAATCCCCCCTTCCGTCAGGAATTCATGGTTCGTAGGATCGATTACATCCACCACAACCATAGCCTGGCCGTCTTCCGATGGCTTGATAAACCTTCCCTGCTGATCCTTACCGTGGCCGGATCGCCGGACTATGCATCCTGTGGGAAGGTTGGGTATGTCGCTTATAGAGAATTCGATGTGATAATCTTTTTTCATTGTTTTTTCTTTTTTTCTTGTGCGATGATGTTGCACTTCTTCCTGAAATTGCATCCGGACACCGTTAGCGTCCAGGACTTTGCTCACAATTGACTGCTAGAAATCCGTAAAGAAAAGCTTTTTTCGTTGCGAATCTGCGGCGGTGAAGAATTCCTAGAAGCCATCCATGGCAGAACTCCCCACTCTTTTCCGATTTTCCTCATTGTCCAGGCTTTGTCTGGTCTTTACCAGCATTTTCCTCTTCTCATGTGGAGGAGAGGCAGATCCAGAGCAGGTGGTGCAGGGTAAAGCCCGCTTGATCTACGTGCCCCAGAATGGGCCGGAAGCGGCCCTGGAATGGATTGCCTACGAAGGAGATCTTCTTGCTCCCTCTCACCAGGTGGCTGAGACGGAAGGAAATACCGGTCCCGCTGATTTCAAGGAACTGAGCAAAATCCTGGAAGAGAATGCCACAGATATGCTTCGTTTTCCGGAAGAGCATGGCTGCGAACTCAGCGTGGAAGAGATTCGACGGGAGCCCAGCAAAGACGATGACCATGAAGGCTTTCAAATTCACGTGGAATACTTCACATTTTGTAAGACTCTGCCTGAGTCTGTAACCCTGGGATATTCCGAATACTTCCCTCGAGTGCGAACGGCTCAACTTTACTGGACCCATTCCGGAAAAAAGGATCTCACTGAGATCGATAAGGAAGGGCCGGTAGAACTCAAGAAACCCTGAGTGCTCTTGACTGGATAGGCCCTGGAATTGAGGGGCCAGCCAGCCTTTGAGATGAATATCCGCGGCCCTGCCTGTGCGGCTCC
>PBEB01000060.1 GCA_002717505.1 Leptospiraceae bacterium
CGTCCCGCGCTCCATCCAGAAGGTCTTGAAGGAATTTCGGGAAGCTCTTGTCCGTGGCTGTTGTCATGCCGCTCGGCCCTCCCATTCCACGTTTGCGTCACCTTCATCGGACCAGACCATCTTACACTTTTGCACCCGATAGATGCCCGGATTGCGCCGCGCTTCGGTCGCATCCACGAACACACCCGGAGCGAACCTGTGGTTGAACAGAGTTTTTCCTTTCACGCCGCTGTCGGTCTTTTCAATCGTCCCTATGATCTCTTCGGGCTGTAAAACGATGGCCTCGGCGGTGTCGGAAGCGGTAGGGCTCCGGAAATAGATTTGACCCTGGCGAGAGAAGAAGTCGGACCCGGTCTCCTTCGCGAGCTGGATCATTGCGTTTCTAAATGTGGTATTGACTGCGTAGGTATCGAAGGTCTTGTCATTGGCCGGCCGAATCTGGGCACCCGTTACCCCTACCTTTGCAAGAATCGCCTGGATAATCTGAGAGGCCCGGACCGGAGTAGAAAAGGACAGGGATACAGTGGAGAAGTTCCACAGGTTGGCGTTGTCCATGAGTTTGAGTTTCAGGTTCTTATCCACTCCCTCCCATTTGGATTCAGACTGTGTAATCTGACCGAGGAATACCAGACCGGAATCATTCTCATGGCCTGCTGTGATGGTGCATCGCGGAAACTCATTCCCCTGCTTCTCGGCCGCCTGTACGGTCTCGTCTGATGGGTTTTTGATGGTCAGTTCACCCTGCGCCGGTGCGTAGCTGGATACAAAGTCCAGAGAGAACGCAAAAGAGAACGGTGGTGACTCAAACTCACGCCCGTTTATATTCACAGTACCTATTCTTTTCCAGAGTTCAGCCATTATGCCGCCTCCCGGAAAATATAAAGTTTCACACCCTCACCCAGGGACTCTTTGGTGATTGTGGATCGGATCGGTATATCTGATACGATGTCGGCCGGATCCAGAGGGACCAGTTTAGCACCCAGGGAGAGCCCGACCACTACAGCCTGTATGGCATTGTATCCGTATGATAGCTTATTCGCCAGTAACTGCACACCTTCCTGGCTGGATACCAGCAGAGAGTAGAAAGAGCCCTCATCGTTCCAGAGGAGCTGGAACCGGTAGTTCGCCCCGTTGAACTCCACGGTCTTTTCCACCGGGACTTCAGTGGCAGTGGCAGGTATGTACTCAAGGGATATCATTAGAAGAGACTCTTGAGTATGGATTTATTCTGGGCGGGTTGCCCGGGGACTTCTTCGGTCTTTGGCTCAGTGCGACCCTTCCGATTTGTGGGTCGGGCAGCCTGTGGAAGTGCAATTTCCCGCTCGGAGGATTTGGCGACCCGGACCTCCTTCAACCCGAAGGAAAGGGAATAGGCATCTTCGGGGCCCGGACGGTTTGGGGGAAAAGACTCCATAACCAGAGACTCATACGATTTGTCTGGAGTGATTACGGTTAACCGGGTGCCGTTTCTAACCCACTTCTCTAGGATATCGAGTTTTTCTTCAGCCGTTGCGCTCCCTGTAAAGATCCCGTCTGCCTCCAGCGGGTCGTCCACGGTAATCTGTGCAGACAGGCTAATCTTGAGAGGCTGCAAACGTACATGCTCCGAGACGGTCCCGCCGTCCTCTACAGTGTATTCCGTGATTTCGTTTTCGAGGGTAGGAGTAAAAGACATCACGGCCGAAAACTCTACCTCATCGGTTCCATCGGTAAGGATAGTTTTCCGAGTGCGGCCGAGTGTCGCGATCTTTCCGGATACCAGCTGGGATAGGGCCATCAGGCAACCCCCATCTGTGCCCGCCATTCCTGGGCAAGCTCATCCATCATCTGTTTCAGAGTAGACTTCGTTTCAACCGCCTGCTGGGCGCTCATAGGCCCGTAGACGTTCACGGTAGGACTGAACACAGGAGCGGATCCACCTCCGCCGGACATATGAGAAAGCGGAGTGATGTTCCCTGGACTTCCCGGAGTAAATAGTTCAGGCTCCCCGCCGTCCCCTACCCAGTAGGATTTACCTGGATACACGGGACCACCCTCTGCCCTGGCTTCCGGCGCATTCTTCTGACCGTTGACCTCTGATGTAACCTTTACATTCTTCTCAGAATCCGCTCCGAAGAACGATGCCACATCCTCGAAGAATCCGGAGATCCCGTCCCAGATTTTTGTAATAGCGCCGGTCATCTGCTTCCACAGGTTCAGTACAAAATCAGTCAACGATGTGAAGGAGGACATGAGGTAGCCGGTGATCTCATCCCAGTAAAAATACAGGATAGAGATCGGGAACAAGAACATTATGAAGAACTTGCCGTACTTCTTGGCCAGATCGATCAGGTAGTTGACCGCTCCCACTACCCAGTCGATGGCTTTGTTAAACCAATCTTTGACAGCTTGCAGGGTCTCCTCCTCGCTGAAGCCGATCCACTCCAGAAAGTCGCCGATTACCGATTCCCCGCCGGATAGAAAAGTCAGCAGGTCATCTATAGCGAGACCGATCAACACTATGACCGCAATTACAGCCAGCGCTATCAATATGAATGGCATCCACGGTGCAATAGCCGCCCATGAAGCGATTGCCATAGCCTTCAATTGGATGATAATGGGTATCAATGCCATTGCGGCAAACGCCATCATCACAGGGATCAGGACAGCCATAGCTACCTTGACCCGGGTTAGACCGTTCTCCGCATCGGTAAAGTACTGAATCAGAGGCGTTAGTAACTTGATCATCGGGACGAGGCCCTGGGCAATTACAGCGCCGATATTCTCCTTGAGATCCCCCATGGCTGTTTCATTGACCTTGAGAATCCCCTCCGTACTCTGAAGGTATTCGTTGTACTGGTCCTGAATCAGAGCCCCATTCTCTGCCAGAGCGTTCATAATCAACTGCTGGCGCTGCATCTTCTGGAGCTCACTGGATCCAGACCCGATCTCTCTAAAGCCTTCGATGTATTTAGAAAGAATCTGCGATCCTTCGAGTGCCTGTGTGGAACCCGTGAGGATGTCCTTCTGGAGCGCCCCCATAAACTGTTCCATATCCTGACCGGTTGCAGCCGTGACCTTCTGCAGATCGGACATTGAATTCTTTAGAAACTCCGCGTCACCGCCTGCTTTCAGGAATGCGTTGGAAGCCGTGGCCAGCTCACCTACTGAGGAAAGACCCTTACTGGCCTCAATGGTGCTGAGGATTTCGGACTCAAGAGCTGGATAATCCTGTTGAGCCAGGTTCTTTAATAGCACCTGCTGCTTTTCGAGCTCCTGGTAGGCCGCGAATGATTCCGAGGCTAGAGACTTAAACGCAGCGAGAACGGCCGCGCCACCTAGAGCGACAAGGGCATCCTGTAGCCCCATTGTAGTATCGGTAGCGTCATCCGCTTTCTCATCGACCTGTTTCAGACCACGGACCGCGCCGTCATCTTGAAAGCCGACTTCAACGTATAATTCTCTTAGCTTCTCAGCCATGGTCTATCGCTTTGGAACTTTCGGAGTGTTTCCGTTGTTCTTATTGCGCTCCTTCAGGATTTCATCCGTTACCGCTTCAATCTCCTCGATCAGAAACGGGGGTACGTTGTTGATGTCCACCTTGCCGATCTCTGCGATCAGCATCTTTGTGATTGGATTCTTTCTCGCGTCCTCCAGAGCCTTCCTGTGGCTCCTCTTCGGGACCAGATCCACTTTCGTTTGATAGATTGGCTTTTTCGAGGTCTCTCCATTCCGCTGGATGGTTTTCTCGCCAATCCTTACTTGCGTGATTCCGAGCGATGTCCTTCCCTCTAAGAAAGTTAAGCAGCAACGGCTGCCATACCTCCTCCAGGACCCCCTGGTCTTTCGGACTCCAATTGGTAAGTTTGAGTTTTGCGCCCTTCTTTGGGATTACCACATGCTCGAATGAGTATTCCAGAAGTGACAGCATATCGAGCATCATATTGCCATTGCTCTTTACTACTGCCATCTCCTGGCGGCGCTTCTGCCATTCCGGGACACCCGGATGCTGTAATGTGTACTCGCGGCCGTTTACTGTGACCGTTTCCTCGTAAAACTGTGCTGCCATGCCCCTTGCATCTCCTTGATCATTCTTGTTTTATTTATACTGCGCTGCGAACGGTAGTCAGATCCTGACACCATATCTCGATAGTTACGTCAGCCGCCTCTGCACCGCGCTCCGCTGTCGGTTCGCTCATCACTACGGCCTTCTCGGATCCGGAGATCAAAGGCGTCTCTGACCCATCCTGGACCTTGACCGCGAACGGTGTATTGATCTCTTTTAGTGCGTCGAACTTCGCCAGGGATGGTGAGCCCTGGGACAGTATGATACTGTATTTTCCGGTTCTGTTCAGGTTCCGTGCAAGAGTTGTATCGCCGTGCGCTCCGACCTTTGCTTTGTACAGTTCAGGATCGGTTCGCTCTGCGGTGATAAACGATCCCTCACCGAATCCGCTTACTCGGTGGTTCCCGAGTACAGGACTGATGATGTCAATAGTGACCTTTTCCGGGTCATAAACTCCTAGTAGTGCTCCCATCGTTTTCTCCTTAGTCGGTTACAATACCTGTGATTCCGGTCCCGTGGATTGCTCCGGCTTTGTAGTACGTGAATGTGATTCCGTTCAGGGTGCGGGTGGACAGATCGGAAGTGGATAGCTCGGAGCGAGTCGGAGCCGTGATCTTAAACATATACCGCTTGTCGTCGGACTTCGCCTGGTCTGCCTGTGTCTGACCGACTCTTGCAATAATACCGACCCGCCCGGCTCTTTCTAGAACGGTCCGAATAACAGCGACTACCTGTGCAATACCCGCGTCATCAAGACTGACCTTTTCTGTAGTCAGCATCAGATTCAAGATTTCGAGCTGGATCTGGTCCTTTACCCAGTCCTGACCGAGCTGGTCGTCGATGAACCGGCCGCCGAGGGCAATGCCTTCGTTCATGTAGGTAGCGCCGGAATCAGCCTGTAAAGCCTGGGCTCGGCCGCTCTCTCCTGATCCCCGGATCTCGATCAATTCGGTAAGAGTCCAGTTGCCGGCATTTTGACCGGTGAGCCTCTTCCATTTCCATGTGGTAGACCCCGGCTGTTTCGGAAGCTGGAGGCCCACCCATTGCATATCCGGGTAGTCCCCTACCTGGTTGTTGTGTATTGCCAGCGCTCCACGGTTCTCGCTTCGAAGTGTCCCGGCTACTGCTGTCTCTACGGTTGCCTCGGCATCCGTTACGGTCTCGAAGATACCCGCACTGGCCCCTGATGCGTCGTCGGTAATGGAGACACTGGAACTGGTCCCGTACTCGTCTGAAGTAATTCGGAAATTACCGTCTACCAGCTCAGCCGTGGCCCCTGAAAGATCGTTGTTGATTTCAGACAGTAGGGTGGTCCAGGTCTGAGCAGCGGATCCAGTAACAAGTATATCCTGATCAGCCCCACCATCTATAGATACAGTGATACCAAACACAGTCGCATCGTTATCAAGTCCGGTAGAGTCCCCGCCGGACTTAGCGCTGGTAAAGTGCCATTCTTGATACCCGAACGTTCCACGGGCTGAAATAGCGGCGTTGGCACCGACAAAGTACTTGTTATTCGCCTGGCACCACTCGATGACCTCGTGCTGGTCTGCTACTGCTCTTGATGTAAGGGTGGTCATATACCATGCAGTCCCGGCCGCTACAAGTGCATCCAGTTCATCAGTGTAAGTAGTCGCATCGGCCTTGCGCCTTACTATTACTCGCTGAGGTGCTATGTCATTAGAAAGCATCGCTGAAAGTGCTTTGTATTCCTCATCCGTGGAAGCATAGCCCGCATCAACAAGGCCCTGAAGTGTGCTTACTGTGACGGTATCCCGGGCAGTCGCTCCTGTTCCGATGATGATGGGATCGAACACCAGACCTCGAAGGTTGGTTGTTACGTTACTGATCTGTACTACGATATCTTGAATAAAACTCATTGCTCTGTACCTCTATTCCGGTTCCTCTACGAGTATTTCTTGAGGATCATCATCCTCTGTCTGGCTATCTATGCTTACGGTGGTTAATTGCTCGACCTGCTCGGTCAGTACGTCGCGACCATCAAAACGGAGATCAAAACCCATTCGGCTTTCGAATGTAAGATCAGCAATCTGTGCTGTTCGGTCCTCAACCGCCGGGGACAGGGCCTTTACTACAACGCCTTGCTCTTGCGCTTTTTCTTTTGCCGCGCGGGATCGAATCCAGAGGAATGCAGCATGGACAGCATTATAGACCTGGGGTAAATTCCCATTGGATCGAAACGTGATGGAAACGCTTTGCCGCGCTCCCCATGATTTCGTTACGTCAACGGTCGGACCGTCCGCGTCGGGTGTTCCGGCTTCCTGGCTGATCGCGGCCTGATGAGAGGATCCCAGGTTTGCATTGATTATCTTATAAGAAAGAACCGGGAATGTCCGTGGAGCCGGACCGTCCTGATCTTCTCTTACCAGTGTGGAACTGGTTGCTGTGGCCATAGCCTTCAGGTATTCCTTTATAGCGTCCCGTGAGATCATGCGGCGGCCTCCAGGGCTTTACGTTTGGCAATATACCGTACGTAGTTATCCTGCTCTCGCCAGTCCTTGATCTCTCGCACGATGTATTTAGAACCGCGCCAGTCTACCTCTGACCCTTCTGTCAGTGTTAATCCTCCGCCGATCTCATATACGTTTACGTCTTGAGTTGTGAATGATCCCGGTCGCAGGTATTGGAGCTGCTGGGCCGTTACAGGTAGAACCGCAAGGTCGAGACTTGAGTTGGATCCAAGACCTGAGACAAGTTCACCATCCACGTAGGAGCGCCCGGAATTAATCCGAACCACCCGCGTAAGGACGTGGCGAGCTATGGCATTATACGCCATCATCCGACCACCTCATAGCTGATCGAATTTCTCAACCTGCCGGTATCAACCAGAGATAGCCCGGAACCTTTCTGTTCCTTCGTGAAATCGCTCAGGCCAGGGCCTACCCCGCTGTTCATCTTCTTCTGGATCCGGCCAACGGCAGTTGCACACATCACAGACATGATCTGTTTTCCGTCGAGTGAGTCCGCGTCCTTTGCGGATTTACCCATGGCCTCGCCGGTGTTCCGATCGTCCAGTGTGGATCTAATATAGGAACGCTCTGGGATCTCAATGGAGTTTGTTTCCTTTCGAAGGAATAGGCCCTGGGACGCCAGATAACCGCGCATTGCGTCGGTTACTTTGATTGTCGCGCCGAATTCCTGCACAGCTCCGATAGTCGCAAGTTCCCCGTCGCCCAGAATACCGATCTTCCCCTTGATCCCGGACCATTTGCGGAGTTCTTTGATGATCTCCGGAGTCTTATTGAAACCCTTTGCCATTATGCAAACCGCGCCTCAAATCCCCGGACTTGTCCCAGTAATTGCCTGTAAGCGTCCAGGTAAGCCGTGGTCCCCGCGTCTTTGGCGGTTACACGGAATGAAATCGAAACCCCGTCTACGCTCTCCGATGCAATGGCCCCGGGACCCCCGTTTATTGACAGGATGTGCCCGGCCATATACATCTGCAGGAGATTGTAGCGAGCGTCGGTAGTATCTACCCCGTCGGACTCCAGATGAGTGGCGGCCGCATCCAGAAGCGCATTCAATCGCGCATCTGCTATACCGGCCAATCCATCAATTAGGAGCCGTAGTTGTGACGGGGTAGCGGCCATTAAACGCCTTTCCCGATGTAGATACCAGCTCCCTGATACATGATCAGGCCACCGGTACGAGCGCGAAGAACCATCTCCATGTTTTCCATCTTGTCATAGACAGGCTGGAGGTTTCGGATTTCTTCCAGTATGGAATACTCGGCGACCTCTGAGCTACCCTCAAAGATACACATATAGTCCACGTCGTCGCCGTTGTATCCGTCCTCAGCAGCACCGGCCGCAAAGGCTCGAGATACAAGCAGGCGTTTAAAAAACCCGTACCCCTTCCCGACGGTCTCATTAATCACGTCCAGCAGGGACATAGGGTTTTGTGCGCTATAAGGTTTAGCCAGCGCCCAGTATGCTTTCGGGGTGATTCCTAGAGTATCGGCGGCAAACAGTCCTCGACGGTTGACGTGAGCCAGACCGAGTCTCAGGTCTTCATGGATCTCTGCAGGGGTCTTATTGTCCCAGAGGCGCTTCTGAGCGGCAGTGCCAGAGAACGCTCCTTGAGCAACACTCTCTTTCACACCCTTTCCATTGTTCTCCGATGTATCGGCTGCGGCGCGGGAGGTGGCGTAGAACGCGTCATTAAACATCCCTTTTAGCCCGATTGAAGATACCCCGGTAGTGATTACAGAGGTAATCTTTTCATTGATGAATCGGCGGCCTCGATCGGTCCGCTTGTTCAGCGTATCGTAACTGGGTCCTTTCCCGATCTCTCGTGCTGCGGCCATCTGGCCGAGCTGTGCAGCGGTCAGGTTTACACCAGAAACGATGGTTACTGCAGGCTGAGTCTCACGTTTCAACTTCTCGCCAACCAGAGGTACATCAGAAGCACCGGATCCCGGGCCAATGATAGCCGCTCCACCTTCGGCGATTACAGCGTCGTACCCGATCTCTTGCGCCCAGGTGTTGTATTCGTTGTTTTGCGGGAATAGCTGACGACCTACAAGCTCCTCCTCTCTAGGCTCTCGGAGCCTCTGGGAAATCTGCTGTAGATCTTCAGGGATCAGCGCATTGTTATATTCTTGACTAAGTAGCATTGCTTCAATCTCCTATGCTTCCCGCTTACTCATCGGCGGTGATGGTTACGTTCGGAGGTAGATACAGATTCGCTGTTCCTCCGTTGAGTCCGGCTGATTCGAATTTCGCACCAACCACCTGCACAGTCTCGCCCGCTACAGCTGTAGTGCAGAACTGGCCCAGTTGAGAAGTGGCAGAAGTTCCAGCCACGGCCGTTTCTACGGTAGCGTTGGCATCGGTCAGAGTTCCGAATAGGTCCTCGTCGGTACTATCATTGCCGTCTTGAATACTGATGCTGGAGCTTGCTCCGGTAGAATCGGAAGTGATTCGGATCAGATCGTCATCGTCCTCAAAAGAGGCAGTCGCACCGGTCAGGTCCGCGTTAATCTGCGATACCAGGTTCGTGATTGTCTGAGCAGCAGAACCAACGATAGAAACCTCGTTGATAACTCCATCCACAGTAACCAGACAGCCGTATGTAGTGGTATCGTTAGCCAGGCCAGTAGCAGAAGCCCCGGTCTTTGCTGTGTCGAATCCCCAGTCCTGGTATCCGGCGGTAGTAGCTCCGGTATGACGCATTCTAACTGTGTCACCCTTTGAAACTGCTTCGCAGAGAGATACAGCCGGGCATCCATACAGGACGGAGCCTGCAGGCTCTCCGGCGGAGTACTGGCCATCGGTGGATACATCAGTAGAAGAAACCGAAACACCCATAAACTCGCCAGAGGCAGAGCCGAAGAGTTCCAGTTTAGACTTGTCGGAGGCGTTTCTCATCAGACCGCGACCGAAACCGGCTGCGGAGGCCATGGTATAGCCCGCGCTAATGATGTCCTGACCTTCAAGCTGTCTCCAGAGTTTACCCTCTCCAAGAGGGGCGTTGGTGTTTGGATTAAGATACTGCGTAATCATTTATTCATACCTCGTTCGAATGATTTTGCGTGAGCATTGCGGTAAGGGTCGGAAGCAGTATCCGGGGCTGGCTTTCGTGCATCCTGCGCTACAGCAGCCTTTCTTTTGTACGCTACGATACCGCTGTATCGCTCGTTGATTCGCTCATCAGAAACAGAATCCAGAGCCACACCCTCTTCAAAGGGGAGCTCCTTGGCTATGACCTGAAGTTTGATGTCGCGGATCTTCATACCGCGTAGCGATGCAGAATCACCGATGATTTGCTCGGCTTCCTGCATTACCTCGGTCTTTTCTTCAGCCATCTGCTCGGCTTTCTCAGGAAGTTCTTTTTCGGCGTTGGCAAATTTCTCCTGCCACGCTTTCACCTGAGATGCAAGCTCTTGATTCATGGCTTCCAGTTCTTTCATCTTGGCCATCAGCGCTTCTTTCTCTGCCTCACCTTCCGGGTCAGGTTGAGTGGCGTTCTGGCCTTTAAGCTGTTCCATTGCGGCCTGCAGGTCGGAGTCCAGAGCCGTGGCTCTCTCCTCTGCGGCTTTCTTGGCTTGCTTGATCTTATTCAGTTCTTCGAATACAGTTTCAGGAACTTCGATATTCGAGTTCCCGTCATGAGCTACTGCATGCTCCAGTCGCCAGAATAGGCGGCGTTGTGTTGGGTTTTCATTTGTACCTGGCATCGGTTGGTTCTCCTTGGAATCCAGATGAATCCTTGCGGCAGGCCCAACGTTTCCCCTGGGAACAACCGCAACGTGATTGAATCGAATGTTTCGCTGTACGATATCGTACGGCTGGCCATTGAATACCCCGGGAGTATAGTCCCATGAGCAAGTCTGACCACCTGACACTTCCTGCAAATCGCCGATCTCGACGCTTCCGGTAAGGTCGTAGTCCCAGATTGAGACCGTAGCAACTAACTGATTCGCCTGGACATCAGGGCTGGACGTTGCCCCTTTCGCCAATACCCCATAATTGGAGAAATCGACGAGCCCAGAGCCGTTACCCGGTCTGGTTTCTAATGGGCTGACCTCCGGATGAAGAAGTGTCAGTGGAGCGCCTTCAAGGCTCGCTATCGTGCCCGGTGAAAACAGCTCCTCGGGTAGTTTCGCCACCCGATAAATCTGACCGTCGATCTCGTAGTCATAGACACCGGGAATCGCAACGGTTACACGGAATCGGCGGAAGGCTTTCCGCTCTACATCCGAAACAGTCGCTCCTGCATCTAAAACCGAATTCGACGGCATACATCTACATTAGAGCACAGGTTGGATATTGTGGAAACTCAGATATGGGACATAAGAAGGCAGGGATTCCGGGTTTTCCGGCAATGCCCCGCTTTTCAAATGGTGTGTGGGTTGGTTAACCCTTCTTGGTAGATTTGTCGTAGTCGAGAACTGAGGAGTAAGGGATAGTGATCTTCCCGCGCTCTCCGTCCTGGTAGTATGAGAGCTTCCCGGATTCACAGAGATTGCGGACTGTTCGGTCGCTCTTTTCGAGGTACCGGGCGGCCTCTTTGGTGGTCATACGAATTTCACCATCTGGCTTCATGATGCGGCCTCCTCCAGTTCCTGCTTTCCAAATTCTTTTCGCTCAGCATTTACTCGGTCAATATATCGTTGGCGGTCCTCGGGGCTCATCTCATCCTGGGGCCCGAACGACGGAACCTTTACACAGCGGCAGTTGTGTACTACAACTCCGGATACCGTGTACCATCCATGGCCTGTCTCAAAATTAAATACAGGGTGCCTCTCTACGTGCTGGGACGTGATCTCACGAATGGCCCGGAATTCGAATTGCCGGTGCGGTATTTTACGGGGCCCTTTGGATAGAAAGTCCGGATCAAAGCGAGGGGTAGGTAGCTTGTAGATATGCCGCATTGAAAAGTGCGTGGATCCCACCCCGTCCCCGTGGAAATGGTGAGGGTCGTTTGTGATGTCCTTTCGATTCAGTTCATACTCCCCGTCCAGTTCCCCTTCCTGGTACAGCGCCTCTACACGCATACACCCGGGGGCATCCACCTTTACAGATTCGGAGTCATAGGCCAGTTGATACCCCTTCTTTATTTCTCCCGCTGCTACCCATCGGACCCGGTCCCACTCTGGATCGTAGACAAGAACCGGATGGTTCGGCGTGATCATCAGGTCAGTGATTGCGCCCTCTGCCTGCAGAAATACGATTGGGCCGGTGTATAGACGGAAGTACGTCCTTCGGAGGTTCTGGAAGTTACCGGCTACGTGGTGACCGGACACACACTGGTAATCCTCTCCTGGCTCTTTGGCTCCTGGCTTTGTCAGCCCCGGGGGAGTCTGTCCGAATTCGAAATACTTCCCGTGCAGGGCGGCGTGTGCTGGTCGGGTCCGGCTGTCCATGGTAGCGTCCCAGATGTAACCGGGGAATCCAGCTGCTCGGTACCGGCGGTTCGATACTGTACTGATCAGGTTCCCGGTCTGGTCTCTGGCTATAAACCGAGCATAGGACTCAGAAACGTCAGCCACTTTCCTGATTTCTTTGGCGATAGTTTTTGCAGTGTCCCCGCGTGATAAACCCTCTGCCAATACCTTTTCGATGTCGCGGTTCGCTGCCAGGGATGCGTCCTTGATGATCTGCATATTCTCCCGGACATAGGATCGCAGAGCGTCCACAGTGATCCCTTCCCGATCAAGGGATTCCTGGGCCAGCCCGAGCATGAAAGGATCCTCGGCCAGTTGGCGCATGTCCGCCAGGACCCGAAGCGCTTCCTTTCGTGTGAAGTTATCTACAGACTTGGCCAGTCTTTCAAGGGAGCGGATCTCGGCCTTTGTCAGCTCCCCTTCGGATAATCCAAGTTTTTCGAGGAAATCGTCAAAGGAGTCATCGAGGGCCACGGCATCCAGAACCACCGCTTTGGTTTTAGCTCGCTGGATCGCGTTTCGGGCCTTCTCCTGGACCAATCGGCGCATAATCCGCTGGAACAGGTTGGCAGCCTGCTTCTCTAATTTCTCCGGGAATTGAATCATGGCAGAAAAGTAAGACTGGTCGTTAACTGTATGATTTCTCGGCAACCGATCCGCCCGTCCGTAGTTGCAAAAAACTCCCGGCCGCCTCTTTCTTGTGTATTTAGGAAATTTACGATCTGCTGCACAGTGTGATTACCTGGCGGGATATAGAGATCTGGGGAGTTTCGATCCCTCTTGAGTACCGCGCCCTTCGGTATTTCATAACTTACATTCATCACTTTACACCTGTACTCGCCATGATCTGAATGATTTTTTTCTTCCGGCAAATACTTCAGGAACCCATCACGCAATGCAAAGCACCATTTCAGCGCCTCTGAAACCATTTTTTCGGGATCTCCGGAATTATCTCTCTCTATGAGATTATCCAAAATCATTTCCATTAATGTCCCGGCCTCCTCTACTGTGAGCTTTTCTCTCCGCTCGGCCTTTTCTTCTATTCTGGCAAATATCTCTGCAGCTCTAGCGATCCCACTATTATGACTCATCGGACCCTTCCCCCCAGCTTCTCTCGGGCCACCTTCTCATCGGGAGCACAATCCTGGCACATGAACCATGTTACACCCTTACCGCGGCCAATCAATCGGGCAGCTACAGGAGTAAGAACCAACGGCCGGCCACCGGATTTCTCTTCCCGACACTCACAGCATTCCCATTTACCCAGTACCGGTAGGATTTTCCTGTGAATCATTATTCCGTTCATGCCGCGCCCCTTCGTTTCCTGAGCGCATCAAAAGCCTGGTCCGTGAAAGAGCCAATCTCTTTTTCCAGTTCCTCGTCTGTTAGTTCCGGCGGGTCATCCGGGGCAACCAGTTCAGAATATCGGTCGTCCAGATCCCGGAGCTCTTCAGCCGTAGCCTTACCCATGGTGTAATCCAGTTGATCAGCCTGTGCATGCTTGACCCGGATATCCGCTTCTGTGTTCGGGTCGATCTTGAATATGTCGTTGAACTCCAGTTCCCAGTCCGGGATACCACCTTTGCTCTGGATGTATTTATAGACCGAGCCCTGGGTCTCTTTACACAGTAGGTCAATCAACCAGTACAGAACCGGTCGGAGGTGCTTCTCTTGAATTTCGGACTTCACCTGGGCCGCGTAGTTGAGCTGGTCAAAGTCCCCGGCTGAAACCACGCCGAAGGCTCTACCAAATGCCACGGCTTTGGGCACTCCCGAGGATCCTGCACTCACCTCCTGAATGAAGTCGAATGCCTCACCGATTCCGGAGAGGGTTGTCTGAATCTTGGATACAATCTCCTGGGACTGGTTACCCATAGCAATCACCCCGTCCGTATCGATCATTCTCTTGAACAGGTGCAACCAGGCTATCCGCTGCTCTGGGGAGAGGTTGGTCAGCTCATCGGAGTTGACCACATAGTTTCCGAGGTTCGCCATGATCCGGCCGGAAGACGTGATGGAGGAGTCCAGAACCTTTGCCGCATCTATCACCCTCTGCACTACACTGATTCCCTGTAGCAGCTCTGTATTGAAAGACTCTACGATCCACCGGTACCGAGATGGGTGAATGACAGCACCGTAGTGCCGGATTTCTGGTTCGTTGTAGTTGGTCTTTGTGATGTCGAATCGATTCGGGACCGTTACGTGGATCCTGTCTCCGTCCTCGGTCACATTAAGCTTACAAAGTTTTCGGGGGCTGCCGATGTCTTTGGTCTGATGGGATACATCGCCGTTGAGATTAGTGTCCTCCTCAGCTACCGCAAGGATCATTGAACCACGGCTATTGATACGCTGGTATCGAAGTAGCTTCTCCAATACCTCCCGGGCTTTCAGCTCATCCAGTCGGTTGATTACCAGACGGGAAAACTCCGGGTCCTTGCACTCAATGGTGATCCATTCCCTTACAGCATCCCGCGCTGGCCGGTCTACTGCGTTCTGAATGAACCATGAGGCTGTATAATACGCCATTGCCCGGGCATAGGGTATCCGGTTGAAATGACCCTCGGCGGCGTATGCCTTTTCATTCTCCCCGCCCCTGCCTGTAAGTGGGTCTATCATTGCGTCATGCACTACATTCTGGAGCATCGTTCCGCTGGATACGGGCCCGGCCTGTGCTGACTGTTTCTTGAATCTGTCTAAAAATCCCATGGTATTACCTCAAGTATTTCTCGCGCCAATTCGTGGTCGCCCTCTGTCTCGCTATGATCGCGGCGTATGATACAACGTCCACCTGGTCGTCGTGCTCTCCGTTTGGGAACTGGGGAAGCTCATCTTCCAGTGCTGCCAGCCATGGGGCATTCCGTCTATGATATATCATTGCATTCTCGTAAAATGTGACGGCTTCCTCTGCCCGAAGGACCTTTGACCGGTCGGCTTCCAGTTTGCGGACCGGCATCCCGTCTTTCTTTGCATTCTGTATGGCATTGATTCCGAATACTTTGTTCTCCACGTACTGAGCGTATGGCTGCCACCGGTCCCGGGTCTGCCTCAAAATCTCCGCATGCCTGGTAGTCTCGGCTTTTGTTCTCGCTATGTCCAGAAGGTACAGATTGTTATTCCGGTCCTGTGCAAACGTTCCGCAAACGAAATAGTCTGAGAGCTTTCCCTCTGTGCCTGCTGGGTCTACAGTCTGGAATATCCTGCATTCAGACAATAGTATTTTCTTCCCGTCCGGGAAAGTAAGTCTATCGGTTTCAAGGTCGAAGTACCGGAACCACTCTGGCTTAAACATGGCCCCGGAAAGGTGGATCGGATTCTGCTGGTATTTTGCTTCGAAAGTCTTTGAGCCCATGTCCTTCTTTAGGGCGTTCAAGGCTCCTACATCAAACATCTGTGGGCACAGGGCCGCACCAGGGCCCCTCCCCAGTGGGTCCTCTTCCTCTGCCAGCGCCGGGAGCCGAATCACATCCCAACCACCGTCTTTAATGAGTCTACCCGCGAGGTCATCCTCGTGCCAGCGCTGCATAATCAGAAGGATTGAGCCCCCCGGTTGCATACGGTCCCGGAGTGTATCTGTGTAATAGGCGTAGGTCTTGTCCCGATACACAGCCGAGTAAGCCTCCTCCTGGTTCTTCACGGGGTCATCTACAGCCATGAAATCAAAACCGATCCCGGTAACAGGCCCACCGACACCCGTAGAGAAGAAGCCACCGCCCAGTCCTGCCGTGGACCAGTTCTGCTTTGCCCTGGAATCTGCAGCCAGGCCCTGTCCGTATGGCAGGGACTCAAAGACAAGTCGGCACTTTTCCGAATATTTATCTGCAAGGCTCTGGGTATGCGCTACATAGGCAAAGGTTTTTCCGGGCCAGTTCTTCAGGTACCACGCTCCCCCATACACAATCGAGGTATAGGTTTTTCCATGCCTCGGGGGGATTTCCAGAATCACCCGGGATCCGGGAGTCTCCATAGCCTTCTGAACGGCTTCGGCGACAAAAACGGAATGATCGTACGGCTTCCATTTCCCGGCCGTTACAGCGATGCAGAACAGAGGCAGGCTGGCCTGCATATCAATCGGGAGGATCGATATTTTCTCTGATTGCTTCGAGCTTGGACTGTGCTGTCTTTCGAGCGTCTTCATTTATTTCATAGGTGTAGACTGGATTTTCTGAGTCTCCCAGGTGCTGCACTCTCTGGAGTGGCATCCCTTCGAAGTATGACAGGATGAGCTTTGCATTCGGAGAGTTAGCGTTTTCTACTACGTCAGCGAGTAAAGCGGCTACCATAACCTCGTAGTTGGTTTCTGGATCGATTCCTTTCTGCTTCGCCAATTCCTTCCATTTCTCTGGAGGAGTGGAGTTGAGCACCTTTTCAAGAATGGTTTTGATATTGCGTGAACCTTTAGGGCGGCCAGGTCCTGCATCGGTTTTTAGGGCTCCACCGTGCGGCTGATCCTTGAGGTTACCGGTTTTTTCCCGGTTTTTCTGGCTTTTCTTGGCTGCCATCAGTAGCCATCCCTACTGTAGATATTAATGCCTAGCCCTTCCAGATTCTCAAGCATTCTGGATACGTGTTTCGCGTCCCGGAGCCAGTGCCGTTCAGCCACTCGGACTTCTTCTCCTCTGTGACTGGATGCCCACCGATTCATTGCCTCGGCATCAAAGGCGGAATATGAAAAGTTCCCAATATTGGTTGTCGCAAAACAATTCTGTAGCACCGGGAATCTTTCCAGAGCCTCATCCATACTGGTCTGGTTGGTCAGTCCGTAATCCTTACTCACCATACCCCGCCAATGAGAGGGACTTTCCAAACTATTCCCTTGATTCATGGTATTCCTCCACTACTACAGTAACCAATGGGCAGGCTTTGTCCCTGGTTTTCTCTACCGTAATTGATTCGATCTGTTTGTCATCCAGGTAGGCTATACCATTTAGACAGTCGCATAGCATCTTATTCCATGCTGTGAGATCGGACCTCCCGGGTCTGCAGGTGATCAAGACTTCAACAGGGCCCTCAGATGGCGCCCCTGTGTGTTGGAGGCTGAACTCCTGACGGATGGCCTCTTTGGCCTTCCGGTATTCTGTGCTGGCCACCAGACGGGTTTTAGCCGGAATTAGTCTCCTATTCTCAGAGACAGGCTTGATGTTTGTGGTGAATATCATATCGGTTTGCGAAAGTGATTTTTCACTTTGGGGTCTCCTTTTTGGTGAGGTGGAAGCAGTTACAGACAGGACAGAGGTAGGGGGAGAGTTTCCGGCTCTTGTTTCGGCCCAGGTATTTAGCCTCTTTCTTTGCAGCCATTCGAGTCATAAATACCCGTTTCTCCTCGCAATCCTCAGCCTGTTTTACTTCTACGGGACTCATTCTCTATTCTCCGGGTGGTCTGCATAGGGTGTGTGTTTTTCTCCCATATCCTCTACCATCCTTTATCTACCAGTATCTTAAGCATCTTTGCTTCTCTGTCAAGTCCGTGTCTGAGGCACCATTCGTATTTCGATGATACGAAGGCGGAAGAGTCATATTCCCGGTGGTGAAGCCTGCACAAAGCCATAATCCAATCGGCCCCTGCGCTATCATATTCGGGCGCGGGATGCCTCCTTGGAAGCAAATGGGCGCCGTCAACCTGCTCTGATCCACATACTCTGCATCTGTATCCATCTCTTTTCTTTGCCTCTCTTATTGCTCTCTTGATGTCTCGGGTGCGTTGATGGCCTACTTTACGCTTTCTTCCGCCACCCACGAAATCAGATGAGCGATTAAAATGATTCCCAGACCGATCAGGTACCCTTCCATCTACTTCATCCCCCTCAATGGCTTTTGTCCTCTGATGGGCTGATCCACTACCCCGCCTACGGAGCGGTACTGGATTACAACCTGGATGTCCCGCTTTGGGAAGCCCCGAAGGAGCAGATCCAGAATCTCGTGCCCGAGGCCTTTTTGAATCTCCATGCAGTCTCTCACTGCTTTGTTGTAATCGCTGATCGGATGCCCGTTTACGGTCGCGCTGCTGCTTTTCTTGCCACTTACGTGCCTGCTCTTTTTTGCGCTCTTTTGCACGGGCTTCTTTTTCCCGCTTACGCTCTTCTTTCTGGCGGGCGCTTTCTTCACGGATTTCTTGTTTGCTTTTGACTTCATTTCTCATCCTGCCTTCCTATTGATTTTTCGCGCTGGCTTCCAGACTAGATTTTCGGCCTCTTCCTGGGTAGCTCCATATCTGCGTTGAATAAACGATTGCAATGCACCTAAATTCCTATTAAGAGAGGTCCCGCTATATGCGTAAGCGATTCGCTCGGCAATGTACCGGACCCTTGATTCGTAATCTGCAACGAGCGCCGCAAATTCATGTGGCCCCATTTGATCATTCACAGAGTCATCCGGACCTGCTGCAATCTCCATACGATTTCCAGCTCGAATATGGACTGCCATTGTCAGGCCAGCGGCCGCGCAGAATTCCTCCAGAAGTATTTGGGCGCATTCCGGTCTCATTCTTCACTACTCCACATATCCCTGTGTGGGTCGCTCGAATCTATCGTATTCCCGCAGTAAGGGCAAAAACGGTAATCGTTTTGCTCTGGGCCTCCTTCCAGAAATACGTGCACGTTTTCACAGCTTGTGGTCCAGTGATTGCTTTCGATGTCCCAATGGTCTGCATAAAACCAGCGGCAGGTATAGAGGCGCGTGTCCGGCTTTTCAACATTGACTGCTTTAGCTCTTTGCTTTGCCATTCATTTTACCTCCGGCGCATTCCACGCTCCTGGTTTATGTATATCCAATTTTCGCTCCAGTTCCGCTACCCTCTCCTTTAGTGCGGTGTTCTCTGATTCAAGGTGGGATATGTAATCATCGCAGCGGATATTTCGGCCATAAAGATACCGTTCATAAGATACCAAGCCTTTACTCCGGTCATAGATCTCTTTCTTGTGGTCCAGAGGCTCAGGCCTCTGTGGTTGTTCTTTCATAGCATCGTCACCCGGAACCCGGCAGATTCCATTTCACTGGTAGTCACCACTTGATCTGGCTTGAAATAATCGCTCCAGTTTAGATGCTGGATTTCTCCATGCTTCGAATCAATAGACAAAACCCATCCCTCAGCATCAAGATAGGCAGCCAGAAAATATGTTGGTTGCTCTTTCATTGTTTATCCTCCAGTATCTCTAATAGAGGCTCGGCCAGTTGCGCCACCGCTACTAACTCACTGTGCGAACAGACTTTGTACCACGGCTTTTCTTCTCGCAGTTCCTGAATCGCCTTCTCTATCCTCTCCCGTAGTTCTTCTACCTCTTTACGGGATTCTTTAAGGGCTGCGAGTAGATCAGGGGCGGCCGCTGCCAACCTTTTATCTACAGAAGAGGCTTTTTCTGCCTGAAAAAGCGGGATGGTCCACCTTCGACCATCTCCGTCATTGAATCTTCTGAATATCCATGGGTTATGGTCTGTGTTCCATGGTGCCTTCGTATGCCCATCAAACTGACTCAGGTCTCCTAATCTATCCCGTCCCATTGCACCAATAATCAAATAGTTATCATCCATCGGTTCCCTCCAGTATCAGTGTTGCTTCTTCCAGAGTAAGGCCGTTTATTGCTGCAAAAGCGGTGACAAGTCCGTGCCGTTTCCCATCGGCGTAGGGATTCCCTTCCCGCTGTTTACATGTAATGTGATGGATCATTATAGATTCGTTCGCCTCTTCTCGTCTCTCTTCTCTTTGCTGGAGAGCGTTCAATAGCTTTTCTTCTGTGCGGCTGTAACCCACATTTCGAAATCTTTCTCGTATTTTCTCAGGGTCTATATCGCACCCTTTACCGTATTCTATCCATGGATCAGTCATAGTTTTCTTTCCCTATATCGGACAACCGCTTCGGCCACCTCGTGGTTTTGCTTGCCAAATAAATCAGAAACCAGTGATACACTGATAAGATTCTCCATCTCTTCAGCGTCTCGGCAAGATGATTCATCGTTTTCTGCGATCCATTTTATTGCAGCTCTGTAACCAGGTCGCTTCATCTATCTATCCTCCATTGCTTCTCTCAATCTCTCTGTAGTTACTGGTCTATCTATTGGTAAGAGGCGGCGGATGTGGTGTATAACCCGATGAGCACGGTCAAGACGCCAATAATAGATTTTATTCATCCGGACTATGCCTATGTCGACTTTGTCTACCTGGGCATCTTCTAGCGCCCTCCGCACTACTCGAAACACAGTAGCCTGATCTCCGTAGTGTTCCAGGGCTCTATCTATCTCTGTCTTTATGCGGCTCACCGTCTCCTCCTTAACCACTCTTCCCGGGTCATCCTATCTGATAACCCATTCGAATACCTGATCATAACATACTCCGGGCCTATGTGCAGTGATTTTATTCCGGCACCATCCATATTTTTAGGCCATCGCTTCCGAGGGAGCCGCCAGGGCTTAGCGTTTGGTCTCATTTTTTCCTGTCCTCATACTGGTAGATATGCTGTGCAATCTGGTTGATTGACATGGCGCGGAAAAAGGAATCACTCTTGCCTGTACACCTTACAGCTCTTTGCACCATAGTTTCCTTGTCCCAGACCTTATGATTCCAGACCGGTCGCATTCTTCTTTCTTTGCGGGTCCGTGGCTCTGGTGGTGGATTGAGCCTATTTGAAAGCCATACAAAAAGATTCATATCCTATCCCCCGGAAGGCGCACCTTTTCACTGCCTGGCATATCTGTTTCGTACTCAAGCCTCTGCGCTGCTATATTGGCCCTCTCTGTACGTTCGTATTTCTCTCTGGACCCGTGGGCTTTGATCAGATAGTCACGCGCCTCTGATGGATAGACTACAGATTCTACCTGCCCGGATAAATAATCCGCGATCGTCTTCGTGAGCCATCCGCCTTTCTTGTGCATCCGAAATATGGTACCCCGAAGGCTTTCGTCGATCTCTATAGATCTGGGTTGTATCTTACTCTGGTAGTTCTCTGCTGGTGATGAATAGCATTCGTTTTTCATACATCCACCTCATTAGGCTCTGGTATGTAGTGGCTGAACTCTTCCAGAGCAAACCGGCGAGCCCATTGATGGAACTCCAGCATCTCAGAATTGGTCATTTTCGATGATGCCAGGCCAGGCGGGTATTTCTTGTCCGGGTTTCTACGCTTTGCGTATTCTGCCAGAAGCATATAGTGGGCCTCTACTGGATCATACCCGGTGATCTCAGACCAGTGCACCATCAGGACACCCCAATGGTACCTGTTCAACGCGTCGGATCTTTTCTGCTGGGGCTTACGGATTATTACCTCTACTGGTTGGCCTTCTCCTATCTTTCGGAGGTGATTTGCGTACCTCCCGTAGTCAGAGAAAACAAGGTCCAGAGCCTGACTGACTCGATACTTCTGCACCTCAGCCTTAAACACAGGAGCCGCTTTCATTCACTTACCCTCCGGTAGTGGTGGTATGGGCATCCAATGAGTTGGTTTGTGCGTGGAGTTTACCGGTTCGCCATCATTGTGGTAGCCAATGTTCCATTCATCTCTTAAATGATTAACTGCAATCTGCGGAGCGTAGCCATCCACCGCAATAATTACCCATTGGTGTTGTGGCGCTGTTTCTATCGGCTGCCATCCTACCAGTTCTGGGTCATCATCCACTATCGTATAACCCAGGGCCGCTGCCGTGGCTTCCATAGTTACCAGTGCATGCTCTGTATTGTACTGATTACCACGCTCTTCACATGTTAGATCTAAAGATTGCCTTAGCCTTCTGAGTGTTACTTTCTTCTCTTTCTCCATATCCCTATCCTCTCTCACAAAGGTTATGTGTAACTATTTACGCTCATGTATGCCTTAATGAACTCCGCCCCGACTTGCGGTACGATCGCGTTCCCGTAGGCGCGCAACTGGCCCACGCGTCCGGATATCCCATCAACCAACGGCTCAATTCCGGGTTTAATTGGCCGCGCTTTTCCGTCGGCGCAGGGTATCCAATTGATGGAGCTCCAGAAACCTGCCCTTGATTGCTCAACCTCGGTTTCGCTTTGTCGTGCTGATCGTACTGGTAGGCCCCCCTTGTTGCGTCGTTCGAAGTCGGCGTCTGCCAGCCCGTGATTGCCGCTTGCCTGGGTAGCTGATCCATTCTTGATCGGTGGGATCCGTCCGGGTTGATCCCTGTGAGACTCATCCCTAATGTATCTTTCCAATCTCTGGTTGATGGAGTCGCCCAAGTCCCCGCCCATTGCGCCACTTGCGGCAATCCTGGAGTGAAATCCGCTCGATTCCCGCCGCTGTGCTTGTTTGCTGTTGGAGTTGGCCACGAACCAGAGCCGTTGTCTGATGTGCGGCGCGCCGATGCTCGCAGCGCACAAATCGGCGGCCCCGACTTCATATCCCATAGTTTCCAGGTCAGAGCGAACACCGGAAAGCCACGTCCTTCCATCTGCTGATGCAACCTGTTCGCCAAAGATCGTTGCAGGTCTACACTGGTCGATGAGCCACCGCCAGTCTGGCCATAGGTGTCTTTCGTCATCAAACCCCTCTTTTTTGCCTGCGACGCTGAAAGGCTGGCACGGACATGATCCGGTCCACACGGGCCGGTCATCGGGCCATCCTGCGAGCCTGAGAGCGAAACTCCATCCTCCGATTCCTGCGAAAAAATGGCACTGTCGAAACCCGGTAAGGTCATCTGGTCGTATGTCTGCAATGGATCGTTCATCTACTTCCCCTGGTGCGATATGGCCGGCCGATATTAAATTCCGTAACCACTGTGCAGCAAATGGGTCTATTTCGTTGTAATAGGCAGTCACTTACGCTACCCTTCCCTCTCTCCGGGCTTTCTCTCGGGCGCGGCCCTCTGCTACCAGTTGCCCACATAAACTCAAGTCATAGCGATGCTTTGCAGGTGCTTGCTCAGTCGTTCCTGCTGTTCCATCATCCTTTCCAGTAGTGCCCCCGGGTTCTCTCTCCCGTACCAGGCCAGCCACCGCATCACCTCGGTCTTGATATTCTCCGGAGTCCCTGAAATCATATCCCGGATCTGGTCGCTTGTCATGCCTGAATTTTTTGCTATGATTGCGGCGTACTTCTTCCGCCTCTCCTGATCCTCCATTTTTCGGGGCCTCCCCTTTTGTTTTAATAATTGTTGTTGTATTGTTGTTTTCTTCTTTCGCTACTCTGGGACGCGAATCATGTTTCGCTACTCTGGGACGCGAGATAGTATTCGCGGGCTTTCCTAGATTCGCGGATTTTAGCGATTCGCTATGAACGGTATAAATATTACTCTGTCGATAGCGCCGCTTGATAGTGATAAACCCTTTGGCCTGGATGCTCTGACAGAGTTGTGAGATCCGGCGCGGCTTCAGTTCTACTCCGGAGCATTCCAGAATCGTCTCGGATAATGATTCCAATCCGTGCCATGATTGATCCTTTTTCCCCTGCCTCATTGAAAGGGCTGCATAGACCAGTAGCTCACGGTTGGTAAGATGTGGGATGACAGCAAGAGGCACTGAGCCCCAGCTCGCTTTCTCGACCTTACTCATCTCCAGCACCCATAATCCAGTATTACAGTATTCCGTCTGTACTCTCTCAGGGCCGATCCACCTAACGCATGGGCCAGGTAGTGTGTCCCTACGGTCAGACCGATGACAAGGAACACGGTAAAGGCTATGACCTTCCGGGCCTTCTTAGACTCCTTCCGTTTCCTCTCTGTCTTATGTCGCATATCGTCTGATAGGAATGCACTGTGTGTTCTCATATTATGCCCACCAATCCATTCGGAATACGATGTAAACAGATGCTACCACAACCACCGTTACAACGAATGATACTAGTAGCCATACTGGAGCGAAAACAACCCACCATGGACAGGTTATAACCCCTAATAGTTTTAATATAGTCAGGACAATCGCCAGAATTACGGAGCCACCGACGACACCATCAATTATCTTTTCTTTCATTTACTTCTTCCTCCATTTCTTCCCATTCTCGTTTTCTATCCATTACATAGGCGCAGTAACCCTGCGTCGCATCGTACAGGCTTCGCACCGCCTCGGGCATCATACCTCGGCCCAACATACCCAGCCGCTTGATGCGATACCAGGCTAACTCCGGGTTCCTCTCTGCCAGGTATGTGATCCGCTCAAGAATCAAATACCAGCGCAGATTCTCACCGACTACAAAGCGATACCGGCCGGGGCCTACCTGGACGCGCTTCGGCTTCTTCCAGGCCTCAACCCCTCGGTCCGTACCCTCTTTCCGTGCGAGATACTCCCCTATGTGTCTTACGTTATCTATCATTAGATCCACCGCTCACACCCCCAACCGGATACGGTCGTTGAATATCTCTTCACGCTGCTCATCTATGAACTGATGGATACCTTCGCAGTGCTTCAAGATGCACTTACGGCAGAAACCCTGCTGGAATAGTTTTACCCCGGACTCCCCGCAACTACCGCATCGGTTCGCGGCCATGTGCTGCTCGAAGGTCATACCCTCGGAATTGGCCGGTTTTGCAATGCGACCGTTTTCGGGTTTTATGTCTCTACCCCGGTATATACTCTGGACTGTCATTCGCGCGCTCCTATCGCCTGTCTAGGCAGGCATTTTGTTTGTTATTATCCCGGAGAGTATTGCCGGGTCTATGTATGAATGCTGGTACGTCTGCGTAAGCGTTCGCAGGTCATGGCCCAACTGTCTGGCAATGTAAATGGGGTTTACCCCCTTCTGTGCCATGTGGGTTGCGAAGATATGGCGGAACAGGTGCGGCCACATCTTACGGCCCAGGACTTCTTTCCCGGCCGCCCGGATGGTCCTGTGGATGTTCGCCGGGTAATACGGAGTTCCGTTCCGCGTCTCGAATAGGTGCACTTTAGATCGGTAAACTTCTTTCACGAAATCTACTACTTTCAATGAAGAGATCGGCTTATGATCGCGGTCACCCTTCTGCACTGTGGAAATTAAATAGTATGGCTCGTCGCCGGTGACCTTGTGGATCTGGCTTAACTTGAGATCGCAGAGATTAGCGACTCGCAGCGGAGTAACATAGAGAAAGGAGATCAGGGCAGAGGTCCGTGGATTCGTCTCCCGGATCAACTGATGCATTTCTTCCTCAGATGGGATCATTGACAGATCCACCGTGGAGGTTCTTCGGATGTGATCGGTGAATTCCTTGAAGGTCTCCTGGACTATGTACTTATTCTCAATCGAAAATTTATAGTCCGCGCCCATTGCTGGCTTTAGCAGCCGCAAGATAGAGTTAGCAACCGTTCCCTTACTGGATCGGTTCAATGACTTGCCGCCCAGCCCTTCGCACTGCCGCAGGTAATCGCATATCTCCGGGATTGTGTAGCCCTCGGGGTATAATGCGTTTAACTCACGTATGTGCCAGTAATGCTGGTCTGCTTTACTGTATCGAAGCTTAAACTTTCGCTGTAATATACTAAGATCCATAGCGCATAACTCGACGGCAGTACCGAAGTACTGTTTAAGTAAAAGTCCGCTAAAGGATCGACGGTTGAATGTTAATCTTTACAGGTAAGAGGGTTTGATTATATACCCGGCGGCATATCGTCAAAGTGGGTATATGCAGACCACCCCCGGGGAAGACTGAGCTTAAAACCGGCTGCATGATTTACATACTCCCCTGCATTAAAGCGATCCGCAAAAAGATCCCCTCGGATTGGTCCGGTTCCAAGACATCCCGTAAGCAGGGCCCCTGCGCTGAATAGAGCGAATAACTTCCCGACAGCTTTCTCCATAGAAGGAAGCTTAAAAATCGCATCCTCAGTGTCACATATCTTTTTAGAAAGGATACTTCCCGGATTGCCCTCTGCCACTCGGGCTACCGTCATCTATGGTACAATGCCCTGATTCTCGGATTGCAGGGGTCATTGTGCTGAGAGCCAGCGGTAAGGAATTATCTCTTTACAACCCAGGGAAAGCACCGATCCATCGCCCATGCTGAAAAAAGTAGAATCTAAATCCATACGTGCAACCGTGCTCCTGAGCATCCTGTTTGCTTCTGTAGCAGGCATGAATTGCGGAGGCGAGCCGGATGGCCTGAGTCCAGACCAGGTAATGCAGGGATTCCTGCAAGCCGTGGCCCAGAACGATGAGAGCAAAGCCCGGAATTTTGTGACCTTCAAAAGCAAGCTATTGGTGGCCGTTGGTATGAAATTGATCACCGCAGCGGAGCAAAGCCCGGAAAACGCCGAAACGAAAGAAGTAGATGAGTTTCGCAAAGATCTGGATTCCCTTGCTGCTGGCGTCAAATGCGATGAGCCGGCAGAGAACGCAGAAATGGTGGAATGCACTCTGGCCAGTCAGGATGCTGTGAAATTCCCCCTGGTAAAAACATCCGATGGATGGAGAATCGATCTCTTCACTATGATCGAAAAAAGCGGCTCCGATGTGCCCGTTCAAGGCGAGCCGGAGCCAGCCGAGAATCCCGGCGCTTGAGCTTTGCACCGGTACGGTTTCACCCGCAAGGCTACTATGAGAATCCTCCGCACCCCCAGTGCGGAGGTCTGGCCCGCCCCCCGGCGCTCGAACTCCGAGCCTGCTCGGTACTGCAATGAGAATGCTCCGCGCTTCTAGACCGGAGGACTGACGGGCATGCTCGTGGTTCCTAACCAGGAATTCTACGCGCTTTTTGGCGCGAGAACTGCCGGCCCCGGGACACCCAGGAATGCCCCGGTCTGACATTGAGATAGGAGTAAATCAGGAATCGATGTAGTCTTTGAGCTTCTTGCTTCTGGACGGATGTCTCAGTCTTCGCAGAGCCTTTGCTTCAATCTGTCGAATACGTTCCCTGGTTACCTGGAAGACATATCCCACTTCTTCCAGAGTATGGGAGTATCCGTCGTCCAGACCAAAGCGCATGCGAAGCACTTTCTGTTCCCTGGCCGGTAGAGTATTGAGCACACTTCGAATCTGTTCTGCCAGCAATCGGTTGGCAGTCTGATTCATGGGGCTCTCTACCTCTGTATCTGGAATAAAATCCCCCAGTTCGGAATCTTCTTCGGATCCTACGGGAACTTCCAGACTGATGGGCTCTTTGGCCACACCCTTCACAGCCTTTACTCGCTGCACAGGCCAGCCCAGCCGCTCTGCAATTTCATCGTTTGTAGGTTCGCGACCGGTTTCCTGTAGAAACATTCTCGTTTCCCGCACTACTTTGTTGATCTGTTCGATCATATGCACAGGAATTCGAATGGTGCGAGCCTGGTCCGAGATGGCCCGAGTAATAGCCTGACGAATCCACCAGGTTGCATAGGTGGAGAATTTATAGCCCTTCTTATANTCGAANTTNTCNACNGCTTTNATCAGNCCGATGTTNCCTTCCTGAATCAAATCGAAGAATTGCATNCCGCGGTTCGCNTANCGCTTTGCGATGGAAACNACCANTCGNAGGTTNGCTTTGATNAGNTCTTTNTTCGCCTGGGCAATTTCCCGCTCGCCTTTGGTGAGGGATTCCCCCCATTGCAGGATTTCCTGAATGGANGANCCGGCATCCTGCTCCATTCGGCGAAGCTTTCGTTCNTTGTTTCGAATATCTTTGATTACTTCTCGAACNTCATCGATAGGTACTCCCATCTCCTGTTCGATCATATCCAGCTCTTCGTTNTTCTCGATGAAACGATTNAAGCCTTTGATTTCNTTGATGTCTTTTCCGTANCGAGCNTTGATGGCCAGAAAATGACGCTGAATCTCTTTGATGCGAAAGACCATGGACTTGATCTTTTGCGAGATTCTCTGGATTTCNTTTTGCGAAACACCGAGCTTGCGCACTGCCTCATCGATAATGGCTTTGGACTCGTCTACCTTCTGCTTGAATTCGCGCCACTTCTTGGAGCCATCGGTGTATTTCTTTAGCTTGGTCTGGGCTTCCTGGTATTTCTTTTCTTCTCGATTGATGATTTCCATCTGCTCGAAGAAAAGCTTTTCCAGTTTTTCCAGTTCATCCTGGCTCAGATAGTATGCTTTGTTGGCAAATATTACGTCGGAGATCTTGATCTTTCGCGAACGGATCTTCGGAGTTAGCTTAACGAAATTGGCTCTCAGCAATGAAGATCCGAGGATTGTTTCTTCAATGATCTTTTCGCCGTTTTCAATGCGGCGAGCCAGAAATACCTCTTTGTCTCCAGAAATCAGGGAGACCTTTCCGATCTCTTTCAGATAGAGCCTGATAGGGTCATCGCTGGACGAACTGCTGCTCTCTTTTTTCTTTCTGGCTGGTTTGGGCGCAGGCGCTGCTCCGTTCGCTGCCTGCACGGGGACCGGCGCCTCACGGACTACAGGGGCTCCCACAGCCACCTCGTCTTCCATGCGGCTGGAATATTCTTCTACAACCTCGATTCCGAGCTGATTGAGCAGGGTAAACACATCTTCAATGCGCTCGGAATTGACGATCTTTTCGGGTAGGTACTCGTTGATCTCGTCGTAGGTAATTTCTCCATTGGCCTTACCAATGGAAATAATCTTCTGTATTTCGGGAAGATCTTCGATTGCCATACGCAGCTTCTCCAGAACTTAATTTTCGACCCCGGGCGGGTCAGATTCACCTCGAGAGGTGGTATTTTTAGGGTTTTGTGCGGACTGGCTCCGCAGCTGGAATTCCAGGGTCTTAGTCTCTTTCAAAAGGGCAGAGTACCTCTCCCAAAGGTAGGACTGTTCGACCTCATCGGCCACTACCATTTGCCCCCGGATTTCTGACATCTTTTTTTTAGCCCGCAGGATGCGGTGATGGAGCAGTAACTCTTTGAATGTATCCTCGGATTCCTCATTTTTCTGGTCCTGGTTCCCATCTGCAGCCAGTAGTCCGCTGAAGGACTGCATCACCCGGTTCGGAAGATTGGAATGGATTAAAACGTCCTCATCCCATCCCTCTCCGCTCAAAAACCGATCCTCCAGTACTCTCCATAATATTTCGGAATCTCCGTCCTCAAAATCCAGCTGCCGCAACTCGGTTAGATATCCGGACAGAAATCGGGCTGAGGTGAGCAACTTCACCATCAGAGATCGCTCGCATCGAATCAAATGATCATGAATCCTGGAAAGCTCGGGGTTGCTCTCCTGGCTTCCTCTGGTGGCTCCGGGACCACTGGACCCGGCAGGTTGCGCTGGCTCCCTGCCCGTGGGCGTTTTTCCGGGTCCCATAATGCCGAGGCCAGACTGGCTGCCGGGAGTATTGCCCCTTCCGGCACTCCGGCCCTGGTCGGCGCGGTATCCTGAAGCCTGGTTCCCCTGGGCCGATGCTGCGCGCTGCTTCAGCTGCTGAATCAGTCCTCCTACTTCGATAGAAAGGATTCGAGCGGCTTCTTGAGCATAGAATTCACGGATGATGGAGTCTTCGATTTCAGAATAAAGCTTTTGAAATCTTTCTACAGCAGCCTTCTTTTCTTCCAGCCCTGGAGGTTCGTCGAAGCGAAGATCATGGATCAAAGAGCGGATCCCCTGCGTGAGCTCCGCCGGTTTTTCAGGATCTGCCAGCTTCTGAAAGGCCCGGCCCAGTACATCCGGAAACAGAGTATAAAAGATAAGATAGCTGTCACTGGAAATCGATGACTCCAGGAATTCCTGAATTGTCCGGCCATCGTATTTTCGGGAAAGATCAAATGGATCCATTCCCGTGGGCAGGAAGAACATTCGGCTGGACTGGAAGCCCTGTCCGATCAAGAGCTGCGCCCCTTTTCGGGCTGCTTCCCGTCCGGCCGCATCGCCATCCAGCATCAATGTTACATGATCTGCATAACGCTTGAGGAGATGTATATGATCCTGCGTAAGGGCCGTGCCCAGAGGGGCCACACCTAGATCCACTCCAGTTTCAGCCAGTCCTACGACATCCAGATAGCCTTCGGTAACAATGGCTGTTCTGCTCTTGCGAATGGAAGACATGTTTTCGAATAACCCGTAAAGAACCTTGCTTTTCTGAAACACCGAAGATTCCGGGCTGTTCATATACTTGGCAGGATTATCACTTCCAGGAAGCACGCGACCTCCGAAGCCAACTACCTGACCGCTGGAATCCCGGATGGGAAACATAATTCGACCGCGAAAGAAGTCAAAATGCTTGCCGGACTTTTCGGACTTTCGCGCCAGAGATATCCTTTCCATTGTTTGCAGCTCATCTGGAAACTTCTCCAGCAAAAACTGCCATTGGTCCGGGCTGGCGCCAATCTGAAATCGGGAAATAGCATCGTCTCCGATCTTGCGGCCCTTTACATACTGCAGATAGGGCTCTCCACCGGCACCGGTGAGAAATTCATTGTAAAGTCTTGCACTTCGCATTAAAAGATCGTAGGCCGGGTCCTTCTTTTCATTTCTCTGAAGTTGACTGATATCGATGCCGGCGGCCCGAGACAGGATCTCCATGGCTTCCCGAAACTCCACGCCTTCGTATTCCATAACAAAGGCGAAGAGATCCCCTCCCCGGCCGCAGCCAAAGCAGTGGTAGATTCCTTTATCTGGAGTAACGGTGAAGGACGGAGTTTTTTCTCGATGAAAGGGACAGAGTCCTTTGTAAGAACGATTATAGCGTTTGAGCGTAACAAAACGACCAATATAGGTTTCGATGGGCAAAGAGGAACGAATCCTCTCTTTCAGCTCCCGGGAATTCAATTTCCGATTTTATTCTGAAGAAGGCTGCGCACCAGGGCGCCGTCCGCGTTCTTGCCTTTAAGTCGACCCATTACCTGCCCCATCAACTTACCAAAATTGGTTTCATCAGGATTGGCAGAAATCACAGCATCGATTTCTTTCGCAATGGCCGCTTCGGACATTTCCTCTGGCAGATAGGACTTTAATTTTTCGATGGCCCGCTTTTCCAGATCAGACTCATCGGTTCGGCCGGCTTTATCCAGGTCCACAATGGATTCCTGACGTTTCTTAACGGCTCGCTTGATGACAGATTCAGTATCAGCATCCGACAGCTCTTTGGCCCCGGATTTCGTCATCTCATACTGAATATCTGATTTTAGTAAACGAAGGGTGCCCAGAGTTTCCTGATCCCGACTTTTCATTGCCGTTTTTAGATCCGATTCAATTCGTTCTACCAGGGAGCTCATTGGACCCTCCGAAAGGGATGTGGATTAACCGCGATCTCGGCGAGCCATCATGGCTTGCTTTCTTCTACGCTTGCGGATTGCAGCTTCAATTTTACGCTTTCTCAGTTCTGAGGGCTTCTCGAAGAATTCTCTTCGCTTGATTTCCGACTGGATGCCGGCATTTACGCATTCCCTCTTGAAACGCTTCAGTGCGGATTCGATGGATTCACCATCTTTCAGTACAACGCCTATCATACTCCTCCTTCAATACTCCTACACAAATCTCGGGATTTCCCGGAAAGCCTGGCTGAAAGTACACAACAAGACCGATCCGCCAGAAACGCTCTCCCGGCCCTTGCGGTCAACGAAAATTCCGGTCTTATGTCCTTACCTGAAAGAAAGCAGAGCCATGAATGACTCCTGCAGGCATGGCCAGTCTGCAGTGCGATTCCAGAGAGCCGGCCCGCTTCCGGGGCAGATCTTGAATTCAGGCCAGTTACAGTTCAGACCTGGCTCAGACTGCGATAGAAAAAGGAGATGTCTGGCATACCTCCGCAGAAGATCTTTCGCCTGCGCTGCCGCAGCAGATGGGGAAATTAGAATCCACAGCACGATTTGGCTCTCTCGGTCAGAGAAATGAATCCGATACCGAGGTGCATATTTTCCGTTACAGAACCAGGCCCGCCAGAATAGTGTCCCATGGTCCTTTTTTCCTTTAACTCCTCGCGAAACCTGAAACGCAGTATCCTGCGAAATGAGCTTGAGAAAGTGGAATCCATCCTTGAGCAGAAGCCCGCTCTAATCAATGAGCTACCAGATAGCTTTCTGCTTCAGATCTGTCAGGAAAGTGTTTCTGCTGCTGTGCTGGACACTCTTCTGAATCGCGGATGGAAACCCAATCCTGAGATCAAGGATGCCATGGGGCGAACCCCTCTTCATCTATGTGTGGAACTGGGTGGCGAAGAGCTTGTGCAATCTTTACTCAATCTTGGGGCGGATCCAAACAGTCGAGATCGGGACGGGGTAACTCCCCTGAATCTTTGTAAGAGTTTCAGCGGTACCGGAGAGATCGCAGAAAAGCTCCGAGCTGCCGGAGGCGATCCACTTCTGGTAGACAAAACCGGTAAGAACTATTTGATGTGAGTCTGGAGCTTCCCTGCCATCCTGATTGTAAGATGTAGGTACCGACCTGATGTTCAGGGCTGATTCGCTGGAAAGCGGCGATATCCCGGGTTACCAGAAGCTGGCCATTGCTATGGGGTTCACAGTTGAGAGAATAGCTAAGGTCAATCTCTGACCTGGAAAAGACCATGGAAAGCAGCTCATTCTTGCAGGATCTGAACATTGTATCACCTATTGTTACTTCTGCTCTGGCGGTTTTCCTTTTTGCCGAAGGTGCCCGGCGAAAGAGCTCGAAATACCTCGCGTACTGCATACTGGTGATCTCAACGATTTTATGGTCCCGGTATCTGTTCTTTTCTCGCTCCGTTCTTGTATTGCCCCTACCTTTCGTTGTTTTTCCGGCCATATGGTTTCCTGGTCCCCTTTTCCGTAGACATTTGTTGCCCGGTGCCGATGAACATCAGAACCATAGATGGTTCTTAATGCCCTCTATTCTCGCAGCACTGAGTCTGGTCGTTCATTCGGTGTTTCTATTCTATACTCCAGAATTGCAGTCCACTCGTGCAATTCTGGAACACCAGGGATTCGTTTCCACTTACACATCTGCGTACGTAATTCTGGCCGTGCTGTTCAATCTTTTTCACTTTGGCACCGGTATTCGAAATGTGAGAGTTGCTCCGGATTCTAAAAGAGGCTCAAGCTTAACAGGGCTTATGGCCCTCGCCTGGACGCTCGTCCTGTATATGCTCACACACCTGATGCTGGTGATTTGTACATTGTTTGGCTGGCTCCAGCATCCGTTCCATCCTGTAGAAGCACTGGCCTCACTGGCACTGGCCTACACGTTCGTTCATGTCTCGTTGAAATACAATCCTCAAGCGTTGCATCCATCAGCCAAATATTCAAAGCAGTCGATAAATCCTGAAGAAGTCAAAAATCATCTAGAGACGCTTCGCGCTCACATGGAACGGGAAAAGCCTTTTCTGGAAGAGGGTATTACTCTCCAGGAATTAGCTCGTCAGACGGATATTCCGGCGCACCATTTATCGATTGTGATTAATACCGAGCTATCCATGAATTTCTTCACATTTATTAACGAGTACAGGATAGCCGAAGCGAAGAGACTCTTACAAGACCCCGCGTACAGCGACTATACACTGCTAAGGATTGCCTATGAGGCAGGATTCCAGTCGAAAGCTGGCTTTAACAAAGCATTCAAAAGGCAAACCGGACGAGCGCCGGGAGAATTCAGAAAGCGTTCACCTGAGATCAGGGAGTAATTCCGGTACTCGGGCCCCTGCGCCCGATTTATTCTCATGAAGGACGCAGCGCTTCCATGTAAGCGAATCTTTGCCAGTGTACTAGTTTCAGATCAATAGGTGCAATTATGAGGAAGCGGTAGCGCATACTTTAACCCCAGATAGCATTCGATTTCCACTCGATGTTGATCGGAAATGTGCTCCCTAAACATTATGATCTCTGCGATTTCTCCTTCAAAGCGATGAGCCAGAGTGTTTGCATTTCGTCCTATATAAAATGGAAAACTAGTATCGTTGATGACCCCCGCATTGGAATCACTGGCATCAGCCAGTTCCCCATCTATAAAGATGCTAGAAATGATTCCATTGAAGGTTCCTGCCACAATGTACCACTGATCCGGATTGACGCTACGACCAGCAAAGAACTCCGTCGCACCGTCCACACTGTTTCTGAAAGTAGCAAACGAACTACCATCGTTTCTCCAGTTAAAGTACAAGGCTGTGGAATGATTTGGCACGTTATGGTGTTTTGATATAACGTTCATGCGAAAATCGCTTCCGGGGAAGGGCTTCGTAAACCTGGCTACGAAGAAAACTGTGTGGGAATCGAAGGCAACGTCCGTAGAAACCATTTCATCGTCAATGCCATCCAATTGAACTGCGGGCAGGTCGTTTATCTGATTCTCTTTAAAGACTGGTTGCATTCCCACGGTACCGGAAACTGCATCGTTTCCAGAGCCAGAATCATCGGTCCAGGTTAGCACAGGATCGCCATCACTGAGAGTAATAGAGTCGGCCTTATACCAGATGGCCAGATTAGAAACGGTGTCCGGAGAGCGAGCAATAAAGAAATCATTGGCCCCATCCAGGTCTGCCAGTAAAACCGCTGCATCGGACTCGAAGGGCGATTCTGGAAAATCCTTAACGCAATGACTTATAGCAACATGCCCGGTCAGTAAGATGCTCCAGAGAATACAGTGTCGCTTCTGTCCGTTGGTGGCCCATCTCATCACTCAATTTCCCCCGAATGCCGATTAACAATGTGCATCTGGCTCATTGAGTAAGGATAATAGCAGCAACCGTATCCACAGTCGCCTCCCCTCAGAAGGGTACTCCCTTTTTTGGCCGATATCCCGGGAAACGGGAGTAGCTACCGATACTGGGCACTGGATGAGGTCGGAATGTAAGGGAGGCCTTGCGCAAGCGAGCCCCATATGTAACGATCGGTCTAAGAGTTAGAAGGAACCGAAATGAAGATTTACTGAAAATCCGGCGGATGGGAACAGCAAACGGGTTTCCCATAGATCGGTTCTCAGTCAGACTCGCCCCAGAAGGCAGTTCCGCAGGATTGGTTTCGGACGCAGCATCAACTATGGATTACTCCTCTCTGAATCATCTCACATTGGTCTCTCCTGCAGTATCTGGCTTTCTAACTCTGTATTTCTTGCAGCATGGTAAATACCGGAGGAATCTCTGGCTGTGCTTTGCCACAGCCATCCTTACACTAACTCTTCTTGTTCGTCACCTCTTCGAAATCCAATCCGCCGCCTTGCCCTATGTTCCTTTCTTGCTGTTTCCGCTGACCTGCCTTATTGGACCCGCATTGCATCGGTATGTTGGACTCACTCTAGGTTCCATAACCCGTGGGCCCCTCCTATGCGGATTGGTCCTGGGCTTATTCGCCTTTTGCACTCATCTGATTGTCTTTATTAATCTGCCCGAGGCTCGATCGCCGGAAAAGATTGTGAATCAGGCAGGCCTCCTCGGTCTATATACTTCATTCTATCTGGCAGCAGTAACCGCGATTCAATTGGTCTATTTTGCTGCGGCCGGAGTGGCTCTTTATCGTAATTCATCCTCCCTGGATAATCCCGTAGCCAAATGGTGCTGGCTCCTTATCGCTGCCTTTTCAGCTTATTTTCTGAGCTATTTTCTTTTCGGAACCCTGACAGTGCTGAACATAATTCCCATCCCGGCGCACTTTCTGGAAGTAATACTGGCGGTGGCAGTTTTGTTTGGTATGCTGCATTATTTGATGAGCAACCCGGATGTCCTGAGGGAAAGATCGGAATCCACCAGATACGCAAAGCAAAGCCTTACATCTGATCAGGCCACGGAGTACAGGAATCGGCTGGAATCCTATATGGAAACAGCGAAGCCCTATCTGCAGGAGGAAATAGGTTTAAACAGATTGGCGGAGTTAACGGAAATTCCACCGCATCATTTATCCATGGTAATCAATACTGAACTCTCAATGAACTTCTTTGCATTTATAAATGAGTACCGGGTAAAGGAGGCACGAAAATTGATAGAAAACCCCGAACGCAAAGACCACACCTTACTTGCCATTGCCTTTGAGGCCGGCTTTCAATCGAAAGCATCCTTTAATGCGGCCTTCAAGAAACATACAGGCATGGCTCCAGGTGAGTACCGTCGACGTCTGGATAGTCCATCGGATCTACAATAATCATTCCGGTGAATTGAGGCGTTACCGGGGCTGCGCCAATTCGGCCCGGACGTTGTTGTCGGTGCACTGATGGATGTGCGGAACCAGATTCACGGAAAGATGGGGCGGGCACAAACCGTCGATATTTCACACCCGAGGCACTCTGCTAGCAGGAACTCCACAACTATCGACGGATGGCCATCAACTCTACGTTGCTCTCGATATGCATACCCCCGGGTGGACCCTAGGGGACACAGGTCTGAGCTACAGAGATGTTGTATTTCAAAGCTAGCTGGCACTCTACCCGGACTCGCTGTATATCCGTAAGTGCCTCTTTATACATGATGACTTCGGCAATGTCGCCCTTAAAGATATGGTTGGAAGCGTTCTTTCCTACGATCCGAAACGCCCAATTGTGATCACGAATGGCGCCTACGTTGATTCCTGAAGAGACCATCAACTGTCCGTCCACAAAGAGATGGGAAGCTACTCCGTCATAGGTGGCCACTTTCAAATACCATTGGTCCGCATTCGAAGAGGATTTAATGAAGAACTCGGTGGACCCATCGAGGCTGTTTCGGTTCGCAATGTTCTGAGAACCATCACTCTTCCATTCGAAATACAGGGATGCGGAGCGACCCCCTTCCATTTTCGTAATGGTATCCATCCGGTAATCAAATCCACCGTAAGGTTTCGTATGCCTGGCCACCACAAGGAATGTATAGGTATCGAAATCCACATCAGCGGAAACCAGACTATCATCCACACCGTCGAATTCTATCGCGGGCATTCCATTCAGGGCATTTTGTCTAAAGACGGGCTCCTCGGCCATTGATTGGGCCGTGGCATCGTTTCCCAGTCCTGAAGAATCCGTCCAGTTGGTGACGGCGCTTCCCTCTGTGAGAGAGAGTGCATCCGCCTTGAACCATAACGAGAGATTACTGAATGCATCGGGTGAGGCTGCGGTGAAGGTTTCATCCAGGCCGTCGGTGTTTGCCAGCAACAGAGCCGCATCGGATTCCAGGATGGATTCGGGAAAGTCAGAGATGCAATGCAGAGAGCTGGCCAAGAAGGCCAGAGTCACTACATAATGAATGAAGGAAAACTGCGACCTATGGGTCTCAGATCGTTCTCTGGACTGGGTCTTCTCGATCATAAGCTTCTCCTTACCATAGATTTCCTTGCTCCGCTACTCGCTGGAGTTGAAGAATATCAGATTGTAGGCGGAATTCGACCGTCCTTGCAAGGTCAGACCTTTTTTTCCCCAATACTGTAGGCAGAAACGCCCTGCGGGCCATGTCAGCCCAGCCATAACCCGAAACCGCGTTATGGTAAGAGTCACCAGAGTATGCCGGCCCTAAGAAGTGGCTAATGAGCGCTACGGAAAAAAGCCCCGGAGTGCGCCGGCCGAAAACGGGAATCCATACCTGCCACTGCCCCCGCCTGGCCATGCGAAAGACTGATGCTCCAGACAAATAGGAAATAGTCTGGAAAAACGTAATGGGCTCCCGGTGAATAAAGAAGGTAGATCATTGACGCCAGCCACCATAAATCAAAAAGCCCCTCCTCCAGCGCCATTCATGAGAGTCCGCAAAAACACAATGCCACTCAGCCAATACCTGGTTCCAGGGCTGCGCCCCGTCATGCGATAAGTACACTAACGAATTCGTTCAAGACAATCGTATAGCTTCTTTCCAGATTCAAGCTATGCGAAGACGAAAGATCCCGGAAGAGCCGTCACTCGTTTAGTACTTTTACCTCCGAAGTACAAAATACTTTGTACGGTTACACTTTTTTTGGGTGACATAAGTTTTTTACTGTACCTCTTCGCGTACCTTGCCGTTAAAATGAATGTACCAATAATACAGAGGAGTCAGACTTTGAAAGTTACTGCGGATGATTTCAAGAAACAACTAAGACAATATATTCAGTTCCGAGGAATTGATATTGTTCTGTATCTCAAAGACGGTTCAATGGTAGAACTGGATAAAAACCGAAGACTGGAAGGCGATATGGTCATCCGCAATCAAAAGGATGGAAATACAGATTCCATTCATGTGGATGAAATCATTAAGGCTGATTTCTTCGCTGCATAACTCGCTAACTATAATTACCGTCGGTTAGAAAAGACGAATCGAGAGGCTCGCAGAATGCGGGCCTTTTTCATTTTCAGGCATCTAGCGGTTGCCGAAAAGAAAGGCGAAATCCGGTCAAGGGCAGTTCAAAGGAGAAACTCTTTGCGATGCTTTCCATAGATTGTTTGAGCCGGACAAGAACCTGTGAATGGAGAACCTCTTTGTTCACTCTTCGAAGTTACCCGTAAATTCTCTTAACCGCATTTTCACCTGCAATTTGCCTGGCGGCGCGAAGAGAACAAAGAAGATTCGATTTTGTAATGTTAGCTAATTCGAGGAAACGAAAGTATAGATCGGCTGAGTAAAGGGTCCATAGAAGACCAGACCGGCTTCATCCAGGGAGTCCATTCGATAGATTCGATCATTATTTGTAAATTCCGAGAAATAGATGCGCCCTGCGGAATCCAGAGCAAGGCCGCGGGGGTTGCCATAGGTGGTGACGATATTGTTTTCGACCTGGTTGCTACCGGTCATATCACTAAATTGGAATAGACCGTTTCCGATGCAGGCTACATATATATTTGACTGCGAATCTACAGCGACATTGAAAGGATTTTGAAATGGATTGCCCAGGATAATGCCATCATAGGTCACTCTGCCCGTGCCTGACATATCGGGGAATTGCTGAATATTGCCCAGAGCCGTATCGGCCACATAAATCTTTCCGGAGATATCGACGGTAATGCCCTGTGGATTGCTGAAGAATCCGGAAGCGATCTCTATCTGATTGGTGCCCTGCATATCGTCAAAGCGGTAAATACGGTCATTTGTATTATCTGTGGCATAGATCCTATCTTGATTATCTATAGATAGTCCTTTGATCTGAGCAAATGTAGTTCCCACATTTCCATCATACTCCACCTGGTTCGAGCCCAACATATCGTCGAATCGATAAACTCGTGCATTGGATGCGACGTAGATACGGCCCTGGGAATCCGTAGCAACTCCCGATGGGTTGGAAAAGGCGGTGCCCAGAGCCGAACCATCATAGCTCATTAGATTGGTGCCCTCCATGTCGTCCATGCGATACAAGAGATTTGTGCCGGAATCGGCCACATAGATGTATTGCCTGGAGGTTAGAGCAATAAGCAAGATTGCTTCCAGTAGGCTGCTTTCGGAATCGTTTCCATCCAGGAAATTGAAAAAAGGATGAGCAACGCATTGACCGCACCCCAGAGTGATCAAGGTCATCATCGTCGCTTTGCGAAGGGCAGGAAACATAACCTGAATCCTCCGTCAGCATTGACCTGAGTCAACGCTTTAATGTCGGAATGGCCAGGTTGCAGATCATAGTAGTTTAAACGCTAACGTTGGCCGGCTTCCGCAAACTCGAATCCCTGGACTGAGACCACGCTTTCATGTTAGATTGGGCTGAAATGGCGCAGAATGGAGGATTCGCCGGTATTATGCGAGTTTCGGAAGGAAAGAACATGGTTCTGGCCATCCTTCAGGGTAATAGTGTATGGAAAGCCGGAATCAAGACCTCTGCTTGCACGTTAAGGTGATCCCTCTTCTTACAGATCTATGAGGCCTTCCAGAGCGCTTCGCAGTAAATCCATGTCCTGTTGCCTGAGGTAACCTTCATTGTAGAGCTGTCGCAAAAAGAAGTCCCTGCTATCCCGGGTCTCCAGCCGTAAACGGCTATAGATTAGATCCAGGGCCCGATTCCGAGCTTCAGGAGGAAAGCTATCCGGATCCACCTGCCCTCCTTCCTCAATTCCAAGTTTCATTCGGATGGCAGTAATGATATCTTGCTTCCCCTTCTGCAATGCATCGAATTCCTTCACAGTGCCCTGCACGGCCTCGGGAAGGTATTCGAATACTCCTGGCTCCAGAAAAAGCTTGTAGTTTCGAATGGAATAGAGCGCGGAGGGAACGCAGGCCAGAAAAGCTGGCTTTCGCCTGGCCATCATTTCCAGGATATTCTCTCTTACCTGTTCCGAGCTAAAGGCAAGCAATCCGAAGTTAACAGGTGGATTCTGCTCCAGGTTGAAGCGAAAGATCTCCTGCAACTGATCCGAGGAGAAGTATTCCAGATAAAGAAATCGACTGCGACCTCCAGAAGTTGATATCTCTTCCAGAATTTCAATGGCTTCGCGAATGGTTCCTTTCTCTTCGTCCGGAATCTCTGTCTGACCGGCAAGCCGATCCAAAAGATCCAGATAACCTGTGAGGGTAATCAGCTTTTCTGGCTCCTCTCCCAGTCGAGCCACTTCGCGGATAGCCAGCATCCGCAACTCTTCCTCTAATAAAGAAAGAACCGATGCATTGGTGAGTCGGGCCAGAAGCTTCAAGCTGCGATCCGCATCCAGAACGTTCAGAAGGAAAATCAACACCCCGGAATACTTGAGCACAAAGTCTTCCAGCAGGTCCGGGTCCAGTGAGACGAGATAGTCCGCTGAACTCTTGAGCATCAAGAAGTTTACACGCTCATAGACCTGGTGCGCCGGGTCCTGAGATTCTGGAGCTGAATTCTCACTCACTCACTCCAGTGTGAGCATAGCGGGTACGATTGTCCAGAGCGATTCAAGACAGCTATCATGTTCTGCTGTAGAGGCTTTAGTGTTGGACCGAAAGGAAAAGTCCAGTCAAGGGCTGACTTTAGCGTCCGTTCCAATCGTCGAAGAGCCCGGGGCTGGATTCTGACTGCATTTGCTGGATCTCATCCAGAAAATCCCGGGCATTGTCGGCAAAGGGGCTATCCGAATCCATCTCCAGATAGGACTCAAAGAGATCTGCCGATTCGCGAAAGTATTTTAGACTGAAATATACCAAAGCCAGATTGTAATAGGACTCGGGAAAGGATGGATCCAGATCTATAGATCTATGAAACAATCGAATACTGGCTGCAAACTTCTCCAGGCGGTAGTAGACATTGGCCAGGTTATACAGCGCCTCGACACAGTCCGGGTCCAGTTCCAGGGCAGCCTCGTAGGCAGTGGATGCCGATTCCAGGTCCCCTCTTTCAAAGAATAGATTTCCCAGTTCAATACGAGCCGGGAGATAATCGGGCCGATCCTGAACTATGGCTTCCAGGGTTGACATGGCCCTTTCGGGATCGGACTGTCGAATAGCCTCAAATAACCGAGCCCCTTCTTCCGGAGATCCCCATTCCGGGCCTGGGATGGGAGAGTCCAGCCCCTTCTCTTCCTCCGCCAGTCGCTCTTCCAGCAATTTGAGGATCTCATCGTCCTGTTCGCTCCAGTCTTCCGGCGAGCGCGATGGGCGACGGGCTTCCAGTTCAACTACCTGACCAGTATTCGGTGGAGCAAAGTCCAGCAATCCCTGTCCCTGGACAGGATCCAGCAGCGAAGTATCTTCGCGAACCCCCAGAAGCGGTCCCTGGAGCAATTCCAGCTGAAGCATAGCCTGACCTGGCGCTTCCCCCGCTCGGCTCGCCTGGGATTTGAGCATTTTTCGGATTCTCTGGAGTGTGACACCGCTGCTCCGCCATTTCTCCAACAGGCGAATTCGCTTCAGATCCTCGAATCCAAGGCCATCCCCGGAGGTTTCCAGAAGGCCGGTGCTCTTCCAGTAGTTAATTTTATGTCTGGGGATGGAGAGTATGTGGGCCGCTTCGGAAATCCGCATGATTTTGCCCGGGCTCAACTTCTTGCTTGCCCCGCTTTCGGGATGGTGGAATTATGTCCCCTGTCATGCAAGCAGAATCTACAGACAAACGTAGCTTCAGCGAGAAATTCACCCATCTTCATCTGCATACCACCTACAGTCTCCTGGACGGTGCTATCCGTATACCGGAACTCATGCAGCATTGCAAGGAAAATGGGATGGATAGCGTGGCTATTACAGACCACGGAAATATGTTCGGTGTTATTGAATTTTACACCGAAGCCGTCAAGGCAGGCATTAAGCCCATCATCGGAAATGAGTTCTACGTTTCGCCTGGAAAGATGAGCGAAACGAAGGTGATGGAAAACCTGGCGGACGGAAATAACTATCATCTCATTCTTCTCGCTCAGAACGAAACCGGCTATCGCAATCTTATAAAACTTACGAGCAAATCCTATACGGATGGATTCTATCGCAAGCCCAGAATCGATTATGAATTCCTTTCGCATCATTCAGAGGGTCTGATCTGCCTCACAGCCTGCCTGGGCGGCGAGGTTCAGAGAAAGATTCTAACAGGTCAGGAAAGCGCCGCCGAGCAGCTTGCAGGAAAGCTCAAGGAGATCTTCGGCCCAGAGCGCTTCTATCTGGAAATTCAAAATCACGGTCTGGAAGATGAGCGAATCGCAGCGAAAGGGAATGTAGAGCTATCGCGCAGACTGGGCATTCCACTGGTTCTAACCAATGACAGCCATTTTCTTACTCGCAAACACCATGAAGTGCAGGACATCCTGCTTCGCATTAATCAAAAGAAATCCATAGATGAAGATCTGGCCTTCGCATTCAATCCAGAGTTCTATGTAAAAAGCCCGGAAGAGATGTCCCGGTTGTTCCCTGAATTGCCAGATGCATTCCATAATACTCGTAGAATTGCTGAAATGATCTCCATGGAGTTTCAATCAGGCAATCCTCTGCTTCCCAACTTCGATGTTCCCGAAGGCCATAACCTGAATTCTTATATGCGAGAGCTCTGTCTGCAGGGCCTCGCTCGCAGATATGGAACTCCATTGCATAAGGAAGTAATGGATCGCTTCGAGTTCGAAATGCAGGTCATTGAAGGGATGGATTTCCCTGGATACTTCCTTATTGTGCAGGATTTTATCAACTGGGCTAAAGCCCGAGGAATACCTGTAGGCCCTGGAAGGGGTTCTGCGGCTGGATCCATAGTCGCTTATAGTCTGGGAATTACAGATATCGATCCTCTGAAATATGGACTGCTCTTTGAAAGATTTCTGAACCCTGCGCGAAAGGAAATGCCGGATATCGACGTGGACTTCTGCGTGGATCGCCGGGAAGAAGTGATCAACTATGTTCGCCATAAGTACGGCGAAGACCATGTAGCGCAGATTGTAACCTACGGAACCATGGCTGCCAAGGCCTGTATGAAGGATGTGGCTCGGGTTCTCAAGATGCCTTTCGCAGAAGCCAACAACATATCCAAGATGATTCCTTCGGTTCCGGGCACCACGTTGGATGATGCCTATGAGAAATCCTCGGAATTTCGAAATTATGTAGATAACGATGAACTGGGCAAAAAGGTATATTCTGTAGCCAAAGCCCTGGAAGGAAACTCCCGACATACCGGAGTCCACGCGGCGGGCGTTGTAATTGGCCCTCGACCTCTGGATGAAATTGTTCCACTGGCCACGGTTTCAACACCGGGTGCAGGCGATAAAAAGACCAAGCAGCGCATCCTGGTAACCCAGTACGACATGACCACTCTGGCTCTGCCGACGGTAGGGCTGGTAAAAATGGACTTTCTGGGTCTACGAAACCTTACCGTTATTGCGAACTGTGTACGGGGCATCGAGCAACGCACCGGAAAGACCCTGGATCTAAACGAAATCCCCCTGGATGATGGCAAAGCCTACGGCCTGCTTCAGACAGGAAATGTAAAGGGTGTATTCCAGCTAGAGACCAGCCCGGGCATGCGAGAGTTTGTAATTCGAATGAAGCCCGAGGTCTTTGAGGACCTGGTGGCCCTGATCGCCATGTATCGTCCCGGGCCACTGCAATCCGGTATGGCCGATGCCTATGTAAACCGTAAGAAGGGCCGCGAAAAAGTAATCTATCCTCATGATGATCTGGCTGAAATTTTGGGTGAGACCTATGGAGTTGTTCTCTACCAGGAACAGGTGATGCAGATCTCACAAAAGATCGGCGGATTCACCCCGGCCAAATCCGATGACCTGCGAAAGGCCATGGGTAAAAAGAAAAAGGACAAAATGGCCGAACTCAAAGTGGAGTTCATAGAAGGGGCCAATGCCCGGGGCTACAACGATCGCGACAAAGATTTTGCGGCCAAACTCTATGATCAGCTGGCTGAATTCGCAGGCTACGGTTTTAATAAGTCTCACTCCGCCGCCTATGCCATGGTGGTGTATCGCACCGCTTATTTGAAGGCCAACTATCCTACGGACTATATGGCTGCTGTGCTGGACTCTGAAATCGATAAAACAGATCGGTTGGTGCCCTATATCCTGGAATGCAAGGAAATGGGTCTGGAAATCCTGGGACCGGACATCAATCATTCCTATCTTCGCTTTCATGTAGAAAAAGAGGGTGTCATTCGCTTTGGCCTGAATGCCATTAAGAACGTAGGCGCCCAGGCAGTGCAGTCTATAGTAGAAACTCGAGATCAGGAAGGCGGTTTCAAAAGCTTCTTCCATTTTATGGAAAACACGGACCTCAAGCTATGTAATCGCCGAACCCTGGAATCCATGGTACAGGCCGGATGCTTTCAGACCATGGGCTACACGCGAAAAGCTTTGATGGAAAGCCTGGATCTGGCCGTGCAGCATGGACAGAATCATCAGAAGGATCGGGTAAGCGGACAGAGCTCCCTCTTTGATGCCATGGGTCCGCAAATGGCGGAAGAAGAGCCCATTCCCAGAGGCTCCGATGTAGCGGAATACGATGAAACCACACTGCTGAACCAGGAAAAGCAGGTACTGGGAATCTATTTCAGCGGTCATCCTCTAAGCAAATACGAGCGTTTCCTGAAGAGTGCTCGGGTGATTCCCATCGAGAAGCTCGGTCAGTTTGATAGCGGCAAGGTCGTAGAGATTGCCGCTGTAATTTCAGAAGCCACTGTGGCTGTGAACAAGAAGAACAATGAGTACGGCCGATTGCAAATCGAAGATCTCACCGGACGTGTGGCCTGCATCGTATTTCCCAAGACCTTCGCCGAGATTCGAAGCAAAATCGAAGTGGATCAGGCTTTCTGGGTAAAAGCGAAAATTGACAAGAACGATGAAACCGGCACCGTGCAACTTCTGGTGGATGGTCTGGCTCCTCTGAACCGGGAATCCCTGGAAGAGAAATTGGAGCGCAGCCTTCATCTGCAAATCAGCCGCGAGGATCTGAACCAAAACGTGATTCAGAACCTGGTAACTTTGTTTCGTTGCCATCAGGGCCCTCTGGCCGTGTATTTCCATTTAAGCTCCGCCAACGGCGAAAACCAGAACCTGGACTCTACGGTAATTCGCGCCCATGAAACCTTCGGTGTGAGCTGGAATCAGGAACTTCAGGAAAAACTCTCTAACATTCCCCAGGTTCGCGGTGCCTTTCTCACAGTGGGCGAGCAATCCCGGACTCTGCTTCGCAAAGCAGAAGCGGTTTAGGGGGCGGGAGAGTCGTGGATGACGAACACGGATGTTCTAATGTCTGCGGAGCAGTGGATGACGAGAGCAGACAAGTACGAGAGCGACCTGGCAAGGAAGCAATTACCCGATCCGTAAACATTCTCCGCGTCCTGATCATTTACCCTGGCAGCAGTTTCTTGCGCTGGGGCGTTTCTCCATAGGCACGTTCAGACGGGGCAAATGGACAGCGGGACCTGCATTACGAACAGAGATTTTTTCCCTTAGCAGCCGAAGCGCCTAAGGATGCGCGAAAAGGCCCATTCACCAGATCACATTTGCAGGATACTGCCGAAGCTCGATGTCTTTAGAAATGAGGGCGGACTGAGTGTGGATGGCCGTGGCCAATATTATACGATCATGTAGTTCCAACCCCTTGAGACCGACCGCAATTGTCAGTACTTCCGGAGTCAACGATTCGATTACATAGGGAGCCGAGTCGACAATTTTCCGATACAAAGCCGAATAGTCCAGATTGATACGCCCCTTTTCACTCAGATGAAGGATCTCAGCCAAGACTATTACCGATAGATGAATCCTGCCAGCTGTTTCTGCATCATCAATAGTTTGCAGAGCAAGTGCAGACAATCGATCGTTCAAAGAGGAATCCAGGTACCAGACCAGCGCATGGGTATCTAGAGTTACCTCCAATGGGTTTGGACTTCCTTCAGGTCCGCATCCGTGATATTCGTATTGGAAAAAAGTCCCCTCAAAGACACACGCTCTTCTTTTCTCTTCAGGGCAGATTGAAGCGATTCAAGCAAAAGTCGTTTCTCTTCCTCAGAAAGGTGCTCCAGTTCTTTCCTTATTTCATCTACCGTCATTGGCATACCTCCAGAATGTATATCTGAAAATGAATAGTCGAGCAAAAATCCCTCTCTCCGTCCCAGGCCGATCAGGGAAACCTGCTAGATTTGAACTACAATCATATAGGCAGCTACGAGCGATGTGACCAACCAATAGCCTTAGTTTTTTCAGAGAGTTGCGAAGCAACTAACCTGTTTTCAGCCTCCAGCACACAGACTCAGTGCCGCAGCTGGACATGATATGCTAAGGTTTGCGGATCGATGGATGACGGGAGCAGACGAGGCCGAGAGCGACCAGGAGGTCGGGAGGCGGAGAGTTGAGAGCCGACGGCACCGAAGGTATTACCTCGAGGCCGCAGCATGATCAGATGAGTTTTTCGATTGAAATAGATCCATCGAACGGTGGAAAACCGAGGGCACTTGAGATACTATGCGGAGGACGCTGCATAGTCGGTTAGGTTTTTCGGGCCTGAAGCATATGCTGCTACTCCTCGCGAGCAAAATGAGCGTCCAGAGCGGCAAAGAGTTTATGGGCAATTGGCAACACCTCTGGATCATGGCTCCTGTGATAAAAAATGGAGTAGGTAACAATCCGAGGCCCGATTTTTTGCCAGTAATGCCTGCTTGCTACGCCTTCGGTCGAATCAGGATAGGTTCTCATGTAGTCACCTAGAATCGAGGTCTCGATTGAGCTCCGCATCAAAGCGCGCGCACTGAAATCCGCAAGATCCGGCTTGCGATAGAACTCCACCTTCAGGGTATGATCGCGCGTCGAAGGTGCTCCATATAGGCCATCAAGAACCAGGGGAGCTTCAACAGTGCAATAAGGCTCCCCGCTTTCCATTTCCTCTACGGTTATCTGCAGGGGAGGCTCAAAGGAATTCTCCTTTAAAACGCCTTCGATAACGTTGACAACTCCCTGACATTCCGAGGTCTCATTGCACTGCCCCAGACTCAATACGACCAGAGCAATTGGCGTAAGCATTCCAAGCCATGCCATCACGGTTTTCTTACCATCATTGTTTTTTTTCACTTTCACCTCCCCGGTATTGCGCCTCTATTTTGCATACGGATGCCAGTACTCAATCTTATACGCCTCCGCTCGAAGATTGTCTGCCGCATTTTGTGACCTACTGATTCGCATCGCAAGAGTCGGGCCAGTAATTATGGCTCTAGCTGCATCCAAAAAGAAGCTTGCCTCAGATGAATTTTCGAAAAGGTGTCTAAGATGACCCAAAGCACGGGAACCAACGCCTGCGCGACTGAGCTTCTTAAGTAGCGCCTGACGTACCTTTGGGTCCTCAAGTCCTTTATCCCTAACCTCTTCCAGAAATTCTTTACCCAGGTCTTTCAGCATATCGGCATCACTCACACCCACAAGAGGCAATGCTGTATTCTCCGCGTGCCATTGCAGGTGGAACAGTGAACGCCGCAACTCCTGCAGATCATAGTCGCCCTCATTATGTACCAGCACTCTGGCCTCTGACACGTAGTAGTTATGATCTTCCTCTACCTCGAAGTTGTAGACCTCCTCTCCACGAACATCCAGATGAACCCTCATAATCTTAAGAGACCCATTGCCTTCTGTCTGGCTTACATCACCTTCTACCAGATCCGCGGCCTTCACGAAGAGTTGAAGAACTACTTCGCAGTTCTCGAATCCTACTGGCACCTTTCAGTTGGCCCGAGTGCTTGTTTCGCTTAAAGCTCCTTTTTCCAACCTATAACCCGAGAATTCGTAAAACCTTGGGTAGCATAAGCATACGAAATAGTGAATCTTTTTCGGCCTTTTCCTTAATCGCTGCTCTTGATCTGAATTTTTCCAGGTCAGGGCATAGTCTAAGGCGAATCGCATCTTCTATGATCCTTATCCTTAAATCATCCTCCATTGGGAAGTCGAATGTCAAGGCCCTGTTCAGTTCAATCTGGTTATCTCGAGCCTGGTAGTACATTTCAAAGAAAATATCGGCCTCTAATTTTCCGCGCTCCGCCTTTAATTCCTCAAAAAGAACTCCAAACTTTACCTGAAATTGTAGACCAAACGTCCCCTTCGCCATCCAGACTTTTTGAACGAAGCCTTCGGCTACCTCCCGTTCCCACCGGTCTTTCAACGCTTTGAAGCCAATAGGCCGCAGGTTCCTTTCTAGAAGCTCATTTAGCCAGGCGACTGCTTCCGCTTTAGTTGTCATATGTCTGCACCTTTCCCTTACCCTACGGTTGCTGATTGGTCGCCTGATACAAGCGACGATACCTTTCCACGTGCATCCATCGCTACCCACCAGACAGTGGCTATTACCTTCATAATTAATGATTATTCATTTCTCTTCATCACCGAAGTGGGGACTAAACTTCGACCAATCTGCTGATGCTGGCTTGGAAACGATTTGTTTGCATGCCTTCTATTGGCTCATCCCTGTGCTCAATGAAAATTTCCTGGTATCGCCGCCCCTGGAGTCACCTTGCAGAAGCTCGCGCACGATGACATCTTTCTGGATAGCGCGCAACTACTCTTCGCGGTCCTGACGACCGAAGACCTTATAAGCATCGTAACAACCGGCTTTTTTCCCCTTTCTTTGCCTTTCTCTCAACTGCTCCCATTCTTGCCTGGTAACATCCTGCGGGACAGTCCCACAGCGGGCTTCGAGCGGCCACTGTGCCCAGTATATTGTCGCATCATCCAACACATTCGGGTAGATCATAGATCGCTGGTAAGGATTATCGGAATAGGTCCCCCGCTGCAACTCCCCATATGGATTATCCGGATCCACAGAGTGGTGTACGAAGATTTCCTNAACGTTTCCCNCNAATAGGAAAACGGCTATTCNAATAGTTTCTTTCGTCAGATACCCNGAAGGAGANTTCTCGACTTTGGCCCATTTGTAGAACATGATCTGGTTAAAGGAGAACTGCTGGCCCTTGAGGTCTTTCTGCAATGGTTCGACAAAGGTCCATTGGCGGTAGGGGATCGGCCCGAAGAGCTTCCTAACATCCTCGATACCCTGTACGAGATCCAGATTCCTGACAACAGAAACGTCCAATTCAGAGATTGGTGGAATCGATCGCCTTGAAGCCTTCATGTCTGCTTTCAAGTAAGCAGGGACGTCACGACCCGGTGCATTCTCATCGTAGGCACTTCCGCAACCAGAGACCCCGAGTGCAAGTAGACTGGTCAACCAAAGCGTCACAAGACTATGAAGCGGGAGGGTAAGAATTTTTCTTTTGCTTTCCATTAGTGCCCTGCAGCGCGCCGCGGTGGAACGTAAGGATTACTCCCCGGCATGTAGAAACCGTCAGGATCGGCGCATTTATCCCGATGGCCATAAAAGCACCGTATTGCATCGAAAAATGCAAGACTGATTCTCTTATAGGCAACTTAAATAGAGTCCTTCGCGCTATTTCCCTTTACCCAGTAACTTACCTAGATGTCAGAAGTCTCAGTAGGAGGCCGCTGCGTAGGCCCGAAAGTGAGTGCTTCGCGCCAGGCCGCAGCATGATCGGATGAGTTTTTCGAGCCTACAATTCAGAGTTATTATTCTGATTCAATCTGTATCAGGATCATTGCACTCTGGGACAAATCGGACACCTCCTCTTGCTACCGGAACATCGTTCTTATATAGACCTTTGTAGAAAAGCGTCTCCCGCGCGAACGCCCACCCATAGCCATGTCTCTGATCATCCTCCCAGTGCCCAATGTAACCGTAGGTTCCGTCCCGACAAAAATGTGCTCCAAGTCCATTATACGCATCAGACTTCCATTCTCCGATATATTTGACCTTTCCGTTGGGATAGTATTCATTACCAAAACCGGCCCGCTTTCCATTAATGAACGCGCCCTCGTAGGCCAGTATTCCTTGACGGTTGAACAGTTTTCCTTGCCCGTGAAATTGTCCCGCCTTGAATTCGCCACGATATCGTATTCTTCCATTTGGAAAGAATAAATTCCCCTTACCTGTGTAGCCCGCGGAGGAGTAGCCCCCATCGTATTGAATAACGCCACTCGGAAAAAACGTTCTTCTCATCTGAACTTCAATTTCGCGGTCGGGGGAGCAAAAAGTGGCGGAGAAGAGGATGACCCCTAGTATTGTCAGGGTAGCCCTAGTAAATGCCCCATCGTTCATTATAATCCTTGATTTACTTTTGATCAATTTTGTATGTCCGTTCTTTATACCTTTCAAGTGGCTCCTTGCAGTACCCGGCTCCGCCCTGTCCTTTTCCGTCACCGCCCAAATAGAAAGAGCCCTCTCCGCCGCCCATAACAGTGTTGCGAAATTCGTTATAAGCCGCCCTTAATCCTGCAAGCTTCCTCTGATCGGAGGCTCGTTGGCGTCTCCGCTTAATTTCATCAGGAACATGAATAATCCGCCCTCGAATTGCTTCTCGTCATAGTAGCCTGGGTCATCTATAGTCTCAGTCAACTGCCGCATAACTATCTCACTATCCAAATGCGGTGTCCACTTTTTCTGGAGCAGTCCAAGCGCTAGACGTCCCTCCGTGGAGATGCTATTACAGCAAATGGCAAAGAGCGAAACCAGGATAAAAGAAAGCCTCCCCACGCATCTGATCATTTCTCTCGTCCAACCATTGCTCTGCCTCAACTCATCGGACGCCCAGGAAGACTGATTCTTCGCGGGAAACGCGGGTAAGTCTCGGGGGTGCTGGCCACACATACCCTTCCGTTGGTCATCATTCGGTCGACGCTGTCCCCGGAATCGCTCATCAGTCCTTGCGCATCTTAATAGATGCCTCCTTTATTGGTATTCCTGTCGCTGGCATTCTCAGCAGCTACCCTGGCAACCCTCTGGCGGCACTTTCATGAGCTCCCTTGATTGTCTTCGGACGTTCCCTCCGTCGGGGCTGGGCCTCCTTGCCTTCACGCCCGGATGTCAATCCCGACTAGCGGATGCTGTTGGAATGACCGAATTACAAAAGCGCTGATGAACTCTCCTCAATCTGGCGTCCCATGAAGCGCTCCCTGATTCGCTATAGTAAATCGATCAGGGAGCTGACCTCCTTCCGTTAAAATGATGCGCAAACCGCGCCCCCTCAGAGAAAGAATGCGCGTGTTGTCCCGCTGAGAATTCCAAATTTCTGATTGCATACCAAGCGAAACGTAGAAGTCAGACCATTGTTCCAGTGAAGTGGAGCTAGATAGTGGGCCGCACAGCTGGGTCCGATCTAAGATTGTGAGGATCACGACCTCATTCTGTTGGTTCAGGGTAACTGTATAACCCTCGAAAAATCCCGTCTTGTATTCACGGCCATTTCCATAATCTTTCTCCGACCAATTCCCGGATTTTCCGGGAAGCTTCGCAAGGTCTATTCTTTGATCCAGCGCGAATTTCCCCAGCAATCTGCCATCTTCTCCCAGAACAAATCTGCAACTCCGCGATCGATCATTCAGTAATTCACAGGAAATGTTTGCGAAAAGAAGCGTAGATAATAATAGGATCTCTGCGACGCAATCCACTCCAAAGCGAGTCCGTTTGCCCCGAATTGCCGAACTCTTTCTGATCAGGGACAATGCGATTCTCCCTATTGATTTTCGCGTCATAAAATAGAAACTCTTGTTCATCCACCCTACGCCGATTCGAAATTTAGTAATATCTATCTACAGAGTCCGTAAACCCATCCACCGGCCATTGATATCCAGGGGCCCTGTTATCACAGGAACCTCAAAGAATGGAAATGGGTTGTAAGCATTCAGGTCAATAATGAGACACGCAGCTCCATTAGATCGTATGGAAAATTATACACAAGCCGACCGCTGATAGACAGGATGCCTATCCAGGCCGAAGGCCGCAATTACCCTGATCAGACGAAAGGACGACCGAGTCCGTTCGACCCTCAAAAAAGAAAAAAGCCCGGGCGGTAGGGATCCACTCGGGCTCATCGGCAGGTACCGATAAAGATTCAATCAAACGATGGAGAAAGGTATTTCTACGTTAGAAGCGCCCTTGAGTTCCACGGAGTAGCTTCCTGGCATGATGCGGTCGAACTGCACGGACCGATCGCTCTTCACTCCGCTGTGGGAACCCACAAGACGGCCATCCTTTCTTAAAGACAGCTGATAACTCCCTGCCAGATTCTTGAGAGATAGCGAAACCATGGCTTCACTGGCAGAGGTTTGAAGAATACTACAATGCAATTGACCTCGTCCTACCGGCAGGCTGAGGTCAATCCTTGAGCCTGTTGGATTCTCGGCAGGAGCTTCCGCTGGCGAGGAGCGACGGGTGGCTACAATCGGTGCCAGTTCCAGGGTTGCACCGCTCAGACTTCCTTGAATCAATTCCATTCCATTTCGCAGAAGTCGAACTACAATGCCTTCTTTGTCCGGTGCGATCTCCGCATTCAATGCTCTTTGCACACTGGCAAGCAGAGCTTCCGGGACGGCTTCCTGGGCTCCTTCCATACGTCGATTCAGGAAAAGATGCTCCGCAAGTTGCCCCAGTTCCGTGGAGTTTAGATCCTGCACGGATTTCCCTTTTTCGATCTGAGAGAGCATTTCTTCCAGCCTTGCTGGCCATTTGGCCTCATCCATGGGGCCGGAAGACAGTTTATTGACCAAGCCGGCGGCAACCAGGGCCTCTTCCAGTTTGATGAGATCTTTATTATTCATGATAGCGCTCCAATGTCTAAGGAGACGAAATTCCAGGCAATTTCCCAGGAAAAAAATTATTCCAGAATGGCTTTTCGAATCTCAGAATCCATGCGGAATGCATCCATAATCCGTGACATCATTACAGATACACTTCCTTCGGGTATTTCCAGAACATCAGAAACGAAACGGTAGGGGGCCCGCACAACGAAATGCCCCTTTTTCCTCTTCTGGATAAGCCGGTCCCTCTGATTCTGCTTTTTTTCAATGAGATGGTCAATCCGATCCAGCTCCGCCCCTTCTCCGGGATCCACATTTCGGGTTTCCAATTCCGCCAGTAGACGAGATCTTTTTGTCTTCAATTCCAATATTGAAAGATACAGAGATGTGATTTTGTCCTGCTGACTCTGATTTCCGGTGGAGCGCTCAGCCAGCTCGTTTTTCTGCTCCGCAATCCGCCGGGCAATTTCTGTCACGTTGCCGCCGGTCTGTTCTTTGAAGTAATCCCAGTCCTCGGGCTCCAGATCCAGATAGTATATAAATACAAGCTTGAAGACCATTTTCAGATCACCGGGTAGCTCTGTCAGTATCTGATGAAAGTGCTCCATGAAGGAGCTATCGTCCGGGCGCTCTGTTTCCGGGTCGGCCACGGTTTCGATCCACTGTAGATTGCGGGAATCGTCATCGGACTTTTGCTTCTCTACGGTCTTTACTTCGTGCACCGTTCGCATCCAGTCGATGAGCATATTTCGAAGCACTGTATAGAACCAGGTACGGAAGCTACTTTTCCCCTGAAACGACTTGAAGCGTTGACCGGTCTTCAATCGCTCAAAGGCATACAGGTAGAAATCGGAAGCCGCGTCCTCATCCAGGTGGAAAACCCGAAGTGGGAAATTATAGATATCGTTGGAATAGAGCCGGAAAAACTCTTTCAATGCATGCGGATCCTTTTCCCCGCAACGCTGCACCAGGGCCTGGACCTCCCGGGGGCTCATTCCTTTGTTCTTTTCAATGGCTGTGTTCAACTCTTCTCGCTCGTCTCCGGGCCTAATCTCGGATTTCTGACAGGCCCTTCCTATACCCTACAATATCGGAAAAAAATGGCTGCCTTCCAGCCCGTTGTCCAGCAACTTTCCCATTATGCTGCGCTTCTCTCAATTTTCTGTGGCTCTGCTCGTTTTGATTCTGATTCTCATCGGGACTATTTTTCCGGTGGTCGGGAGCAATCCCCGATTTGAATGGCCACTCATCAAAGGTACTCCGCCGGACCTCAGGGGAATCACTTCTACCTTCGGTGAGTCCAGGGATGATCACTTCCATGCAGGCCTGGACATTGCCAGTCAGGATGAGCCCGTTCAATCCATTGCACCAGGGCGCATCCTCTATAGTCGACAGCAATCGGACAATCCGTTCCGTCCTCTGCCCGGACCCGGCAACTTGATGATCGTGGACCACGGAGAGGGATGGTGGAGCGGCTATTTTCACCTGGAGAAACTGGCTGCAGTAAGGAAAGGGAACGTCGGAAAGGATACGGTAATCGGTTTTACCGGAAACACCGGACGTTCAGGCGGTGCGCATCTTCATTTCTTTATCAGCAAAGATTTCGGAAAGGAGTTTATCAATCCCTTAGAAGTGCTGCCCGCCGCCACGGACAAGAATGCACCGGTAGTCCAGGAGCTCATCTTCTTTACCGACAACGGAAAATCCAGTCTGCTCCCCGGTCAGGAGCATCGAATCAGACTCACAAAAGCCTATCCCGTGCATCTAAACATTCGAGATCCCGGCCTGGAGCGATCCACTCGACGAGGAGTCTATCGGCTTACCTGGCTATTGAACGGCGAAAAGCAAGGTAGCCGGGAATTCAGCAGCATTCGTTCAACGGAAAATGGATGGCTGCTTGCAGGAAAGCAGCCCTTTGAAACTATTTTTACTGAATGGTATTACAATGTGGGCATTCTTCCTTTTCGCAACGGAAAGAATACCATCACAATTAAAGCGGAGGATTATGCTGGAAACGTTTCCAGCACCGAGTTTACCCTTGAAATCCAGAAGGAGTATTAAGGTCTCTAAGGTCTCTAAGGTCTCTAAGGTCTCTAAGGTCTCTAAGGTCTCTAAGGTCTCTAAGGTCTCTA
>PBEB01000061.1 GCA_002717505.1 Leptospiraceae bacterium
ACGACATGAAGATGCCATTCGAAATATGCTTCCCATCGGAGCATACGAAAGCCCGGCGCTTACTGCAGAACAGATTTCTCAGAATCTTGACCTGATACGCAAGCAGCTATCAAAGCAGATTCAGGCCAATGAAGATGCAGCGCAACGGCTTCTAAGCGGCGGATACGGTTCGGACCTTGTGCATCAAATTCATCTTTACGCTGACTTCTGCTCCCTTCTTGCAAAGAGATTGAAAGTCGATCTCATCCATGGTCATGACTGGATGACGTTCCCCGCTGCTCTTGGAGCGATGGTGCAATCCGAGAGGCCTCTGGTGGCCCATGTTCATGCCACCGAGTTCGACCGAAGTGGAATCCATGGCAATAGATATGTAGAAGACCTGGAGCGACATACCTTTCATCGAGCCAGTGCGGTTGTCACAGTAAGCAACTACACCAGAAGTATTATTACCAATCGATACGGCGCTTCGCCGAACAAGGTATTCGTAGTTCACAACGCTGTCGAAGTGGAAGAACAAACCGAGCCAGCCAGGCGTCCATTTGAAGACAAAATGGTAACATTCCTGGGACGCATCACCTTTCAGAAGGGGCCCGACTATTTTGTCCGGGCTGCAAGGAAGGTCATAGACCAGAATCGCAATGTTCGCTTCGTTATGGTAGGTACCGGTGACATGTATCCCAGGATGATTGAACTGGCTGCCGACCTGGGAATCGGAAAATACTTTCATTACACTGGCTTTCTCAATCGTGAGCAGATCAAAAAGATCTACGGAATGAGCGATCTTTATGTCATTCCTTCGGTTTCCGAGCCCTTCGGATTAACGGCGCTGGAGGCCATGTCGCAGGGCGTACCTGTAATCGTATCCCGGCAATCCGGAGTGAGCGAAGTAATCGAGAATGCCATTAAACTGGACTTCTGGGACGTAGATGCCATAGCCAAATCGATCCTGGATGTCATCGGAAACGATGAATTGCATACTCAGTTAAAATCCGGCGGTCTGGAGGAGGTGCGGCGGATTTCCTGGGCGAACAGCGCAGAGAGACTGGAAGAAGTTTACCGGGGAGTGCTGGAATGATCTCTATCTGTTTTTATTTTGAAGTGCATCAGCCCTTCCGACTCCGAAAGTATGGATTCTTTGACCTGGGAAATTCCAACTATTTTGACGATGAGGCCAATGCAAGAATCGCTGAGAAAGTGGCCAACAAATGCTATCGTCCCACCACTTCCCTGCTCTACGAACTGGTAAGACGCCACGGGGATCAGTTCCGTTTTACTTTTTCTGTTACGGGAACGGCCATTGAGCAGTTCAAACGATGGACCCCGGATGTAATGGACCTATTCCGGGCTCTTGCCGAAACCGGCCGCGTGGAATTTCTGGCCGAAACCTACTACCACAGTCTTGCCAGTCTTTTCAGCGAGAGCGAATTCAGACATCAGGTGCGGATGCATTCAGATCTGATGTACAATGAATTTGGAGTTCGCCCCACATCATTTCGAAACACGGAGCTAATCTACAATAACCACATTGCATACCTTGCGGAGGATATGGGCTTCTCGGCCATTCTTTGCGAAGGTGCCGAGCGACTTCTGGGATGGCGCAGTCCAAACTATCTCTATCGCCCAAGATACAGCCCCAGAATCAAAGCCTTCTTGAAAAACTATCGATTGAGCGATGATATTGCCTTTCGTTTCTCGGACCGGGGATGGCTGGAATTTCCTCTGACCACCGAAAAGTTCGCCACCTGGCTTCATAACGTGGCCGGCAATGGCAACGTGGTGAACCTTTTCATGGATTACGAAACGTTCGGTGAGCATCAATGGGAAGATACCGGCATTTTTAAATTTCTGGATGCCCTGCCCAATGCGCTTCTGCGGCACCGAGATTTTCGCTTTTCCACAGTAACCGAGGCTGCAAGACAGCGAGAACCTGTAGGAGAAATCGACACAGATCAAGCAGTATCCTGGGCCGATATGGAACGGGATCTGTCGGCATGGCTGGGAAATAGTATGCAACGCGAGGCAGCCGCATCCATCTACGAACTGGAACGAGATGTAAAGGAAATCAATGATCCCGACATGCTGGATGATTGGAGGAAGCTCCAGACATCGGACCACTTCTACTATATGAGCACCAAGTTCTGGAATGATGGCGACGTTCATAAATACTTCAGTCCTTACGGAACTCCTCATGAAGCCTACGTTTACTTCATGAATGTGCTACAGGATCTTCGCAATCGAATCAAGCAGCGAAAGAAAACCGAGGCTCATGCCCAGAAGAACTAATAACACACCAAGGTTTCCTCTACTGCTATCCATCATCCTGGGAATCATCATCCTGGGAGTAAAGTTCCTGGCATATTATCTTACCGGATCCATGGCTCTCAAGTCCGATGCCCTGGAAGGTATTGTCAATGTACTGGCCGCATTCTTCGCCTTTGGCTCTGTCCTTTATGCCGAGAAACCGGCAGATGAAGACCATCCTTATGGACATGGTAAAATTGAACTGTTTTCCGCAGCATTCGAAGGAGGACTGATTCTTCTGGCTGCGGTGCTCATCGCTTATGAATCCGTTGAAACCTTGATTCGAGGAACTGAACTTCAGTCCCTGGGACTGGGTTTGATCTTGAACTTCGCAGCCGGCGCCGCCAACGGTATGCTTGGCTTCTTTCTCGTAAGAAGCGGCCGAAAGCACCGGTCTCGCTCCATCGAAGCAGATGGAAAGCATTTGATGAGCGATTTTGTTACAACCCTTGGTGTCATGGCAGGACTTGCTGTGGTCTACGTTACCGGTATTTCCTGGCTGGACCCTGCCATCGCTCTATTGTTTTCCTCCTGGCTTTTTTACACAGGTGCAGGGCTGCTCAAGGAGTCCGTAGGTGGGTTGATGGACCATGAAGACCCGGAACTACTGGAAAAGCTGGTAGGAGCGATGAATCAGCATCGCGTTCCGGAAATCATCTCTGTGCATGAGATGAGAACCTTGCGAAGCGGCAAGTACACTCACATCGACTTACACACCGCAGTGCCGGAACATTACACAATTCAGAAGGTTCATGAGGTAGTAGAACTCTTTGAAAGCCAGGTCCTTGCTGTCACCGGCATAAACGGCGAATTCCATACGCACATTGATCCATGCGGAAAGCATTACTGCAAACAATGTTCCGTGGCGAACTGTTCCATTCGAATTCATCCCTTTGAGCAGTCCCCGGAATTCAGTATCGATTCGGTTACCGCCCCGGGACCAGATCGAGAGCACTCCACCGAAGGTTACGGAATTCAGCATCAATAGCTCCTTTTCCCTGAAAATACCGGCATAGAAAGTCGGCAGCCTGCTTCACGGGTACACAAAGTGCATCTATATTCTCTGGGTGTCCAATGCAGATAGAAATCTGCACAGATTCAGGGCAATCAGCCCTCTTCGCATGCGAATCATGCGAGAATCCGGCACATACTGGAGGCATTTATGGATCCTGCTACAACGTCCTCTCTGGATTCATTACTGGTAATTGTATCTGCGGCTCTGGTTCTGTTCATGCAGGCTGGTTTTCTTTGCCTTGAATCCGGACTCACTCGCAGCAAGAATTCAATTAACGTCGCCATAAAGAATATTACGGACTTTGGTCTGGCTACTCTGACGTTCTGGCTTCTTGGATTCGGCTTTATGTTTGGCCCGACTTTGATGGGCTTTCTGGGTGCGGGACTATTTGCACCCGAGTTTCTGGACGATACGGACGGCGGAAGCCCGGGCTTCTTTATCTTTCAACTGGCCTTTTGCGGAACGGCGGCCACTATCGTTTCCGGCGCTGTTGCGGAACGACTGAAGTTCCAGGGATATTTAATCATTACAGCCCTTGTTTCTCTTGTAATCTATCCGGTGCTGGGACACTGGGCCTGGCACGGTCTCTTCGCGGCGAATTCGCAAGGTTGGTTGGAGTCGATGGGCTTTGTGGACTTCGCTGGATCCACGGTGGTTCATAGCGTGGGAGGATGGGTTGCTCTTGCTGCTCTACTGGTAATTGGCCCCAGAGCCGGGCGATTTGTGGACGGCAAGGTTCAACAAATCAATCCCGGGAATCTGCCCATGGCCATGCTTGGCGGCATTATTCTCTGGTTCGGTTGGATTGGCTTCAACGGTGGTAGTTCCATGGCCATGAATGCATCGGTGGCCCCCATCATCATGAAAACCCTGCTTGCTGCGGGGGCTGGTCTTATTGTGTCTCTGATTGTTGGCTGGCTCTTTCATCGATACCCGGAAGCCACCGCACCTCTGAACGGATCCCTTGCCGGCCTGGTCTCTATCACCGCCAGCTGTCATGCGGTTACTGCTGGCGAAGCTGTGCTGATTGGAGGAATCGGAGGAGCGCTGGTGCGACCGGCAGAAATGCTTCTGGAACGATTTCAAATCGACGATGCGGTGGGAGCCATCCCGGTGCACCTGGTTGCCGGAATCTGGGGCACTCTGGCTGTTGCCCTGTTCGGCGATGCATCCATCCTGGGAACCGGCCTGGGATTACTGGACCAGGCACAGATTCAAGTTCTGGGGCTCTTGAGCATTGGACTTACGGCATTTATTATTACCTTTCTATTACTCTGGACTCTAAATCGAATCTTTCCTCTTCGCGTCAGCATCGATGAAGAAAGAGAAGGATTGAATATTTCGGAACACAAGGCTCGCACGGACCTGGTGGATCTCTTTCTGGTAATGGATCATCAGAAAAAAACCGGAGATCTGAGCTTTGATGTTCCAGTGGAGCCTTTCACAGAAGTAGGCCAAATCGCGGAGAGGTACAATGAAGTCCTGGGCCGTGTACGAACCATAATGCAGGAGAACGATGAAACCCGTCGATCCATTGAGGAGGCCTTCGAGCAAATCGCACTGGAGCAAAATAGGGCCGAAAAACTACTTCTAAACATTTTGCCAGAACCTGTGGCGAAGGAACTCAAGTCCCAGAAAAAAGTAATCGCACAGAGCGCTCGAGAGGTGACCATTCTGTTTGCAGATATTGTAGGATTCACCAGCCTTGCGGAATCCAGGAAACCACATCAGGTCATAGAGATTCTCAATCGTGTGTTTTCGGTGTTCGATCGGCTGACAGATACATATCGCCTGGAGAAAATCAAAACCATCGGCGACGCCTACATGGTTGTTGGGGGCTTACCCAACTTTATGCAGGAACATGCCAGCGCTGTGGCTCGCTTCTCACTGGATATTATGAAAGAAGTGGGCAAGTTCCGACTGAAAGATGGAAGCAAGCTGGATCTTCGCGTGGGAATTCATACCGGACCTGTGGTGGCCGGGGTCATCGGTGAGAAGAAATTTATATACGATGTATGGGGAGATTCCGTAAACGTAGCCAGTCGCCTGGAGTCCCACAGTCTTCCCGGACGCATCCATATCTCTGAGCAAACGGCCGAGCTTCTAAAAGACGATTTTGATCTTGAAAAAAGGGGCACCGTAGAGTTGAAAGGAAAAGGAAACGTATTCACTTACTTTCTTCAAGGACTCCGCGAAAGCAATCCGACGCCAGCGTGAACTGAGTCTGCATAGAAAATGCTCACGGGATCCGGACATGCCACTATTTTGTTTCGCCGGGTCGGAACTCGCATTTCTCAGGCCCACTGCTCAGGGATCAAGGTGTTCATGGACGGCTTCCAGGATCGCCTCAGGACTGATTCCGGAAGGCAGTGTAGCCACCAGGCGATCCTGCTCATCGATAAAATAGAAAAAAAGAGAATGATTCACTCCATATTCTCCCATTTTCGCATTACCGGTGGCCGGGGCCTTTTCGTAGCTTGCTCCCAGATCTGTGGCCAGAGTCTGGATTTCTTCTTCGGCTCCCGTAAGCGCAGCAAGCCGTAGCGGAGCGAATTGTCTTTCATATTTGCCCAGTTGGTCAGGACTATCCCGCTCCGGATCTACACTAATGAAAATTGTCTGTACCGTCTTTTGAAGCTCCGGCTCCTGTCGCATGGCTCGACTCAAATTCGAAAGGGCCATAGGGCACATGTCAGGACAATGACTGTAACCCATATACAGGATCCGCGGTTGCCCTGTGTACGATGACATGGGAATTTTTCGACCTTTGCTGTCACTCAGGGTGACCTGTTCCAGGCTTTTCAGCTGTCGGGCCGGACGTTCCAGGGAATTCTCAGAGCGATGCATCCAGGACCGGGTAATAATAAAACCAGCAGCCCCGAAAAGAAGGACCAGAGCCATAGTTAGCAGGTTTTTTCGATTTAGAAAGGACATGATTACTCCTGATTCTTTAACTCAATCCATCGCAGCGGCAGTTCTGCGAAAATCTTTCCATTTTAGATTTTCTTTTTCGACCAGACCGCCGCGACCGGGCCCTCAGACGGCTACGATCCATCCCATGGCTCCCCTTTCTGCCATATAGGATTGGTGCGGATGAAACATGTATCGGCCCTTCCTGGGAAAACGCATCTCCAGCACAGCTCTTTCGGTCTGTCCCAGTGTTATCACATCGGTATGAGTGTCTGGCTTCAAGCTGGTTCCGGTGCGATACACATCAAAGGTCTGCGCATGTAAATGAAAACTGGCTATAGGATCGTATTCCACCATATTTACAACATAGAGACGAACCAATTCTCCTACTCGAACCTTTATGGGATAGCGACTGTAAAAGCCGGCAATTCCATTCCAGCAGAACAGATCATTTCTTCCGGAATTGTCCAGATCATACCCGTTTAAAATCAGCACAATCTCACGCGCAGGTGGCCGACCCTGAAGAGGATCTACAATCAATGCACCGAACAATCCCCTGGCAATATGCACATCGATGGGCGCAGTATGACAGTGGTAGGGGTGAACTCCTGCCGGGCCAGCGTTGATAATATACTCCGTAGATTTTCCCGCCGGAATAGGCTCCCATCCATCGAAATTTACATCGTGGGTTCCATGAAAATGTAAGGAATGTGGCTCCGATGTAAGATTACGAAAGTTAATCTTAAGAGTCTCCCCCTCTGTGGCGCGCACAACCGGGCCTGGAACAGTTCCGTTAAAAGTCCAGGCATTGAAAATAGTACCATGGGCAACGTTCAACGATCTCTCAATAGTATCTACAGTGAATTCGCGCACTCGACCTGGAGCCTGAACGGGAGGCAAAAGGCCACTTTCTCGAGTGGATAGTGCTGTGTATTGCCTGGTGGTATTTTTGTTCTGATTGTTAAGGGCTGTCTCTGTTAGATTCTCTGGCTTCCCATCCCGGCGCAGCAGACTACTTGCACTCCCTGTAGAGGATTTTCGCTCAAAAGCTGCCAGATAGCCAGTGCCCAGAGCAGCCGGAGGATGCACCATACTTCCATAGGAATTGCCGATTACATCCAGGCCATTGTCGGGGTTTGGTTGCGCAGGGCCCAGGCTGGACTGATATGTTGGCTGAAAAGAAGTACCTGGCTGCGCCGATGCAGGGTTGGATTGACCGGGCAGGCAGGTAGGATCGCTATTAGGCTGGCTGCCATATCCTGTAGGAAAGCTGCGACCACCTCCCTTGAGCAGACCAACGATGCCCCCTCCAGTAACGGCGCCAGCTCCTCCCAGCCCCAGCCATTTTAAGAAATCCTTACGTTTCAAGTTCCCAGAACGGAGGATATCAAAATCAGAACTATAAGCAGGACCGTTCCCCCAATCACCAGATAATTTCTCACCCACGAAGGAAGCTGACTTTTACCTATCAGATGATAGGCTCCGGCTCCCACCAGAGGCAAAGCTACAATGGCTCCCACCCAGATGGCTCCGGTCTTTCCCTCTACGTCCTGGCGACGGGCTAAATCGTAAAGCGCCAACGGTGCCCAGACTGCCAGGAGAATGAACGGCACATAGTACCCATAAAAGTTTAATAGTAACTGGATAAATCCAGGATTGTCGAATGCCTTTTCCATTTTTCCCCCGATTCTAATACTTCTTCGTTCTGCGCAGGAACAGCTTTGCTGACCGGCGTTTTCGTTCGACGAAATTCGCCTGAACTGTTGCGATTTCGTTTCCTTAGTATTCCTTCAATCCAATAACTTCATTGCCTCTTAACAGCTCTGGCTGAATAGCACCTCTCCCCTACTCGCCCTTACCGCAAACCGACTGTGTCTTTCCGGCCAGATCGCGACTCTCCTCAACTGGCCCTTACCACAAAGCGAATGGGTCGCCCTCTTTCTGGCCAGCTCGCGATTCTCCCCGACTCGCCCTTGCCACAAAGCGATTCGGTCGCCTTCTTCCCGGCCAGATTGCCATGCGTCATTGCCGGCTCGGAGCTCAGAACAATTGGCTCTCACTTCTACCTGGCTCTTTAATTATTCTCCCCTGCTTCGAAGCTGGCTGCAACAATCTAGAGAACCAGAGCCACCGCAATAAGAACCACAAGTAAGAAAACTCCGCCCCCTGAAATCAACATCGACTTGCGTAGCCATCCAGGTAGAGTGCTTCCGCCCTTCAGATGATACGCAAGAGATCCTAAAAATGGCACCAGAATAATACCCGCAGTCCATCCAAGATTGTTCTCCTTTCGCTGATGCATATCCAGAAAGGCCATAAAGGTCCAGCTTGCATACACTACAAAAGGTAACAGATAGGCGAAAATATGGTAGATGATTGCCAGAAAGCCGCCTGGAACCACAGTCTGAACCGATCCTACATAGGAAGGCCCACCTTTCGCCTCTGCCAGGTACTTCTGTGCTTCTGGATGAAATCCTGCCTCTGCAATAAGATAGCTATGATCTTCAAAAGGACTCAGAGCCGGTTCGATTTTGGCTTTCATCTCCTCCGGCATTTCCGGCTGAGCTCCAGGGATGGGCTGGGTTTTGTAATCTCCGGACTGAAAATTACCCATTTTCGCATCCATCATCATGGCCATGGCGCCCATCATCATAGACATATCGCCGCCCATCATATAACGAATGGCTGAATCGCAACCGGAAAGCTGCTCCAGACCAAAAGGAATGGTAGTGCTGAACGAATTTCCGGAGAAACAATTTCCCATACTGATGGGACCGGANAGAGAAATGTCTGTGCGGCCGGAACCTGCGATATAGTTGTCCTTGACTATCGTTCCATGACTCAGCCAGAAATTCTCCTGTAAATTGGGCAGCATCACGATGCCATTGTTTGGATGGTTTATGATCACATTCTTTTCGATATGATTTCGCAGTCCACCCGCCACAAGAATGCCGTTTCCGAACGAAGGCCAGGTCAATGCAACAAAGGGAGCTTCAATGTTGTTATTGTTAAGGACTATGTTGCCCCAGATGGTAGCTTCTCTTTGAGGAGGCAGTAGCTCGCTATCCAGGGTGTTGGGTGCCAGGCCTACGATGTTATTCTTCCAGATGGAATTGATCAAATAAAGTTCGCCACCTGCATTGGTGCCACTGTAACCGAGAGCACTGTATTCCGCTACGATATCGTGGATGATTGCTTTACATGGATAACACTGTCCTATGTAAAAAGAAGAGTCAGGACTTCCCGAGGCATAGGAATGCTTGATCACTCCGTTCTGCGAGTCAAAAGCGTAGATTCCATAGTCCCCGTTATTGTATGCGGTCAAATGAGAACCGCGATATCCATTTACACTGGTCCAGAAAAAGCCATTTAGCACTGCGTTGCGAGCTGTCATGTTCTCAATGGCCACACCATCGGCGCCAACTACAGTTACTGCATTTCCGCGAACATGTTCGCCATCCACAATGACCTTGTTTCTATCTTCGCCGCGAATAATCAACGACGGAGTAGTAATCACAACCTCTTCCCTGTAAATACCAGGTGCGATCAATACCATATCCCCGGGATCGGCAGCATCCACTGCAGTCTGTATTGTAGGATATTGAGAAGGTACCTTTCTGGTAACACCGGTCCATTCTGAAGCCGGTTCCGCTTTCTCTGCGGTTTGAGGAGTATACTCCACATTCCCTACAACGATNGTGCCCACCATGCCCACTCTTTGATCCGGAGTAGCATGAAAAGTACAGTAATAAGGAAATACTCCTTCTTCCGGGTAGGTAACACTGGCTTTGTCCCCTCCCATCATGTTCAGACTACCGAAGTCATTTTCGGTACTCCAGGCATCGTCTACGGCCACAGCATTATGCGGATTTCTGCCAATGTTTTTAAAGACGATGGTCCCTCCTTTATGGATTCGTTGCAATGGAGGCGAAAAGGAATTGTCGATCATGTCGACGTGCACATAGCCCAGATTGGAACTATCGCCGCAAAGGGCAGCCATGGAACCTATGATCAGTGCGCCTGCCGAAAGACCAATCAGGCGAAATAGACCACCGGACCTGGCCCGCGATCCGGACTCTTCGGAGGATACGATTGCATTTTCTATATTGTTTCGCATAACACTGGTTACAGATCTTCATGCNGTTTCTATTTCCATCAACCAAAAATGGAAAGTTTGTGCAAAAACAGAAAAAAAATCACATTCAGATCAATGCTCATCGATCATGTTCTGCAGCCACCGTCATACCTGGCAGGCCTGCATTGCCCTCCGAGACGCCCCTGCACTGCTTGCGCAGGCAAACATGCAGGACCGGTCTAAGCAATGCCAGTATCGGAAATTCTCTGGAAGAAACGGCCCGCAAGGCAATAGCCTTAGAATCCGATCCATCAGGTAGTAGCTANACTTTCGCTATCTTACAGAGAAATACACTGAGTAGCGATCATTANTAATGCCCGGAGCCTACTCTCCAATTCTGAAGGGGGCTGTCGCTCGGCTCGAACATCGGGCAAGATATACCCCAGGGATTGCAGGCCTCTTTCTAGCAGGAATATATCGAGCATCCCCTGCACTTGATGCCGTTCGGTCGGCAATAGATCCCAGGAACCGGTACGGGCCATGTGCTCCAGGTAGCCCGCAAGAAACATGGTGGCCGTGGCATTGTACCAGATGGTAACCCATCGCCTGGCATGGCTNTCTGCAAGTCCGGGAAAATTTCTTCCATAGATTATGTGCATGGCCTCTTTCGCAAAAGACCAGGACATACCGGCTACATCGCGCAGTGGACTTCCCTTGATGCGCCTTTCCGAAAAGCTTCGATGCACGGAGCCTTCATAGTCCAGGACCACGAAGCCCTTTCCGGTGTATAGAATCTGTCCAAGATGTAAATCCCCATGGAGACGAATACGCCCGGATGCAAGACTGCGATCCTTCACATTTTGAAATAGTNTGTCCATGGGCTTCTGGAANTCCATCAATGCNCCNATCAAACTGATGGTGGTGGANTCCAGCTCTGGCATGGATTTTCGTAGTTCCGATATGCTATAATCAAGAGTATTGCGAAGACCCTGATAAAGCGCTCTCCGGTAATGGGATGTAAAAGGCTCAACCGAAAACTGGCTTTCGCCCTCCGGGTCCACTGTGCGAAGCCTAGCATGAAGTTCCGCCACGGTTTCTCCCATTTCTTGAGCTGATACCAGAAAGTTACCGGTAGATTCCTGAAGCACTTCCGGCATCTCCGACCGCTCTCCCTGAGCCCATTCATCCACATCAACGTAAGGATGACTGTAGCTCAAGGCAGGTACGATTCGAAGAAANCTCTCCAGGTTATCCCGGGTAAACATCAAGGCCGTGCCCTGGTTGGGAACGTATTCCCAGAAGCTTCCGGCGCTCATTTGCTTTCCCCTGTGGTCATAAGTGAGCGAACCAAAAGCGGTAGGGATTCCTCCTTTTTTCTGCTCCGTTAATGCCAGACCGGTTTCCAGTTCAGGGTGGATGCCTTCCTCCATTCTGCGATAGAGTTTGAAAACTACCTGATCTCCGAAGTTGAAGACTATGTTATTGTATTTGCTACTAAACGGAATAGGAGCCAGCGAAAGATCCGCATCTTTAAGGGCCGTCTTTAGTTCCTTACTCAAATCCGGCACAATTCGCGTACCGTCGGAGCGGACTTGTCTGTTTCGCAGGGCTGCGTCCAGCAATCTCTGCGCAGGTTCCCAGCGTCCCAGACATTCGCGAAGAAGGAATTTTCGCTTTCTATCATCTTCCACTGTCAGACGGGCTACTATGGGAACCCTTTCGGCAATGTCTTCCAGAGTCAGTCCGTACCAGAGCTCTTCCGGCTGATCCTCTTCCTCCAGCTGAAAACAGGTCTGGTAGTATTCCTGCTCTCCGGAGCTGAAGATCACTTCAATGATGGCCAGTCCCAATTCGTCGGTCCAGGGATGTACTGAATGGATGATTTCCGCTGATTTGATATTTCTTGTCCTGTGAGGAAACCAGTCCTGCTGACGCAAAAAATCGGGAAGTATGGGCGAAAGCAAATCTCTGGCTTTCGAATCCAGTAACGATGCCAGAGATGGCAGATTGTTCAGCTTGATTTCCGGTACCTCATCTGGTCCTCTATAATGCTGCGTTTCGTTTTCCAGGGAAAACCAGTAGAAGGAAAAGGGCGCAAAGGAAAAGAAATACGGTGCCTGCGTTACCCGGGGAAAGGTATGTCTTGAAAATATCTCCACAGGGATCTTTCCTGCATGCTCTCCCAGATCCAGGGTGGCATACTGTACCTGCGCCGAGAGGTTTGCCAGAACCAGAATNGTCTGTCCCTCCAATTCTCGCACAAAGACCAGGATTTTTCTATTTTCGCATCTCACAAATTCCAGGGATCCTCGACTGAAGGCCGGTATTTGTTTTCGCAGCGAAATGATCCTTTTCATCCACCAGAGTAGTGAGTTCGGACTGTTTTGCTGGGACTCTACATTTAAAGATTCATAATGGTAATCTGGATCGATGTTCACCGGAAGAAACAGGCGTTGCGGATTGGTTCCAGAGAACCCGGCATTTCGGTCCGGGCTCCACTGCATGGGAGTTCGCACACTGTCTCGGTCTCCCAGAAAAATATTATCTCCCATCCCGATTTCATCACCGTAGTAAATCACCGGCGTGCCAGGCATGGAAAAAAGCAGCGCATGCATCAGCTCTATCTTTCGACGATCGTTCTCCAGTAGAGGTGCCAGACGCCTGCGAATTCCCAGATTGATTCGACTTCTGGGATCTCGGGCATACATTCGCACCATGTAATCCCGCTCTTCGTCAGTTACCATTTCCAGGGTTAATTCATCGTGGTTTCGTAAGAATACCGCCCACTGACAGCCTTCCGGCAGTTCCGGTGTTTGCTCTACGATATCAATAATCGGGAAGCTGTCCTCCATGCGAACAGACATGAACATCCGAGGCATCAAGGGAAAATGAAAGGCCATGTTGCATTCATCGCCTTCGCCGAAAAAAGTAACGCTATCCTCTGGCCACTGATTCGCTTCTGCCAGAAGCATTCTGCCACGATACTTGCTATCAATATGAGCTCGGAGTTTCTTCAGGAAGGCATGGGTTTCGGGCAGATTTTCGCATGTGGTGCCTTCCCGCTCATACAGATAAGGAATGGCATCCAGACGCATTCCATCTACGCCCAGATCCAGCCAGAAATCCAGGACATCGAATACTTCCTGCTGCACCCTGGGGTTGTCAAAATTAAGATCCGGCTGATGCGAATAGAACCGGTGCCAGTAATATTGGCCGGCCAGCTCATCCCAGGTCCAGTTCGAGCTCTCAAAATCCTGAAAGATGATCCGAACATCCCTGTATTTATCCGGACTATCGCTCCATACATAGTAGTCGCGGTCAGGATGCCCAACGGGGGCTCGGCGAGCTCTCTGAAACCATGGATGCTGATCGGAGGTATGGTTGATGACCAGTTCTGTGATCACTCGCATACCCATTTCATGGGCCATGGCCAGAAATTCTTTGAAGTCTTTCAGATTTCCGTAGATCGGATTAACGCTCTTATAATCCGCAATGTCGTATCCATCGTCCCTCAGGGGCGAGGGATAAAATGGGAGAAGCCATAGGGCAGTGACGCCGAGATCCTTTAGATATTCCAGCCGACTCATTAGGCCCGGAAAATCTCCTATGNCATCGCCGTTCGCATCGCAAAAGGATCGAACGTGAAGNTCATAGACGATGGCATCCATGTACCAGAGATCCGAATTATCCAGGAGGTTCAATCCACCTTTCTTTCGGGAATTTCTGGACGATGTATTCCAATCCAACTCTACAGGCACCTGGGTTCCTTTCGGCCCGGCTCTTTGCCGGACAGACTCATTTGAGGAAGTGCAGGTCGAACCTGCTACCCTACAAGCCCTGGTCGGCGCACTATGGTCAAGAGAATTCGTGGATTTGTGTTGACTGCCAGTTGATCTGGACGGAGCTAAAGCTATGCTACAGCGTCAATCCCTGATTTCCAGTGTGAAACTCAAAGAACTTCTAGGACTGGAACAGAAACTGGATCCGGAATCCCTGAAGCGACACTTTGCCCACCATCTGGAATACACTGTAGGCAAGTACAAAGAAAACACACATGCNATCGATCTTTACCAGGCGCTGGCATACACCATTCGAGACAGCCTGATCGACCGATACAATGAAACCCAGGAAGAACTGCAAAAGCGAAAGAGCCGACGAGTGTATTATCTCTCCATGGAATTTCTCCTGGGCCGCTTGCTTCGCANTAATCTCATTAACCTGGAAGCCCTGGATTATGCACGAGCGCTCTTGAAAGAGATCGGAGTAAGCCTGGAAGAAATCGAAGAATGCGAAATCGATGCAGGGCTTGGCAATGGTGGTCTGGGCCGTCTGGCAGCCTGCTTCATGGAGAGCGCTTCTACAATGGATCTTCCCTGTCAGGGAGCAGGTCTGTACTATAATTACGGTATCTTTAACCAGAGAATCGAACATGGGCATCAAAGGGAGCTTCCGGATGACTGGCTAAANGAGGGCAATCCCTGGACCATCGAGCGCCTGGAGCGTACCTACGCAGTGCATTTTTACGGACGTACGGAAAGCTACAGAAAAGAGGATCGTCATCTTGTTCGCTGGATGCCGGGAGAAACGGTACTTGCTACAGCCAACGATATTCTAATGCCTGGATACAAAACCCATACAGTAAATCCGCTGAGACTCTGGCGGGCCAGGGCAAACAATGAATTCGATTTTACTTACTTCAATCACGGTGATTACGTTCGCGCTGTAGAAGACAAGATCCATTCAGAAAACATTACTCACGTTCTGTACCCTAACGAAAACAATCTCCAGGGTAAAGAACTGAGATTGAAGCAGGAATACTTTCTTGTGAGCGCAACCATTCAGGACGCTATGAGCGATTTTTTCGATATCGCAGAAGGCATTGATCAGCTTCCGGAAAAGGTATTCTTTCAACTAAACGATACTCATCCGGCAGTGGGCATCGCCGAGCTAATGCGAATCCTGATGGATGGTTACGAACTGGAATTTGAGCGGGCCTGGGAACTGGCCTCTCGCTGCTTTGGTTATACAAACCATACAGTGATGCCCGAAGCGCTGGAGAAATGGGACCTGGAGTTATTTGGTCGCATGTTACCCAGGCATCTGGAAATCATCTACCTGATCAATCATCAGTTTATGGAATGGGCCCGGTCTCAGGGAATCTCAGATGAGCAATTATCGGAGCTGTCCATCATCGATGAAAGGCATCCGCGAAAAGTGCGCATGGCGAACCTGGCCATAGTAGGATCCGTGGCCGTAAACGGAGTGGCCGCCATTCATTCCGAGATCATCAAGACCGATGTATTCCCGGCGTTCGTAAAAATCTTTCCGGAACGATTCCAAAACAAAACTAACGGAATTACATTCCGTCGATGGCTGATCGGGTCCAATCCGGAATTGAACGGTTTGATCACCAATCGCCTGGGGCAATCCTGGAAGCAAGATCTCAGCCAGCTAAAAGAAGTGGCCAATCTGGCCGAGGACTCGGAATTTCAGGAGGCATTCTACAAAGTAAAATTGCAAAACAAGGTGAAGCTTTCCGAAATCATTCGTCATGAATGCGGCGTGGAAGTAGATCCGGAAAGCATTTTCGATTCTCAGATCAAGCGAATCCATGAATACAAACGTCAGCTCTTAAATGTTCTGCGCATCATTGCAGACTATCAAACATTGAAAGATAATCCATCCCTTGACTATTTCCCCAGAACCTTCATTTTCGGAGGAAAGGCCGCTCCCGGGTATCATAGAGCCAAGCTAATCGTTCGGTTAATTCATGCAGTGGGCGAAAAAGTGAATACCGATCCAGACATAAAAGGTAGAATCAAAGTAGCGTTCTTACCCAATTATCGTGTTAGCCTGGCAGAGAGAATCTTTCCCGCAACAGATTTATCCGAGCAGATTTCTACTGCCGGCACCGAAGCTTCCGGCACAGGAAATATGAAATTTATGCTTAACGGAGCCCTGACGGTAGGAACTCTGGACGGAGCCAACATCGAAATCAAAGAAGAAGTGGGCGATGAGAACATCTACATCTTCGGCCGAACAGTAGAAGAGATCAATAACCTTCGCTCCCATGGCTACGACCCAGTGCATATCTACCAGAGCGATCCTCAATTGAACCGGGTACTGGAATCCATTCATCGTAACGAGTTCGCACCGCATGAGCCCGGTATCTTCCAGGAGCTTTTCCATACGCTGACCTATGGCGGAGACTACTACTTCTTGCTGGAGGATTTTCGTTCCTATCTGGATGTCCAAAAGCATATTGAAGAGGAGTACAAGAACCAATCCGTATGGAGAAGAAAGGCCATTTTAAACACGGCCAGAAGCGCTTTCTTTTCTTCGGATCGTACCATCGATCAGTATGCCCGAGAGATCTGGAACCTGGAGAAGCTTAAACAGTACGCATAGTCTTGCCAGGCATTAAAAGACCGTTGCATTTGATATGTGCAACGGGAATCTAGCCCATGGCCGGGCAGAATCATCGTATAGGCGTAGACCTGGGAGGCACCAAAACCGAAGTGGTGCTCCTGGATTCGCAGGATCAAATCCTGCTGCGAAATNGAAAGTCGACGCCTGCTGCCGAAGGGTACGATGCAATCCTGGACGTGGTCATCGAATTGATCGAAGAAGCCAGGTCTTACTCTTCTGAAAAATCCAGCGTTGGTATTGGCATCCCCGGCATCATTGATGCACAGACCAACCTTGTACTCAATGCGAACACTACAATCATGATCGGTCATCCGCTGCAAACCGACCTGGAGAACCGGCTAAAGCAACCAGTGCGAATTGAAAACGATGCGAATTGCTTTGCTCTGGCAGAAGCGACAATGGGTGCTGGAAAGGAGTTTAGAACCATCTTTGGAGTGATTATGGGCACCGGTTGTGGCGGTGGCATAGTAATTGATGGAAAGCTACACTCAGGAAGGCATGGTATTGCGGGGGAATGGGGTCACTTCAGCATTGATCCCTCCGGACCCAGGTGCTGGTGTGGAAATCCTGGCTGCATAGAGACTCTGATCTCCGGCGGTGGACTGCAAAAGAGGTACGCTGCAGAGTTCGGTGAAACGAAGGATGTGCCAGCTATAGTTCAGGCCGCTCGCAGCGGAAGTGGCAGGGAAGTTGCATTCTTCGAAAGATTTCTGGACGATTTTGGTCGAGCTCTCGGTGGACTGATTTCGATCCTTGATCCAGACGCTGTTATCCTTGGAGGTGGCCTTTCCAATCTAGATGAATTGTATTCCATGGGGCGGGAAAAGGTGCTGAAGTATTCTTTTCACAAAAGGGCTACAACGCCTATACTGAAACATAGCCTGGGAGATTCGGCCGGGGTTTTTGGGGCGGCCAATCTCTGGGCTTAATCATCTAGCAGGAGCTGTCCCGCATCAATAGGCTGGTGTAATTTGATGGAACCAATCACCGTGCTACAGAATCATCCGGAGCTGGTGCAAGAAGAAGCCCTGGAGCTAAAGGAGACTCATATCTCTAACGTACTGGTTGGCCAGAAGCGAGTCTTCAAATTCAAGAAACCGGTGACCCTGGATTTTATAGATCAATCTCCTCTGTCTTCCCGAATTCGCCTCTGTTTGCAGGAATACCTGCTAAACTCCAGGCTTTCACCGGATGTTTACCTGGATGTCTGGATCATATGTGAGGAACGTCACAGAAACAGTGCGCATCAGGAAAGACTCGAAGACAAACACTCCGATGAAAGCACGTCAGTATTGAATCACATTTCGCCTGATGGCAGCAAAAGGAACCCCTCCAATCCGAATACCACAGAGTCGTTCGCAAAGGAATCGGGGGAATCCAGTGCAAGCAATAGATCACCTTACGATGGCAAAGAACCTGAAACCTCCGAGATCGATGCCGCCCAACCTGTCCATGCTCTTGGATCTAGCCAGGCGGAGTCCGGACTTACCCTGATTTCCTGGAATAAAGCCTGCTCCGAAAAAGGCTTTGGCCTTCAGGAATTATCGCACCAAGCATTTCCTGAAAACAGCCCGGATTCCGCTTCCGAACCATTTCCTTCTATAGAGGAAGTTCTGAAGAAACCTGTGGATATGGCCCTTAAGAAATGCCAGAAGGACTTTGGTACCGTTCTGGATGCCTGCGTCGTCATGAAACACCTGCCAG
>PBEB01000062.1 GCA_002717505.1 Leptospiraceae bacterium
CGGGAGTGCTGCCCAGGAAGAAACGCACCTCAATCTGGGTGGCCCCGGGTTCCAGATAGTACTCTGCATACACCCTTGAATTCTTGTTAAGCAATTCATGCAGGGACATCTGGGACGGATCGCCCGTAGTCTTTCTCAGTAGCTCTGAATCGAGATAAAACTTCTGAAAATACCCTTCCGGTTCGGCCAGCTCTGCCTTAAGCTCTGATACAGTTCGATGAGCTTTTAGATCAATATGCACCCCTTCTCCGGGAAAGACCATTTTATCCAGTCCGTTCAGATCTCGGTCGTCGATCATGCGAAACAAGGTTTTCAGTCTCTGGTCCACAGCATCGAGCTGAGGCAGGGAGTCCATATCCAGCTTTTGACGTGATGTATCGAATGCGGCCCTGCGTTCCAGAATCAATGCACTGTCTTTGGCACCACGGTCCACCACGGGATCCGGAGCATTTCTCTCTGACTTTCCCTCGCATGCCCCGGCACCAGTCAGAATGAATAATACCAGAAAAAAGGAGCTTTGAAACCGCTTCAAAATGAAATACCTCACGTTTATTGGACGATTACTCAGAACCCAGGGTTCCCCGCTATTCCGGTTTGATAATATTTACCAGCACAGCTCCCAGATCGTCCCCATTGATAACCTGGATTTTTTTGAGATTCTGCAAGGCTGATTCCGCTCCGGTGGTTAACCTTGCTCCGGCGATAACAAAACCGCGCGCCACTTTCAGTTCATTAAGAGTATTCTGCATATTTCGCAGAAAGATATCGGAGATGGGCTGGTTTCTCCACTTTCTGAATTGAAATAGAGCCCTGTCCTTTTTGTCCTCGGTATTCACGGCCACCAGATCCAGGCCGTCCGGGTCCCGATTCGGCAGGTTTCGATCCACTTTGAAGCCCATGCTGGCCACTATCTTGTTGCAGGCTGATTCAAATTGAGCCGAGGGCAGTTCATTGAAGGTTTCAATTAGCTCATCCGAGTCAAAAGCCGGACCGGCCGCCACGCTGGATTTTCGTGCAGGTTTGGCCCCATCAGAACCTGAACCAATGTTAAACACTTCGTCCATCTGAAGGCCGCTAACGCGAAAGATGATTTCAGGATGAACTCGATTTCGAACCCATTCTTTTAGCTGATTTTGAAAGTCGAATCCTCTAGGGCTGGTTTCCTGCACATTGGCCACTCCTTCTTCCAGGTCCATGCGAAAGTCCGACACCCGCATTACGGTTTGATCTGTAGGATTTCTGATTTCAAGTTCTAGAAGGTTTTCATTCGCTTTTTCTAGATCGCCCATCAGCATGCTTAAATAGGCAACGGCCAATCTCGCATCATATTCTTCGCGATCCCAGGTTTCTTCCAGAGCAAGATGCAAGCAGCTTTCCGCTGCCTCCAGGGATTGATCATTCTTTCCTATCATGTAGTAAGAGGCCGCGGCCATTTTAAAAATCAAGTAACGTATGGCGCTGTCATCTATGCTATCTTGCAGCTTCTCCAGTTGCTCCAGGACTTTTTTATGCTCTCCCTGTCGATACGCTTCGATAGCAAGCAAGAATCGCGCTGTATCATTGGAGCGATCCAGGTCCAGACCTTCTTCTAGCTCTTTTAGCGCTTCTTTCTTCTTGAGCATGGAAAGTCCCACTCCGCGGGCGATCCTGTATTCTGCCGACTGAGGTGCCAGCTCTACCAGTTTCTTAAAATGCTTTTCTCCGATTTCAAACTCACTCTGACCGATGGCCATGAATGCAAGATGCGCGAGAGCTTCTTCGTTCCGGGGTGCAGCACCTAGAGACTCACCGTACACATCATAGGCATCTTCGAAGTCTTCCTGGCGGTAAAAGATCTCTCCTATGCGATTGAGCAATCGGGGCTTGGGATACTCCGGCAAAGGCCGGCTCAATCGTCGAAGTTCCTGAAGATGCTCCAATTCATTGTGTTCATCGCCTTCCATGGCGTAGATTTGAGCCATAGTAAAATGACCTCGGGGATTGTCCGGTTCTCTTTCAATACGCGAACGAATCAGTCCACGGGCATCGGTGTATGCGCCCTCGCGGGCCAGGGTCAGTGCTCGATCGAATACTGAACTTCGATCAAAAACCAGGAAATAGTAGATCGCCCCAACAAGCCCTCCACCTAGTAGTATTACGATTATCCAGATCATGTTAACGGTGTGGAATAAAGACGGACTTCAATCCGGGTGGGATTGACTGCTCCTTTGCTAAATTGTAAGCCAGTAATTCCATTTCCTTTACCAGCGATGCCAGTGCCTGACGCTTATGCCGAATCAATCGGATGCAGGCTGCGGGACCGGCAGGAAACTTCAATGCAGTTTTTGCTTTCTGCCAGAGTGATTTCTTATCCCAACCCCAGGTGTGATGCTCATACTCATAGAGCGATGAGTCCTCCGGTCGATCGCCAGCCACTTTCAATAGAACTACATAGGTTTTCTTGGCCAGAGCAGGTAGGGCACCCACCATATCCAGGAGAATCGCCGATTCCATATCGCAGGCTCTGGCCTTGAATTCGTTGGCCAGATCCAGCTTATCCAGGATATCATGCACAGGTCGATCTACCGTAATCAATCGATCTCGCCCCGGCCCTCCGGGATAACTCACTCGATTGGAGTGGCGAATTACTTCGCTCAATCTCAAAACCTGTCCGGATTCGATTTCATCTTTTTCGTCCAGAATGCCCGCTATTCCGGCGCTGATTACCACATCTGGCGCAATGTCTTCCAGGACTTTCTGGATCTCTTTGCGTTTGGTAACTCCCGGGCCGGTGGTTCTTGCGTAGAATTCGCGGTATTTTCTGGAGCGATAGATTCTAAGTTCTTTTTCGAATTCAAACGGATGGCGGTCCAGAAGACCCTGTAGCTCTTCCTTGATGCCCGTCAGAAGCAAAATCGTCAGGGACACTTTTCCCTCCTGCTATCTAACAGTACTATCGGAAAGAGTCTGCATCCGAAGAATCAAATAATCCAGGAGGTTTTGCGCCAATAGATCCTTGGAACAGGGCCCCACGGTTTCTTCCCTTCCTTCCCGATCCAGTACAAACAGAGTATTCTCATGGGATCCAAATCCCACTTCCTCCCGGTAAACCCGGTTGGCACAAACAAAATGGAGTTTTTTCCGTTCCATTTTTTCCAGAGCGTGCTCACGGACATCTGTGGTCTCTGCAGCAAAGCCTACTCGAAAAAAATTCGGATAATCAAGATCGGAAACGCTAATCAGGACATCTGTGGTCGGTTTTAATTCCAGGGTCATTCCTTCTGACCCGGATTTCTTAATCTTCTGGGATCCTGGATGGGCCGGTGTGAAATCCGCAGGCGCAGCCGCCATGATCAGCAGGCATCGGGAATCTACTTCAGTTTGCACTGCCTGAGCCAGCTCTTCGGTAGTTATAACGGATATATTGCGAGCTCCGGAAACCTGACAATATTCGCGATGAGCGGCGCCACAAATGTATACCACTTCTTTAAAACGAGAGATTCCATGTCTGGCCAATTCCCATCCGGTTTGCCCCGTGGATGGGTTGGAAATGAAACGCACAGGATCCAGCCACTCCCTGGTGGGTCCGGACGTTACGATTAGCTTGAAATCCTTCAAGTTCATGAGATTACTTCGTTATATTTCTCCAGGAGTTTCGCTTCAATTTTCTGGATTNCTTCCATTTTTCCCTGACCCNCATCTCCGCANATGACTTCTCCTGCTGTGGGATCCAGAATGGTCACTCCGTCGGCTTTCAGTGTTGCCAGATTCCTCTGCACCGCAGAATGACTATACATGTTAGGATTCATGGCAGGAGCAACAAAAGCAGGACATTGCAAGGCCAGGTAGGTACTGGTAACGGCATCATCTGCTATTCCGGCGGCCATCTTGCCTATCATGTTCGCTGTGGCCGGAACCACTGCAAACAGGGCAGCTTCGTTTTTCAGATCAATATGAAGCATACCATGGTCCCATTCATCAACAATGACATCCTGTCCACTCAAGGTCTGAAAGGTTACCGGACCCACAAAACGNGTGGCATTTCGAGTCATGCACACTCGCACCGGAATCTTTTTTCGCGCCAGATTTCTCACCAGGTCGCAGGTCTTATAGGCTGCAATACTACCCGACACAGCTATGACGATGGTCTCAGGTCTCATTCCTTACTCCAGTACACAGAATTCCAGCATAGGTTCCATGAAAAAAAGTTACGTTCGATGGAACATTCGATCCAGTTCATTTCTGGTTAATCGCAGCATTGTAGGACGGCCATGGGGACATCGGGATGGATCATCGCATTGGCTCAGTTGCTTTAGAATCTCTGCAAGAACACTTCCATGAACAACATCGTTCTTTTTGATGGATGCTTTGCATGCTTTCATGGCCGCATATTCATCGTATACCCGAACCATGGATTCTCCTTCTGCCAGACGCTGAATCACATGCATGATCGTATCTACTTCCGAACCCGGATCCAGAAAGTCCGGCACCATTCGCAGGGCAACCTGCCCTTCACCAATGGAATCGATCTGAAATCCCGCTTCCTTCAATTCCTCGGAATGCTCCAGGATTGCATCTGCCTCCTGCCGGGAATAGTCCAGAATCAGCGGAGTTAAAAGATTCTGAGTACCAAAGCTTCGGTCTTCCATCGCTTTTCGCTTCAACTCATAATTGATCCGCTCATGAGCCGTATGTTGATCTATGATATAAAAACCATCTTCAGCTTCGGCAAGGATGTAGGTTCCGAATATCACACCAAAATGGCGAATGGGAAGAAAACCCTGCTTTCCATAATTGGAGCTGTCATTGTGTTGAGCCGGGACAGCAGTACGATCAAAGGGCTGTTCGCCGCTCCCCTGGTCCTCTCTCGACGAAAAGTCCTGGGGGCGCTCAGCGTCTGTTCCTTGCGGATCAGAATGGATCTCGAACCTGGAGTCAGCATTTTCTATTCCAGAATAGGACGCCGACCCATCCTCTGCCTTCCATGCAGTATTGCGAATCTCGTAGGCTCGGCTCTGGCCCACTTCGCCGTCTCGCTGGAACAACGAATCCACTGATTCCAGGAGGGAATTCGGCTCTCCAGGATTCCTTGCCCGATGGGCTTCTGTCATTGGATAACCGGATTGAGAGGCAGCGCCAGTTGCACTTCTGCCGCTTCCGAAACCAGATGCATAGTTGCCCGGTTGCCAGTTCCCCTTTTTTAAAGGTAGCGGCTCATCGGGAAAAATCACCGGAACCACAGCTCGTTGCACAAGGCCATGAAGTAGAGATTCATCCAATAACCTAACTTCTCGTTTCGCAGGATGTACATTTACATCCACTCGATCCGGCTCAACTTCGAGGAAGAGAAAGAATGCCGGATGCGAACCGTGGGGCAGGATTTCACCATATCCTTTTTTCACAAGAAAGGATAGGTTCTTAAATTCCACGGGCCTTCCATTAATCCAGGAAAACTGACGATCTCGAGTGGCACGGAAGAAATCATGATCTGAAATAAAACCGGTTAGAGATATCCCGGATGCATGGGAATTCACAGGAAGTAAATGACGTGCCAGGTTTTCCGTATAGATAGCACCGGCTCTTTGCTCAAAGGATTGATGGGCCGGCAGATCCAGAATCGTCTTCTCATCCCTCACCAGTTTCCATGCAACGTTTAATCGAGCCATGGCAAGCCGGATGAATTCTTTATGGATCTTTTGATTTTCGGATTTCTCTGCCTTTAGAAACTTCTTCCTTGCTGGCGTGGAATAAAAAAGATCCTCCACGTAAATGCGAGTGCCCTGTGTGCGCGCTGCCGGTTCCACTGGACCCGCTTCTCCGCCCCTGCTGATGATTCGAGAACCCCGTTCTTGATCGGCCGAACGAGTGAGNATTTCAAGATAACTAATGGAGGCTATGGAGGACAGAGCCTCCCCACGAAAACCATAACTGAGGACTTCACTGATATCATCCAGGGTCTGAACTTTGGAAGTTGCATGCTTTTGAATCGCCAGAGGAAGATCTTCATCCAGGATTCCGGCCCCATCGTCTTCTACAGATATCCAATTGATCCCACCGCCGCTGGTTTCCACCTGGATGCTGGTAGCGCCTGCATCCAGGGCATTCTCCACCAGTTCCTTCACTACGGAGGCAGGACCATCAATTACTTCCCCTGCTGCTATGCGATCCACAAGCAATGCCGGCAACGGACGGATTCTACTTTTCTTCAGAGCCNATTCCATAAATATTGGTGCCGTCAGCGTAGGAGCCTCCCGGTGGGGCGTAAAGCGGAAAGAATATGCGATCCAGTTCAAACTACAAACTCGCCTTCTGGGTTGGCTTTGCAATTCATGTCATCTTTGTATGGACACGAACTCGAATTCTGGACATGGAGTGTATTAATCCCAGTTGCACTACTCATCTGATCGCAGATATGCCTCTAAGCATCCTTTATCTGCCAATGCCGAATGTTATCATTATCATAGCTAGCTTTACCCTTGGCTCTTTACTCTGGGGACTTTATTTCATTGGTCTTCTCTGGGCCCTGGAAAAAGTCATCAAGTGAAGCGAAGGGCGATTCTCATTGGACTGGGTCGCATCGGCTGGGCCCTGGAAAAAGACAAACTTCGCTACCATCCATGCACCCATGCGGGTTCCCTTTTATCTTTGCAAAAGCGAATTGAGCTGGTTGCCGTATGCGATTCGAATCCCGATCAAGTTAAGAGTTTTCAACGATGGTGGCCATATCCCGTTCAGGCATTCGAAAATCCGGATGAACTGTTCTCTGTAATCGTTGGCACGGGAAAGAAATCTCCCCAGTCTGCAAACCCCAGAGAGAAGGCGACCATCAGGAAAGGGGCGATAGCATTCAAAAGCAAAAGCTCCGGGAAATCCAAAAATGCAACTTCCTCTGGCAAATCCAGCGGAGGCCTTGCTGTGGATCTTGCCATCGTGGCCACGCCGCAGGATGTACATACTTCCCAGGCTCTGCAATTGATGACTCTTGGAGTATCAGATGTACTAATCGAAAAACCTCCCGGCGAAGACAGCTCCGATATGCGAAAGCTTCGCAATGCCATGCAGTCCAGTAAGAGCCAGCTATGGATTAATTTTGAAAGGCGGTTCCATCCCGGTTATACAAGGGTCCGGCAGCTGATCGAAAGCAGATCGCTGGGCGAGCTGCGCAGCGTTCGCGGTCGTGTTTATTCAGGGGCCTCTCCCATCCATCCTGCCTCTGGTCCGTTGCTGCATGATGCGGTTCACTGGATTGATCTTTTGTTCTGGTATTGCGGCTTACCGGAGAAAATGACCGGCCGAGTCCTTCGCAACAGCAAAGGACTGGAAGAATCCTCGCATCTACAATTCCATTATCCTGATTTTGTAGCTTCGCTCACTACCGGCGCCCGTTCTCGGTACTTCGAATTTGAGATGGAACTGGACTTCACTGAGGGTAGAATCCATTGCGGAAACAATGGATTTCGCATGTGGAAGTCAAAGCGATCAAAAAGATACTCGGGCTTCCAGGAGTTGCAGGAAGTAGCTTTTTCAATTCCAGGAAAGGAAAAGAATCCCTGGCTGCAAATGTACGCCGCTCTGGCAAGCGCTTCCCAAAAGCCGGAGGAATATGACAGTCAGAGAACTTTGCAGGGTTTGGCCACCGTCGATTACATTCATCGGGCCTACAAATCGCTTTAGGCGCAGGGCGAGAGTTCTGAGATCAGCTTTCGAACTGCACTCCTATGAATTTACATACTGTCGGAGTTGGGTCTGTAACCGCCCAGTCAGTGCAGCTTGTTTCCAAGATAGCAGCCACGCAGGCTTCCACATTGGGTCGATCCGCAGGGAAAAAAAGAATAGAATTGAACGTGTGGGTTGTTCCGCATTCCCCATCCTTCGCTCCGTAAGCAGCTGCCACCAGAATATTGGCCTCTCCCGGATCGTACTGATTGGCAGAGGAGCGAGAACAACTCATGGAACTAAATGCGATTGCGCCAAATACAGTTAGCAGAATCAGGAACAGAGAGTTGCGGCCAGAACTCGAAAAACGCTGCCAGTATCTGATGTGATCCCCGGATCTGGAAATCTGCTCGGGAGAATTGTCTTCGGGTCCTTGTTTCATCACATTCTCTGATCTACCCTTTTTGCCTGCAAGACCCGACAAGCCCTTCTCAGAATCGTGGCAAGTCCATCCGTCGCCCACGCAATTCCGGTATTCTCTATTTCCATTCAATAATTGCACTTCGAATGCATTGACGGTTGCACTGGCATCTGGTTTCAAGTGGTTTTCATGGCAAAATCGCCCATACCTGTTCTATTCGATGCCAGAATGCTGGGATTCTCCGGAATCGGGACCCAGGTTTACAGTGTTCTAAAGCTTTTGATTCACCGGCCAGAAGTCAGACTTACCCTTGCCGGTGATCAGGATGCGATTCAGAAATACCTTCCGGAATTTTCAGGAGAAATTCGACCGTTTCGTGCCGGAATCTATTCCGTGCGAGAACAACTACAATTTCCCGCTCCCCGGAAAGGCGAAATCGTCCATAGTCCTCATTACAACGCAGCTCTGAAGTACCTGCGGCGAAGCGTTGTGGTCGTGCATGATTTAATTCATCTGGACAGTCAGGAATTTTCGAATCCAGTGTATCGGCTTTATGCATCTTTTTTTCTTCGTCAGGTAGCTGCAAAAGCAGGGGCCGTAGCCACAGTATCCAATCATTCAAAAGAACGGATGATGGAAAATTTCCCGGCCAGCAAATCCAGAATCAGTACCATTTACAATGGCATCGATCATGCACTCTTCAAAGTGCCGGCGACTAAAGACCTCATTGCCTTTAAAAAGAAGTATAAACTAAAGCGGCCATTCGCGCTTTGTGTGGGCATTGGAAAGAAACATAAGAATGTAGATTTCGTTGTACGCTCTCTCAAAACTCTCTGGGATGGAGATCTGGACCTGGATTTCTGCATTGCTGGCACCAGTGGCAAACTCCCGGGATATCTGGCCGAAGCTCTAGAAGGCTTCGAACACTCTTCCAGGATTCGCATTCTGCCCTTCTTCGAGAATTCAGAGCTCCCCCTGTTGTACGGCGCGGCGGATGTGTTCATTATGCCTTCGCTCCTGGAAGGGTTCGGTTTTCCTCTGGCAGAAGCGATGGCCTGTGGCACTCCTGTGGTTTCATCCAACCGAAGCAGTCTACCCGAAGTAGGAGGCGAGGTTCCCCTTTATTTTGATCCTGAGCAGGAATCTGAACTCAGAGAGGCGATTCTCCGAATTCTAGAGAATAAATCCATTCGAAGCCGGATGAAAAAGGAAGGGCCTGCGCAAGCTCGCACTTTCACATGGAAAGCGCATGTTGATGCTTTGATTCCGCTCTACGAACAAGTGGCCAGCGGACTACCAGACTAAGGTTCCCTTTTATCGCCTTCCGACTTCCGACTTTCCACCTGGATCCAATCCTCGGACGTTAAAACCCATTTCGCCGCGATTCGCACGGTAGATCGAACTGTGCTAAGGGATATGGGAATGATCCCGGCGCCTGGTCCGTCGAACTTTTTAAACCTGTGAAACCAGAACTGAGAAATCAAAGCGAAAATCCAGCACCAAGAACCATGAGTTAGGAGTTAGGAGTTAGGAGTTAGGAGTTAAGAGTTAAGCGTTACGAGCCAGGAATCAAGAGCCAGGACCCAGGAGATAGGAGATAGGAGATAGGAGATAGGAGATAGGAGATTGGAGATTGGAAATCAGCTTTCGGAGTAATTGCCAGGCGAGGTAGCGCTCGCGCGACACCTCTAGGCTTTGAATTCGAGAAACCGAACAACTTTCTGGCTCACTTGATCCAACCAGAAATCGGGAGTAGGGCTATCTTTGCTTTCAGCCAGCATAAGCATTCCACTCAGGCCGACGTAGGCTATGACTGTGGCAATGTGAACCGAGAAGAAAAACAGATCGCGAAAGTAGCGACCGTCGAAAGACTGCTTCCAGATATAGTAGTGAATCATGTAAGTCAGGAAGACCACGCCAAAGAACAAGAGACTGAGGGAAAAACCGCGAATAGCCGCTTTGTAGGACCTACCAGAATCCAGAAGGATGCCTGGCAAAAAGAAAACAAATAGGGGAACCAGGTAAGTAATGGATCGGACTTTTTCAGATCTGGATAGCCAGAAATCTTTTAGCTGTCTTAGGTATTTCATCTAATCTCTGTCTGCTTTTCTTTGCGGAAAAAGATCCCAGAAAAAATCCACAATATCCTGTAGGAATGGTATTTCCCATTCTTCATCCATAAACGCTCGATAGGCTGCTACCAGGGAAAGACCCAGATATCCGAACAGAGCAATGATCTTTACGGAAGAGGAGATTGGATTCAGCAAGGAGCCTGTGCCAAATATCCAGGATGTCAGCCAGAAATTCTCCAGAAACCAGAGTACCAGGTACAGGCCGATGAGAACTGCATTCAACTGCTGGCCTTGCTTTCCATGGTACTGACAGAGTTTATCCTCTTTCTTGAAGTAAAGAGGATAAATCCATCCAATGAGAGGGAAGTAGGCAATGGCAGCACTTAGCTGATCACCATCCTGTATGTTCTTCAGGAGCCTGTCCTGGATCTCTCGGACCTTATCTGCCATGTGACACCAATGCGGAGAGGGAGGGATTCGAACCCTCGGTAGGCGTACACCTACGACAGTTTAGCAAACTGCTCCCTTCGGCCTCTCGGGCACCTCTCCTGTTCGTTCGGAGGGAGTGGGATTCGAACCCACGGTAGCGCGAACTACAACGGTTTTCAAGACCGCCTCCTTAAACCGCTCGGACATCCCTCCACTGGCAATGCAGGTGCATCCATGAACCGTGTCAAGTAGATTGACCGGTCTGGCTGCCCTCCAACGCTTCAAGACGCTTCTGCAGCGCCTTCACTTCTTTTCGCATTTTATCCAGATTCTTAATATGCACACTATTCTTCTGGTAATCTGCAATTGGCTGCAGCGGAGATCCTGCATAGACTCCAGATTTCTTAACGCTGTCGCTCAAAACCGCAGCTCGGCCCAGAAGCACGGTATCATCAGGAATAGTAATATGATCCAGAATTCCGGTCTGACCGCTACAGATGACTCTCTTGCCCAGCTTCGTTGATCCGGCAATACCGGTCATAGCTACAAGGATGGATTTTTCTCCAATATCTACATTGTGGGCAAGGTGACATAAATTGTCACTGATCACATTATCCTGGATTAATGTTTCGCCGTATGTTGCTCGGTCGATGCAATTGTTGGCTCCCAGTACAACATCGTTGCCCAGTCTTACAATTCCGGTTTGAGGAATCCGATGGTGGCCGCGGGATTCATCCTGGGCAAAGCCAAATCCTTCAGAACCGATTATGGTACCACTTCGAATAATGCAACGCTGACCCAGAATGGATCCCCATCCTATGACAACACCTGGATGCAACACACAATCGTCTCCGAGTACAGCATCTCTTTCCACAACAACGCCCGTCATAACAACGCATCGTTCGCCCAGCTTCACACGAGGCCCGACGATGGCGCCAGGACCGATTACGGCACTCTCTGGCACCTTAACCGAATCATGAATGATAGCAGAAGGATGAATTCGCCCCCAGTCTTCTGTAGAAGTGAAATCTACATCTCCGAATTGCTTGCGAATCCAGGAATGAGCAAGCCCCACGTTCTTTACAAGAATTACAGTGAACCCCTCTTTTCCTGTTAACTTTTCCTTCAGATCCTTGTTCAAGACCAGACAGGCCGGTTTTCTTTCCCTGGCTTTTTCCAGGAATTTATCTTTATCTGCGAAAGCGAGGTCACCAGGTCCGCAATCATCGATAGGAGCAATACCTGTGATTCTTACTGAATTTCCAACGGATTCCTGTACGAGGCCCGATGACTTTAGAGCGGCCAGGATTTCCTCTGACTGGAAAGGTTTGATGGTAAAAGCAGAACTCATTCCAGCAATCTTCCTGTACTCCGCACATACTCAAGCCTTTTCCAGGGCTTTCGAAGTCCACGCCATCTGAATTCAGGAGGACCGCCACCCTCCAATACATCTCTTGCCAACCCCTCCTGATCTCAATGCCAATCCGGAATAATATTTTTGCATACTCCTGTTATAGCTAACAGAGTTCATTCATAAGGTAAGGCTCCGGAATCGGCCAACCCGCTCCTGGGGCCACAAAATAGAGATGCCGGGAGAAATGAAGGGGCCAGGTTATTGCCGAGTACTACTCAAATCAACGTCTTCTTATTCTGGATGAAATCTACCAGAACCATCCGATCCATTTGACGAGGATGCGGGTAGAAGATACGACCTTCGCTTTGCTTGGCGAACTGTTGAATGAAAGACTCATCGCCGAAATAGCTGAATTCCCAATCAGAGGTTAAGAGAAATGTATTGATTACAATGCCATCGTCTGTGGCCGCTCGAGTTTCGCGCAGAGCAAAGTCAAAATCTCCTGGCGAAGGAGGGTAGTTGATATGTAAAGTACTCCCTTCAAAGTGCGCCGTGGGGACTCCATCCGTTATCAGAATAATCTGTCTGTTCTTAGTTTCCCCGCTGCCCAGTAGTTTGCGCGAAAGGGACAGGCCTCGCTGTAGGTTTGTAAAATATTGAGGGGCAAATGCCATGCTTTCTTCATTGCTGGCATCCAGCCGAAGCCGAATGTGCGGATCGAACATGGTAACGGGAAAAGGCTGCAAAGATGGTATATCCGCAGGTGTGTAGGACCTGGCGAATGTGCCAAATCCTACTACCATCAAGCGATCGTCTTTATAATCTTCCCGAATCAGAGCATCCAGGGCCAGGACCATTCGTTTGGCGTAGTAAAACCGGTCCGAACGCATCATACTGCCGGACATATCCAGAAGTACGACTGTAGCGGATCGGGCCTGACCCCTACTCTTGAAAATCTCAATATCCTGAAAACCCGGTCGATTGGAACCTGTGCGGATATATGTATTGATCAACGTGGAACTAATGTCCAGAGCATGGATACTGTCTCCAAATTCCAGGGGCCTTGACTCAGTGGAAACCTGTTCTCCTTCACCCTCCTCGGCGGTAATATTCGCTCCGGTATCATCTGATTTTAGGGCAGAAAAAATCTCTTCCAGAGCGCGTCGGCCAATTCTACGAACCGATGCAGGTGAGAGCTTCATTTCTCCTGTGTCTTCGTCCTGTACTACCTGCCCCTGTTCCTCCATTAACTTCCGGAGGTTTTCCATGATTCTCTCTCTGCGTTCCAGGAATTCTTCGTAAGACTCTGGCCCTAGATAGCGAGCCAGTTTCTCCAGATCAAAATTAAACAGATCCCCATTGGCTTGAGCCTGTTTCATGGATTGCTTGAGCTCCTCCATATCCTGCATTTGTCGCAAGAGCTCCAGAGCCTCCTTGCGGCTCAGTCCCTGATTTCCGCGAAATGCAAATCGTTTCTGACCTTCTTGAAGTGTATTGAGATCCTCCAGGTCTTTTTGCATCCTGGAAATCGAAGTGCCCAAATCTTTCTGTCCGGTTTCTTGCACCAGATCCCATTTTAATCGATATAGCTCATCGCTGGATTGACGATCAGCGGCATCCTTGAGTTGATCCCGGAGCTCAGGGTGCTTCTTTAATTTCTCCTCGGATTGCTTTCTGGCATGATCCAGCGATTGGCTGGTGCTATCGATTGCATCCCGTAGATGGAATTGATCCAGCACCTCATTAATCTGATTATCCAGCTGTTGAATGAACTGATCCACCAGATCATCCATACCGCCTTCTTTCAAAAATAGATTTACCGGCAGGCCTCGGTTGATTAACTCTCTCAGAGCATCGTCCAGTTGCATATCGTATCGCATGACCATTTCAGAAAGGACAGACATAAGCCGGTCCATATTCCAGGGGCCGTCGCGATCTGGTTCGTAAGGTCCGTATCTATAGGTTATCATGGAAATTTCGGTCCTGACCTACAATATACACAAAGCCATCGGTAATGACCGCTCGTACCAGCCGGGGCGCATCATAGAAATCCTGGAAGAATCCGGGGCCGACATCCTTTGCCTGCAGGAAGTAGATTTTCAAGTGCCCAGATCTCATAACGATGATCTGGCTCGTAAGCTGGCCGAAGCCATGGGAATGGAATATGACCTTGGATTAAATGTTCAATTGAAAAAAGGTGCTTACGGCAATGCCACATTGTCACGGTATCCCATCGTCCACACTGAGAACTTGAATATTACCTGGGGAATAAAAAAACCAAGAGGCTGCCTGATGTCCAGGATCAATACCCCGGCCGGCGAAATTGCCATTTTGAATTTCCATCTCGGACTGGCCGGATTTGAAAGGATTTCGCAAATCAAGATGATCCTGGAATCATCCTTTTTGGAAATGGTCCGCGATCAGCCAGTTATCATGCTGGGAGATACGAATGACCGGGTTTCCAAGCTCAACCAACTTCTCGCCGAAGGAGGATTTCAAGATACATACAGGGGAAACAGAATGCATTCCTTTCCGTCCTATACACCCAACCCATTGATTCGCATAGACAAAGTGTTCCTAAACAGCCGGGTTCAGCTTGTAGAACATAAGGTCCTACTCAACAAGCGAACAAGGATTGCTTCCGATCATCTGCCGGTTATGGCGCGACTGAAAATTAAGTAAGAGCAGGCTCAGGTTAAATCCTGGCCAGTTCGTCCCGGATCAATTGGTCCACATAGGCCTGGACAGATTTTATGTGATCCTGGTAATCCGGATGCACATCGTCCAGGATCTTGGTCTTTAGCGCTTCTTTGAATGCCTGCATCTTTTCGATGACTACATTCTTTTGTGCCTGATGATCTTTTGGATAATCTCTTCGCAACACTGCCATGACATTTGGCGGATAGATGTCCCGGGCAAGCATGCGAACATTATCCTGAAAATGCTCGGGAGAAATTTTGATAACCTCTTCTCTCGGTCCCTGCCTGTACTTGGGATAGATGAAGGGAATAGTAAAAAGCTTTTCTCGGGCTTCCTTAACTCTTCGATCAAAGTCATTGCCGGCCTTGATGAGCTCCCACTGCTCTTTGGGAGTCATCTCCGCCACCGTCTTCTGCGAATCCACGGCTGAGCGCAATCCTTCGGATCCTGGGGCAGCCCCGGTTGTATTGCTTATCGTATCCCCTGTAATTCCAAGATGCATACTGTAGAATACATACTTGTGCTTTCTTTCCGTACGCAACAATTCCCGGTCCTGTACCGTGATCAAAAAGAGTGCCACAGTTTCTGGTTTCTGTGTATTCTGTTCGCCGTCCAACAATCGGCGACCCGGAAAATCACGCATTTCCGAAACTCGCATGACTGCGAAGGGATTCTCTGAATCTCTTCTGTTTCCCAGAAAGATTTGCTGCGAATGACCCAGGTCCACAAATATAACCTCTACGTCGCCTCGCTCTGGATGAGCCAGAGCTTGATGAATCATTTCCTCATCCGGGATTAACTTCGCATCACGTCTGGTAGATTTCTTTGTTTCCAGGTTCAATAGTAGGTTCTTTAATAGTTCTTTTGCTGTTCTTGCGCTAGACGGGTCCAGTTCACTATAGCTTTTCATAAATGTCTACCTTCAGGGGTCCTTTCTGTTTGTAATTGAGGAGATAGAGGATTATTTGACTGATTGAGTGATGATCGCAAGTGAAATCTGGTTACTGCTTTTTGTTGCCATCGCAATTTCTTTGATTTCGGGCGCATTTGGCATCGGGGGTGGAACTCTAACGGTTCCTTTCCTGATTTTTATTGGAAGTCTGCACTGGCCTACCGGAGACACTTCCTGGTTGGCCCATACCGCAGTAGCTATTTCTCTGCTCACGGCACTATTCCTTTCAATTTCGGCCTCAGCATCCAACATCCTCAGCAGACGGATCCATTTTCTCCCCGGTATTATCGTAAGTCTATTCAGTCTCCCCGGATCCTACCTTGGAGTTGAAGTTAGCGGTGCTCTGAGCTTTCGTTCCTTATCTCTGATTTTCGCTGCCATCGTTACGGTAACAGGGATCGTTGGTTTTTTTCGCAAAGCAAGGGCAGAAAAGAAAGAAGAGAATATACCTCGGTACAATAGACGTAGGCCCGCTCCCACTCGTTCGCAGGTTTTCTTCTATGGGATTGCAGGCTTTTCCGTTGGAATCCTTTCCGCATTAACTGGACTGGGCGGGGGTGTCGTACTTGTTCCACTCTTTCTCTGGACCCTGCCTGGAGCAGAACCCGCCGAAGCAGTGGCCACATCGAGCTTTTGTATAATCTTCAGCGCATTTTATGGATCGGTGCTCTACGCATTCCAGGAGAACTATCTTCCCTTGCCAGAACCCAGTATTGGACATTACTATTTACCTTATGCCATTCCATTCGGAATTGGAGCACTGATCGGCGGTTTTTCCGGTGCTGCACTTAAGAACAGAGTGAAGGGATTGCACCTGAAGAGAGGTTTCGCTGCCATTCAAATCCTTGCAGGCCTTGCCGTAGCTGTGCGCGCAATCTGAAAGTTGTGAATGAGGCGTTTTACCTCGAGCTGCGTTCTTCGGGCATCAGGTTGTGCCTCCAGGTAAGATCTGGCTGAGGTGCAGATTTCGCACAGCGCACTGGATGGATTATCACCGCCAGGAATTCAGGGTTCTATTTCAGCGATGGACTTTTTTTTTCGAACTACGCCATCTTGATCCAGGCAATAACCGCATCCATAAATATGAGCCTGTCTCTTTCGTTCTGTCTTTGGCTCCGGTTCTAGAGCTGCATAGAGATAGTCTGTCTGCCCGAGTAGAGTTCCGCAAACAGGGCAAATTCGAGGTCTTTGGGGTCCGGGCGCCATATTGAGGACCTTTTTCGCATCCAGCCGCGGAGGATCCTGGTCAGCATTGCCCTTCCGTTTTTGCATGGTTCCTCCGGCCGTCTGCAAAGCACTCGGAGAAAGCATATTCAAAAACACAATCACGGCCAGACAGAGGCCGGCTACTGCTACCAGGGTCAACATGGTTCTGATCTATTTTCGGAATCCAGTCCTTACAATCTGTAAGCCTTTGAGCCGGAAGCCCAATGTTTTTTCGATGGATTTCAGGATGTTGCGGCTATGCAGCTGAAGTTCCTGGGCATACACACTCTCCGCAACAGAGACAACCAGGCGATCATCCTTGATTTCCAGTGGCTCAGTATGATCCGAAAGCAATCCAGTGAATTGTTGCCAGTTCTGTTGCACTGAATGAAAGAGGCTTTCGCCTTGAGTAATACCCAGCAGATGCTCCAGACGGCTTCGAAATTCTGATTGGAGAGTTCCAATGGCCTCAGGACTTTTTGCTGGCAGTGCTCTTAAATCCTGCTCCTTCCATTCGCGCCACTCAGCAGGTTTATTATCAGGATTTGGCTTTTGCCCGGCAGCATCCACTCTGTTTTTATTTCGCGAATTTGCCCTACCTGAGCCAGCATTACCTTTGCTCTGTTCGCTTGATTTCAGCGAATCGGAGCTATTACTCTTATTTCCGCCACTGAATTCTGAATCCCGTTTCCTGTTCGATTGATCTTTCATTTTTGATCGGCGAGAGGTCTAAACGACCTCGGGCAGGAGACTATTATTAAGAATTCTTCCCCGCATGTAAATCTGGCACTGAAATGATTCGAGCCGAGGTTTGCTGAACTGCCTCTTTCAGGCCGTCAAGATCTGGAGTAGTAAAAAAAGCCTGTCCACATCTGTGGAGCAAATCTACGAAATAGTCCCTTCTCTTATAGTCTAACTCACGGATTACATCGTCAATCAGCAAAACCGGAGATCTACCAATGTACTGCTTGAGATAATAAAACTGTCCTACTCGTAGCGCCAGTACGAGGCTTCGCTTTTGTCCCTGACTGAAACGAAACTGAACATCTTTATTGCTCCCATCCTGACAGAGGAAGAGAAGGCGATCCCGGTGAGGACCGAAAGTAGTTGAGCCAGTGGCTACGTCTCGCATCTGCCTTTCTTTTAATGCCTGGCGATAGGCCTCAGGAGAGGATTCCCCGGGGAATAAAGAAACCTGGATGCGATCCTTTCCACCAGATATTTGTTCCAACGACTCATTGAGAATAGGCTCATACTCGGAAAGGAATTTTAGTCGCTGGGCAGTGATTCGAGATCCCAGCTCGATTAGACTGCGATCCCAGGGATCCAGCATCTGTAAACGGCTGCGATTACCGCGAATCTCTTTCAATGTAGTATTTCGCTGACGCACCGCACGGTTATACTGAATTAAATTCTCTAAATAGCCAGAATCTCTGTGCGAAAGCAAGGCATCCAGAAAGCGCCTTCTGGAGGTTGGACCACCCTGTACAATCTCCAGATCATCCGGGCTGAATACCACGCTGACCAGGTTACCGATCAGGGCAGCTCGGGATGGTAAGACCTTGCCATCCTTCTTGATTTTTCGCTGCAACCTGGGTTCTGTTTGTAGCCCCATTTCCAGGGTATGCATTCCAGCGTTCCACTCATAGCTACAACTGAGAAAAAATCCTGACTGGTTTTGTTCTACCAGTTCCTGATCCGGTACGCCGCGAAAAGACTTACCAGAAGTCAGAACGGACATAGCCTCCAGTATGTTGGTTTTCCCGGATCCATTCTCTCCTACGAGAAACGTCAACCGATCCGGAAACTCCAGTTTCAACGATCCGTAATTGCGGAAATGCTGCAGCTGTAGGCTACGAAGAAACACGGACCGGTGGTCCTAAATCTTCATGGGCATTACCACTGCTACGAATTCCGCATCGTCCGGATCCTTGATGACGGTGGGAGCGCTGGCTGTGGAGAATCCCAGTAAGATATCTTCGCTGTTCAGGACACCCAGAACATCCAGAAGGTAATTTGAATTGTAAGCGATGGTTACTTCCTCGCCCTGATACTCGCAGCTCATAGGATCGTTTACGTTTCCAAGGTCCGGAGTGGAGGAGCTAACTACCAGTGTGCCCGGAGAGAATTCCAGTCGAATTTGACGAGAGGGCTCCGCAGCCAGCACAGCTGCCTGGCGGAGAGATAATCTTAATGCGTCCCGGTTCAACTTCACTTCATGATCCAGCTTTCTGGGAATCACCTGGCGATAATCAGGAAAGTTGCCATCAATCAAACGAGTGATCAATTCTACATCTCCCAGCTTGAAGTAGAGTCTGCCCTCTTCGCTGTCGTATCCTACAAACCCTTCGTCTACAGTTCCGATTAATCGAGTTAGTTCCCGAATTGCTTTAACAGGGACGACAACGCCTTTGTCTACAGGAAGCGATTCCGGAAAATTTCGGGCAATGCGGGCCAGACGACGACCATCGGTACCAACGAAAACTGCCTGGTCCCCTTCGCTTTCCATGTAGAGACCATTGAACACATATCTGGCATCTTCCTCTGCAATCGCATAGGAAGTTCTGCGAATCATTTCATTCACCAGTGCCGGCGGAAACTGCTTGAAATGGCTGTCTTTAATAGGACTGGGAAGCATGAATTCGTCGGAGGGAGCACCCATTAGATGAATTTCCGTTTTCGCTTTTCCCGCTCCATCGCGAATTGAGATTTTGTGTTCTGCATCGCTGTCGATTTCTACACTTTCGAAGCGAAACTCTTTGATAATCTGACTTAGCTTCTTCGCAGGTGCGGTTATCGCTCCGGCTTTCTCGATCTTCGCCGGCAACGTGGTCTTCATGCTGATGTCCAGATCGGTGGCTGTAAGCGTTATAGTGTCTTTATCCGATTCGATCAGAATACTCGAGATCACGGAACGTATTTCTCTGGCAGAGATGATACCTTCAATGCGGGAGATGGCTTTCTGGAAGCCTGCTTTTTCTACTACGAACTTCATATCAGTACTCTCTTTATGATGTGTGTTTGTACTGTTGTACTTTATTGGGCCTGTGGATTTGTGAAAAACACCATTCTTTCCCCGACACAGGGCCCTCCGGGACATAATCCGACGGATTTTCTGTGAGAGAAAGCACGAAATGCAACTGAAAAACCCGGAATCTGAGAAAAAACGTCCTCTGGTTGCCCAGGTCGGTACGGAGTCGAGAACGCGAATTTCACATTTTTCACCTGGTACTCACATTTGATGGATAGTTATCCACGGTTTATCCCCAGACGCTCCGTAACCTGTCGGAATAAATGCTGAAACGATGGCTCTTTCTGAAGTTTCATGGCAATCTTTCGTTCCGCATGGATGACCGTGGAATGATCTGTCCGTTGAAAGAATCGAGCTACGGCGGATTTATTCAGATCGGAATAATGAACGGCCAGATACATAGCCAGATGCCGGGGAAGTGCGATTTCCATTTTTCGGGAGTTTCCCAGGATCTCTTCGCCGGCTACGCCACAAACATCGGCGATGGTTTCCAGGATCGTTCTCGGATCCAGAGGCCCTTCCACTCGCGGAGAGAGGAACTCCTCGAGCTGCTGTTCCAGTAGCTCATCAGTGAGCTCGATTCCCCCGGATTGTAAAAAGAATAGCCGGTTTACAGCAGCCTCAATATCTCGGGCATTCCCTCGAAGCCGTTCAAGAATTCTGGAAATACTCTGATTCCCCAGGTTTAATCCAGTATCCTGAATCTTTTGTTTCAAAATTCGCTTTCGCAGCTCCACATCCGGACTCTCCAGGCGAACCTGAAGTCCGGAAAGGAATCGACTGAGCCAGCGACTGGTAATAGACAAATCCTTTATTGAAACATCCGAAGTAACGACAATCTGCCGTCCATTTTCATAATAGCTATTGAAGATAAAATAGAGTTCATCCAGAACATTTGGCGATGCTCCGCGAATGGAGTGAAAATCCTCGATGAAGAGCATATCGCCTCTGCGAAACTTGTTTTTCAGAGCCAGGTTGCGGCCCTTGAGAATTTGCTCCCCGAAATGCGAAGGAAAATCGTCCATTCGGATCAAGGTGCATCGCGTACCCGGTCTCTTTCGAAGTACTTCGCAGGCAATAGCATTCAAGAGGTGCGATTTACCGGTGCCGGTTTCGCCTGAAATCAGGAGAGGGTTGACCTTGCCGGGTTGTTCAACAATGTTTCTGGCTGCCATCAAAGGAATGCGATTCGCCTTTCCTTCGCAAAAGCGACTCAGATCTAGCTGCGGGCGAACCCAATTACTCTCCCGGTTGCTCTTTTTCTGAGCCAGGCGAAATTCAACGCTCACAGATTGGCTGGTGAGTGAAGAGAGCCGAGTCTGGATAGGGCCTCTGAGCTGGGCTGCGGTTTTCAGAAGGGATTCATCATCCAGTTCGAATACGAAATGGTCCCTGGCGGAGCCGGAATTCAGGGGAATGGGCCTGAGACTCTGCAAACAACTACGGACGTTACTGTCCTTAGCCGACTTCTGTAGCTCTTTTTTGGTTTGCGACCAGGCATCTTCCAAGGCTGACTCCAGGGGATATAGAATTGCGCCCCGGAAGTCTCGAATCCGCTGTATCTGGATCAAGTGAAAAAAGATCCAGACACCGGAAAATGCAGCGAGACATGTCCCGGTCTTCTGTCGCCTGCGGAAGAGCACTTATTCTGGACGTACAGATCGATTTTCCGGGCTCGTCCGGCGGCCCTAATTGGGCCAAGTATGGGTCCTGGAAAGCCTGTTGACGTACCAATCACCGGGCGGAGTCTGGTAGATTCGCAATAATTTTTCCGGGAGTTATTCATGAAAAGGACCTATCAACCGAGCAAGATCAAAAAGGTTCGTACCCACGGATTTCGCGCTCGCATGGCTACAAAGAACGGCCGCAAGGTACTGTCCCGACGTCGTAACAAAGGTCGCTCTGTTCTCAGCGTATCTGATCGGGTATACCGCAAATAAGTAGCAGAATCAAAAGAGCCACATTAAGAGGCAAAACCGCCTTCGCTGACCTGTTTGACCGAGGTCGCCGCTTTCATAGTAGAAATACCGCCATTGTGGCGCTGGCAACGTCGGACGAAGATGCTCTGGTTGCCTTTTGCGTTTCCCGAAGAACAGGAACGGCAGTGGTTCGCAATCGAATCCGTAGAAAATGCAGAGTCTCGTTGGAACCCCTGATGGACCGGCTACCCCCGGGTTGGCGGATCGCCATATTGCCGGGTCGGGCCTGGATTTCCATGCCTCCGGACAAGGGCAGTCAGGAGGTAATTCGCCTTCTACACCGGGCCGGAGTCCAGTTGCTGGATGGACCGGCAGAGCAGCCCGATCCTTCATCCGGTTCTACAAATTAGCAATTTCGCCCTGGCTTCCTGGAAGGTGCAGGTTTTATCCAAGTTGTTCCGAATATGCAATGGAATGCTATCAGCATTTTCCTTTCTGGAAGGCGACGGGAAAGAGTCTCTGGCGAATCGCACGCTGCAATCCCCTTTCGAAAGGATACTTTGATCCTGTATTTCCCGAGGATCATCCAGAGCACAGTGATGACTGTGAGCATTGATAAATCAGGTAGGTAAAATGAGCGAGGAAAAACAAAGTCAAGGATCCCTTACGTCCCTTATTCCCATATTGCTACTGGGCGTAGCTACATTCTTTATGTTTCAATTTATGGGTGGGGATGATGAATCGGCGCCAGAAGGTAATGCACCACTGGTCCCGGCCGAAAAAAGAAATGATTTCAAATTCAATTCTGGCACTGGCGATGAAACGATTATTGAGACCGATCGGGCGGTCTATGTTGTAACAACCGAAGGCGGTCGCATCGCCCGGCTGTATTTGAAAAAGAGCAATGAGCTCCATGTTCCCGAGTCGCTGATTGAGGAATCGGAAGATCCTCTGGTAAAGAAGTATCAGGCGCTAGAAGTGACTCGTGGGTTCGGGATGGATTTTCAACCCCATCTCTACTATAGTCCTCCTCTGGAAGACCGATTGGGGAACCCTCTGCTAAATTCGGGCAAATTCCGAATGGAAGGTCCTGTGACTCAGGGTAAGGTCACAGAGGTAAAGTTTGCCCTACCGGTTTCCTTTCTGAATCATAGACTGGAATTGGTGAAAGTGTTCCGATTCTTTCAAGGCGAAAGCTTTTTTCGACAGTTGACTGTAATTCGAAACCTGGAAAAGAAGCCTTTCGTTCTGGGGGGCGATCTTTTCTTTCGTACTTTCGGAGATCTTGGGCCCCCACCAGTTTCAGAAAACGATCGGGTACTCCAGAGTTATGGTCGGTTCTTCTATTATAACGATTCGCTGAATCAAACCCAGGGCGTAGGCGGCTCCGGCGGAAGTTTCTTTTCCTGCAGCAGCGTACCAGAAGGACCCTATCAGGCCTATACAGAGAAGAATGATTCTCTAGAGTTTATGGGATCCAGCAGTCGGTTCCTGGTTGCTTATTCGCATTTCTTGAATCCTGAGAATCCATTGCATCGGCCGGACGGAGTTGTTCAGAAAGCGAAGGTTTCCCCGGAAGGCCGCTCCACCTTTACAGCAGTTTTCAATGACTTTCGTCTGGCGCCGTCGGATGGTGGTCCTGTTGAGTTACCGGGCTTTGCCACAGAGGTGCAGGGCACCGGAGAAACAGCTGCCCCCAGAAATACCCGGGAGCTTGTAAGGGTAGAACAGAAGCGCAGAGATGCATTGATTCTGGACAACCAGATATATGTTGGTGTTCGAAGCGATGAGGCCCATAAGTTTGCAGACTCGGCTCTGATGCAGGCGGAATTCGGTATGTCCGAACCGGACGAGGAAGCCCGGGATGTAATCTATACCTCTTCCTTTCTGGCAATATTCTCTAAGATTCGTGACGGCATTGTCTGGCTCATGCGACAGATTTACGATATGATCGGCAACTACGGATGGGCCATCATTATCATCGCCGTGAGCTTCAAGCTCATTACCTGGCCTCTAAACCAGATGCAGGTCAAGTCCATGAAGAAGATGAGCGCTCTGAAACCTGAGATGGACAAGATCAACGAGAAGTTCAAAGACAACCCTCAGGAAAAGCAAAAGAAGATCATGGCTCTGTACAAAGAGCACAATGTTAATCCGGCCAAAGGCTGTCTTCCTATGCTTATCCAGGTTCCCATCTTCATCGCACTCTATAGCGCATTCTCTGAGTCCATGGAACTCTGGCGTAGCCCTTTCATTCTATGGATGAATGACCTATCTCAGCCAGACACGGTGTACATCATCAAAGATCTGTTCGTTGTGCAGAACTTTCATATTAACATTCTTCCATTGTTTATGATTGGATCTCAGATTCTGCAGCAGCGGTTTACCACAGTAGTGTCCGATCCGCAACAAAAGATGTTGATGTATTTCATGCCTGTGATCATGATCTTCTTTTTCTGGTCCATGCCCAGTGGTGTAACTCTGTACTGGACGGTTCAGAATGTTATCTCGATCATCTGGCAGGTCGCTGCAAACAAGATGGACGATACCGAGACCGCAAAAGCGTGAAATCATTTAATAGGGTATTGGAATGAATTACATTCTAGAGATAGAATCGAAAAATAAATCAGACGCGCAGAAGCGGGCCTCCGAAATTCTCGGAATCCCGGAAGATGAGCTGGATTTTGAAACAGAAGGGGCCGGCCTCTTTGGCATGATGGCGCGGAAGCCGGTAGTAGTCCGCGTAAAACCCAAAAATGAACCAGGAGATGAGGCTCTGATTAAAGGCGTGCTCCTAACTCTGGTTCATAAAATGGGTATTGATGCAGAGATTGAAGACTTTGAAGATACGGAAGAAAACTATATCGCTCACATCGATTCAGAAGATTCGGGAATCCTGATCGGTCGTCAGGGGAAGACCCTGGATGCGCTTCAGTTCTTACTGAATCTGCTGGTGACACCCGAGCTCAAAGATAAGAAGCGCATCCTGGTGGATGTGGCCCGTTATCGGGAACGTCGCAAAAAGAAGCTGAATAAGCTGGCTCGTTCTGTGGCTGATCGAGTGGCCAAATCCGGTCGATCTGTGCTATTAGAAAGCATGAATCCATACGAGCGGCGTATTGTGCACCTCACGCTGGAAGAAGATACCAGAGTGACTACGCGTTCCGAAGGGAATGGACTTTATAAGCGAGTTCGAGTAGTAATTCTTCGAGAAGAAGGTGAAGAGGAATATTACGAAGAAGAGTATTACGAGGACGAAGGAGAAGAGTAATCGAAGATACAATCGTAGCTCTTTCCAGTGCTCCCGGAAGGGGAGCCATTGCTCTTGTTCGTTTTTCCGGGCCTCTTTGCCGCAAGGTATTAGAGGCCTTTTTTCTGGATGGGCAAAGGCGCCCCTATTCTAGCAGACTGAGAGATCCTGGTTCGCTGCAACCTGGCAGAGCCTATCGTTGCTTTGTTTTGGAGTTAGCCATCGGTAATCCCGAGTCTGGCGCGGACCCTGATTCGGCCACGGTTTCCAGAGCCAGTTCAGATCCAGCCCCATCTGAGGCTTCGGAGCTTACAATCCTGGACGATGGGCTCTTTACCTTCTTTCAAGGCCCTGCATCTTATACCGGAGAAGACATGCTTGAGGTTTCCTTGCATGGGAACCCGGTTATCGTGCGACACTTCATTCTATCGGTATGCGATGCTCTTCACATTCGGCCGGCAAATCCCGGGGAATTTACTCGAAGAGCGTTTCAAAATGAAAAACTGGATCTTCTGGCTGCCGAAGGTGTACGAAGCATCATCGACGCTCGCTCTGTTTTCGAACTTCATGCCAGCCGAAAACTCTACGATGGGGAATTGACGCGGATGATTTCGCGATTTCGTTCTGCATTGATTCATCTTAAGGCAGAGACGGAAGCCGAGGTAGATTTTTCTACAGAGGACCTTACTTTCGAATCCAGAGAAGAAACCATAGAGAGGGTTCATGATCTTCGCCGGCGAATCGCTGATATTCTGGAGCGATCCAGAAGTGCGGCCCGGCTCAGCGACGGTATGCAGGTTGCTCTGTCCGGTATTCCCAATGCAGGAAAATCCTCTCTGCTGAATCAGATCCTTGGTTGGGAAAGGAGCATTGTCAGTGAGATTGAGGGAACGACCAGGGATTTCGTTAGCGAAGAGATCGAGCTGGGCGGAATACCGGTTCGTTTTGTAGATACGGCAGGATTGCGCGAGTCTGAAGACCTGGTGGAAAAGGAAGGCGTGAGGCGTTCCCAGCAGCAGATGGAAAAGAGCCTTCTGATTTTTCACGTTTGTGATTTAAATCGGGAACCGTATCCGGAGCCCGTCTTTCCCGGGCGACCCGTATGGCATATTCTAAACAAAGCGGACCTGGCGACCGAAGCAAGAATGAAGGCATGGAAAAGCGAGCTTTCGATGAAAGCTGCCGACCGAATCTATCCCATTTCCTGCAAATCCGGGGAAGGGCTGAATACCCTCAGAAACGCTCTGGCGGACTACTTGAAAGACGAGACTGAATCGGTGGATCCTTTCTATCTCGAAGAAAGACACAGGTATCATTTTCAGCAGATGGATGGGGCTCTGGTCCGCCTATTGGAGCTGTGGAAGAACGATGCGCCGGCCGAAATCTGTGCTCTGGAATTGGACTCTGCTCTGCATCACTGCGGAGAACTCACAGGGAATATATCAACCGAAGAAATCCTGGGAAGGATCTTCTCGGTGTTTTGTGTAGGTAAATAGCAAGTAAAGAGCGGAAAATGCAGCAGAAAGAGAAGCCCCTACGATAAAAAAGTAGAGCATGAGAATGGTTCCGGCGGCCAGCGACCATTCATAGACCGCGAAGGTCCAACAAAAAACCGAAAGAAATCCACCGTACCAGAAAGACAGACAGCGAAAGCACCTGCCCCACTTCAAGAATAGACGAAGAATCAGTTTTCGTTCCGCATGTAGATCCAGTGTGGTTTGATCCATTTCAAGATACCGGCGGGCTACTCCGTCCCAGATTCTGTTTCTAGCATGGCGAATTCCCAGAAACCCAGTGATCAGAATAATCAATACCCAGACACCAATGGCCGGAGCCTGCCGTAGCAGAAATGCAAAAAGGTCCTGATAATCTCGGATGCCCTGGGAAATGATCACTACAAAGGGTAAGGCCAAAATAAATAGACCGGAAATCAGATGCCGCAGAAAAATAATATGCAGGCGTTCCATTGATAACAGGAGGCATCAGTGTACCAAAAAGGCAAGACATTTGAGGAAATTCAGATAGGAGACACAGCTTCTTTTACCAAGACAATCTCCGAAACTGACATCTATCTCTACGCTGGAATTAGTGGCGATTTCAATCCTGTTCATGTAGATGAAGAGTACGCGAAGACCACTCCTTTCAAGTCGCGAATCGCCCATGGAGGGCTGGCAGGATCGCTTCTCGCTCCGGTTCTGGGAATGAAGCTTCCGGGGCTCGGTACAGTGGCTCTGGAAGTAAGCCAGAAATATCGAGACGTAGTTTATCCTGGGGACACAGTTACATGTGAAGTGGAAGTCACGAAAAAGCTGGATCGATTAAAAGCCGTGGAAATGAAGATTACCTGGAAAAATCAAAAGGGAAAACTGATCTCTAAAGGAAACTGTCGAGTACTTCCGCCGGCTCCAGATGCTTGATTCATTGAATTTCAGCGATCAGGACCAGAACATCGTCGCGGAACCGCAGAAAATCTGGCCGGCTTCTGACCTGCTGGATTAAGTTATTCAGAAGAACATCAGCATCCTGGTCGGCCAGGGGGTTTAGCAGTTCCGGCATATCATCGATGAAGGTAATAGTGCCGTTGATTGTTTCGTATTCAAGAAGACCATCCGTATACATCAAGTAACGGTCCCCGGAAATCATCTCTCTTTGTACTTCTTCGGCAGTAGGCTCACGAATCCCCATGCCCATCAAACTACCCGATGTTTCTATCTCTTGAAAAGGCTGTCCCTTGCGAGCAAGTAATACCGGTGGATGCCCTGCATTTGCGAGCAGGACACTGGACTGTAGAAAATCAAAAAATATATAAACGCCCGTGGCATGGTGGCTCTCATAGGATTCAGCCATGGTCTTATCCAATGCTGTGAGCAAGGCCGATGGAGAAAGTCGATTGCGATAGGGTATTCGACTGAGCACCACTTTCATAGCTGTAGACATCATAGCGCTGGAGATGCCATGACCACTAATGTCGCTGAGAAAGATTCCCAGGTTCCCTTCTCGTAAGAAGACCAGGTCGTAGAAATCTCCGCCTATCTGATTCTCCGGAAGATGGTATTTATGGATCTTTATCCGTTCGTTTCCAGAGAAAGTTGGAAACAGGCTGTCATGTACTCTTCGCGCCAGATCCAGTTCATTTCCTTCGCGTATGCGATGCTGTTCGAGCTCAACAAAGCGAATGATAAGATAGTTCACGAATACATGTAGCAAAAACACAATTGCAGATAAAAAAAGTAGCAGTACTGCCTGTTCGGCATTGAACAGAGTAGAGCGACCGACCAGAGTATAAAGGGAAACAATGACGATTAAGCCGGTAACCGGTAGGGCCTTGAATCGGCCCGGTCGGATAATCTGAAATAGCAAGAGCAGGCAGAACAGCAGGATTGGACCGGAAGCCGAGTTGTTTTGTAAGCCAAAGTAATAATAGGCAACGGACAGCAGTAGCAGCGTGGTTGCATGACCACCGTTATAATACCACGATTGTAGTCGGTGCGGCACTTTAATGAAGAATAGTAACCAGCAGGGAATGGTTATCCCAGCGCTCACTGCCAGGGCCGAAAGCAATTCATGGCCATTGGTGAGAGCAAAATACAGCGAAGAAAGGAAAAGGAGAGGTCCGGTGAGAATGGCTACCAGACGTTCCAGATTTTTTTCAAAGCGTCGGAATAAAGGTTCATACTGAATAGGTACAGGACGAACCAGGTACTTCAGTGTAGTGGCGAATTGCTCTGTTCGAATAGCAGAACTCATGGTGGGCCAAGAAACTCCAGGCGAGTAATTCGGGAACCCTGCAACTTCAGTCCCAGATTGTACCCGCTTCTTAGATGTCTGTCAATTCGATGGGACAACTGCAAGCATTGTGTAGAATTACCGCAGAAAAAATGGATGGAGTGCGGTACATCTTTGAATGCATTGTAGTTCGGGCCATGTGATAGGAGAATGGTAATTGCATTCTGATTGCCGATTACTTCGAACAGAATGTGGGATACAAAACGTCGGTTGGTGATGCGCAATTTTTGCTCGCTGAGCACCGGCGGATAGGGAGCTGGATTTGCTGAATCAAAAGCGGAAAGGAGGAGGCCTGACAGAAAAAAGACAACTACAGTGGAAGCTTTGATCGGCAGCAACTGCATGGCTCAATCGAAACTATCAGGAAGAGGAGTTCTCTTCGTCCTTCTTCTTCTCTTTGCCCAGTAGCTTCTGAAGATCCCGAAGTTTATCCGGAGAAACCGATTGGGCCGCTTCCCTGTTCTGATCCTGGATTTCTTGATAAATCTCAGTTCTATGAATGGATACGTTTTTCGGGGCCCTAATTCCCAGTTTTACCTGGTCACCCTTAATATCCACAACGACGATTTCGATGTCGTCGCCGATCATGATGGACTCATTAATCTTTCGAGCAAGTACCAGCAAATCAGGCCTCCAGGAGCTCCAGAATGGGAACCCGCACCAGATGGCTTTCATTCATAGAAATCACCTGTCTTGCCTGCCGAGTTTTGCGATTCACCAGTATTGGTCCCTGGAGGTTTGCGGTCATTTTTTCAGGATGATCCCCCGGAATCGTTACTATCAAGTAGACTTCGCATTCGGAAATACTCTCCACTTGAAGCGACTGGAGTTCCATGGGAATGACCACAGGATCATAGTCTTTTAAGATGAGCTCAGGTCGCAGGATAATAAATGCCAGACCGGATTCATCGGCACTCTGAAGCCAGTGAAAAGGACCTTCCTTCTCTTCCAGGATGGCGAAGCGAGTATAGTCGGCGAAGCCCAGAATTCCCTCGGGAAATTCCAGGATGCTGTCATCGCTTACTTCAATAGAACCAAAAGGCTTTGTTTCGAGTTGCGGCATATAGTTATCGGATGAAGTCTACCAGAGTTGGTTTGATCACTCGAGCTCCTACGTTCAGGGCATACTGGTGTACGGATTCCAACCATTTCAAATTCATGATGGATTCTGCCACGTCAATCCCTTCCGACTCAGCCAGTAGCTCGGTCATATAAGTCTTATCCCAGGCTACGCGCTTGGTATGCTCTTCCATCCGGTTCTGCTTGGCGCCTACTTCGGCCCGAAACCGCAGCACATTTTCCAGGGCGGAATCCAGGTTTCCAAGGTCACGTCCCGAAATCTCCAGTTGATCGCCGGCGATAAGATCATCTCGAAACTTGATCAATACATCAAAAACAGATCGTCCGTTTACACGGGCCGTTTCGGAAAAGTTATTGGGAGGCTCAGAATTGTCAGAACTGACCAGACCGATGTCCCGCAATACAGTGCTACCTTCCATATCTTCCAACCAGATCTGGTGCGGTTCGGTAGTGCTCAGGCTGATATAGTCCTGACCAATCTTGGATGCTTTAACTTCTATACCCGACTGATTGATTTTATCAATGATATCGTCTATGGTATCCCCGGCCGCAACGCGTACCTCTACGCCATCAATGCGAAATGCCTGATCTGTGGTGCTGACGTAGCCAGAGTTGTCTGTAGCTCCGGTGACGGTCATATTGGTGCCCCAGAAAGCATGGTTCCCCGGCAAATTAACATCGATGTACTGGCTACGTTCTACTTCGGTAAGCCGCTTGCCATTGTCGCCTCGATATTCAACGCCTACGATCTGATTGTCCAGTTCGATGCCCTGCAATCCTCGAATACTACTTAGAATGGGCTCAAATGGAGGTCGATCCACTTCATGACCACCGAACAACGGACGTCCGGTAGCATCCCGACCGTTTGCGATATCGATTAAGGCCCGGAGATGCTGATCGATCTCTTTTGCGATGGCATTCTTGAGCTCGAATCCGCTGTCTCCCTGGTAAATGCCATTGGAGGCCTGCACAGCAAGCTGTCGAACCCGGTGGATGATTTCTGTTACTCGGCTGAGCTCGCCGTCCATATGATTTAACCGGGACATTCCGGCCTCTATGTTCTGGGCGAACTGATCCAGTTCATTCACCCGGCTGCGATAGTACATCTGATTTGTTGCAGCAGATGGATCGTCTCCGGGTCGGCTGATGCGCTGCCCGGTAGCCAGCTGATTCTGGACCTTATCCATTTCATACTTGTGCCTTTCGAGGTTTCGCACAAGCGAATTGTTCTGCATAATTCCTGTGGTTCGCATCATATTCTAGATCTCCATTCCCTGTGGATTTTCCCGGTCACGCATCTTTCGAGTCTATCCGGCCTTCATTTTTTCCTTTCAGACCTGTCCTTCTTTGATTAACCGCCCAGGCGATTGATAATAACATCCAGCATCTGATCCATGCTATTTAGAATCTTGGCGGCTGCATTATAGGAATGTTGAAATTGCACCATGTTAGACATTTCTTCATCAAGGCTTACACCCATCACGCTCTGCCGCAGGTTTCGCAGAGAGAGCAGATTGTCCTCATGTCTCTGGATGGCATCCTCTGCTGTGCGGCTTTCGGTGCCCAGCTTGGAGATGACGCCGTTATAGAATTCTTCTGCGTTCTCTGCATGGCCAATCATGTTCTTGCCCTGTTTTAGCGATTCTGCGATGAGCAAAGCATTGCTTCCGTCTGCAGATCCGTTGGACTGGTTGTAATCTCCAGTACCGCCTACATCCTTGCCCCGCGCCGCGGCCAGCGAAGCCGGGTCTCTTAGAATCTCCTCAGATACTTTGATGTACGCGGAGGGGTGATAGATCGGAGTAAGAGTGATATCCTGGAGCGGGGCTCTTAATTTCGAAATTTCATCAATCCTGCGGAAATCAAAAGCTCCCTGCGGTCCTGAAGCATTGAGAATCCCCGTATAGCCTGCCAGAAGCTCTCCGGAATCCTCCAGGTGCCGAATCATGAAATTCGTCCGTCGATCATCTTCCGCAGTGGTTCCCTTGAGCGCCAGCTGGTTGTCATGGGTCATATAAGCCACCACGCCGGCATCCTGATCGTTAATGCGCTTGATGATGGAATCCAGAGTATCGTCTGCAGAATAATCTACGAGCACCGGAGTGTTGTTGCCATCGTTGCGATAGAAGGTAAGAGTACCATCTACTCCCACGGGTTTGGATGGATCAACAGTATTGGCTCCGCTCACTCGAAAAATAGCAGTAACTTCCGCTGTTCCGTCCTGGTTTAAATCGTAGTTGGCTGCCTGGGGTCCCAGATCGTAGATTCCCCTGGAGTTTCCGCTTAGATTGCGAATATCAAAGAAATTCTTGTTGGTTTCACCATTTAGGCCAAAGCCATCTTTGTGGACTTCATTGACTACATCTGCAATATTTAGAGCGAACTCATCTACATTGTTAATCCGTTCTACGATGGCTTCATCACGCATTTGCTTGAGGCCGAACAGATGGCCGCCGCTCAGAATCAGTTCCTTGTCGTTATGGTCCCACAGAATTTTGGCCATGCCATCATTGGTTGCATCTGGCTCGGTTTTCAGCTTTCGCTGAATCTCTCCCTGTACGAGGGCCTGTTCACCAATAAAAACAATCAACTCATCTTTATCGCCGCGACCTATGCGAATATTGGCAATGCCAGAAAGCTTCTCGATGGCAGCATCCCGGCGGTCCATCAAGTCATTGGGTTGGTCACCCAGAGCCTGTAGTTTCAGTATTCGCTCGTTTAGATCGCGAATGTCCGCTGCCAGCGAATTGATGGTCCGAACGTCCGCGATGATTTCACGGTTGGCTCTATGCCTCAAATCAGTGAGTTTATTGTAAATGTCTGACATCCTGGTAGTGAGAGCATTGCCTCGTTCCAGTACCACTTCCCGGTGTGCACGATCGGATGGATAGGTCGACAATTCCTGCCAGCTCTGCCAGAACTTGTCTCCCAGGGTTCGCAGAGAATTGTCGGACGGCTCATTAAAAATGCGTTCGATTTGCTGAAGATAGTCGGAGGAGGCTCCCCAGTAATTCTTCACATTGTTTGCATCTGCGATCTGATCATCATAAAATGTATTTCTGATTCGCTCGATGGATGCGATCTGTACGCCCTGACCCTGCTGTCCCTTGACATTCGCACGGTTCAACGCCGGTGCGTAGAGTGGATCCATGCTTTCCAGGTTTACGCGCTGTCTGGAATAGTTTTCGTTATCGGCATTTGCAATGTTATGACCCGTGGTTGAGATGGCAGTTTGATGCACATTCAATCCACGTTTCGCTATTTCAAAGCCACCAAATGTTGAGCCCATATAAGCCTCCTTTTATCTTCTCGGTAACTGAAACAAAAGGATGAGAAAAATACAGGTTTCGGGGATTCTGGCGAGGCTTGAATGCGACGGCGACGATTTCCAGGAGTTGTTCGACTCCATTTCGGAGGGAAAGGGATCTAGCTGAATGGGCAACGCGACATAATGAATTGAAACTGGAAGCCGAAGAGTTAAGCGTTCGCGGAATGATGGCTGCCACGGATCGAAAATATGACATGCACTGAAAAGGAGGAGCGACTCCATATCGAAGCGATGGGCGTCGGGTAGAAAGAAAATTCGGCAGGGTAAAAAATAGCCCGCCGGCATTGCCGGTGAGGCGACCTTTAGGTCTTTGTGAAGTTAAACGGTGGCGTTCAAGATGAGAGACGGTCCATCGGCTTTCTTTTTATCTTTGCCTGCCGGATGGTACATCTTGTCTTTTCCTGAAGCCATTTCCAGAACGTTGTTCAGGTTGGTGCTTGCGCGTTCTAGAGAGTTCTGGTTTTCTTGATTGAGAGTTTGAAGCTTTCGCAGATCCAGCATGAGCAGGGAAAGCAGGTCCCTTTCCTGCTCCACCGGCACTCCCTGGTCTTCCAGCAAGTCCAGGGCATGCATTAGATCGCTGGCCCGCAGATCGCTTTTTGCTTCGAATAGATCCGGTCGCTGCTTCTGCAATCGACTGCAGCTTTCTATCCGCTCTTTTTCCGCCTTTTCCATTGCTGTAACAATGGTTTCCAGGCGGCCGCTCAGTTCGTTGAGCTTCTTTCCGTTGGCCTCTGCAATGGCTCGTCCTTTATCCTTTTCCAGGCTAAGGGCTTCCTTTACCAGTCGGGACTGCTCTCGCAGAGTTTTTTCTAGAGCCGGGAAAATCATCAGTTCTCCCATCGGAAGCTAATCCAAAATCATAAGAAAAAATCGGATATACTTGACCCGCAGTGAGCTAGATTCCTCTAATAGGTATGGCATTTCCCTATTCCTTCATTTCACGGTCCTGGTTTATCCGCTCCGGGGGCTTTATCAAACTGGTCCTTCTGGCAGTGATGGCGACGGCTCTGGCAGCTAGCTGTTCCGGTCCTTCTAATCGCGACGATTCCGGTCTATCAGGTGATTTTCGGGACGCTTGCATGCGCGGTGAGATAACCGTGTACGGTGAAGCTCCTATTTACACCAGCGTGGCCTCAGCAATGGATAAGGCCAAAGAGGATGCTTGCAGAAAGGCCATTGAGAAATGTATTGGCGAAGAGGTAGCCCAGTACAGCGGTGTAGGCGATGGCCAATCCATCGGATTCGAGGTTTATACGAAGGCTCGTGGGATTTGCCGAAACGACAGCGTAATCGAGCAACAAACTTACAATCTGGATACCATCAAGATGCTCCGAGCCTTTGTCCGGTTCGAGGTTAGCCCAGCGGATGTGAACAACCAGATAAATCTTATGCAGAAGCTGGTGGGAAACCCCCGTATTCTTGTGTTGATTCGCGAAGAGTACAATATTGCCGGTCAGTCCAAACGAGTAGAAGGATTCAACTCCAGGAATGCACAGGCTGCCAGCGCCCTCCGCGATGCCCTGGTGCAAAAAGGCTACAATATTGTTGATCCATCCCGATTCAATACACGGGGCATCAATGAAGCACTGGTATCGTCCAATCCTGGAAACGTTCCTCCTGAGCTCATGGACCGCGCTGTTGCGGCAGATGCAGATGTGCTGATTGTTGGAAATATAGAAGCGAATCCGCAAAACATTGCCACTCTGGGCCAGCACTTCAAATCCTATAAAGCTACGGGAAACGTGGCCATTGTTACTCTCTGGGGTCGAGGAGAAGTACTGGGAGAATTCAGCAAAGTAGAGAACGGAGCGCAAACCACGGACCTGGCAGCGGCCCGAGCGGCCATGGAACGATTTGCAGTGGGGGCGGAACCGGAAAGAAGGCTAACGGGTTTGGCTCAGTTTACCCATAGTAGACTACAAAGTCGCTGGGGAAGCATTACGAGAAATAATGTAATCTTGATGAAGATTCAGGGTCTCAGTTTTGATGAAGCCGGCATATTTCGTGATGATCTTCAAATCAAAACTGCAGTTAAAGGTGTGAATGAAGTACGCTCTTCGCAGAGTGAAACCGTCTGGGAAGTGACGTATCCTGGCCGAGTCTTTGCCCTTCGAGACACCCTGGCCTTTTACTCGGCGAATCCTAAAATATTCCAGATTGTGGCGAAGAAGAAGTTAATCGTTACAGAAGCCAAACGGGGAGAAATCTCCATCCGCTTTCAATGATCGGTAGTGGTCCAGATAGAGCCCGATCGCAGCATGGGGCTCTATTCCTGCTCGTGCGTTTAACCTGGGTTCCTGTGTTTGCCCTGGCTTTGCTTACTCATTGTGATCGAAACCTTCCGGGGGCACTCCCGACTATGGAGATTCGCATCGGAGGTGAACCTCTGACTGTGGAAATCGCGGCTGATCCAGACAGCAGGACGGCGGGCTTAAAGGGACGGGAATCCATGGCTCCGAATCATGGAATGCTATTCGCTTTTCCAGAAGCCCAGAAAGTGGGATTTTATATGAAAGATACTCCGTTGCCTCTGGACGTGGCTTTCTTCGATGATCAGGGATTTCTGATCGAGTATTTCAGCATGCATCCGGATGATGGAAAGGCAATCTATACTTCCCCGGAACCGGCCATCTATGCAATTGAGACAAACCGGGGCTGGTTTCGTGAAAGAGGTATTCAGAAATATGCGCAGCTACAGTTGCCAGAACCGGTCCGAGGTCGTTAGGCGTTAATAGCAGGGTAACTGATAGAAAAACACCGGCGTTGCAGCGTCTACGGAGGCATCTACGCTTACTGGCATGAGTAGACTTGCATCATTTAACGAGTAGGTTCCCGATTGCTGAATACTGGAATCGAAGGAGTCATTGTATATTAGGCCATCGGTGTCCGGATTCATTGAGCGAAAAAAGGTCGCTCCACCATCTTTACTAACATCTACCTGGGGCGTTCCTGTGGGTGCGGCAACCGTGATGATGCGCGAAACAGCCACTGTTCGATTTCCATGGCGTTGGAGCCGTACCGTGGCCCCCGGAAGGTCCGGATTTAATACAAAACTGTCAGAGCTCCCCGTTGCTGTGTCAATGGACCAGACCTGAGCCCTTAGATCCGCGGTGGATGTGCCCGGACTAATTCCCATAGCATATTGACTGGGACCGTTCACGAGAATGTCCGTCGGGTCGTGCAAACTTTCATCGCCCACACAGCAGATGAAGGACGCTCTATAAGTCTCCGTATACAGCCCTGATTCGGCAACACCTATAATTGCTTCGTAGATGGTTGAGTTATCTGTAGCAATGCCTGCCAATCTAATGTCGGAAGTGGATAGTGCGGACAGAGCAGTAAAATGAATGTTGTTTCCACCTGAATCATCCAGCAGAACCACAGGCGATAGGCTCTGATATGGTGCCGGGCTGGACAGAAGCATGGCATCGTCCGGTGCCCCATTGCTGCCAATGCCAGCGGCAAAAAAACTCAGATCTGGAGAAAGGGCACCGACCAGAGCGGATGTCACAAAGGTGTCCTGTCTCTCGTAGGTTGCAGTGACGGAAAAGCTTTGAAGCGGTGGTCTGATAGCGAGGAAAGCCTCATCATTGGTTCCGTCCGGATTCTGATTTCCCAGAGCTATGATCGTCCCATCGGGTCCCATTTTCATATCTGTAAACAGCACCGGATCCCCCGGAGAAGGTTGATGAAGAAACTCCGAAAACCAGCTAGCACCTCCGTCTGTGCTCTTCAAAATGATGGCGGCATCGTTACCCAGAAAAGTCCCGCCCCCGGCTGCATAGATCGCCCCATCAGAATCCTGAAGGATTGCAGTGATAAACACAGCTGAAATGGTATCAGGATTGGGAGTTGTGGATCCGACCTTTCTCCATGTATCATCGAAAGTACACGATAGGATCTCACCAAGAATAAGGACACCTTGCAGGGAACATAATGGATCTGAATCGTTGCATTGACTTGAGGCCGGACGGCAGAAATTGCCCGAAAGGAGAGCACCTAATAGCACAGGTGCGATAATCGTTCTAGGTGTTAATGACAACATTTAGTAATAAGGGAAATGCGAATGCTGACTTTTGGACGGTATCCGGCATCCCAGGGTTCCGAAAAGCAGCATCAAAAAACGCTTGCCTGAACAAATTCTGTTGCAGTGGCGTGGTGTCCAGAGTTAAGGAATTGCGAAAGCGATTCGTAACAAACCGCGACTTTCCTAAATCAGAGCTCCTTGAAGCCTCTAATGCCACTTAAGCTCGGTCGGCGGGTAACTACCTTGCTTCGCACTCCGGTAGTCCTGAATTGAAGGGAAAAACGCGTCCGCCTGCAAAGGGCGAACGCAGTAATAGAATTTACTTCGTAGTCATGACAAAGGAGCCATCCCAGTTATCTGGTGGGGGGCTGGCCTTGTATTGTTTGCATCGCTCTATCATGAGTGTTGTAGGCTGATCCGGGCCTGGGCGACCGGGATTCTCTGCCGCATCAGAAAGAAAGCTCTCGTACATTGCAATGGCTTCATCCCATCTTCGATTTCGGTAATGATCAAAAGCCTCATTGAACTTTGCTGCATAGATGGAATTGTTCATTGTCTTGGACCGTTGCCCGCCTTCGCCTGGCAGGGGTTCGTAGACTGCAATGGGTATGGATTTTCCTTTCACCGCTACAAGGTCGATGAGCCTGCAGGGAAGGGTCTGACTTTCTTCGGCTACCATCGCTTTATAGGTCGCTTCGCTAATGAGCATATCCACGCCATAGGTCTTGGTAATGCCTTCCAGCCGGGAACCCAGGTTAACATTGTCTCCGATCACCGTGTAATCCAGGCGCTGGTTGGAACCAATATTTCCTACAATCATTTCGCCGGTGTGAATTCCTACTCCCATTCGAAGCAATGGAGCGCCTTCTTGCTTCCAGCGTTCATGTAGTAAGTGCAATTCATGAAGCATACCCAGGCCGGTGCGGACTGCTCTTGTTGCATGGTCTGTTTGATTCAGAGGTGCATTCCAGAAAGCCATGATAGCATCGCCAATGTACTTATCCAGCGTTCCTTCCTCTTCGAACACTACATGGACCATACGATCCAGGTATTCATTGAGGATATGTACTACAGTGGCCGGGTCCATACCTTCGGCCATGGTTGTAAACGAGCGGATGTCCGTGAACATAACAGTCATGTTCTTTCGCTCGCCAATCTCAGCCTGGAGCTGGCCCCGTTTCATTACATCTTCCAGAACAGCGGGAGACAGATATTTCGACATGGCGGACTTGAACTTGCGCTTTTCCAGACCTTCGGTAAAACTCAAATAGGCTACAGATCCGAGAAAGGCCATGGGAAAGCCTATGAGAAAACCGGCCAGAGGAAGAAGAGTATCAAAGAATTGGAATGCTACCAGGGAGATGGCTGCGATAGCCAGAAGCATGATTCCAGGAAAAATCACTCTCCCTGCCAGGCCGTGGGTGTAGATCACCAGAAAGTTGGCCAGCGGAACCAGCAGAATGAGAGCCACAAGCGCAAACCAGGGACTCAATACAGTGAGGTAGTGATCCTGCAGAATATTAGATGCAAGGATTGCATGCAAAAAGACCCCGGGCATGCTACCATAGGGCGTGGTTTTAACGTCATGAGTGGCTGCGGCCGTGGCCCCAATGATAACAGTTTTTCCCTGCAGCTCCAGGGGATTAAACTTCAAATCTTCTAGCGAGGTGAATTCGCCTTTGTCGATAGCAATCTTTGTTTCGATGAGCGATGTAATCGAGTATCGCTTCATCTCATTGTACAGCTCATCTTCGGGATAATAGTGAAATCGAACGGAGCCGTTTTCGGCGGGAATAGTCCTTTCTCCATTTGTCGTATTCAATACAAGATTTTGCCCTCTGTAGGATACGGACTGCAAACCAATCAGAGGGGCTACAGCTGCCAGAGACAGAGAAGGATAGTAATCGTCTTTGTATTTGAATAGGTGCCTGGCTTTTCGCGCCACCCCATCCGAATCGGGATGAAACGTAACCGAATGGGCCCCTGGAAGAGTGCTCAAGATTTCGCGGGCCGGATAGATGACTCGATTGTATTCCCGGGAAACTTTGTCAGGCCCTTCGTAAGGAATGGACTGGGCTCGAACTATGTCCGGCAGGGAAGGCAGATCTTCCAATCCCTCTTCGTAGCGAAAGTTCAGTGCATGGGATATAACAGGAATTGCTTCCCCTACTGCGGACAGGGCCTCATCTTCAGGGCTTTCTTCGAAAAAGGTTACGTCAAAGAGGATTTTCTGGGCACCGAACTGAGCTACGAATTCCAACAGGGGAACATAAGCATTCCGTTTCCATGGCCATCGACCATATATAGGATCTTGACCCAGCTTTTGCAGGGACTGTTCGTCGATTTCAAGAAGCAGGATGTCTTCGCTGAACTCATGACCGGGATTAAAATAGATGTAACGCAAATCGGTAATGCGGTTCTCAACCCTGGCCAGTGCTCCCAGAAAATGGAGCACCAGCACAAGAACGATCGGTACGATGGTCAGGATTCCAAACCAGACCTTCTTGTTTTTTAGCATACTACAGACCCCGTGTGCTGGCCTGGAACCGGGCAGTGTTGGTCTGCTGGCCGGAGAGGCCATTTTGTTCGATCACTGATTTGACTTTGTTCTGACGTTCGGTGGCAGGGGCATTTTTCTGGGGAATTCCCAGTTCCACTACCCGAACCAGCACAGCCGGATCATAACCCAGGCTGGAAAGATAGAACGCTGCCGCTGCATCGGCCTCGAAGACTTGCGGGCCAGAGCGCTTTCCCTGCCGAATGGTTTCGTACAGCTCTTCTGAGCCGGACTCCGATGTCTCGATCAAGGAACCATCGGTCAGCAAGGAATCGTCATGGTGAGCCAGCGCCACATGGGCCACTTCTCTGGCAAGAACGGCAGCCAGCTCCGCTTCGGAGGATAGACTCTTGATATATCCTTTGCTGATGAGAATATAACCACCGGGACCGGCTACAGAGATTGATTCATCTGTGTCCAGAATGGCAAAGTGGTAATCTCGGTCGGATTGCCCGGCGGCCTCAACAACAGCCTGTCCTACAAGGGAAACATAGGACGTTGCTGTGGAATTCTTAAGGATGCCATCTGCTTTGGCAAATCGGGCTGTAAGGGCTCGACCCACGGCAACCTCGCGGAGGCTACGGTCTTTGGGGCTGAGAGAGGAACACTGGGCCGTGATGAGTATCAGACCCAGTGCAAGAAAGGAAGCTGTAGCTTTCTGGACTACGGCTTTGTTTTGATTTAAGTAATTACGATGAAACCTCATGATCCAAACTTATGGAGCTTTCCCTGGCGGAGGAAAATGTCCACTTGTTTTTGGTTCGGTTTCTGTTTCTCGATCCAGTCTACTTCGCTAAAATCAAATGCTTCGGGGTTATCGAATCTTTCATCGGTACCTGTGGAGAATCCTCTGGCAGCGGCTGTCTCACTATAGGCCGAAGCTTTGTCTCTTGTGGCCACTTGTTGATTCAGTTTGATCTTGGTAGTATCCACTTTTCCAGTGGGGGCGTACTTGGATACGAACAGTTTAGAGACATATCCGGATCCCATGGGGCTTTGTACCTGAACAAACATACCCTGTTGTCCGCTACTGTTCACCTGGGTTCCAGGCTTAAGAGCGGGACCGGTGGAGCTCATTTTAGGCTCTTTGAGCAATTTGGCGGCCGGGCTTACAACATATAGAGTTTCTGCGAATACAGCTCCCGTGAAAGCAAAGGCTGCTACCATTCCCAGTATTAGTGCTAATTTCGTTTTTTTCATGATTTTCTCCAGAGCTATAGCTTCTCTTACATCCTTTGGACGTTAAATCAACCAGTATTGTTCCCATTTTTGCAAATTGGACCCGGTTGGATCAAGGACTTTGAGAATATTCTTTCTGAAGAATGCTGGATGGGATTAACTGGATGAAGGTCGGATCACGGACGGTTCAAGCCTCCGGGTCCAGCTCCCCTTTTTTGATGGCTCGCCGGCCTGCAGCTGTGACCCGCAGTAGATGCTGAAAAAGCCTTTTTCGACGACTATCTCCCAGCATTTTTTCTATGGAATCCTGAGCTTCCTGCCAGAGCGGCACGGCTTCTTTAAGAACCTGCTCTCCACTGCTGGACAGCTCGTAATTGCGCATTCTGTGATTGGGGCTATCTGCTCGAATGACCCAGCCATGCTTTTCCAGAGGCTTCAAATTCCTGGTCAGAGTGGTGCGATCCATGGCCAGGGACTGGGCCAGGTCTGTTAAGGATCGATTCCCAATCCTTGAAATGGCAGCCAGAATTGTAAGCTGGGTGCAACGAATCCCCGCTGGTTCCAGGATTTGATCGTAATACTGAGTGATCAAACGGGATGCTTTCCGAAGGTTTAAACAAACGCACTCAGCTGCAATTCGATAGGTCAGTGGCTCTAACTCGGCATGCGGTAGCACCCTGGGGTTTCGGGTATGTTTTTTGTCTGAATCTGACATGGTAAGAGACCTTCTGACTGATACAGCCCAACGAGTTGATGCAGGGTCCTTTTTTAGCAGGGATTTACTGGCCCCGGGCCAGAGTTAGCCGGGCATCCTTGCGAATGCCCGACCAGAAATCTGAGACTGATTATACTCTCTCGATAACAGTAGCGATACCCATACCGCCGCCGATGCAAAGAGTAGCCAATCCGTACTTTTTCTCCTGGCGCTCCAGTTCATCTACCAGAGTTCCCAGGATAATAGCGCCGGTGCCTCCCAGAGGGTGACCAAGGGCAATAGCTCCACCGTTTACGTTCACTTTATCTCTAGGAATGTTTAGCTCTTTCATTACATAAAGAACTACAGCAGCAAAGGCTTCATTGATTTCCCACAGATCGATGTCTTCAGGCTTCAGTCCTGCTTTATCCAGCGCTTTCTTAGCCGCAGGAACAGGTCCTGTGAGCATAATAGTAGGCTCGGAGCCATAGGAAGCCATGGATACAATTCGTGCACGAGGCTTCAGGCCAAATTCTTTGGCTTTTTCGCTACCCAGCATGACAACACCGGCTCCATCCACAACGCCGGATGAATTACCCAGGGTATGCACATGGTTGATGNAATCGAATTCTTTGTAAGTTTTCAGTGCAATAGCATCCAGTTGCTTNTCGCCTATGGTTTTGAATACTGCAGGCAGATTGGAAAGAAAGTCCAGATCGCTCTCAATACGAGGATGTTCGTCTAGNTCTACCGGTTTACCGTCTTTGCCTTCGACGGGCACAATGGAGTTTTTGAAGCGACCATCTTTGATAGCAGCATCGGCCCGTTGCTGAGACTCAACAGCGAACTTGTCCACATCCTCACGGCTGAATTTTTCTTTTGTAGCGATCAAATCTGCGGAGATCCCCTGGGGCACCAGGTTGTAGTTCTCGGCAACGATGGGGTTTCCGATACTCATATCCATTCCCAGGTCGCCCATGTCGGCTCCCATTTTCACAGCGCTCATGGATTCAACTCCACCGGCTACGATCAGATCTGACATTCCGGAAGCAATGGCTCCAACACCGTTGTTTACAGCTTGAAGACCGGATCCACAAAATCGGTTCACTGTGTAGCCAGGGACATTTTCTGGCCACTGAGCGGCCATTACGGAGTACCGTGCAATACAGCTGGATTGCTCATTTACCTGAGAAACGCAGCCCAGGATAACATCCTCTACCAGAGAAGGATCCAGTTTGTTTCTGCTTTCCAGGGCTTTTAGAGTGGCCGCAGCCAGGTTTTGCGGATGCACATGAGCCAGTGAACCGCGCTTCTTTCCTTTCCCACGGGGGGTTCGGACATGATCATAAATATAGACATCAGTCATAAGTCGCTCCTTTGATACGTGTATATGCACCAAAAAAAATCGCAGCTCTGACGTCAAGAAAAAAAGGGTGTATATGCACGGATGGTGNATNGACACCTGTTTCGAGGTGAACATCCCTTTTCTGCGCGGAAACGCTCTGGCAACCCTGTAGCATGCCCTCCGATTCTCCGGGTCTGGCTGTTTTCGCTTCTAATANCNGGAAGGGTCCGGGTCTGGCGGCTACTGGCATTGCGCCAGCGTGTTCGGGGATCTCTTTATTCTGTCAGCAATCCCGTCAGTTCTGGCTGAACAATTCTGCAATCAGGGATTCAAATTGTTCCTTTTGAATGGGCTTGGATAGAAAAGCCACCATCCCTGCTTCCATCGCTTCCTTTTTATCCCTTTCCAGCGTGCTGGCGCTAAGGGCAGCCACCGGGGGGCATTCACTGCCATAAGTCTCCTGTAGAAATCGAGCTGCCTGAAACCCATCCATGTCCGGCAGGTGTAAATCCATCAATACAAGATCCGGGGATTGATCCTTGATCATTTCAATACCGCTTCTGGCTGTGGTGGCCACGGTTACCGCGTATCCTCGTTTTTTCAGGAGCCTCTGCAATAGCACGGCATTGTCCTCGTTGTCTTCGAAGAGCAGGATTCTGATAGAAAGCTTTTGATCCAGGGTCCGATTGGCCATTTCGCTGACTACCGATACCGGAAAGGAGATTTCCAGCTCGCTTTCCTTCGAATCCAATTTGTGGAGATCAAGTTCTCCACCAATCATGTGAAGTAATCCACGCGCCAGTGTCAGGCTGAGTTCTCTGGCATTACGCGGACGGTAATTGCTGGAACCAAACATTATTCTTCGGATCAATTCCGGATCAGCGCCCGGAAGACTCCGCGCCTTCACATGAATCNTGAAGCGCATTTTGCCAGCCGCAATTTCATGAGAGACTGATACATTACCGTCCCGTCGACTACTCAATAACGAAAACGCAAGCCGATCCAGAATCTGCCGTATGGCGCCGCTATCGGCACGTACCTCTATTCCGCTTCCGGACATTTGATAATGAATAACCAGATTGGCCTGGCGAAAGATGGGCTCAAGACGACTGACTGTAGACTGAACAAACTCGGCGATCCGAAATCTATGGGGGGACGGTTCCATTTTGCCTGCACCAAGGCGAGCGTAGTCCAGGATGTCGTTCAGTAGATGCAATAGCCGGTAAGCGTTTCTCTGTAACGTGGAAAGAATCAACCCTGGCTTCACTCCGCTAGCCTGCACTGGTTCGTTGCGGTAGGATTCTTCCAGCAATTCCGCCGCGGAAAGGATTCCGGACATGGGCGTTCGGATTTCATGGCTCATCGCTGCGATGAAATCGTCCCTTGTTCTGGTAGAATCTTCCAGTTCTTGCACAGCATGTTCCAGGGCTTGCTGTTCCTTTTCCAGACCCCTGCGAGTTTGCAGTTCGGCCGTACGATCCACATGCAGATGCAGGAATGCAGGATCGCCATGAAAAACGATCTTTCGCACTGAAATCGCCGTTTCGAGCATACGACCCGAATGACTTCGAATCGAAACTAATTTGCGATCCAGCTCCTCCTGCTGGATTTCTTGTGGGAGGCTACTGGCATCATCGGGCAGAATGTGAGTCAGGAGACTCCAGTTTGCATCAACATGGTACTGATTCTCCGCCGCCTGGTTCCAGAATACTGGGCCGGCGCATGGCTCTCGCAGAACCAGAACGGGAAAGGGAGAAGCCTGCAATAAGGTCTTGAGGAAGTCTTCACGATTCCTGCCGGTCAATGCCTGCAATCTTACGGATCGGATGCGAAGACCCAGAGCTATGGAAAAGAAAAGAAGGGCACCCAGAGCGCCCAGGGGCAATACCAGTTCCGCTCGGGGGTCATTGTTTTCGCTGTGGATAAGCCATTGGTGAAGGCTACCGGCCAGCAATGCGATGATCAAGCCTGGCAGGATGGCGGCTGCCGGACGAAAACCGAGGCGAGCCTGTTGCGCGGACAGAAAGACAAAAAACAGTACGGGTATGAGGGCAACCCAGGAAACCCATGGACCATGCCAATTCGGACGGAACCAGAGCACGGATATGAGGCCCAGGAATGTCGCGATTAGAACCAAAGAGAAATAGTAGCCTGCTCGGGGTTTCTGGAGCAACAGCAAACTTCGTAAGAAATTCGTTCCCATCACTCCGGTTGCGAAAAGCAGGCTGATTGAGGTGGTGGTATCTTGAACAGAACCGCCAGGGAGGCTGTAGACTGGATCCGGGCTGAATTGTAGAAACTGAAAAAGAAGCACGGACACAGACAGCGCCGAATAATTGAGATAGAGCAAATCCCTGGTGGCCATGGCCAGAAATGCATTGTACAGAAATAGAATGGCCGTGGCTCCATAGATCAGTCCGTGCAGGACAGCTAATTGCTGAATTTCTGTCAGATCGCCGCTCATGCAGAAAGGTCCTCTTTTGCAGCCATTAGATCACGAATGATTTTCGCAAGTTCTCGGCTGGAACAGGGCGGAGTGAGGATAGGCCACGGGCAATGGCCTGGATCCCGGGCATCGGCATTCCAGAGAATGGATGGCCATGGAGANGGATCCTGCCAGTTTTCTGTTATAAGAAATTCCAGTTCCGCTCGTTGCCAGCTTGCCTCCGTGCCGTCCAGGCGAATGACATTTATGCCAAGAAGCCTGAGCTGAGCTTCCAGCATTTCCGCAGCATCATCTTGCACAATGGAGAGTCCGGCCCGCAACCCCTGCACTGAAGTCGATGTACTGTCTATATCCGATGGTCCCTGGCCCTCGAGCTTTTTGGCTGGAAGGCGAATCCAGAAGCGGCTTCCGCCTTCCTTACGGTTTTCGCAACCGATTTCTCCATTCAGCTGCTCCAGAATTCCCTTGCTGATGGCCAGTCCAAGACCTGTGCCCCCGAACCGCCTGTAAGTTCCCGGATCCAGCTGTTCAAATCTGCGAAACAGGCGATGCATCTTCTCTGGCGGGATTCCGGGTCCATTGTCTGCCACCGAGATTTCCAGGGACCCACCTTCATAAACCCCTCGAATTTCAATTAGCCCGGCATCGCTGAACTTGATCGCATTGCTGATGAGGTTGCTCATGACTTGCTGAAGTCGTGTTTTGTCCAGCTCCAGGGCTGCAGGCAGGGGTTTTAGATCCAGCCTTAATGTTAGACCTTTCTTTTGCGCGCTGGTGCGAAAGAGCTCTACCGTGTCCTTTAACAATTCAGAGAGGTCCACGGATTCCCTGTGAATGTTTAAAGTACCGGATTCCAGACGCGATACCTCTTCCAGATCGTTCAAAAGAGAAACCAGTGTTGCTGCGCTTCGGAGTAATATCCCGGAAAGATCCTTTTGATCCGAGTCCAGATCCAGTTGATTGATTACATCTGCGGCCAGGTAAACAGCAGACATCGGTTTGCGAATCTCTGCTGTCATGGAAGAAAGAAACTCATCCTGGGCCCTTCGGTTTTCCTCGGACTGCATTTTCGCATCCANAGTTGATGCATGTTTTTCCTCAAGAGCCAGCTTGCTTTCCATTTCNTCAGTGATCTCAGAATGAAACTGAAGTCTGGCCCATCGTCCTTCCATCAGGATATCAGCCGCATGCACAGANATCCACCGGTCCCTCTGGTTCTGACGGAATGCATAGATTCCCGATTCTTTCCAGTTCGGCAGTTCCATATCTTTGTATAGAGTATGCGCCGCTCGATTGGCAAANAGAAGGTCTCCGGCCTGTCTCAGGAGAATGGCATAGGGAAGGCCCTGAAGAAGACTTGTGAGAGATTGATTTCNCTTTCCGGTGGTTTCTGTTTCNTCCTCTAACTTGCGAAGGCGATAGCCCAGGCCAAAGGACAGCAAAAGCAATTCCGCAACGTTTCCGAACGCCACTCCGTACATAGTGATATTATTATACGGAACAAGCCCAAGACTTCTCAAAGAGGATCCAATTCCAGTGACCCATAAAATCAGAAATGCGAAAATGGAAAATAGAGCGGGCTGAAAACCCTGCCTGTATCGGACCACAGAAATGACAGCAATGATAAGAATTCCAGATATGGCATATAATGGATAAAGGACGATGACTCTGGCGGGGGGAATGGTAAGGCTTGCAGTCAGCAATCCTGCGCTAAAGATCTGAATCCCTCGAAGACACCAGTACTGATATTTTTGTTTCCTCGTGATGTTCAGAAAAAGCCGGAAAAACTCCGAGCCAAAAAGCCCTATCTGNAGGGCCATCACTATGGGAACGGCACGTTGTTCAAACCAGGGAAAGGAGCCCCAGAGAAACTGGGCGCCATGACCATAGTAAGACAGAAAATAGAAAAGAAATGCCAGGCTATAGAGTGAATACAAGAAATAGCTTCTGTCTCGAAGCGAAAGCCAGATAAGTCCATTGTACAGCGCCATAAGAAGCACGGAACCGTACAGAATNCCAAAAATTAAAAGCCTGCTTTCCGCATCCCTTTGAAAACTCCGGGGATCCCAGATCTGCAAGGCAGCAATCATATCCATATCCGAGGACAAACGAACATANACTGTATGCTTTCCGGGAGGGATGATTAGCGGCATTACCGGATTAGAAAATGGGATAGGTCTTTTCGCAAATTTCAGAGTGCGATCGATTTGCGCATGGTCAACAGGCTGTGCCTCTTCCGGGGANAAAACCAGCGCATCTATAGAGCGAATGAGGGTAAAGTCCTCCTCCAGCAAAATCTCCATGGGTGCCCGGGTATTGTTGTTCAGCTGTATTCGGATCCAGAGCACTGCAGAGGTGTAACCATGGTTGATGTCNTTTCGNTTGCTTCGTATCCAGTGGGAGTCTGGCAACTTTCGAATCTCACCGACGGTTCGATCATCCTGGTCCAGATAGGAGTGAAAGGAATATGGTGCCTGTAGGGCGCTGATTGGACCGTTTCCCGGCAGAGTGTCCAGACTGATATGTCGCAGACCGGTATTAATATCCCGGGCCTGACCCAAAGTCGGAGTGAGCAAAATGAGAAGACAGGTTAGCGAGTAAAAGGCGGGGAACATCCGGCTTCGTTGCATCAAGGAAACGGCCATCCTGANCGAGGTGAGCCAGGGCATGCCAGCNGTCCGGGCCGAATGATCCGTNCNGCTCGANTNTGAAAGGATAGGTAAGCCGGACACATGCTTGCTCGCTTTCCTATTCGAGCGGACGATTTTTTCAGCCTGTGATTGAATTCCGAACTCCCCGGGGCATTATTAGCCTTAAGAAGGATCTTAACAGGGATGCCTACCTCATCAACCGATTTATGATCCGGCAAGCCAGCCTGGCCAGAGTAACGTTTTCGGGCTCTCCGAGGAGGGGGATCGGTCTGACCGGCCAGGGGCAAAACTCCTCAGAAAGCGCAGCCGGTTATTTCCGGTCCATCTCAATCCATTGCGCGCTCTTCACTTCAATGCGATGCACGTATTGCTGCTCATCCGCTCCGGATATTGCGGGGGACTCTTGAATCGAAATCAAGAATGGAATCCTGATGCCATCCACGGACCTGTAATCGGAATAATGAATCCAACCGCTGTATGATTCTGCCAGTTCCCGGAGAGTGAATTGGATCAGTCTTACTTCGAGATTCCGTGCATCCAGATAGATCCGATAATGGTCAGTAGCTGGATCATTTAGATCCCCGGATGCAAAGAAAAAGGTGAAGTACTCATGTTCATTCAAGGTTCGCTTCCCGTGATATTGCAAGTCCTCACGCAATGGTAATCGAAGAGTCCAGGTCATGTAGTCGCGCATAGGGCCGATGTAGAGACGATCCAGGTTCGAGCCGCCTACAAAGGAATCTCCATCTAGCGTATAGACCGCGCTCTCTGAGCCCTGGTTGTGTAGCGCCATTCGAATAAAGGGATTTGATAACCCCATAGTGGCTTCGAAGGATTGAACCGCATCATCGGCCGGAGTAAACCAGCGCACCAGCCAACTATTCCAGCGATCCACGCCAGCGATTCGCAGTTGCTTTTTCGTAGAGATCTTATTAAGCCCCAGGTTGTCTCTGTGCTTTCCGAGAATCCCATGGCCAGAATTCGGGTCGGGCGTGCCGGCGAAAGTCAGGTTGGCCGCAGAGCATTGCAGCGAGGCTCCGATCAACGTTAAGATAGCAATACCAAGGTAATAGGGAAACTTCATAGATTTTCAAGTACTCTAGAAACTTGAGATCGACCAGCAAATGAAAGAAAAAAGGGCACCTCATTGGCGCCCTTCCCTCGTTCTCGGAGATCCTGACCTGCTCGAGAGCCGACCAGGGGTGATCCTCGATCAGTCCTTAGAGATAATGCCTTCCGTATCGCTTATCTACTTCGGTCTTATCAAAGATGATGTAAAAATCGATAGTTCCGAATTCATTGTCCAGGGCCGGCTCACTGCAGAATCGAGATCCTGCTCGAACATAACCTTTGAGCAATGCGGGCATTCTTTTGTAGGTGGCTTTTATATCGGAGATCTGGAAGTTAGGATCAAAGCCTTCCAGTTTATGAGTCTCCAGGGGCTCTACCTGATATTTCAGTTCTGCCATCATATCTTTGGCTTTCATACATGCATACATTTCCGACGCTTCCACCGGATCAGTAGTATGCAGGGATGCGCATCCTGATAGGAAACGCACATTGAATTGATTCATGTAGTTGCCCAGGCCAATCCAGAGCATGGAAATTACCGACCCATCACGATAGTCTTTGTGAACGCAACTTCTACCAATCTCTGCAACTTCGCCAGGGAGATTCTCCAGCGCAGCCAGATTGAATTCGTTTTCGGAATAGAAGCCAATGTTTTTCCGAGCTATGGAAGCTCTTAGAAGACGATACGTTCCTACGATCTTCTCATCTCTGGTGCGATCCAGAACAATCAGATGATCGCAGTAAAGATCATAATCATCCCGATCCTTACCGGTGGCCACTGATTCGGCCAATCCTTCATTCATTTCTAGATTGAACACTTCGTAGCGCAGGGCCAGAGCTTTCTCAATCTCCAGTTGGTTTTCTGCCAGACGGACTTCCAGTTTTCTGTCCGTCGAAATAATTCCTGGATTCGGCATCTTGCACCTCTTCCTTTTTAATCTGACGCCTTGGCGCCGCAGACCTGATTGGGCCGAGCCCTCAAATGGCCTGTTTTCTGACTGCGACTATGCAACTCAATATGTTTCGAATCAATGACAAAAACGTTACTCGAAAAGTTTAAGAAATGTAACGAATGGTCGGGGGGCTTCCCGGACGGTTGCATGCCCTTCTCAGGAAGAAGAGTCGTTTGCCCCGAAAACCTGATCCGGCCGGGGAAGCAGGCCAGGGAAGGCCCATCAGGCAGCCTTTGCGTAGCTTAAACGGCATGGATTCTGATTCCTTGATCCGATCAGAGGCAACCTGCAATGCTTAAGATGACCAGGCTTGGAGAGGAAACATGGCATTGGACACTGGCAATCTGGAATTCTGTACGGTTTCAGTTCCTGGGCATTCGGATGATGTGCGATTGAATAGACTCAAGATTAAATACTGAAGAAAAAACGCCCGAGAGCTTGGAAGATGAATGGTTTCTGGATTGTCACATAAATGACACCTGCAAAGACGACGAAATAGGCATTAGCCGTCTATGAAACTTTTTGCTCATCGCGGAATGCACCGCATCCACACCGAAAACACCGAGGCTGCTTTTGATGAAGCGCTGAGGCTGGGATTTCGGGCCCTGGAGCTGGACCTGGTCCGGCTGAAAGATGGACATATCGTTCTGTTCCATGACGATACACTGTTTCGTATGTTTCAGATAGATGAGCGTGTGCAGGATCTTACTCTGCCCGAGTTTCAAAAATACTTTCCCGGACTGATGACCTTTCAGCGCTTCAAGGAAAAATACAGTTCCGAGCCCATAACCATCAACTTTGAAATCAAGGACGATGCAGAAACCCTGCACCGCGTTTTACCGGATCTAAAAGGCTTTGCTCAGCCCATCATTTCGTCCTTTGATTGGACCATTGTAAATGAAGCTCTATTTCTGGGATTCGAAGCCGGTTACCTCTTCAAGGATCTGGATCAATCAGAAGCTTCGCTCTTTCCATTTCAAAGCCAGCGCCTGCATCTGCCCTATCGAGGGGAGGCGCTGCAGGATCTGAAACGGAGCCTGGAGCCCTATTCCAGCTTTGAACTGTATTTCTATACGGTGAATAAGCGAGCCCATCTGAGTGTCCTGAAGCAGCTTCCCAATTTCAAGGGAGTCTTTACTGACGAAGCCAGTCTTCGGCGCGCCCCTTTGCTTTCCGCAGAACATCCACCGCGCATCGCCGGGTGAGTGCAAAGAAGGATCTGTTCCAGGGAAGGCAGCCATGGAATACAATTTTCTGCTGAATCCCGCTAGTTGACTGGTTTCTTTTTGGCCGTTCTGGTAAATACTCCGTGGCAGTATTTTGATAAATAGTATCACTGGGTAGAAATCCTCCGGGGTTTTGAGTCAATGGCTGACACGGCCAATGTCTTTCCAGTTGACACATCGTAGAAAAAACCAGATACATAGTTATGATAACTCTAAAATATGCATCAATGATTGTTGGTATGGCGGCAATGATTCATTGCTCGGCCATAGAAGATCTAACCGGGACCGAGGAGGCCGAAATAGAACCTTCGGTTCTGGCTGCTATTGCTGTTTCGCTAATCGGAGATGGAGGTGGTGGGACCTCGACTTGCACTACCGAAGATAATGCCGGTACTGGAGATAGCAAAGCCCAGGCGGTAGCGCTAACCAGTGGAGTCTCCGCCACGGACTGTACCAACTCAGCAACGAACGTCTACAATTCCTATGCAGGGCCCTGTGGCACAGCGATTACATCCGGGTTCGACCGAGTGTATTCAATCTCCGTTCCGGATGGCAATACACTAACTGCCAATATTTCAAGTTCCAATTTTAATCCTGTGTTGATTATAACCAGTGATCCTGACATTGCCTCTGAATGCAAAAGTCGCACCAATGGCAATGGCTCTGGTGCAGGGGAGTCGAATACCTATACAAACAGTACCGGCGGAGGGGAAGTTATCTATGTAATAATAGACTCTGAAGGCAGCTCCGGTCAGTATACTTTGCAATTGACAATTTCTTGAGACCGAATCTGGACTTCTGGATTGCGGGAAATAGTTGTCCGGGTTCATTATGGCAGTGGAATAGAGTTTATCTGGCGGAGTTCGCGATTCAATCTTTCGAAAAAAGATTGACGTCCTGTCCCTTGCTCGGCGTATTTAAAGGCAAGTGCGTCGTTTGGTGTACAGGTCTACCGGACCGCTCATTGTGGCGGCCGTTGTTTTCAGGCTAATTTTCTGTCCGGCCGGATTATGTGCCCACACGATGGCAGATTCTTCTGTCAGCAGTGATGTTCATGGAATGCTCGAACGTTCCATGAATATGAATGCAGCGGATAACGCTTCCGGACTTCCCTGCCATGGTTCGAACCGAGCTGGCGAAGCAAGGGAAACCGGTTCTGAGGATTCTTCCAAATCCCATGAAAGCGCCAGTTGCTGTAACAACGAAACAGTAAATGATGCGCCGGCCCAGCCTGCAATGGCCAGGCCAATTCTCTTGTTCGAGCGATTGCCTGCTCCCATCACCATTTCCTATCAAACTACACAAGTCCAGAATGTAGCATCTGTGGAAGTTTCGAGACCGCCGGATTCGGTGCGTCTCCATGTCCAGAACCAGCAATTCCTGAATTAAGATTTCTGCCAGATTCAATTTCTCAGGCAGGAGTCTTACAATGTACAAACAATACCGTTCCGCTCCAACGGCGCGGAACCACATAGAAAAAAACGCAGGTGAAATCTGTTTCGAAGGATTTCAACCGGCATCGCGGAAGCAATTAAACGGCTTTTCAACCAGAAAGATAGCCGGTGTCTTTCCTGTTCTCGAACCTCGGACGGCACGTGGGACGGCACGTGGCAGGCAAGCAATCGGCTGGATACTCTGCACAGTTCTGGCATGCAGCGTATTCGCAAATGCGTCCGTTCAGGCCGATTCGCCGGAGGCTGTATCCCGAAACGAGGAATCCCTGGAAAGTGCGAATCCGGATCTGAATGTATCCACCGAAGTCTCTGAATTTGAGCGAAAGCTATGGATGCAGGTGAAGAACCATCCAGGAATCGTAAAAGAAAAGCTACGATACTCGGCGCAAGAAGCCAGGGCTACATACGCGGATTTCACCTATCCCGATCCCGAGATTCGCATAACGCGAGGCTCCGGAAGTCAGGAGGAACGGGCCGCCTATCCCACCAATTACAATCTAAAGGATGCAAGTAGCTATGAGGTTCAGGTAACCCAGCCCATTCCATTTCCGGGAAAGTTAACAGCAAAATCTAACGTTCAGGAATATCAGGCAGATCAAAAAGGGTACGAGTTTCTGATGAACAGAAACAGAACCATCGGCGAACTATTGGGGCTTCTGGCACGGTATCATCGCGTCGAAGAAAGCTTGCGATTCACCAGGGAGCTGGCCGGTGCGGCGGCGGCCCTGGAGGGCATTGCCAGAGCTCGGTATGGTGCAGGCAAGGGAAGTCTTTCCGATGTGTCTCTGGCCCGAGTTCAGGCAGATACCTTTCGCGAAAGAGCCGAGATGCTTCTGGGCGAACTGGAATCCATTCGCGATGAGTTACAGTATTTTCGCAGAGATGCAGCCTCGGGTTCCGAAGGCGATGGACGAGAGGGAGAACATTCCATTGAATCATTCCTCCTGAAGAAAGAGCCGTTTCAGCAATATCTACGTGATCTCCAGAATCGAACCTATCACATTGAAAATCTGCCGATCCTGGCCCGGGTTCGCTCAATGCAACAGGAGGCAGAATCCAGAAAGACCCTGGCCAATCTGGACTACGCCCCTGACCTGGGTGTCTTCGCCGCATATGGCAAAGAGGACAGAAATCTAATCTATCCTTCTGGCACCGGAAAACAGACCACGTATAAACTGGGCCTACAGATTCGCATACCCCTCTGGTCCGGTCTCTCGAATCATAAGAACCTGGAAGCGGCTGACCAGGATCGCAAGGCTGCCGAGCAGGAACAGCTGGATGTAAAAAGACAGATCCAAGCGAAAATAGCCAGTCTGGATGAGAGAATTCGCAAAGGAAGAACCCGTCAGGCAATCTACACAAATCGCCTGGTACCCAACTCCTGGACTGCGCGAAGGTCGTCGGTGCTTTCCTACCAGGGGGGATCCGCGGATTTCACCAGTGTCATTCAGGCCTGGAATGCCTATTACAACGTGAATCTGCAGAAGCTGGCCCTGGAAGAGCAGATCGCCATGTGGATCGTGGCGCGCAGCGAACTTACCAATACCCTGCTGCTGGCAGAGGAGAACGAAAATGAATAATCCAGAAGAATCACTAAGAATTAGCCAGGCGAATCAGACAATGTCACTAATTGCCTGGGTGTCCAGAATCGGAGCTTCCAGATCAAATCGGTTCAAGGATAGCGCCGTAGCTAACCAGATGGCGTCTGTGAGCGGCGGGGCGCATAGGCGAAAGCTCTGGATAGTCTTGATCGCTATGACAGTACTGGCAGCCTTTGTTGCGGGCTGCGGAAAAACTGAACGAGAGCAGCTCGCAGAGCAGGGAATTTCGCATTATACCTGCCCCATGCATCCGCAAATCAATGAAAGCCGGCCCGGCAAATGTCCTATCTGCAACATGGACCTGGTGCCAGTTATGCTGGAAGGCCATAACCACTCGAAAGATGGCGAGGCGAAAGACGGAGAGAAGTCCATGGAGATGGATTCTTCTGAGTCCGATGGTCCACTGGTTAATGTCAGCACCGAAAGACAGCAATTGATCGGAGTATCCTACAGCACTGTAAAAAAGATCGATGCAAGCTTTCATATAGAAACAACCGGACGTGGAGCTTTTGATCCAGAGCTGGGCGTGGCTGTGAAAGAGTATCTGATGGTTTATCGTGATCCATCGCTTCGGGAAGCCGCCATTTCCAGGCTCAAGCTTCTGGGAATGGGCGGAAGAGAAATAGCCAACATTACCCGTTATCGCGCGGCCTACGAAAGTCTGTACAATCCCAGAGACGGCGGACCTGTATGGGTATACGCAACTCTATACGAATCTGATGTAGGATCTGTTACTCCCGGTCTTACAGCCCGAGTCCATATTCCAGGAACGAGAAGCGAAGGATTTCGCGGAGAAGTAATTTCGCTTTCTCCCGTTGTAGGCTCAACAACAAGAACCATCGATGCTCGTATCCTTGTGCGAAATGCCGGGGGTGAAATACGGCCGGATTCATTTGTGCATGTGGATATTTCAGTTCCTCTGGGAGAGTCGCTCATCGTCCCCAGGTCTTCCATCGTAGACAATGGCCAGAGTCGCTATGTCTTTGTGGATAAAGGCGAAGGTAGACTTCAAGTGCGACATGTTGAGGTAGGGCCGGAACTGGATCAGGGTGTTGTCATTCTAGAAGGTCTGAAAGAAGGGGAACGAGTTGTGGACAACGGAACTTTCCTCATTGATTCGGAAGCACAGCTCAAATCTTCTTTTCGTCAGTTCGGGCACGATCATGGATCAGGAAACAATGAATCTCATGATGGGCATAGTGACCCCAAAGATTCAAGCCCATCAGACGGAACATCCAATCCAGAGAAGATGAAACGTTCAAAGAATTCGGAGGGCATCAATGATTGATCGTATCATCGAGTTCTCCGCTCGTCATAAGTATGCCATGATGGCCGCGGTGGCCATCATGATGGGGGCCTCCTACTGGGCCATCCGCAACATCCCGGTGGATGCCCTTCCCGATCTAAGCGATACCCAGGTCATCGTCTATGCGAAATGGAATCAGAGCCCCGGCATTATCGAGGATCAAGTAACCTATCCGATTGTTTCGGCCATGTTGGGTGCACCAAAAGTGAAGACCATTCGCGGCGTATCGGACTATGGCAATTCTTTCATTTACGTTATTTTCGAAGATGGTACGGATCTTTATTGGGCACGGTCGCGGGTGCTGGAATACCTTTCCCAGGTTCAGCCCAATCTGCCGGAGGGAGTCTCTGTGGAACTGGGACCGGACGCAAGTGCTCTGGGCTGGGTGTATCAATACGCATTAACGGATGAAACCGGAAACAGCAGTCTGGCCGACCTACGAAGCTATCAGGACTGGAATCTGAAATACCAGATCCAGGCCGTGGACGGAGTTTCGGAAGTGGCCTCGGTGGGAGGTGTGGAAAAGCAGTATCAGGTAATGATCGATCCTACGAAGCTGCAGTCTCTGGACATATCCCTGGAGCGGGTGGTACAGGCCATTCGTGAATCCAACATGGAATCCGGCGGCCGAATCATGGAATTCGCAGGCCGAGAATACATGGTGCGAGGTCGAGGATACATTCGCGATCTCAGGGACCTGGAATCCATAGTACTGAAAATCGATCCATCCACCGGAGATCCTGTGCTATTGCGAAATGTGGCCCATATACAGTTTGGGCCCAATATTCGCAGGGGCGTGGCAGATCTGGACGGAAAAGGGGACACCGTGGGCGCTATTGTCGTCATGCGGGATGGAGAAAATGCCCTGGACGTCATTGACCGGGTAAAGGAGCGCATCGATTCGCTGAAAGATTCCTTGCCAGAGGGAATGAAGATCGTCACCACTTACGATCGTTCTGAATTGATTAACCAGGCAATTTCAACGATTACAGGCACGCTCATCGAAGAGATGATTATCGTCAGTGTCGTAATTATTATTTTTTTGCTGCACATTCCATCTGCAAGCTCTGCAGCCATAACCATTCCAATATCTGTATTTCTGTCCTTTCTACCCCTGTACTTTACCGGGGTAACTACCAATCTGATGAGTCTGGGTGGCATTGCCATCTCTATTGGAGTTCTGGTAGATGGTGCGATCATCCAGGTAGAAAACATTTACACCAGGATTCAGCAATGGCAGGAAGAAGGAAACGGAGGAGCGGACGATGGCCGGGATTCGGAGGAGATCAAGCAGGACTTTCTGCGGGTTCGCATCGAAGCCCTTAAAGAAGTAGGACCGTCGATTTTCTTTTCGCTTCTGGTGATTGCCGTTTCTTTTATGCCGATTTTCGCGCTCGTAGGACAGGAAGGCCGATTGTTCAAGCCTCTGGCATATTCCAAAAACCTGGCCATGGCCATCGCTGCAATTCTTGCAATCACTTTGAATCCTGCCGTGCAGATGATGTTTACCAGGTTTCAGTCTTTTGATTTTCAACCGGCCTGGCTGGCGAAAATCGCCAGTGCTCTTTTCGTAGGTAAGTATCATAAAGAAGAGGACCATCCCATAAGCCGGTTTCTTTTCTCCATTTACGAACCTGCCTGCCTCTTCGTACTGAAATTCAAAAAGCAGGTATTGATTACATGTGGCGCGCTGCTTGTAGGCACGGTTCCACTTTTTGTAAGCCTGGGCTCCGAATTCATGCCTCCTCTGAACGAAGGGACGATTCTTTATATGCCCACAACCATTCCGGGGCTATCTGCCTCCGAAGCGCAGCGAATGCTTCAGGTGCAGAATCGGGTATTGAAAAAATTCCCGGAGGTTCAGCGGGTATTTGGCAAAGCTGGTCGCGCAGAGACATCTACTGATCCGGCTCCACTCTCTATGGTGGAAACAACGGTGATTCTAAAGCCGGAATCGGAATGGAGAAAGAAGGAACGATGGTATAGCTGGCTTCCCGATTTTATGCATGGGCTCTTTAGCTGGATCTGGTCCGATCGGATCTCCTATGAAGAGCTAACCCAGGAAATGAATAAGGCCATGCAATTCCCGGGCTGGACCAATGCCTGGACCATGCCCATTCGCGGTCGCATTGATATGCTCACAACTGGAATTCGCACTCCCATTGGCGTGAAGTTTTTTGGAAAGGATTTGAAGGAAATCGAAAAGCTCACTGTGCGCACCGAACAGATCCTACAGAAGCTGGAAGGCAGTCGAAGCGTTTATGCAGAACGGGTGCGCGGCGGAACCTACATCGACCTTATTCCCCATCGTGGACTGATGTCTCGGTATGGTCTCACCGTCGGTGATCTTCACAAAGCCATCCGCATTGGGGTGGGAGGCCAGGATGTAAGCACCACTGTGGAAGGCCGTGAGCGATACAGCATTCAGGTCCGGTACCAGAGAAAGTCCAGGGACTCTATTCGTGATCTAGAAAGGACTCTGGTAACTACTCCAACCGGGGCCCAGATCCCGATTTCCCAGGTAGCTCATGTTGAAATTGTCTCAGGTCCGGGGATGATTCGAAATGAAGATGGGCTGCTATCCGGCTATGTATTTGTGGATATTCAGGACGTTGACATCGGAACTTACGTGATGCGAGCCAAGCAGGCTTTGCAGGCGAATCTGGATCTGCCTCCGGGGTATTCCTACCGTTTTAGTGGACAGTACGAAAACATGCAGCGAGCCACGGATCGCATGATGATTGTGATTCCCATTACTCTGGTCATTATTCTGGCCTTGATGTATATGAACACCAGGCATTGGTTCAAAACCGCTATCATTATGATGGGGCTTCCGTTCAGCATAATGGGGGCCGTGTGGCTTCTTTATGCTCTGGATTACAATATGTCCATTGCGGTCTGGGTCGGTATGATTGCCCTGATGGGCCTGGATGCAGAAACGGGAGCATTTATGCTGCTCTTTCTGGATCTATCTGTTGCGGACCGCCAGAAGAAAGGCCTGCTTCGGACCAGATCCGATCTCATGGAAGCGATTATGCATGGGGCGGTTCGTAGAGTTCGACCCAAGATCATGACTGTAGGCACGGGCTTTGTAGCTCTCTTGCCCATTCTTTGGAGCGATGGCACCGGCTCCGATTTGATGCGACGCATCGCCGCCCCCATGATTGGCGGCCTGGTCACTAGCTTCGCGTTGGAGCTTCTTGTGTATCCGGTGCTTTATTCTTTCTGGAAAGAGAGAACACTGATTCAATCCGGGGAAATCGATCCCTAGCTTCAACTTTTTTTGCAGAGGCACTGTAACCATGTCAGTGCCTCTGCGTCTTCCCCGGCAGACGGTCCGGATTACGGGCCATAAGGAGGTACGATATGTCTGGAAAAGCAGAACAAGACAACCATGCCGGCCACGGCAATCACTCGGGCCACAGCGATCATTCAGGCCACGGCAATCACTCGGGCCACGGCGATCATTCAGGTCATGGCGATCATTCAGGTCATGGCGACTCGGGCCACGGCGATCACTCAGGTCAAGGCGAATCGCGCCACGGCGGTCATCACGATCATCACGCCCATATGATTGAGGATTTCAAGAAACGATTCTACGTTTCACTGGTTCTTACAATTCCAATCCTTGCACTCTCGAAGATGATTCAGGGATTTCTGGGCTTTGATCTGTCGATTCCTTATCAAAGCTACGTTGTTTTTGCACTGTCCACGGTGCTTTTTTTCTACGGCGGATGGCCTTTTCTTGCCGGGCTGTTGGATGAAGTGAAAAAGCTACAGCCTGGAATGATGACTTTGATCGGTCTTGCAATAACGGTAGCTTACGTTTATAGCTCGGCCATTGTATTCGGTCTGCCCGGCAT